>JBBQWZ010000006.1:0-158586 GCA_038210135.1 Bryobacterales bacterium
AACACCCGGACCTGTTCCAGGCTCAACTTCCCGTCGTCCATGCTGATGATCAATCCCCAGCATGCGGAATCTCCCTCCCAGGCTCATCTTGTATGAGAATCAAACCCTTCCTTCAGGCTCATCTTGCATGAGACAAGACTCCAAGTTGCAGCGGGATCGCAAGCGTGCTAATCTACGGTTTTAGCGATCTACCCGGAGTGTGTCATGTCGAAGACCTGTGAAATTTGCAAGCGCGGACCGATGTTCGGCAACCGCGTGTCCCACGCCCACAACATCACCAAACGCCGCTGGAACATCAACTTGCAGAGCGTCCGTGCAGCTGTGAAGGGTGGGGCCAAGAGGATGTCGGTGTGCACCTCCTGCATTAAAAACGGTAAAGTGCTCAAGGCCGTCTAAGGCTCTCACAGTAAAAGGTTTGAAACGGAGCGTAAGCCGAAAGGCCGCTCCGTTTTTCTTTTGGCTGGCAGTTGACCAGTACTTTTCCGCCGGCTTCCGCCTTGGTCTCACGCGAATGCCGTGGGATAATCAGGGCGCCGTGGTGGAAGACCGGAACACGCTCGCGATGGATCATCAATACATCGAAGAGCAGCGCATCGCCGACCGTTATCTCGACCGCACCCTGCCAACCGCCGAGCGGCTCGCTTTCGAAAAGCACTTCGTCGATTGCCCGGAATGCCTGGACCGGCTGGCTCTGGCGGAGATGTTCCGCGATACGCCGCCGCGCCATCGCGACGCTGGAATTCCGATCGGACCTGCCGGACCGTCTGTTCCCGTTCCTGTCGCAGAAACTGTGCCGACGGCCGTTGTGGTCAAGCCCGGAAAACTGCGCCAGGCCAACACGCAGACGCTTGAGATCGTCGCGATTTTTTGCACCGCGGCCCTATTGTTTGTCAGCGTCCCAGCGGCATACTTCCTTTGGCAGTACGCCAATGATATTCGCATTGAACAGGGCCCGGCGACTGGTCTATTTGTTCTACATCGGGGCGTCGAAGTGACTATTCAACTGGGAACCCAGCCGCATCCCGTCGTATTTCTGCTGGACATCGAAAAGGACGCTGTCTCGGCCGAGAAGAGAGTTTTGCTCGTCTCCGGCGGCAAAGTCATATGGAATGGCGGCTCACTGGCGGCGGTGCATTCGGCTACTCCCGGTGTGCTGATTCCCGCACGAGCACTGGTCCCTGGTCTGGCGGAACTGCGAATCGAGGCGAAGGGCGAAGGTGGACAGTGGCGCGTGGTCGCGGATTATCCGCTGCGGATCGTTCGTATTAATCGGGCAGACGGCTTACCGTAGTAGGTTCGCCGCCGCCGCCAGCAATTCATCGGCGCGCGCCGCGGTTCGAGCTTCCGCGGCGTAGCGGAGAATCGGCTCGGTATTCGAGGATCGGACGTGGATCCAGCCGTCGTTGAGCGCCAACTTCAGTCCATCGGTTCGATCGACGCGCGCCTCCGGAAATGCTTTCTCTAACTTCTGCATTACCGAACCTAACCGTCCGTGTTGAAACCCGACTTTGCCGGATCGCCTGTAATATTTCGGCAGTTCGCGGGCAAGGTTCGACATTCGCTTTCCCGTCACTTGCATCCGGTCGAGGAGCAGCGCCATTCCGGTGTAACTGTCGCGGCACAACTGGACGCGAGGATGAATGATGCCTCCATTCGAGCCTTCACCTCCAATCACCGCGCCCACGGCCGCCATCACTTCGACAACGTTCGCTTCGCCCACGGCGGTCCGATAGACCTGAGCGCCGTGCCTGGCGGCAACATCATCGATTACGGCCGACGTCGTCAGGTTCACGACAACCGGACCGGGCTTGCGTGCGAGCGACGCGTCCACGGCCAGCGCGAGGACCTCGTCGTTGTCGATCACGACGCCGGTTTCATCCGCGACGGCGAGCCGGTCTCCATCGGGATCCTGCGCGAACCCGACGTCACATCTCTGGTCGCGGACCAGCGCCGCCAAGTCCCCGAGCACTTCCGAACGCGGCTCCGCTTCGCGCGGGAAAGGCTTCGTCGGGTCCACTGAAATGGCATGGAGGTCACAGCCCAGCAACTCGCGCAGAAAATAGACGCTCAGCTTGGAGCCCGCGCCGTTGACGCCGTCGAGCGCTACACGAAACTTTCTCGCGCGAATCGCTTCGACATCGACGAGCTTCAGTACACGTTCCATGTGTGTGCTGGCGGGCGTTTCGAGATCGCGCCGCACCCCATGCATTTCTTCGTTGCCCGCATGCCGGAACGCGCTCTCGTGATAAATGTCCAACAATTCGGCGCGTTCGTAATGATTGAAGAACAGCCCGTGCGGCCCGAACAGCTTCAAGGCGTTGTACTCCATCGGATTGTGCGATGCGGTGATGGCGAGGCCGCCGCGCGCCCCGCTGGAGCCGGTGAAAATCTGAATCGTCGGAGTCGGCAGGACGCCCACGTCGATCACCTCGCAGCCGGCTGCGAGTAAGCCGCAATGGACCGCGTGCTGTAGCATGCCGCCGCTGGATCTCGTGTCTCTTCCGACGATGACCCGGCCGGCGCCGACGTAGGTTCCGAATGCCTGCGCGAACGCGGCGGTCAGCGCCGGCGTTAGAAACTCGCCGACAATGCCGCGAATCCCGGAGACGCCGATTTTAAGCGGATGTTGGCGAACGTGTCTTAGATCGGCGTTTGTGTCAGCCCGCATATTGCTTCACCACATCCAGAAGTTCTTCAAATAGAGCCTGGGGAGATTCGCCGCGCTGTTCGCAGTACACGCGAATCACGGGCTCCGTCTGGCTGACGCGTACATGGAACCAGCGCTCGCCGCGAGTCGCGGAGCGCGGCCAATCCACGCGCAACCCATCAGAGGTGTTTTGTGTGCCGTCCGCATAGCGATTCCGCAATTCCAGAAACAATGCAGGAATTTTCTGCGAAATCAGCGGAACTTCACCCTTGCAGATCTCATACTTCGGATAGGCGTCGACCAATTCGGAGAGCTTCCGCCCGCGCTCGCGCATCATTCGCAGAATGGCGAACATCGCCGCGATGCCATCGTAGACGAAGCGGAATTGGGGCATCATCACCGCGCCGGTACCCTCTCCGGCTATGGCGATATCCTCGAGCGAATGCGTCGCCAGCGCGTCGGTCGCTGCTTGACGCCCCACCGGCACGCGGACGACACTTCCGCCGTGGCGGGTGGCGATCTCCTCGAGAAGCGCCGTGGTGGATAGATTCGTGATCACCAGTCTTCCCGGTCCGCGCCCCAGCAGATCGTCCGCAAGAAGGGCCAGCATCATCTCTTCGGAAATGGGTTCGCCCTGTTCGGTAGCCATCGCGACCCGATCGGCGTCGAGATCGAAAAGGAATCCGGCTTCGGCGCCCACGGGCACAACCAACGGAGCCAACTGGAGCGCCACAACTCGCTTGGAGGTCGTTGGCTCATGCGCGAACCGCATGCCTTCCACGTGTTCGTTGATGAGCAGAATCCGCAGGCTGTAGCGCTCGTTGAGGCGCTTCAAAATGATCGACGAGGTTCCGCTCGCGCAGTCCACAATCACGCGGACATTGCGCAGCAAGTCGAAATTGAAGACGATATTCAGTTCGTCGAGGTAGCGGTCAATCGCGTCAGTTTGGTAGGTGAGCTTGCCGATTTCATCCCAGCGCGCGTACGCGAACTTCCGGAGGTGATAGATGTCGAGGAGTTCGCCGGCCTCGGCGGTCGAAAGATAGGTTCCGCCGGCTCCGAAGAATCGAAGGGCGTTCCATTCGGCGGAATTGTGGCTGGCGCCGATGGAAATGCCGCCAGCGGCGCGATGGGTTCCTCGCGCGATGGCATGCTGGATCACGGGAGTCGAAACAACGCCCAAGTCCACGACGTCGCGCCCGCAGGCGAGCAACGAAGCGATGACGCCCTCCCGCAGCATCTCGCCGCTCGCGCGCGGATCGCGTCCGATCAGTACCGGCCCTGGCTCCGTGAGAAACGTTCCGAACGCGGCCGCGAAATCCATGACGTGCGCCGCGGTCAGCCCGCGGCCGACCACGCCGCGCACCCCGACATGCGAAATGCGCAAAGCCTGCGTCATTCATCGCGATAGTACCAGACGATATATGGCGCTGCCGTGGGGCCGCGCCCGCCTACCAAATTCGGCACGCTGGACCACGGGTCATGGGCTGATCGACTCGGCAAGCGAACGCTTTGGCGAATTCCGGCATGTTCATCAGCGTGCCATTGGTCCGCCAGCGCCCAGGCGAATGCGGATCGTTCGCGACCAATACTTGCGACACCTTTTCCGTCGCATTGCTACACCACGTTTGACCAAATGCCAGGAAGAAGCGTTGTTCCGGCGTGAATCCGTCGATCTTCTCGACCGTCTTTCCGCCCAACGAGTTCACGAGCGCCATGAGGGCGATGCGCAGCCCGCCGTTGTCGGCGGTGTTCTCGCCGAGAGTCAGCTTTCCGTTCAGCTTCAGCCCAACCGATTCGAACTGGGAATACTCGTCGATGAAACACTGTGCACGCTTTTCGTATTCCTTCGCATCGTCGGCGCTCCACCAGTCGCGCAAGTCTCCGACGGCGTCGAATTTACGCCCCTGGTCGTCGAATCCGTGTGTAAATTCGTGTCCGATGACGCTGCCGATCGAGCCATAGTTTACGGCGTCGTCGGCGTTCTTGTCGAAGAATGGCGACTGCAGGATTCCGGCCGGAAACACGATTTGATTATTCTGGCCGCTGTAGAACGCGTCGACTGTCGGCACCGGGACGTTCCATTCCTTAGGGTCGACGGGGTTGCCGATTTTGGCGATGTTCCGCTGCCGGTTGAACGCGCTGATCCGCTCGAAGTTTCCGAAATAATCGCCGCGCCGGATGTCGATCGTTGCGTAATCCAGCCACTTTTCCGGGTAGCCGATCTTTTGCGCCATTGCCGCCAGCTTGGCATGCGCTTCCTTCCTGGTCCCGTCCGACATCCACGCCAGCGAATCGATATCTTTCGCTAGCGCCGCACGGAGCGCGGCTACAAGGGCATCGATGCGGCGCTTGCCGTCGTCGCCAAACGTGACTTCGACGAATTTCTGGCCCACCAGATCCCGCAGTGATGAGTTCACTTCGCCAACGCATCGCTTCCATCGCTGTTCGTTTTCTTTTTGGCCGACCAGAACCTGACCATAAAAGCGGAACGATTCCTCCACGAACGGCGCGGGAAGCCGCTGTGCCGAATATCGCAAGACCTGCCAAGTCAGGAACGCCTTCCAAGTGTCGAGCGGCGTTTGCACAATTTGTGATTCGACTTCGCGGAAATAGGGCGGATAGCTGACGTTGAGCGTCTGCGTCATCGATGCCAGTGCCGGCACTCCCGATTTCGTGAAGTATTCCTGCCAGCCGAATCCGGGCGCGAGGGAAATCAGTTCCGCCACGGAGTAGATGTGATAGGAATTCTTTGGTTCGCGCTGCGCTACACGGTCGAGCATGGCGCTCGCCAGTTTCGTTTCGAACGACAGGACGCGATCCGCTGCCGAGGCGGCATCTTCAGGAAAGCGCCCGGCCAAGCGGAAGATCGCGGTCACATGTTCGACGTAGGATTTTCTGAGTCCGGCGGATCGCTCGTCGGGCTTCAAATACAGATCGCGGTCCGGCAGTCCCAGTGCTCCGGTGCCCAGCCAGCCGATCTGCATTTTCGAATTCTTGAGATCCTGCTGAGCGCCGAACCCAAATAGTGCTCCGATGCCCGCCTGGTGGAGAGCACCGATGACCGCTGTGATTCCGTTCTTGCTCGAAAGGGCAGCCACGAGGTCGAGATGCGCCTGGATCGGAGCGACACCGCGGCGCGCGATCGCACTTTCGTCGATGCAGGCCGCGTAGGCGTCGCCGATTTTCTGTTCGGCCGGCCGCTTGGTTTCGGTCTTCGAAGCGGTTTCGAGAATCGTGCGAAGAGTGGTGAGATTCTGATTGAAGAGGAGGCTGAAGCGCAGCCAGCGCGTCTGATCTGGCGGGATTGGATTCGCCTTCATCCATCCGCCGCAAGCGTATTGATAGAAATCGACGCAGGGGTCGATGGAGCGGTCCATTGACTTCGCATCGAACACCGCGGGAGCCTGCGCAAACGCGCACGTTGCCAATAGCCACAGCGTAAATCTCATGATCGATTCCACCCTCTCCGAGAATTGTACGGCCATTGCGAAGCTTGTTTCGTGGCGTACTTGTGAAGTTGCTGTCTGCTGGGCGAGGTCCGCTTCCTAACTGTCGCGGTTCGGTGCTTCGCTAGTGAGCGCGAGCTTTACGCTCGTGACCGGAGTCCCCGCCCTCACGGGCGGGGCTATAGCAAGGAGGTGAGGTTTGCGGCTATCGGGGGTTTATACCGTCTCGAGCGCGTTCTCGAAATCAGCAAGCAGGTCACGCCAATCTTCGATTCCCACCGACACGCGGACCAGGCTGTCGGTTACGCCGGCCTGGGCGAACTCCTGATCGGTGATTCCGGAATGCGTCGTCGACTTCGGATGGCAGACAAGACTCTCTACACCGCCCAACGAAACCGCGTTGTGCGCGATTTTCAGATGGCGCAGAAACTCGAATGCGGCGGTTTTTCCGCCCTTCAGTTCGAGCGAAAACATGGCACCCGGAAATTCACACTGCGCCATGCGGATGCGGATCTGCTCGTCGTCGTTAAACAGAGTCGGATAGAGAACCCGCTTGACCTTGGGATGATTCGCAAGGTGCTCGGCGATGCGCTGCGCATTCTTGCTCGCTCGATTCATTCGCAGGGAAACGGTCGGCAGCCGCGTATTCAGCATCCAACACTCGTCCGGCTGCAAGATGTTGCCGAACAGGCTCCGCAGGCTGCGCGCGCGCTTCAGCAATTCCGGATCGCGTACCAGGGCTACGCCGCCGATCAAATCGCTAAAGCCGGACAGATATTTGGTTGCCGAATAGAGACATATGTCCGCACCCAACTCGAGCGGATGCTGGAAGGCGGGACCGAGCATGGTGTTGTCCACCATCACAATGGGACGCTCGCCCGTGCGCGCCTTCGCGGCATCACAAGCGCTTTTGATATCCGTCATCAGCAAGGTGGGATTGGCCGGAGTTTCGATCAGGATGATCCGCAGATTTTCCGTGGTCCGGATCGCTTCGACGATTTCCGCCGTCTTGCCGCCTTGCACCGGAACGCCGTCGCATCCCCACGGCTCAAGAAACGTTTGGACCAGTTTCTGCGTCCCCCCGTATACAGGAACCGTATAGAGAATCGCGTCGCCCGGCTTGAGGAACGCGAACATCGTCGTCATGATGGCGGCCATGCCGGAATTGAATACGAGGGCTTTTTGTGCGCCCTCTTCAAGGGGAACAATTTGCTCCTCGAGAATCTCGGCATTCGGATGATTGAAACGCGAGTAGACCAGATCCGGCACTTCGCCGGAATTCGCCTTGGCCCTGCCGGCCATCAGATCGAAGGCGCGCTCGGCGGCCTCTGGACTCGAAAAGACATAGGTCGAACTGCGAAAAACCGCGGGACGGGCGGAACCAACGCTGAGGCTTGGGTCGAAGCCTCGCGTAAGCACTTCGGTCGGTGGACGTAGAACGCTTTTGTTGTCAGCCATATTTTGGAGGGTTCTCCAATTCGAAGTTTAACAGTGGCGTGGCGGAATACGCCGCGCAAAACGGGCCTTAGTACCAAAGTCCGTCAGGCATCACCTACGAATTAAATAAGGACTCTCACCGATTTGGCTGGCGCGACGTGAACTCTACAATCGAAGGGTAAGATCCCCAAAGAGGTTCAGTGAAACACGCATGATCGTGACTACCAAAGCCGCTAAAGCGCAATATTCGGAGACAGAAGCCGCGGACGAACTGGGCCTCAGCATCGATCAGTTGCGAGTATTGATTCGCAGCCATATTGTAGAGCGCGACGAAGACCTCACCAATGTGCCGATCGCACAGTTCCAACCGTCGGATTTGTTGCTGCTTCGGATCTTGTCCGGGAGGATGTTCGCGAACGGCGATGCGAACGTCGCTTAGGCTTTGGCCATAGCGACGGCCCGGTTCAGCACTGGATCTTGTCCAGCCAGCAGATCATCCAAGCCGGGGCAACGGCCACATCGTACAATGTAAAATCGGCAGCGCCCCCACACTCTCATGGCAAAACTTGGATTCATTGGTCTTGGCATCATGGGCGAACCCATGGCTCGCCACCTTCTCAAAGCCGGTCACGACGTCGGCATCTGGTCGAACACCTCCGCGAAAGCGGCCAAGCTGGGCACCGAATTCCCGAACGCAAAAGTTTTTGATGCTCCCAAAGATGTCGCGTCGTTTGCGGAGTGCATTTTTTATTGCGTCGGTGACAGCGACATGTCGGTCCGCGTCGCGGAATCTTTGCTTGAAGGAATTGAGCCCAAAGCGGTCGTAGCCGATTGCAGCACGATCGCGCCCGATGTGAGCCGCTCCCTTGAAGCCAAATTTCGGTCGAAGGGCGCTTTTTTCCTCGACGCGCCTTGCACCGGGTCCAAGCCGGGAGCCGAAAACGGCACCCTGACCTTTATGGTCGGCGGCGACCAGGCAGCCTTTGAACGCTCCAAGCCGTTTTTCGAGCCGATGGGCAAGCTCCTTTATTACTGCGGCGGACCAGGAATGGGCCTCCACGCCAAGCTGACGCAGAATCTGGTCCTGGCGAACATCATGCAGGCATTCAGCGAGGGTATGGTTCTGGCGAGCAAGGCCGGCGTCCCTGCCGAGCTGATGCTCGACATCCTGGATCATAGCGCCGCCAAGAGTGGACTCATCTCGTTCAAAGCCCCGTATGTCCTCGACCGGAACTTCACAACGAACTTCGCTACCAAGTGGATGCACAAAGACATAGGCTTAGCCCTCGACTCGGGCAAGCAGCTAGGCGTGTCGTTGCCCGCCACCGGACTTACTCAGCAGGTGTTTCAGGCTGCAATTTCAATGGGTTACGGGGAGGAGGATTTCTGCTCGATAGTTAAGGTTTTGGAGCAGTGGGCGGGCACTACGGTAAAGAAGTCTTAACCTTCTATATACCGTAGCGTAACTCGTCGTGTGGCCAAACCTGCACAGTGTATTCAAATGACTGCAAAATAAGCCACCACTAGGGTAGGGTGCTAGGTGAAAAACAGCAATTTCCATTTTTCATACAAAAAGGTCTTGCAATCCGGATCCAACTATCCTAATATTGGAATCAAGCCGGGGAGGCAACTCCCACCAAAGCGAGACTAACCTCATAAAGACCCCTGAAGCAAACCTTCCCGGCGCCCCTCACAAAAAGGCGTTTGCTTCCCAAACCAAAGACAACTTAACCGACAAAGACTCATCGAGCGAGTCGTTTAGCTGCATGCCTGGCACTGCCCCATTCCCTCGCCAAGACATTGTCCTTTTCCGCTTCCTCGAAACCGCATCCATACAATAAGACGGATTCGGTAGCTGGATCTCAAGCTCTGGTGTCCATCATTCTTGAACCATGCTCCGCTTGACCTGGACCGCTTAAACCCGGCCCGGGACCCGCCGTCTTCTCTTGACGCCTGCGGGATCCGTAAAGCAGTCCTTCGAACAGCCAGACTTATTTCTTCTCCGGATCACTCGATGTTATTCTGAGGTCAGTGACGCTTATCACCCTACTCGGCTCCACGGGGTCGATCGGGACTTCTACGCTCGACGTTGTGAAACGCCGCGCGGAGGAATTTGGCATTTACGCGCTGGTCGCCGGCCATAACGTCGATCTGCTCGCGAAACAGATTGCCGAATTCCGGCCTAAGGTCGCCGTCGTTGCCGATGAAAAGTCCTTGCAGGGCCTGATCGAGAAGCTCACGCTTCCAAAATCGGAATGGCCTGAACTTGCCTACGGAGCCGAGGCGCGCGTCGCGGCCGCCATCGCCCCTGAAGCCGGATTCGTGATGTCCGCCATCGTTGGAGTCGCCGGTCTCGAAGCGACTTATGAAGCTGTGCGCCTTCGCAAGCGCATCGGACTGGCTAATAAAGAAGTTCTGGTCGCGAGCGGCAACCTGGTCATGAAAGCCGCCCGCGAATACGACACGGAAATGATTCCCGTCGATTCCGAGCACAACGGAGCGCACCAATGCCTCCGCTGCGGACGCCGCGACGAAGTTTCAAAGCTCATCCTGACCGCTTCCGGTGGACCGTTCCGGGAAACGCCAAAGGCGCAGCTCGAATCCGTAACTCCGGCGCAGGCTTTGAAGCATCCGACATGGAAGATGGGCCAGCGCATTACGATCGATTCGGCGACCATGATGAACAAAGGCTTCGAAGTGATCGAGGCCTGCTGGCTTTTCGACTTCCTGCCGAAAGACGTGGACGTGGTCGTTCATCCGCAGTCTTCCATTCACGCGATGGTCGAGTATAACGATGGCAGCGTGATTGCTCAGATTTCGGCGACGGATATGCGCATGCCGATCCAATACGCGATGACTTGGCCCGCGCGCGCCGACGCGCCGGTGCCCCGCATGGATTGGTCCGAGCCGAGATCCTGGCAGTTTTTCCCGCCGGATCTGGAGAAGTTTCGCCTTCTCAAGCTGTCCTATCAGGCCATGGAAACCGGCGGATCCGCAGCGTGTACGCTCAACGCCGCCGACGAAATCGCCGTTGAGGCGTTTCTCACCGGGCAGATCTCTTTCCCCGGCATCGCCCAAGTGGTCGAAGACACCTTGAACCGCATGCCCTATCGGGAACCGCAATCGATTCAGGAAGTTCTGGAAATCGATCGGGAATCCCGGGCTGTGGCTGCGGAATTAGTCGGTCAGCGAACCGCCCAGCAGCGGCAGAAAATCTTAACCCAAGCCTCGTCTCGCGCGTAAACAACTATATGGTTTTCCTACAGAATGTCTGGTGGTATCTGGTCCTTATTGGGGTCATGATCCTGATCCACGAATTGGGCCACTACTGGGCGGCACGCTTCTTCGATGTGCGCATCGAGGCGTTCAGTTTCGGCTTCGGGCCGCGGCTGTTCGGCTTCCGCCGCGGGGAAACCGACTTCCGGTTTTCCGCCATTCTGTTCGGAGGCTACGTCAAAATGGCGGGCGAACAGCCCGGCGAAGAGATCGGCGACGATCCGCGCGCATTCCTGTCGAAGCCTCGCTGGCAGCGCGTCATCATTGCCGCAGCCGGGCCCATCATCAACATCCTTCTCGCCATCGCTTTGCTGGCCGGTCTGTTTATGTACAGCTTTCCCAAGCTGCCCACCAAGCATTCGCCGATGGTTGCTTACCTGACTCCGGACGGAGCGGCGGCGAAAGCTGGCATCAAAGAAGGCGACAGGATTCTCGAAATCGACGGCAAAGTGGATCCGGATTGGGAAGACGTGCAGATGAAGGAAATCGCGGCCGCCTCGAAGTCGATCCTGGTCGTCGTGCAGCGAAACGGTGAGCGTCTTTCGATTCCCGTGACTCCGGTGCTTGATGAGAAGCGCGGCGGAATCGGTTGGCTCGGCTGGATGGAAGAAGCCGATATCGAAATCGCCGCCGTCGGTCAGGGCAAGCCTGCGGATCTCGCGGGCTTGAAGCGCGGCGATCTCTTCGTGGACGTGAATGGCGTTTCGATCCGTTCGACCCATAAAGTGAACGAGGTCATTCGGGCCGCCGAAGGCAAACCTGTCACCATTCACTACCTGCGCGATGGCAAGCCGCTGACTACAACCGTTGCCGCGTTAAAAGAACCCGTCGAAGGCCAGGAACGGTGGATGATCGGCATCGCCCTCGAGCCGCATGTGATCATGACGCAGCTCTCGATGGTCGGCGCGGTACGCGAATCCGTCAGGCAGAACATGAACAACGCGACGCTGATCTACAAATTCCTCGAAGGAATCGCCGAGCGCCGCATGTCGCCGAAATCGCTCGAGGGCCCCATCCGCATCGCGAAATTGTCAGGAGACGCGGCTCGCGCAGGGGCCGGTCCGTTCTTCGGCCTGATGGCTATGGTCAGCCTGAATCTCGCGATCTTCAACTTGTTGCCCATCCCGATTCTGGATGGCGGAGTGATTCTACTCCTGCTGGTCGAAATGATCATGCGCCGCGACCTCAGCATGCGGGTGAAAGAAGCCGTCGTACGCGTGGGCTTCGTTTTCCTGATGGTGATCGTCGTATTCGTTCTCTACAACGATCTTTCAAAAGTCCTGCCCGCGGGTTAAAGCCAACGCTTCCATCACCCCGCACTTAGGGTGCGGGGTTTCCTTCTTCAAATTCTGTAGTCGCATCAAAAAACGGTTTGACATCGACGTCCGAAAAGCGCCAAACTAAAAGGCGAATAAAAGACGAACATGTCAGCCCTTCCCGCTTTCCCGAAAATCAATCCCGACCTCCTCGGCTGGCGCTCCGTTGCTACTCCAGAAAGGATGTCCACCGGCATTTCTACCGCGGACGCTCTTCTCGAGGGCTGTCCACGCGGCCGGATCACCGAGATCTTCGGACCTCCTTCGAGCGGCCGGACCACCCTGCTCCATTCCATCCTCGCCTCCGCTTCGCAGCGCGGAGAAACCTGCGCGCTGGTGGACGCGACGGATTCCTTCGACCCCATTTCCGCAAGCCGCGCGGGCCTCGAGATGAAGCGCTTCCAGTGGATCCGCTGCGGTGGCAGCGTCGAGCACGCCATGCGCGTCGCCGACCTCTTACTCGCGAGTGCCGGCTTCGGCGTGATCGCGCTCGACTTCTGCGACGCCACACCGAACGCCATGCGCCGGATTCCGCAGGCCTTCTGGTTCCGCTTCCGCCGCGCCGTCGAGGATACACCGGCCGTGATGCTGGTACTGGCACGCGAGCCGCAAACCAAATCCTGCGCCGCGCTGGCAATTGACATGAAGCGGCGTCACGCCGAGTTCGCCGGCGGCTTCCCGCTGCTGCGCGCAGTCGAATATGAAGCCTCCTCGCACAAACCGGTCCGCGCCGGGGCTGCCTCCATTCGCGCCATCGCCAGTTGAGAGGACCGGATGATGTTTGCGTGTATCTTCTGCATCGATAAACCGGACGGCCTCGCGATGGTCGCCAACCAGTTTTCGCCCTGGGTCGAAATTGTTTCGGCCGACACCGTCGTTTTCCCCGTTGACGGCTTGCGCAAGTTGATTGGCGGACCGCATCAGATCGCGTCTGCGATCGGCAAAGCTTTGTTCGATGCAAAGCTGAAGCGTCCACCTGGAATCGCCATCGCGCCGACGCCCGATACAGCCATCCTCGCGGCGCAGCAACTTCCCGGAGTCACCATCCTTAGTCCGGGCGAAACTTCACAACTCGGCGAACTGCCCATCGAGGCGCTACCGCTGGCAGAAGACCTTTACGACACGTTGTCCCGCTGGGGCATCCGTTCGCTCGGCGACCTCGGCCGCCTTCCAGAGAACGGAATCGCGGAACGCCTTGGCGCGGAAGCGCTTCGTTGGCGCGCCTTGGCATTAGGCCAAATCGACCGCCCTCTGAAGCCATTGAAAGATCCGACGCGTTACGTACGCCGCGTCGAACTCGACTATCCGCTCGAAGAGAGCGAGCCTATCTTGTTCCTGCTTTCGCGCTTCCTCACCGAATTATGCGAGGAGCTGAAATCGCAATCCCTGGCTGCTGGAGCGATGCGCGTGACGTTCGACGTCGAACGCGACGCCGGTAAGAACGCCACGGGAACGCATGAACGCACGGTGCGGCTTCCGTTTCCAACGCGCGATCTCAAATTCCTGCTGAAACTACTGCAGCATGACCTCGAAGCGCATCCGCCCAGAACCGCGGTCCTCGCGGTCGGCCTCGAAATCGAAAGCACGGCTCCGCGCCTGTTGCAGGGCGGCCTGTTCGTTCCACAATCGCCCGAACCGGAGAAGCTCGAATTGACTCTCGGCAAGATCCGCGGATTAGTCGGAACCGGCAAGGCCGGTACTCCGGAACTGCTTGACACCTGGCGTCCGGAGGGTTGGTGTCTTTTACCGCGTGAATCGAACGAACCTGCGCGGACCAAGAAGAAAGCTCCGCAGCCGGATCCGATCACACGCCTCGCCTTCCGCATGTTCCGGCCTCCACGCAAGGTCCGCGTACTGGTCGAGGCGGGCATGCCGCGCCGCGTCGGCGCGGAGAAGGTGCTGCAAATTGCGGGTCCGTGGCGAACCTCCGGCGACTGGTGGGGAGAGATGGTGTGGGACCGCGATGAATGGGACGTGGCTCTTAGCGACCTCGCGCTGTACCGCCTCTTCCTCGATCGCCGCAGCAGCGAAGAGTGGTTTCTTGAAGGCAGCTATGACTAATCCAAATCCCCGCACTCACGTGCGGGGCTATAGCCCCTGGCGTCAGCCAGGGGACCTTATTTAATGTACGCCGAGCTCCATGCCGCTTCCGCTTTCAGCTTCCTCAATGGAGCCTCTGTGCCGGAAGATCTCGCGACCACCGCGGCCGACCTCGGTTTGCCGGCCGTCGCGATGCTCGACCGCGACAACGTCAGCGGAGCGCCTCGCTTCTATATGGCCGCCAAAAAGCTCGGCCTGCGCGCTCATCTGGGAGCCGAGATTACCGGAGTGGACGGCCGCATCTATCCGCTGTTAGCCGAGAATCGGACCGGCTATCAGAACCTCTGCCGGCTGATCACAACCATGAAGCTGCGATCGCCGAAAGGCGAAGCTTCGGCCAAGCTCGATGATTTCCGCCAGTTTGCTTCCGGGCTGATTTGCCTCGCCGGAGAGCAGCACGACCTGCGCGCGCTTACCAGTATTTTCGGCGCGAAGAGCGTGTATGTGGAGTTGCAGCGGCATTTGTTACGCGATCAGGAACAAGCCAACCAGGCTCGGATAGAGATGGCTCGCCGGCAACAGCTATCGATAGTGGCGACCAACGGAGTGCGCTTCGCACGGCGCGAGCAGCGGGAGTTATACGATGCGCTCACCTGCGTCCACCACAAGACCACCATCGCGGAAGCAGGCCGATTGCTAGGCCGCAATGGGGAACGCTATCTGAAGCCGCCGAAGCAAATGGCACGCCTGTTTCAGGACGTTCCGGAGGCGATTGCGAATGCGGGTGAGTTGTCCGATCGGCTCGGCTTCACGCTCGCCGACTTGGGCTATGAGTTTCCTAAGTATCCCGTTGGCCCCAACGAAACCATGAATCAGTTTCTGCGCCAACGGGCCGACGAAGGCGCGCGCGAGCGATATCGACCGTTTCATGAGCGTGCACGACGGCAGATTGAGCGCGAGCTGAAGCTGATCGAAAAGCTCGATTTGGCGGGCTATTTCCTGATTGTTTGGGACATCATCCAGTTCTGCAAACGAAACGGAATCCTGGTGCAGGGTCGAGGTTCCGCGGCGAATAGCGTGGTTTGCTATTCGCTCGGGATCACAGCAGTCGATCCGGTCGCCATGGAATTGCTGTTCGAGCGGTTCTTGTCGGAGGAGCGTGGCGAGTGGCCCGATATCGATTTGGATTTGCCGTCGGGCGAGCAGAGGGAACGCGTGATTCAGTATCTGTATACGCGCTACGGCGAGCGCGGCTCGGCGATGACGGCGAATATCATTACCTATCGCGGCCGGTCCGCCGCGCGCGACATCGGCAAGGTGCTGGGCTTCAGCGAAGAGGCGCTGACCAGGCTCGCCGGTTTGATTTCGCATTGGGGATATAAGGATCCAAGCGAGACGGCGCAGAAGCAATTCCTCGATGCGGGGTTCGATTTGCACGATCCTCGCATTCAGAAGTTTTTGGCATTATATGTGTCTACACAAGATCTGCCGCGCCATCTCGGGCAGCATTCCGGCGGCATGGTGATCTGCGCCGGACAATTGGATTGCATTGTGCCGCTGGAGCCGGCGACGATGCCGGGCCGAGTAGTCGTGGAGTGGGATAAGGAAGACTGCGCCGATCTCGGCATCATCAAAATCGATCTGCTGGGCCTCGGCATGATGGCGGTGCTCGAAGATACGATTCAGTTGATCGGGACCGACTACAAGGAAGACGTGAGCCTGGCGCATCTTCCGGCGGACGATCCGATCGTATACGACACGCTGCAAAAGGCCGACACGATCGGCTTGTTTCAGGTGGAGAGCCGCGCGCAAATGTCGTGCCTGCCGCGGCTGAAGCCGAAGTGTTTTTACGACATTGTGGTGCAGGTGGCGATCATCCGGCCCGGTCCGATTGTGGGCAAGATGCTGCATCCGTATTTACGGCGGCGGCAAGGGCTCGAAGAAGTGGTCTCGCTGCATCCTTCTTTGGAACCGGTGTTGAAGCGGACGCTGGGCGTTCCGCTGTTTCAGGAACAACTGCTGCGCATGGCGATGATCGCGGCAGGATTCTCAGGTGGCGAAGCGGAAGAATTGCGGCGCGCCATGGGCTTCAAGCGTAGCGAGCAGCGCATGAAAGATATCGAAACCAAGCTGCGCGCCGGCATGACGCTGAACGGAATCGTGGGCGCGTCACAGGATTTGATTGTGCAATCGATCGTGTCGTTCGCGCTGTACGGCTTCCCGGAATCGCATGCCGCGAGCTTCGCGCTGATCGCTTACGCGAGCGCGTATTTGAAGTGCCACTACCTGGCTGCGTTCACGGCGGCGCTGCTCAACAATCAGCCGATGGGCTTCTATCATCCGGCGACCCTCATAAAGGATGCGCAGAGACACGGGCTTCATTTTCTGCCGGTGGATGTATCCGCGTCGGGCTGGAAATGCACTTTAGTTCCGCGGACGGATTCACGCTTCGCCGTGCGCTTGGGCTTAAATTATATCCGCGGTTTGCAGGAAAAGACGGCGCTCGCGATCGTCGCGGAGCGTGATCGCGGAGCATTCATGTCCATCGACGAGTTGAAGCGGCGTGTTCCGGTGATTGGCAAAGACGATTTACGCATGTTGGCGGAAACCGGAGCGTTGAATTCGCTGCGCGAAGCAATGCACCGGCGCGATGCGTTGTGGGGAGCCGAGCGCGCACTGCGTCCGGCCGGTCCGCTGCTCGAGAGGTTGGAGGCAGCACACGGGGCGTCGCCATTGGCGAAGATGACTGCAGAAGAGCGGGTCCAGGCGGATTTCTTTGGAACATCGGTGACAATCGGATTGCATCCGGTGGGCATGCGGCGAGCAGAGTTAGAGGGGCTTGGAGTGACTCCAGCAGCAAAGTTAGGGAAGCGATCCGACGGAAGCTGGGTTCGTGTCGCTGGCTGCGTGATCTGCCGGCAAAGGCCGGGCACCGCGAAGGGGTTCCTGTTCATCAGCCTCGAAGACGAGACCGGCGTTTCAAATATCATCTGTACGCCGGACATGTTCGAGGAGTACAAAGAGCCGCTACTGCGGAAACCGTTATTGATGATCGAAGGTGTATTGCAGAATCAGCAGGGAGCGATTTCGGTAAAGGCGCGAAAGGCGGAAGGGTTACTGACCGGCCGCGAGGGTCCGCGATCGAAAGATATGGTGCCATCACATGATTTCCGCTGATGGCGTGATTTCGATCGAACCGTGGTCAGTAATGGTATCGACATTGAAGAAACAGAATCGTGTGCTCTGTTACCTCGTAGACCATGCGATGTTCCAACGTGATCCGCCGAGACCATGCTCCAGCCAGTTGATGTTTAAGTGATTCCGGCTTGCCGAGTCCTTGAAATGGTTCACGAACCACTGCGTCGACCATGTCCATAACCTTTACGGCAATCGTGCGGTCAGTTTTCACCCAATGCAAAAGGTCGGCACGAAACTGACCTGCGAAGGCGGTGGAGCGATCAGGCTTTCTTGCCAAGGCCGACGCTCCGACGAAGCTGTTCGGGAGTCATGACTTTGGCAGTCTTGGCACTCTTGCGAGCCGCGAGCAGGCGGCGGGCGTTCTTTGGAGAGCGAAGTAAGTAAGCCGTCTCTTCGAGGCCCGCCAGTTCGCTCGCCGAGATAAGCGCGACGTCTTCAAAGCCTCGACGCTTCACCACGACAACTTCGCGATCATCGATCACTCGATCGAGCATCGATGCCAGATTTTCGCGGAGCGATGTATAGGTAGTTTCAACAGGCATATGGCACCTGCGTTTATTGTACAGGATCTCTGTACAGATAAAATCTCGTCTATTTCACGAAATTGGACGAGGCGATCGCTACGTCTAAGACGAGCGATGGGAAGATTCCCAGGACCAGGGTTGCGATGGCACAGGTGGCTACCGCGATCAGGAGGCCGCCGGAAAGGGGCTCGAGCGATTCGGTGCTTTCGCCTGGTTCCTTCATGTACATCACGACCAGGATTCGAAGGTAGTAATAGGCGGCCACGGCGGAGTTCAGGAGACCCAGAACGGTCAGCCAATAGAACTGCGAATCGAGTGCGGCTTTGAAGATGTAGAACTTCCCGAAGAAGCCGCCGGTCAATGGCACGCCGATGAAGCTCAGCAGGAAGATGGTCATCATCGCGGCGGTCATGGGCTGGCGTTGCGCGAGGCCTGCGAGGTCGTCGATCTCGACGTACTGCTCGTCTTTGCGCGCGAGATGAGTGACGACGGCGAAGGCTCCGACGTTCATGAACGCGTAGGACGCCAAGTAGAACATCGAGGCGGCGGTTCCGATAGCGGTGTGGCAGGCGACGGCGACCAGGACGTAGCCGGCGTGCGCGATCGAGCTATAAGCCAGCATGCGTTTGATGTTGGTCTGGCGCAGCGCGGCGAAATTGCCGACGATCATGGTCGCCAATGCGATGACCCACAGGATCGGTTCCCAGCGGTCGGAGATCGGTCCAAAGGCGGTGAGAAACACGCGGATGAGCATCGCGAACGCGGCTGCTTTGGGACCGGCCGACATGAACGCGGTAACGGGAGCGGGAGCGCCCTGATACACGTCGGGCGCCCAAACCTGAAAGGGCGCGGCGGAAATCTTGAACAAGAAACCGACCAGCATCAACGCCGCAGCGCTACCGACCAACACCATCGAATTCGACAGATCGGCGGTCAGCAGATAGCGACGGATTTCGCTGAGATTCGTGAAACCGGTCATGCCGTAAATCCACGCGACTCCGTACAGGAAGAAGGCAGTGGCGAAGGATCCGAGCAGGAAATACTTCAGCGCGGATTCGTTGTTGCGGCGGTCGTCGCGGAGGTAGCCGGCCAGGATGTAGGTGGCAATCGACGAAATCTCGAGGCCGATAAAGATCATAATCAGCTCGTTCGCCGTGACCATGATGCTTTGGCCGACGATCGAGAACAGGATCAGGCCCCAATACTCGCCCGAGTTGGCTTTCGCGCGATTCAGATATTGCGCGGAGCACAACACGGTCAGTAATCCGACGGCGAGGACGATATAGCGGAAGAAGGTTCCGAAGCCATCGATCACCAGCATGTTCTGGAATGCGAGGCCGGCGTTGTTACTGGCGATCCAGGTTCCAAAAACGGCGGCGAGGAGGCCGGCGAAGGTGACGTAAGGATAGATCTTCTTTTGCTCTTCGGTGAAGACCGCTTCCATCAGCATGATGATGACGCCGAGGATTGTGAGGATGATCTCCGGCAGAATGCGGATGTATTCGACGCTCTCGGGAATGTAATTAGCGGGCATTGCGCACCTCTGCTGTGAGAGGGATGGCTGGAGGCGATGCGCCGTCCGGACGGTTAGTAAGCGCGACTTGACGGTCGCGCATCGGGGCTGGGTCCGCTCCCTGACGATCGCGGTTCGGCGCCGCAATGGCTGGTAGAACGAGGGCAGTCTGGCCGGTCTTTGGCTGGATGATTTCGAGAATCTGGCGATTCTGGACGCTGACGGCGGGGAGGAAGGTCTGCGTGAACATCCCCATCCAAACCATCATCACGAGCAGCGGTAGAATCGCTGCCCATTCGCGGAAAGTCAGGTCGTTCATGTGATCCGCGACGCCTTCGGAAGTTTTTCCGAGGAACACGCGCTGATAGAGCCAAAGCATGTAACAGGCGGAGAGAATGACGCCGATTCCGGCGGTCGCGGTCCAGGCGATGCTCTTGAAGGCGGCGCCCTGAAGAACCAGGAATTCGCCGACGAAGTTCGAGAGTGTAGGCAGGCCGATGCTCGCAAACATAGTGATCATGAATACGGTGGCGAGCCATGGGGCCGGAGTCGCGACTCCGCCATAGGCGGAAATTTCGAGCGAGTGACGGCGTTCGTAGAGATAGCCAACCAGCATGAAGAGCGCTCCGGTCGAGATGCCGTGCGCGAGCATGACGTAGACGGCGCCGTCGAAGCCCTGCTGTGTAAACGAGAAAATCCCGAGAACGACGAAGCCGAGGTGGCTGACGGAAGAATACGCCACCAACTTCTTCATGTTCGGCTGGACCATGGCGACCAGCGCGCCATAGACGATGCCGATGATGGCGAGGGCCGCGATGTAGGGAGCGAGTCCGCGAGCAGGCCCGGGGAACAGCGGCACGCAAAAGCGCATCAGGCCGTACGTACCCATTTTGAGCATGACGGCGGCCAGCATGACGGAGCCAGCGGTGGGAGCTTCGACGTGCGCGTCCGGCAACCAGGTATGGAGCGGGAAGAGCGGAACCTTGATCGCGAAAGCGATGAAGAACGCTAAGAAAAGATAAAGCTCGGCGTCCCAGCTCAGGTTGATCTTGCCGGTTCGGAGTCCATTCAGAATCGTTACGTAGTCGAAGGTTCCGCTGACGTTATAGAGGTAGATCATCGCGCCCAGCATCAGGACGCTGCCGGCCATTGTGTAGAGGAAAAACTTGACGGCGGCGTAGATGCGGCGGTCGTGGCCCCAGACTCCGATAAGGAAGTACATGGGGACGAGCGAGATTTCCCAGAATACGTAGAAGAGGAAAAGGTCCATCGAGACGAAAACGCCGATGACGCCGAATTCGAGTAGCAGCAGGAAGGCGTAAAACAGCGAGGTTTGCTTCTTGATGTAGCTCCAGGAAATGAGGACGGAAATGGGGGTCAGCAGCGTCGTGAGAAGCACGAGCCACAAGCTGAGTCCGTCGAGCGCGACATGGTAGTTGATGGCCGGCGATGAGATCCAAGGCGCGGTGTGTTCGAACTGCCAGCCGGTCGGTTGCGCGTACCAATACGGCGCGAGGAGTCCGAGAGAGACGGCGAAAACGGCGACGGCGATGATCATCGCCACCATACGCGCGCTAGCGGCCGGAGCGAATAAGACGGCGAGGAAGCCGATCAGCGGAAGAAAGAGGACGATGTCGAGGAGGTTCATTTCGCACCTCCTGCGAAGCCCAGCGCAATGATGACGAGGATGCTTCCGGCAAGGACCCAAGCCGCGTAGCTGCGAATGTTTCCAGATTGCGCCATGCGCAGGAAGCCACCGAGGTTGCGCGCCCGGGCTCCGATTCCGTTGACGGTACCGTCAATCAAGCCGGCATCAATTCCGCGCCAGAGAACGCTGCGGGAGCCTTGGATGACGGGCTGGACGACGGTGGCGTCGTAGATTTCATCCACGAAGAATTTGTTGTAGAGCAGGTTGTAGATTCCCTTGAAGGAATTGGCGAGCGAATCCGGCAGCGTCGATTTCGTGCCGTACATTACATAGGCGACAAGGATCCCGAGCCAACCCGCCGCGAACGGCAGTAGCTTGATCATCTGCGGAATCTCGCCTTCGTGCTCAGGGAACAGCGGCTCGAGGATGTGCGGAACATTGATGTTGCCGCCGAAGACCGAAAGCACGGCAAGGATCGCGAGCGGGATCCACATGATCGCGGGCGATTCATGCGGATGATGATGGCCGCGGTAGTCGCCGAGGAAGCACATGAACAGCGCGCGGAAGACGTAGAACGCGGTCATCGCCGCGGTTGCTAGACCGACCCAGTACATCCACGGGGCGTAAATGAACGCGGACTCCAGGATGAGATCTTTGCTGGCGGCTCCGGACGAGACGTACGGGAACGGTCCGGCGATCGCGAATCCGGCGCAGAACAGCACGGCTGCGGTGATCGGAATCTTCTTGGCGAGTCCGCCCATCTGGCGCAAATCCTGTTCGCCGGAGAGCGCGTGAATCACGCTGCCGGCTCCGAGGAAGAGGAGCGCCTTGAAGAAGGCGTGCGTCATGACGTGGAAGATGCCGGCGGAAAAGGCTCCGGTGCCGAGCGCGAGGAACATGTAGCCCAGCTGCGAAACCGTCGAGTACGCAAACACCTTCTTGATATCGTTCTGGACCAGGCCGATGAGGGCGGCCATCACCGCGGTAACCAAGCCAATGATAGCGACGACGTTCATCGCAACCGGCGCGTGCGTAAAGATGACTGAGGAACGTGTCACGACGTAGACGCCGGCCGTAACCATGGTCGCGGCATGGATGAGAGCGGATACGGGGGTCGGGCCGGCCATGGCGTCCGGCAGCCATACGTACAGCGGAACCTGTGCGCTCTTGCCGGCGGCTCCGACGAGAAGCAAAAGGGCGATCGCGGTCAGCATTCCGGCGGAAGGTTCGATGGGCTTGTCTTTAACGGCTTCGAACACCTTGCCGAAATCGAGCGAACCGAACTGCGTGAAGGTCAGGAACATCGCGAGCGAGAAGCCGAAGTCGCCGATTCGATTCACGATGAACGCCTTATTGCCGGCGGTTGTCGCGAAATCCTCAGTGAAGTAGAAGCCGATCAGCAGGTAGCTGCAAAGACCCACGCCTTCCCACCCGACGAACAGCAGCAGGTAGTTGGCGGCGAGCACCAGCGTCAGCATGAAGAACATGAACAGATTGAGGTACGCGAAGAAGCGGTAATAGCCGCCTTCGTGGTCCATGTAGCCGATGGCGTAGACGTGAATCAGGAAGCCGATTCCGGTGACGATCAGCAGCATAATGCCGGTGAGGCGATCGACGGCAAAGTCGAAACCGATGTTCAGATTGCCGGAAGCGATCCAGGTGAAGTAGCGTTCGACGTGCGCTTCATGCAGGCCGCCCGAAAAGAATCCGAGGTCATTCAGGCCATGCAGGACCCATAGGAACGAGAGAAGAACGCTGCCGGCGGCCACCGCGCTGATGACGGTCTTGGGTAGTTTACGCCCGAGGACTCCGTTGATCAGGAAGCCGAGGAGCGGGAGGATAGGGATAAGCCAAAGCGACATTGTGTGTTTTTTGTTGTCGTTTAATTCTTGAGGGAGCTGACGTCGTCGACCTCAAGCGTCTGGCGATTCTTAAAGACGGTCAGAATGATGGCGAGTCCGACGGCGGCTTCAGCAGCCGCCACCACCATCACGAAAAAGCTGAAGATGTGGCCGTCCACCTGTTTCAGCTTGTAAGAAAAGGCTACGAAGGAGAGGTTCACCGCGTTGAGCATCAGCTCGATACACATGAACACGGTGATGATGTTTCGGCGATAAATAAAACCGGCGGCGCCGATGGTAAACAGCACGGCGCTGAGGACGAGAAACCAGGAGACGGGTACGGTTTCGCCGAGCTTGAGGATCTCAGGCATTACTCGATTTCCTTTCGCGCAAGGATAATGGCGCCGAAGATGGCGATCAGGATGAGGACGCTGGTGGCTTCAAAAGGAAGCGCGTAATAGGTGAATAGGCGCTGTCCGATGGCTTGCGCGCCGCCGAGTTTGAAGGCGCCGAATTCGACGTTTTCAGTCTTAGGCAGGAATTCAACAGCGATGCGGGCGATGATTCCGAGGAACGCGGCGATCAGCAGGATGCCCAGCCAGCGGGTCCAGGGCCTGCGATCCACCCCCACTTCCGTACCGGCGTTGAGAAGCATGATGACGAAGACGAAGAGCACCATAATGGCGCCGGCGTAGACGATCAACTGGGCGGTCGCGATAAAATCGCCGCCGAGCTGAAGGTAGATGCAGGCGAGCGAGACCATCACTCCGATGAGCGATAGCGCGCTCGAAATCGGGTGGCGCTGAACGACCAGGCTGACTGCGCTGACGACGGCGGCGGTGGCAAAGAGCAAAAAGAAGGCTGCGTTCATTGTCTTTACGAGAACAGGGCCACGATGAGGCCGGTGAGCAAGAGGTTCACCATGGCGATGGGGAACAGGAACGTCCACGCAAAGCGCATGAGTTGGTCGTAGCGGAAACGCGGAAGGGTTCCACGGATCCACACGAAAAGGAAAAAGATGACGCCGATTTTCGACGCGAACCAGAAGAGTGGAATCAGGACTTGGCTGATGACGGGGGCCTGGAACAGGAGTCCGATGCCGATAAAGATGATGCCTGCGATTGGAAGCGTGATGCGATCGAAGGGGCGCGCCGGATGCAGGCCGTGGTAGAGCATGATGATTCCGGCCGAGGCGAAGACGAAGGTCGGAATGTAGTTGGAGCCGAGCTCGACGGGGAATAGCGGATGCCAGCCGCCCAGGAACAGCAACGTCGCCATGCAGGACACCGTGATCATATTGGCGTATTCCGCCATGAAGAACGCGGCGAACTTCATCGAAGAATATTCGACGTGGAAGCCGGCGACGAGTTCGTTTTCCGCTTCCGGCAGATCGAAGGGAACGCGGTTGGTTTCAGCGAAGCCAGCGATCAGGAATATGAGAAATCCGATGATTTGGGGGAACGCGCCCTGGACTTGAAAGATGGTCCAGCGCGGGATGAAGCCGAGCATGAAGCCGTCCTGCGCTCCGACGATTTCGCGGAAGTTCACGCTGTTGACCAGCAGCAAAGGCGCTGCGATCGCGAGGGCCATCGGAAGCTCGTAGCTGATCATCTGGGCGCTCGAGCGAAGAGCTCCGAGGAGCGCGTACTTGTTGTTCGAGGCCCAACCGCCGAGCGCGACGCCGTATACGCCGATCGACGAGATACCCAGGACGAACAAAACGCCGACGTTGATGTCGGCGAGTTCCATGTTGGTTTTGATTCCAAAAATGTCGATTCCAGGCCCAAACGGGATCACTGAGATGGAAATCAGAGCGAGGACGACGGCCAGGAACGGCGCTAGGTAATAGAAGAATGTGTTGACGTGCGTTGGCGAGACGTCTTCTTTGGTTAGCAGCTTAATGACGTCAGCGAGGGGCTGCAGCAAGCCATGCGGACCTACGCGATTCGGTCCAACGCGAAGTTGGATGTGCGCAATGACCTTCCGTTCGATCCATTGCAGATAAGCGAGCGTGGTCATCAGTACAAAAGCGACCAGCCCGGACTTAATCAGGGACAGGATAAAAAAGTTCATTACTTGTACAGTCCGCCTGGGGCTTCAAGCAACGAGCCCAAAAGCTTGGAGTATCGGCCGAGCGTTCCGGAGGTAAAGAGGGTATCGCCCGCGCTCCGAACGCCTTCAGCACCTTGCGCGGAGACACGGCCGTTGACCACCGCGGCTTGCGCCGCGCCTCCAGTGGCAACGATTGGCAAAGGAACATTATAGCCAGCGACGGTCTTGCGGATTTCGTCGAAGACCTTGTCGGAACTCCAGATGCCGAGGTTGATGCCGAGCTCCTTCGAGAGGAGGCCCATGATTTCGAGGTCCGATTTCGCGCCCATGACTTTCGCGGCATGCTTCAGTTTCTGGACTTCGCCGCAGACGTTGGTGACGGTGCCGGTCTTTTCGTAGGCCGACGCAGCCGGGAAAATGATGTCGGCTTCCTTCGCTGTCTCGGTCAGGAACATCTCCTGCACGACCACGAAGGCGTCGCGTGAGGCGAGCTTGGCGTTCTTCAACGGATTCGCGCCGACGACCCACAGGACGTCAAGGTCTGTGGCGGACAGCATTCCAGCCAAGTCGAGCCCAGGAGCGTCCACTGGTTTATAGCCGGGTCCAAGGTGCGGGAGCACGCCCATATCGGAGGCTCCGCGCGAGTTGGAGTAATCGACGAGACAGATGTATTTGACGGGAATTCCGAGAGAATCGCCGAATGCGACCAGCTTGCGGACGGCATCGCCTTTGATGGAATCGCCGAAAACGATGACCAGTTCGCCAGCCTTGGTCAATGGATCGCGCAGCGATTCGACCCCGGCGATTTCGTTGCCGGGTTCGACGCGAACACTGTGGGCGGCCTGCTTGTCCTCGCGGACCGGTCCGATGGTCACGGCGAAGAGATTCGCGTTGTGATGACGGACGTTGGCGCGCGCCTGGAAGGCGAGCAGCGGATGCTGCTGCGAGAGATCGGTTCCGACGACCAGGATCGATTTCGCGGTGTACAGATCTTCAACCGTCGCCAACGCGTTGGTCTTGCCACTGAGCGCGTCGAGCAGCGTGAGGACATCGCCAGTACGGTGGTGATCGATGTTATTCGTGCCAAGAGCCTGGCGGGCGAACTTCTGTAGATAGAAGCTCTCCTCGTTCGTTGTGTGGTTCGAACCGATCACACCGAACTTGCCTTTCTTCTCTTTGGTGTCCTCGAATTTCCTGGCGACGATTTCAAGCGCTTCGACCCAGGAGATCGGCTCGAAGGTGTCATCGACGCGGCGCATCGGCGATTGCAGACGCTCCGGACTATGAACGAAATCGAAGCCGTATCGCCCCTTGACGCACAGGAACTCGCCATTAATTCCGGACTTGTCGCGGTTGTTTCCCCGGATGATTTCTTCGTTCCGGACGCCCAAGGTCGTCTTGCAGCCATTCGAACAGTGGGTGCAAATGGTGCCGACGTGATTCATTTCCCACGGGCGGGTTTGATAGCGGTAGGTGCCTGAGGTCAGCGCGCCGACGGGGCAAATGTCGATACAGGCTCCGCACTCGTCGCATTCGAGGTGATCGACGTGGCTGGGAGCGATCTCCGCGAGCACTCCGCGGTTGATAATCCCGAGGGCGCTGACGCCCATGCCTTCATTGCAGGCGCGTACGCAGCGGTAGCAGAGGATGCAGCGGGGCGCATCGAAGTACACGACCGGCGACCACTGCTTTTCATCGACGTGATGTTTGATTTCGGTGAAGCGGCTTTCGCCCGCGCCGTACTTAAACACCATGTCCTGCAGTTCGCACTCGCCGCCCTTGTCGCACACGGGACAATCGAGCGGGTGATTCGTCAGGAGGAATTCGAGGGTGCCTTTGCGGGCGGCTTTCACTTGCGCCGAATCGGTGTGGACCACCATGCCTTCGGCGACGGGGAGCGTGCAGCCGACCTGCAGCTTGCCAATCTTTTCGACTTCGACCAGGCACATGCGGCAGGCGGCCTGCAGCGTGTAGCCTTCGTAATAGCAAAACGCCGGAATCTCGATTCCGTTCTTCTTCGCCACATCGATCAGCAGGGCGTTTTTGGGCGCCTGAACGGACCTACCGTCGATCGATAGCGTGACCAGTTCCGTGGCAACAGCCGTATCAGCCATTGAAAATTAACCTCGTGTTGTGTGGCACCGCTGAAGGCGACAGGCGCATCAGGCGGTCACCAGTTCGCGGGATGCAGCGAGCTTCTTTTCGAAGTCGCCGCGGAATTTTTCGATGATGGAAATGGTCGGCAGCGCGGCCGCATCGCCCAGCGCGCAGAACGTGCGGCCGAGCATATTCTTTGCAAGTTCGTTGATCAAATCGATATCTTTTGCTTTGCCGTAGCCTTCGTCGAAGCGCGTCAGAATCTTTTTCAGCCAGGTTGTACCTTCGCGGCAGGGGATGCACCAGCCGCAGCTTTCATGCTGATAGAAGCGCATGATGCGGAGCGCGAAGCGGACCATGTCGGTGGTTTCGTCGAGCACCACCATGCCGCCGGATCCGAGCATGCTGCCTACTTTGGCGAGCGAGTCGTAATCCATGTTGATGTCGCACTCAGCGGCAGTGAGGATGGGGCAGGAGGATCCGCCCGGGACGACCGCTTTCAGTTTTTTGCCATCACGAATTCCGCCGGCGATTTCGTTGATGAACTTCATCATCGGGTAGCCAAGCGGGACTTCGTAGACACCGGGTTTGTTGACGTGGCCAGAGACGCAGAGGAGTCGGGTACCGCCGGCTTTCGGAATTCCGAGGTCGGCGAAGGCCTTGCCGCCGTCGCGAATAATGGCGGGCACGGCGCTATAAGTTTCGACGTTGTTGAGGAGAGTCGGCATGGCCCAGGCTCCTGCAACGGCGGGGAACGGGGGCTTCATGCGCGGAATGCCGCGCTTGCCCTCGAGCGAATCGAGCAGCGCAGTCTCTTCGCCGCACTCGTACGCCCCCGCACCCGTGTGCACGTGGATGTCGAACTTGAATCCGGTTCCAAGGCAGTTGTCGCCGAGGACGCCTTTGGCGTAGGCTTCCGCGAGTACCTTTTCGAAGTGATCGATCAGGTAGCGGTATTCGCCGCGCACATAGACGTAGCCGACATGCGAATCGATGGCGAGGCCGCCGATCATCATGCCCTCGATCATTTGATAGGGATCGAATTCGAGCAGCAGGCGATCTTTGCAGGTGCCGGGTTCGCTCTCGTCGGCGTTGACGACGATGATTTTCGGTTTCGGTGACGAGCGGGGAACGAAGCTCCACTTGAGGCCGGCGGGGAAGCCGGCGCCGCCGCGTCCGCGGAGGTTCGAAATTTTGACTTCTTCGATGATCTCTTCAGGCTTCATGGCGACGGCCTTTTTGAAAGCCTTGAAGCCGTCGTTGGCTGTGTAGACGTCGTAGGTATGCGAATTCGGAATCCCGAAGAGCCGGCTGACGATCCGGGTTTCGAGCGGCGAGGGTTCGTTGTAGAGCGGCATTCTACTGAGCTTTCCTTAAATCCGCGAGCAACTGGTCCAGCTTTTCGGGCGTGACGTGATGATGGAAGTCGTAGTTGACTTCAACGGCGGGCGCCCAGGAACAGGCCCCCATGCATTCCACTTCTTCGAGTGAAATCAAGCCGTCGGCGGTGACTTCCTTATGACCGATTCCGAGCTTCTTGGTGGCGCGCTCCCAGAGTTCTTCGCCGCCGACCAGCAGGCAGGAAATATTCGTGCAGATCTGCACGTGATATTTGCCCATCGGCTTTTTGTGCAGCATCGAGTAATAGCCGATGACCTCTTCGACCTGCAAGGGCGTAACGCCGCAGCGCTTGGAGACTTCCTGCACCAGCTCCGGGGTAACGGAGCCCACTTCGTCCTGCCCGTACATCAGCATCGGGACGACGGCCGAGCGCTGCTTGCCGGGCGGATACGCCGTCAGCAGTTTCGCGAATCGTTCTTCGAGTTGTGGAGAGAAGGTCATGGCCTCTTTTTCAAATGACGGCGCGTCAGCGGTCCGTATCCCCTAAAACAAAATCCACGCTGCCCAGAGAGGCAATGGAATCGGCGATCGATTTTCCTTTGAGCAACGCGGGTAGCGCCTGCACGTTGCCAAAGCTGGGCGTCCGCATATGGACGCGATAGGGCTTGGAGGTTCCGTCGCTGACGATGTAGTAACCGATTTCGCCGCGCGGCGATTCGATGCAGACGAACGCTTCGCCGGCGGGAACGCGGAAGCCTTCGGTGACGATTTTGAAGTGATAGATAAGCGCTTCCATTTGCGTCTTCATCTTTTCGCGATCGGGGAGAACCACATGCGGCGCGTCAGCCTGCCAAGGTCCTTCGGGCATACCCTCGAGAGCCTGTTTGATGATGCGGGTGCTTTGCCGCATCTCTTCGAGTCGGACGCGGTATCGCGCGTAGACGTCATTTTCCTGATAAACGGGAACCGTGAAGTCGAATTTGTCGTAACTGGAGTAGGGTTCCTGTTTGCGAATGTCCCAATTGACGCCGGCGGCGCGGAGCATCGGCCCGGTGATGCCGAGGTCGAGCATGTCCTCGACCGAGATGTATCCGACGCCGATCGTGCGCTTACGCCAGATCGGGTTCTGGTCGAGCAGATTCTCGTATTCGTCAACCTTGCTCGGGAAGCCGTTAATGAATTTGCCGACGACCTTTTGCCAGCCGCGCGGAGGCTCGAGCGCCAGTCCGCCGACGCGGATGTAGCTGGTCATCATGCGCTGGCCCGAGAACATTTCGAGGATACGGAGCAGATCCTCACGCTCGCGGAAGCAGTAGAAGAAGACACTCATCGCACCGATGTCGAGCGCGTGGGTACCGAGCCATACCAAGTGGCTATTCAGGCGCGTGAACTCGGTCATCATGACGCGAATCCATTGGGCGCGCGCCGGGATTTCGATTTGCAGCAGCTTTTCGACAGCGAGAGCGTAGCCGAGATTGTTCGAAAGATTCGCCAGGTAATCGACGCGGTCGGTCAGCGTAACGGCCTGCTGCCAGTTGCGCGTTTCAAATTGCTTCTCGATCCCGGTGTGGAGAAAGCCGATATCCGGCTCCGCGCTCATGATGGTTTCGCCTTCAAGCTCGAGAATGATGCGGAGAACGCCGTGGGTCGACGGATGCTGCGGACCCATGTTCAGGGTCATGCGGCGCGCGGACACGGGAGTTGCCGGAGCCTCTTCGACGGCCGCGAATGTGGACGTGTGATCTTCTAAGCCTTTGATCATTGCGATGCCTTATTCCGTGGGGTAGCTGTACTTGTAGCCGTGCACCGGATAGTCCTTGCGCAGCGGATGGCCTTCCCAATCGAGCGGCATTAGAATGCGCGTCAGGTTGGGGTGATTGCGGAACCTGATTCCGAAGAGGTCGAAAATTTCCCGCTCGTACCAGTTGGCACCGCGCCACACCGAAGTCACCGAATCCGCTTCTGGATTGTCGCCCGAGAGTTTCACCTTGAGGCGGATGCGCTCGTTCCGTTCGAGCGAATGCAGGTGATAGACCAGCACGAAGCGCGGATCGGCGGGCAGCCAATCGACAGCGGTAATCGAACTGACGCGAACGAATTTCAGATCGTGTTTGAGGAACCCGCAGACGGCAACGATCTGCGCGCCATCAATAAACAAAGTCGATTCGCCATGCTGCTTTTCGCCGCCGAGCACAGCGGCGGAAAACTGCGCGTCCACAGCGGCGGCGGTGGCATTGTCGTTCAAAATTTCAGGAAGCATATAGCGTTTCGCGGTTATTTCGCAGGCAGTTTCTTCGGGCGGTCCAAATCCGCGACGGCCCAATCGAGCGCGCCCTTCTTCCAGACGTAGAAGAATCCGCACAGCACGAGAACAATAAACAGCAACATTTCGACGAACGCGAACATCTTCAATTCGCGATAGACGACGGCCCAGGGGTACAGGAACACAGCCTCAATATCAAAGAGGATGAAGATCATGCCGACGAGGTAAAACTTTACGCTGAAGCGCTGCGTGGCGTCTCCGGCGGGGGCCATGCCGCATTCATACGGCGTATCTTTTTGCGGGCTCCTTGCCCGCTTGCCGAGCAGTGAGGAGGCGGCGACCAAGCCTCCGGCGATTGCGATCGCGATCGCGATCTGGACCAGAACCGGGAAATAAATTTCGAGCGCGGTAGTTGGCATTGAGTTAAGAGCGTCTGAAGTCTAACCTATGACTATAATGAGGGGCGAAACGGGGTGTCAAACCGAAGATGACATCCGGCCCCTCAAATTGGAACAAAAAATGACTGCGCGAACCTCGGAAACGATCGACATTGTGGTGAACGGTGAGAGCCGGGTGGTCTCGAAGCCGGACAGCCTTCTCGGCCTTCTCCTGGCCCTTGGCGTGGACCCCGAAAAGGTCGCGGTGGAGTTAAATCGCGAAATCGTGCGCCGGCCGGATTGGCCGTGCACCGGCGTGTGCGACGGCGCGCAGCTCGAGGTGGTCCAATTTGTGGGGGGTGGCTAAGACTCGGACCCCTACTGGCGGGGCTGTTGACAGCCCCTGTGGATCTTGTACAATCTGTAGGTTCCTTCATCGCCACACGAAAGAGACCGAATATGTTCAAAACACGAAGAGGTCGTCCTGAACCTGAATCCCCGGAGCGGAACTACACGTCGAGCGACGTGGCGCGCATCGCGGGAGTCAGTTTACGACAGCTTCAATGGTGGGATGAACGGAAAGTAGTGTCGCCGCGGCACGAAGGCCATCGGCGGGTTTATCTTTCGGGCGAAGTGGTCGAGATCACGGTAATCGCGGAACTCCGCCGCAAAGGGTTCTCGCTCCAGAAAATCCGCCGCGTCCTGCGCTTCCTGCAAAAAGAGATGGGCCGCAAACTGAACGAGGTGGTCGGATCGCAAAACGACCTGCATCTCGTCACGGACGGCAAGTCGATCTATCTAGAGGATCATCAGGAGCGCATTATCGACATCCTGAAGAACGCGCGCCAGCCGATGTTTCTGGTTTGCGTGACAGACCAGGTACGCCGACTCGGCGAATCGTCGGAACGGAAGCCGATGACGCGCGTCGAATCTGGTGTAGCGGGTCGCCGAGCCAAGGTCGGCTAGCGGTCCGGCTGCACGTTTCCGTTGGAGTTCCCCCTCGTCCGGGGCCTCTCCCGATCCGGGAATTTCGCGCCTATAATGTAATCAGGCTGGGAGGCCCTTCGATGTCCACGCGCCGACCTTTTGTCTACGCTATCTTATTTGTCGCGCTCTGCTCGTTAGCTGGCGGCCTTTTTGGCCCCAACAACGTCTCGGCCGCGAGCACTCCCGAAGATCAGATGCAGCAAAGCTTGAAGGCCTTCACCAAGGTGTACGACCTGGTGGAGCAGAACTTCGCCGATCCGGTGAAAGCCGACAAGGCCGTATACAACGGCGCGATCCCGGGCATGCTGCACACGCTCGATCCGCACTCCAGCTTCTTCGATCCGAAGACTTTCAAGTTGATGCGCGAAGATCAGCGCGGACATTATTACGGCGTCGGTATGCAGGTCGGTCCGCGAAATGGCAAAACGATCGTCATCGAGCCGTTCGCTGGAACCCCCGCCTACAAAGCCGGTTTGCGGCCGGGCGATGTCCTGCTGTTTATCAACGATAAAAACACCGAGGGCATGACGACCACCGAGATCGCGGACACCCTAAAAGGACCGAGGAATACGCCGGTGCAGATCGTCGTCTCTCGCCAAGGCGAACCGAAGCCGATCACTTTTAACCTGATGCGCGACGAGATTCCGCGCAATTCGATCAAGACCGCGTTTTTCATCCGCCCCGGAATCGCGTTCATCGACATCGATTCGTTTACCGAGACCACGAGCCGTGAGCTCGAAGACAACCTGAAGCGGTTGGGCGAAAGCAACGTCAAGGGGCTGATCCTCGATTTGCGCGCCAATCCGGGCGGGCTCCTGAATGAAGGTGTAGACGTGGCCGGTCACTTCCTGAAGAAGGGTGATCTGGTGGTTTCTCACCGTGGACGCGCCTCGGCGGAGAAGCCCTACATCGCACGCCGCGGCAATGGCGGAAAAGATTATCCGGTCGTCGTGCTGGTCAATCGCTACTCGGCCTCGGCGGCCGAAATCGTCGCCGGCGCTCTGCAGGATCACGATCGGGCTTGGATCCTTGGCGAGAATACGTTCGGCAAGGGCCTCGTTCAGACGGTCTACCCGCTGAACGAAGAGACTGGCCTCGCGCTTACGACCGCTCATTACTACACGCCCAGCGGACGCCTGATCCAACGCGATTACACGAACATTTCGTTTCTCGATTACTACTATCACAAGAATCTCGAAAGCAAGAACGAGAAGGACGTGAAGATGACCGATAGCGGCCGTACGGTGTACGGCGGCGGCGGAATCTCCCCAGACGAAAAGTTCGTTCCCGAGAAGCTGAACAAATTCCAAATTGAAGTTCTGCGCAAGTACGGCTTCTTCAACTTCAGCTCCAATTACTTTGGGGGAAAAGAAGCCAAGCTGCCCAAGAACTGGGAGCCGGATCAGGCAATCGTCGATCAGTTCAAGGCTTCGGTCAAGAAGAGCGGCGCCGAGTTCACCGATCAGGAATTCAACGACAACCTGGCCTGGATCAAGAATCAGTTAAAGCGCGAAATGTACATCACCGGCTTCAGCATCGATGAGTCGCTGAAGGTCGCCGCGGAGATCGATCCGATGGTGATCAAAGGCATTGAAGCTTTGCCGAAGGCGAAGGCGCTGGTTGACGCCGCGAAGAAACTGATTGTGCAGCGCATGGACAGCCAGACGCATACCGCACAAGTACAACGCTAAGAGCAGGAAGGCCGTCCGGAACCGTTGCGACCGCAAATCACTGTTCTCGACGCCGGCGGCCAATACTGCCATCTCATCGCCCGCAAAGTTCGCGAGCTCGGAGTCTATGCCGAAGTCGCGCCGAGCGAAACTCATGCGTCGGAGTTGCTCAGCGCCAAAGGCGTGATCATCTCCGGCGGACCATCAAGCGTCTACGACTCCGGTAGCCCCACTATTGATCGGGCACTGATCGCCCAGGAATTCCGTCCGGAATCGCCAGCTGTTCTTGGCATCTGCTATGGCCAGCAACTGATTGCCTATCTCCTAGGCGGAAACGTACAAAAAGGCCTCAAGGGCGAGTACGGTCTGGCCCATCTCGAAATTGCCCATCAAGGGACCCTCTTCGCTGGGATCACCGGCCGGCAGCAGGTTTGGATGAGCCATCGCGATTTGGTGGCGGGGGCTCCGGACGGATTCTCTGTGCTCGGCTCCACTGAGACGTGCTCCATCGCTTCGATCGAGAATCCGGCGGAGCGCATCTTTGCGGTGCAGTTTCACCCTGAGGTCGTCCACACACTTTGCGGCAGACAGGTACTAGAGAATTTCGTTTTTGGCGTCTGCGGCTGCGAGAAGGACTGGGATCCGACCGGCCAAATAGCTCTGGTGGAAGAACAGATCCGCGAGACCGCGGGCGACCGGCGCGTGTTCTTCTTTGTCAGCGGCGGCGTGGATTCAACCGTCGCCTATACACTTTGCCTGAAGGCGCTTGGGCCGGATCGCGTCCACGGAGTCTACGTGGATACGGGGCTGATGCGCGAAGGTGAAACCGAATTCGTACGGGACGCGTTCGCGAAACTGGGTGCTACCGCGTTCCAGGTCCACGACGCGAAAGCGACATTCCTCGACGCACTCGCAGGTGTCACAGACCCGGAAAAGAAACGCCACATTATCGGTGAAGCTTTTGTCACCGTGCAGGAGCAGGTGCTCGAAAGCGAGCATTTCCTCAGTGGCGACTGGATTCTGGGTCAGGGGACGATCTATCCGGACACGATCGAATCCGGCGGCGACAAGATCGGAAAGGGCAAAGCCGAAGTCATCAAGACGCATCACAATCGCGTAGCCGGAATTCAGAAATTGATCGCCGAACAAAGGATTGTGGAACCGCTCTCGTCTTTCTATAAGGATGAGGTGCGCGAGATCGGCCGTGAATTAGGAATAGATCCCGCCCTGCTTTCGCGGCATCCCTTCCCCGGCCCGGGCTTGGCGATCCGTTGCTTGTGCACCACCGAGACGGCGGCTCCGCAGACCACCGCGGATGGCTGGATTGTTCCTATCAAGAGCGTCGGCGTGCAGGGTGATTCGCGGACCTACCGGCCCGTGATTGCCCTCGAGGCGTTTCCCGAGTCCGACGAGTTCGCCGCCGATCTGATTAATCGAATTGGCGAAGTGAACCGGGTCGTTGTGCGCGTACATGGAGACATTTCGCAATTCCGCGTCTATCCGGCAACGCTCACAGCCACTCGACTCGATCGTCTCCGCCGCGTGGACGCGATCGTGCGAAACGCGTCGCTCGCGTCAGGGTTCGATGATACGGTCTGGCAATTTCCCGTCGTGCTGATTCCGTTTGGCACACCGGACAAACCGGATTCCGTAGTGCTGCGCCCGATTCATTCTGTGGACGGAATGACCGCCAATGCCATCCGCATCCCGGATGCGCTGCTATCGCGGATGGTGGAAGAAGTCGCGCTCGTCGAAGGCGTCGCAGGAGTGTTCTGCGACCTGACCAACAAACCGCCCGGCACGATTGAGTGGGAATAGGCGCTTGGAAAATCAGCCGAAGCCGGTCTGAGAATGCACCCGAAAGCAGGCGGGAAGCGTAAAGAACTACTCCCCACGATCTTATCCTCGCCTGCCCCCTGTCAAAGGTCAATAGGACGGCGTGGCCAACCCGCCCGTACCAGCCCGAAATCGTGCGTAAAATACGTCGATAACCTCCGTAAATGGTTGCCAACTCACTGATATTAGGGTATCGTGACAGTTTGCCGTGCGGCGGAAGTGTCTTTGCGCGGCCCTCGGAGTTTTCCCCATTTGGAGGAGTTAAGTATGTCCATGACCCTGTCGTCCGCCGTCTGTAGACGCGCCTTCACGATTTTTTTTGCAGCCCTGCTATTGATGCTGGCGGTTGCACCCGCGGCGCTCGCCTCGGAATCCGACCTCAAACTGCCGGACCTACGGACCGGTCAATTTCTCGGCACCGATGGCCACACGCTGCTGCTCGGCGGAATCGGCGTCTGCGTCCTCGGCCTGTTATTCGGCCTGATGATTTTCCAGCAGCTCAAGAATATGCCCGTGCATGCTTCCATGCGCGAAATCTCTGAGCTGATCTACGAAACCTGCAAAACCTATCTCGAAACGCAAGGCAAGTTCCTAGCGATCCTGTGGGTGTTTATCGCCATCATCATGGGCCTGTACTTCGGCGTCCTGCGGCACATGGATGCGATGAAGGTCGCGATCATCCTGGTGTTCTCGGTCATCGGAATCATGGGCAGTTACGGTGTTGCGTGGTTCGGCATTCGCGTCAATACGTTCGCCAACTCGCGGACCGCATTCGCGTCGCTGCGCGGCATCGCTTATCCCTGCTACGCGATCCCGCTGAAGGCCGGTATGAGTATCGGCATGCTGCTGATCTCGGTCGAACTGGTCCTGATGCTGTTCATCCTTTTGTTTGTGCCGGGCGATTACGCCGGCCCCTGCTTCATCGGTTTCGCCATCGGTGAATCGCTCGGCGCAGCGGCCCTCCGCGTCGCCGGCGGGATCTTCACCAAGATCGCCGACATCGGTGCCGATCTGATGAAGATCGTGTTCAAGATCAAAGAAGACGACGCGCGCAACCCCGGCGTTATCGCGGATTGCACCGGCGACAACGCCGGCGATTCGGTGGGACCCTCGGCCGACGGCTTTGAAACCTACGGCGTCACCGGCGTCGCGCTGATCAGCTTCATCCTGCTCGCTGTGAAAAGCGAAGTGGTGCAGGTGGAATTGCTGGTCTGGATTTTCGTTATGCGCGTCATGATGGTGATCGCGTCCGGTATCTCCTACTTCATCAACGAAGCCATCGCGAAGAGCAAGTACGACGGCAAGCCGAAGTTCAACTACGAAGCTCCGCTGACGTTCCTCGTGTGGCTGACGTCGATCATCTCCGTCGCCGCGACCTACGCTGTTTCCTACCTGCTAATTCCGAATATCGGCAACGACGATTCGCTGTGGTGGAAACTTTCGACGGTCATCACCTGCGGAACGCTCGCGGGCGCGATCATTCCTGAACTCGTGAAGATCTTCACATCCACTGAATCCGCCCACGTCAAAGAAGTCGTCACTTCGTCGCGCGAAGGTGGCGCGTCGCTGAACATCCTGTCCGGATTAGTCGCCGGCAACTTTAGCGCCTACTGGCTCGGCCTCGCACTGATGCTGCTGATGAGCGTCGCGTACTGGGTTTCGATGATGGGCCTGGCGTCCCTGATGATGGCTCCGGCCGTCTTCGCATTCGGTCTCGTCGCTTTCGGATTCCTCGGTATGGGTCCCGTGACGATCGCCGTCGACTCCTACGGTCCGGTCACGGATAACGCGCAGAGCGTGTACGAGCTTTCGCAGATCGAATCGATCAAAGGCATCGAAGCGGAACTGAAGAAAGATTTCGGTTTCAGCCCGAACTTTGAAAAAGCCAAAGAGAATCTCGAAGAGAACGACGGCGCAGGTAACACATTTAAGGCTACCGCCAAGCCGGTGCTGATCGGGACCGCGGTAGTCGGCGCGACCACGATGATTTTCTCAATTATCGTGACGCTGACCAACGGCCTGAATAAGGAAATGGTGCAGAACCTGTCGATTCTGTATCCGCCCTTCCTGCTCGGCTTGATCACCGGCGGAGCAATCATTTACTGGTTCACCGGCGCTTCGATCCAAGCCGTCACAACCGGCGCATACCGCGCGGTCGAGTTCATCAAGGCGAACATCAACCTCGAAAGCTCCGCCAAAGCCAGCGTTGCGGATTCGAAGAAGGTGGTCCAGATCTGCACCGAATACGCGCAGAAGGGAATGTTCAATATCTTCCTCGTCGTGTTCTTCTCGACCCTCGCCTTCGCCTTCGTTGAACCGTACTTCTTCATCGGCTACCTGATCTCGATCGCGATCTCCGGTCTCTATCAGGCGATCTTCATGGCGAATGCCGGTGGAGCGTGGGATAACGCCAAGAAGATCGTCGAGACCGAATTGAAGCAGAAGGGCACTCCGCTACACGATGCCACGGTGGTCGGCGACACGGTCGGCGATCCGTTCAAGGATACGTCGTCCGTAGCGCTCAACCCGATCATCAAGTTCACGACGCTGTTCGGCTTGCTCGCTGTCGAATTGGCGGTGGAACTGACGAAAGATCAGGGCGCGATGCTGACCAACGTTCTAGCGGCTGCGTTCCTTCTAGTGTCCATGTTCTTCGTCCACCGCTCCTTCTACGGAATGCGCATCGACAAGAAGGGCTAGTCAAATCACAAAGCTGTAACGAAAGGCGCGGGCTTCGGCTCGCGCCTTTTTGCTTCGTTTCCCTCTGATGCGAGCAAAGGTGATCTAGAGCCTAGCACTGTCAGACATTGCAGCGACGGATCGCACGGTTCGCAAAACACTCCCGCCCAGCCCCTATCGTTCTCAGTCGCCGACGTGACGGTCCCTGGTGCTAACCGTCTTGAACCAATCTTCTTTCCGAGTCGTCCACAAAAACCACAACGCAGCAACGGAGCCTGCTACGTAGGCACAGGGGAGACCGCCGATCGTCGATAGACGCCTTGCGGAGTTTTTTCCACTAGTGGCTTCAGCGGAGCACGCCTGAATCCGTCAGCAGATTTATCAGAGACTTGCCATTCGAGCATCACCGATTATTCCGGCAGCGTCCATTTTTCGCCGGGCTTGAAAACCTTAAATGCCTGCTCCGGGCGTTGACCCAAAAGGTGCGCGACGAAGCGGCTATCGTCGCCGTCGCCGTAATGCATCGGAACCACCCACTTCGCTCCGATGTCTCCAGCCAACTGCGCGGCTTGCTGAATGGTGAAGTTGTTCGCTCCCGAAATAGGCAGCAGCGCGACGTTAACGTTATACACTTTCAGCCTATCGGCGAGGCCCTCGTAGGGGACTCCGTCGCCGGCGTGATAGATCGTCCAGCGATCGAAGCGGATCAAATAACCAAGATGCGGATATCCGCCGATCGGCGTCCAATTCAAGTCAGGATGAGATGAAGGAACCGCGTACACGCGTCCATACAGCCCGTCCTTAAAGTATTCGACACGCAGATCGGAGTCGGTCGTCGTCATCCGATGAAACGGAATGCCCAGCGACCGCGCGTGATCGGCGGCGCTCTTAGGCATTACGATCTTGATCTTCGGGGACGCCGCGAGCATCGCTTTCAGAGTCGGGCCGTCCATGTGTCCCGGATGCGCATGCGTACATAGGATCAGATCCGCGTGCCGGATCGCCGATGGATCGAGGAACGGATCCGCCAGCACGGGATCCACGTAAAACGTCAAATTCGCGAAGCGGATCACAAAGCCCGAACGGCCCAGCCACCACAACGTCGGCGTCGAAGCCAGCGTCGTTTCAATATCCACCAGCAACACCGCGCCGGACTGGAAGGCGCCCCCGTTCAAACCATCCCGCATGCTGACAGGCTACCGCGTTCGAGACGGCGGTCGACACCGCGATAATAGAGACGTGCCGGACAACACCTTCAACGAACCCCGCCTTGCCCTGAATCGCATCTACACCAAGCGAGGCGATACCGGCGAAACGAGCCTGGTGGGCGGCCAGCGCGTGCCGAAAGACGCGCTGCGCATCGAAGCGTACGGAACCGTGGACGAACTGAATTCCTTTATTGGCCTGGCTTGCGTTTCGACCGAAGAACTGGCGCCAAAAGATCCGCACATCGGAATACTCACCGCGATCCTGCGGCGCGTCCAGCACGAGCTATTCAATCTAGGCTCGATTCTCGCCACGCTTCCTGAAGACGTGCATCCCAAACAACCGCGCGTCACAATAGCCGAAGTCGAGCAACTCGAAAAAGAAATTGACCTGATGAACGAGTCGCTCCCGGATCTGCGAAGCTTCGTCCTGCCCGGCGGGTCGCGCGTGAATGCGGAACTGCATGCATGCCGGACCATATGCCGCCGCGCCGAGCGTCTGCTGATCGCGCTCGCAAGGCAGGAATCCGTCCCTCGCGAATGCATCCAATATTTGAACCGTTTGTCCGACGCGCTATTCGTCTGGAGCCGCTGGGTCAACAACGAGATCCACGCCCCCGAGATCCTGTGGGAGCCCAACAAGGCTGCGTCGGCGCGCAAAAAATGAACATCAACGCAGTCTTATTTGCCCCAGCGAAGCACGATGCCGCCGCTGCCTACGAAGTTGTGTTGACCGCTTTCGCGAGCCACCGCGTTGAAATCTGGATTCCCGCTGTAGAAATAGCGAAACTCGCCGCGCAGCGAAACGAAGCGCCAGAACCTGTAGTCGGCTCCGCCTGCGGCCGTAAAGGCTCCGCGGTGTCGGAAGCGCGGTGCACCGTTCGGGGAACCGGTTTGGGTGAAGAGGCTTTGTTCGTAGAGCGCGTATCCTCCACCCGCGGCGACGAAGGGTGACAGGCGGCTGCGCGGAGCGAACTTCAACCGAATCCCAGGAGTCACGAAGAGCGACGCGTAGTCGTGGGAGACGCGCGGAACGTTCGAGGAAACGTCGCGCAGAGCGTCGGCGAGAAAATGAACCTCGCCATAGAGCGCGACCTTCTTTCCGGAAAGCAGGCGATAGCCGTAATTGGCTTGCAATGCGATGTCGGGCGATGTGGTCAAAGCACCGGCCGGATTCACCAGCGTGCGTTGCGGCGAAGAAATGCCGCCGAGTAAAAGGCCGAGTTCATGCTTGGCGGATTCCGTTTCCTGAGCGAAGGCCAGCGTGGCGAAAAGCGTGAGAGAAGCGAGCAAGGTCGTTTTCATTGGGTGTGTCCCTGGCAAGGGAATCGCAGCGGCGTGCCATTCCATTCCCGCGCCGGCAGGAGGCCCCGGCGTTTGCCCGCCTCACAGGATCCGTGTATACTGGAGATTCGGCTTTATGCCTTGGCAGCGACCAGTGTGTCCGGCCTCGTGGCATTGCGCGAAAAAAAGAACGAGGATAGAGCAATGTACGCAGTAATCGAAACAGGCGGAAAGCAGTATCGCGTCACGCCGGGCGCTTCCGTCGAAGTCGAAACGCTTTCCGGCAATGTCGGAGATGCGGTGGAGTTCGATCGGGTTCTGGCCTTAGTCGATGGCGATCAGCTTTCGATCGGCAAAATGCTCGCCAGCGCCAAAGTGAAGGGCACCATCGCTGAGCACGGACGCGGCGATAAGGTGATTGTTTTCAAATTCAAGCGAAAGAAGCAGTACAAGCGGACCATCGGTCATCGCCAAAACTACACGCGCGTGAATGTCAGCGAGATTTTGGCGTAGGTATCAGCAATGGCACATAAAAAAGGTTTAGGCAGTTCAAAAAATGGCCGCGATTCCAATTCGCAGCGGCTCGGCATCAAAGCCTTCGGCGGCCAGTTGGTCACCGGCGGATCGATCCTCGTCCGGCAGCGCGGCACCCCCTACAAAGCCGGTGTAAACGTCGGGCGCGGCAAGGATGACACCTTGTTCGCTAAGGTTCCGGGCGTAGTCGAATTCCGCGACCGTGGCCGTATGGGCAAATTTATCAGCATCGTCAGCGCCTTACCTCAATAGCGCTGCCCGCTGGTGCGGATCTTCAGTCTGGCTCCCGTATCCATGGCCGGTGAGGGCTTTCCTCACTGGCCATTTGTGTTTCTAAAAGCGAGTCGCGCGGGTGGGCGATTCGTTCCTCCGTTTCGTTTCAGGTTAGTGTGCCGTATGTTTAGTGTGCCGTATGTTTATTGATGAAGTCCGAATTCTGGTCAAAGCTGGCGACGGCGGGAATGGTTGCATGGCTTTCCGCCGCGAAAAGTTTGTCCCGCGCGGAGGTCCGAGCGGCGGCGATGGCGGCCGCGGAGGCGACGTGTACATGGTCGCGAGCCCTCACCACAACACGCTGCTCCACTTCCGCTATAATCCGGAACATCATGCGCAGCGCGGCCGCCACGGCGAAGGCAGTCAGCGGACCGGCAAAGACGGCAATTCGATCGAGCTTCCGGTGCCAATTGGGACCGTGGTGTACGATGACCGGAACGGTGAAATTCTTCATGATTTCACTATCAATGCGGAACGCTTCCTGGTCGCCAAGGGCGGACGCGGCGGACGAGGCAATCAGCATTTCGCGACCTCGACGCATCAGACTCCGACCGAGCATGAGCCAGGCAAACCGGGCGATGAATTTCATCTCCGGCTCGAGCTCAAGCTGCTTGCCGACGTCGGCCTGGTTGGGTTTCCAAACGCCGGAAAGTCCACACTGATTTCGCGCATCTCCGCCGCCAAGCCGAAGATCGCCAATTACCCGTTCACCACGCTTGAGCCCAATCTCGGCGTCGTCAGCATGGATGAGGATCATTCATTTGTCGTCGCCGATATTCCCGGACTGATCGAGGGCGCGCACGAAGGCGTAGGTCTCGGCATCCAGTTTCTGCGGCACGTGGAGCGCACCCGGCTGCTGGTTCACATGGTCGATGTCAGCGAAATGAGTGGACGCGATCCGGTGGAGGATTTCAATATCGTAATGAACGAACTGGGAAGCTTCAGCGAGGATCTGCTCACCAAGCCGATGGTGATCGTAGCCACTAAAATTGATGTCGCACAGGACGAGAAGCGAGTGAAATCGCTTGAGCGGCTGGCGAAGCGCAAGAAGATGCCCTTCTTCAAGATTTCGGCGGTGACCGGCGACGGGATAGAAAAGCTGAAACGCGCGATGGCCAACGCCGTCCTACATGTCGAGGTTGCCGGGTAAATGAGTAGAGGGAACCAATCGATGATCAAGTTGATTTTTGTGTTTTGCGCTGCTGCCTGTGCGGCGACTGCGCAGTCTAAGGTATCCGGCGAGCTCGCCGTCGAAGGCAAGCCCTGCAAGATGACGAATGTGTACGCCTACCTTACAGAAGGTTTTTTTGACAAAGAGAAGAGCGACACGGTTGTGCTGCTCACCAACGTCCCGCTCACCGATGCGAAGGTTCGCGACGAAGTGAATCTTCGAAGAATGGCACGCGAGGGGAAAATCTGCTTTGTCAAAGAATCGATCAACGATCTGGGCCAGATTGTGAACTACACGATCGGTCATACCGACTTCCGCATGTCTCCGTCCGGCGGATCGACTGATCACGTCTTTGAAGGGAAGATCGACAAAAAAGCGATCAGCGGCAAAGTACTGACGAAGACCACTCAGCGTTCGATGGATGCGAAGAAGTACGTTTATACGATTACTTTTACCGCGAACATCCAGCCACGGAAGTAACGTTCCTTCGCGCGCCTCATCGATCGTCTAAAATAGGCGAAGACCCGGCGAATGCAGGATATTCAAGAACAACTCGCCGCGCTCCGGTTGCGGATCGCTCGGATTGACGACCGCTTCCGCGCATCGGGCCAGCCCGCCCCGCGTACGCCAACGTTCGGCGAGGAAGTTGCGGAACTCGTAAACTCGGAGCCTCTCGCCGGCACTGAAGTGGAAACGGAATTCGGACGCCACTTCGAAATGGATCGCTCCTGGGCGGGCCACACCTTTCACGGCTCAGCGGATATCGGAGCGCTTTCCGAACTCCCCCACGACTTGCTTCACGCCATTTCCGATGGCGTCGTCCCGCCCGTCGCGCCCCATAGCTGGGCTTTCCTCGATACCGAGACCACCGGACTCGCGGGTGGTTCCGGCACCTACGCCTTCCTCATCGGAGTCGGCCGCATCACGGACACCGGATTCCATGTCCGTCAATTCTTCATGCGCGATTACGGCGAAGAGGCCAGCGCCTTGGCGGCGCTGACAACGTATCTTTCCTCGTTCGAAGTTCTGATTACTTACAACGGAAAAACGTTCGACCAGCCCCTGCTCGAAACCCGCTATCGCATGTCGCGACAGAAGCCGCCCTTCGGCCGGATGGATCACTTCGATCTTCTCTTCGGCGCGCGCCGCTTATGGAAGCTACGGTTTGAAAGCTGCCGCCTGGTCGAGCTGGAGAATCAAATCCTCGGCGTCGAGCGCCAGGGCGATATTCCCGGCGCGATGATCCCCTACATCTACTTCGATTATCTGCGCCGCAAGAATCCGTCCCGTCTCCATCCGGTTTTTTATCACAACGCGATGGACATCCTGACCCTGGGCTGCCTAACAGGCATCGTCCCGTTCGCCTTCCAAGCCCCGGAGCACGCTCCGTTGCGTCACGGCGCGGAAATGGTCGGCCTCGCGCGCTGGCTTCGCCAGGCGGAGCAGCACGACTCGGCTCTCACGTTGTTCCGCCGCGGAATCGCAGCCGGTCTTTCCGATCAACTCCTGTTCCGGACCATGTGGGATATCGCGCTGCTCGAGAAGAAGCGCGACCGGCTGCCCGCTGCGACCGCCGCCTTCGTCGATCTGACCGTCTCGACAAATCCGTTTCGTGCGAAAGCCTACGAGGAGCTCGCCAAGCATTACGAACACTGCGAAAAGAGTTACGAAATGGCGCTCGAGATGACGCGGAGCGCGTTAGCGATCGAGGAGACCGTCGAACTGCGCAAGCGCGAACTTCGCCTGATGAAGCGATCGTCTATCAGAACAACGCGAAAGATGGTTTAATCGTTTCGCGGCTGCGGTTCGTGCGCGCGCAAAAAACGGCCTTTCCCGGTTAACCAAAACGGACCGTCCGCTCGGAATACCTGGCCCGGCTCAAACTCTATGCCGCCGATGGTGCCGGACCCTTCGAGCGAAATCCAAAGCTCCGCCGGTGAGGGTTCCACTTCGTGCGCACCGTCTAAGTGCACGTCACGAACGGTGAAATGGTGGCAAGAGACCGGAAACAGCCGGGCTGTTGAGGTATGCGCGGCCAGGTCGCTTACCGCGACGCCCTTGTCGAGATGCAGTTCGCGCGGACGGCCATAGTCGTAAAGTCGGTACGTCACGTCGGAGTTTTGCTGAATCTCGCAAATGGTCAACCCGGCACCGATCGCATGGATCGTGCCGGCCGGCACGAAGTAGGTTTGCCCGGCACGGACCTCGATCCACTGCAGCAATTGCTCAATCTCCCCGCTCAGCGCGGCCGCGTGCAGTTGAGCGGGCGTCACTGTCTTGCTCAAACCCAAAGCGATTCGCGCTCCAGGTTTGGCTGCGAGCACGTGCCACATTTCGGTCTTACCGCGCGACTTTTCATGCGCCGCCGCATAGGCGTCGCCGGGGTGAACCTGGACAGATAGGTTCGCCGTGGTGAAGAGAAACTTCACTAACAGCGGATGCGATTCGTCGTGAAACCAAACTTCACCAATGATTTTATCTGTCGCCGGAAACAGCGGAGACAAGTCCGTCGAGCCCCAGATCCGCTCGACGAAGTGCGGCTGGAGATGAATTACGTTTGGCGGCATTAGGATTGTGCGGTTATAAACTTATGCAAGCGATCCAGCCCTTTTTCAAGTTCGTGCATTGACGTCGCGTACGAAATGCGGATGTGCTCGGCGGTTCCAAACGCCTCACCGGGCACCACCGCGACAAACGCCTCGCTCAACAGCTTATCCGCGAATTGCATCGAATTCTCAATCGCGCCTTTGCGGAACGCGCAACTGATATTCGGGTAAGCATAGAACGCGCCCTGCGGCTCCGTGATGGCGACTCCCGGGATCTGGCGCAGACGGGCGACTACAAAATCCCGCCGCTTCTTGTACTCGGCGAGCATCAGACCGACGGATTCCTGTGGTCCGCGAAGCGCTTCGACAGCGGCCTTTTGCGCGATCGACGTCGGGTTCGAGGTCGAGTGGCTCTGCAGTTTCAGAATTCCCGAGGTGACCGCCGCCGGCGCGAGCACAAAGCCCATGCGCCATCCCGTCATCGCGTAGGTTTTCGAAAGGGAACCGGCGACCACGACGTTATCCTTCGCGCCAGGAAGCGACGCGACCGAGAAGGGCGTGCCTCCGTACAAGAAGCGGTGATAGCATTCGTCGGTCAAAAGCCAGATGCCGCGTTCGACCGTCAGCGCATGAATCTTCGCGAACTCTTCCGTCGAGAGGACACCGCCCGACGGATTGGATGGCGAGTTGATCATCAACATCTTGGTCTTCGACGTCATGTGCTTTGCAAGCGTTTCCGCCGTGACCGCGAAGCCGTCTTTTTCATCGCCTTCCACGAACACGCACTTCGCGCCCGCGTAGTTGACGACGTCTTTGTAGGTGACCCAATACGGAACCGGAATCACGCATTCGTCCCCTGGATCGAGCAGCGCCTGGGTCAGGTTGAAGATCGCGTGTTTGCCGCCGACCGTGACGACGCACTCTTTCGGATCGTACTTCGTGCCGTAGTCGGTTGTGTGCCGATCGCAAATCGCCTGGCGAAGCTCTTCCGTTCCACCTGCCGCGGTGTACTTGGTGAAGTTGTTGTTGATCGCCGCGATCGCTGCGTTCTTGATGTTGTCAGGAGTCGGGAAGTCCGGTTCCCCGGCGCCGAAGTCTACGACGTCAACGCCCTGACGGCGGAGTTTGTCCGCCTCGACCATCACTTTCATGGTCGAGGAAACACTGATGGTCGAGATGCGTTCGGCAAGTGCGAGGCTGGTTTGCGTCATATATCTTTCTCGGAGGAACGGGCTTCGCGAGCCCCTACTTGAATTCCGGCCGGACGCGCGAACTAGAACACCTTGCGCTTCAAGCGTTCGGCTACGAATGGAGGAACCAGGCCCTCGATGCTGCCGCCCAACCGGAACACTTCCTTCACCAATTTCGAGCTGACGTACGAATGTTGCGCGTCCGCCAACAAAAACACCGTGTCGATAGAGGGTGCGAGACGCCGGTTCATCAGCGCCATTTCCCGCTCGTATTCATAATCGGACACGGCCCGGAGTCCTCGGAGTAACATCGTCGCCCCGCGGTTCTTCGCAAAGTCCACCAGCAGGCCTTCGAAACTGTCAGTTTCGACGTTGGGCCACTCGGCGGCGGCTTCGCGAATCATCTCCGCACGCTCCTCGACGGAGAAGAGCGGACTCTTCGATTCATTGCGCAGGATCGCTACAATCAAGCGGTCCGACAGGCGGGATCCGCGCGCGATCAAATCCAGGTGCCCGTTGGTCAGCGGGTCGAAAGAACCAGCGAGAATGGCGACCAAGATGGCGGCGCTCCTGAAAGGGTACCTACGATAATTCTCTAGTGTATCAGTTCAAAATCAAGCGGCTGCTAGCGCTTGTCGTTGCGGAAAATCTCGCCTTCTTTCATGACAAAAAACACGCGCTCCGTTACGCGGACGTCGCTTAGCGGATTGCCCGGAACCGCCACAATATCGGCGATCTTTCCCTGTGCGAGTGAACCTAAGCGGTCGCCCAAGCCGAGTAACTCCGCATCCACCGAAGTGCCCGCGCGCAACGCGTCGATCGGCTTCACGCCGTAGCGAACCAGCTCGCCGAACTCCTCCGCACCGCGCGGATACGGATACACGGAAGTGTCCGTGCCCAGGCCGATCTTGACGTTCTTCGCCACCGCGATACGGATCGCGTTCTCGATCGCCGCCATCGCTGCTTCCGCCTTGCTCTTCATTAAAGGTGGCAGATACAATCCAGCGCGGATCCGTTCACGCAGGCCTTTCACTGCCATCAGCGTCGGAACAAGCACAGTGCCACGCTGCTTCATCAAGTCCAGCGCTTCCGCATCGAGGAAACTCCCGTGCTCGATCGAATCGATTCCAGCCCGAATGGCGCGCTTGGCGCCTTCGGCTCCGTGCGCGTGCGCAGCGGCCTTCTTCTTCAATGCGTGGGCTTCATCTACTAACGCGTTCAATTCCGCCTGCGTAAGCTGCGGCGTGTCTACTTCGTCGGTCGGCGAAAGGACTCCGCCGGTAGCGCACGTTTTGATGACATCCGCGCCGTATTTCACCGCGTAGCGGACTGCCTTCCGAAATTCTTCCGGGCTATCCGCGACGCCATCGGCGATTCCGGATTCGTGTCCAAACAGGTTATAGCGGAACCCGGCCAGGCTGTCGCAATGTCCGCCCGTCGTGCCCATCGCGTTCACCGCCACCAGCATCCGCGGGCCCACAATCAGCTTCCTGTTGATGGCATTGCGCAGGCCGACATCGATGAAATCCGCCGAGCCCACGTCGCGAACCGTCGTGAAGCCGGAAAGCAGCGTGGCCTTCACGTCCGGAATACGCCGCAGGGTCCGCTCCGCAATCGTCAGCTTCAACGAATCCAGTTCGGTCTGGTTGAAGTCCGCCGGATATTCCATCGACAGGTGCGTGTGCGCATCCATAAAACCGGGCATCAAAGTCGAATCGCCGAGATCGATGACCGTCGCGCCCGCCGGAACCGGAATGCTGCTACCCACCGCCTGAATCCGGTCCCCCTGAACCAGTAGCATCGCGGGCGACAACAGAGTTTCCGTCTTCCCATCAAAAAGACGAGCAGCTTTTAGAACGATGGGAGTAACGGTCTGCGCGTAACCGCAGGCGCATAAAGCAAAGAACACGAGAAGCCGCATGGCTCTCGATTATACGGCCTTCCGCAGGGACCAAAATGGGCGAAGACCCGCGCGGATGGCCTACGATATTAGCTTGCAGCCGCTCCATCGCTGGTTCCTCGCAGTCTTATTGGTTGGTGTGTACCTGCTGCCAGGCTTGGCGATCCTCCCAAAACTCGGCATCGAAGTGGACGAAGCGCTGATCACCAACGCCATCTACGAGGGCGGTGCGCCGCTCTATTCCTGGCACTTCGGCGGGACGGAAATCCCGATCATGATCCTGACGTACCTGGGTGCGTTGAAGGCCTGGGTCTATAACGCGATCTTCCTGATATGGGCGCCTTCTGAACTCAGTCTGCGCCTGCCCACTCTGCTCCTTGGCGTGCCAACCATCTGGCTGTTTTGGAAACTGCTCCGCGACGTCTTGAACGAGCGCGCCGCGTGGATCGGAGCCGCCCTTCTCGCGACGGATACCGTTTTTTTGCTCACTGAGACCATTGATTTCGGCTTCGTCGCGCTTCAACAATTCCTGAAGCTGGGCGGACTGGTGCTGCTTCTGAAGTTCTTTCGTAATGGCCGTAGCGCTTGGTTGGCCGGCGGATTTTTCCTGTTCGGCGTGGGGGTTTGGGACAAAGCCTTATTTGGTTGGATCCTGGTCGGCCTCGCCGCGGCGGCGCTCGCGATCTACCCTCGCGAAGTGCTCGCGCGGATTAGCTGGCGGAATGCGGCCATCGCCTCGGCAGCTCTGACGCTCGGTGCGTTTCCCTTCCTCGCGTACAACATCGCACGGCCCGCGGAAACCCTTCGCGCCAACGCGAATCTGCAATCCGGCAACTCGCTCGGCAAGGTAGTGCTTGCCCATATGACCATGAATGGAAGCGTTGGCTTCGGCTTCTTTGTCGCTTCGGAAGCCGGCCCAAAGCCCGGCATCCCGCGCTCACGCACCGCGCGCGTGGCATTCCAGATCAGCCGGTGGTTCGGCGGTCCAGAAGCAAATCTAACGGCCATCGCCTTCGTCCTGTGTCTCCTTGTTTTGCCCTTTGCGCGACCCGTCTGGCGGCCCGTCGCCTTCGCTCTCGTGTTCATGCTGGTGACCTGGCTCCAGATGGCGTTTACCTCCGGCGCGGGCGCGGCGGCTCATCATGTCATCCTACTCTGGCCCGCGCATTTTTTCGTGATGGCCGCCATCTTCGCGCAGTGGCGTTGGGCCGCGGTTCCCGCAGTGCTGGTGTGCGCATCGAGCCTGCTGGTGTCCAATCAGACCTATGTCGAACTGATGCAAAATGGACCTGGGTTACGATGGACCGACGCCATCCGACCTTTGACGAGCGTGATCGAGAAACAAAAAGCCCATTACATCATTGCCATCGACTGGGGCGTCGTAGAAACCTTTCATCTCTTGACAGAAGGAGCCGTCCCCTTGGCCTATCGGACGACCGGCGATTCCGATTCCGCGGCACTTCTGAATTTAACCGCGGACGACCAGAACGTCTTTGTCAGCCACACCGCCGGCAATGAGATCCTGACTGGCTCAGCTCAGCGCCTCATAGCAATTGCCGCCACCGGCAACCGCGAACGCGTGTTGATCGAAACGATCTTCGACCGCAACGGGCGGGCCATGTTCGAACTATTCAGTTTTCGCGGAAAGGCGGCGCGATGACGGATTTCGTCTGCAATCTCTGTGGCGCTACCAACCGCGCGGTCCTCAAAGAGATGGGACGCGAAGTCGCCAGTTGCACCACCTGCGGATCTACCGTCCGGCTTCGCGCGCTGATTCAACTTCTGTCCGTCGAACTGTTCGGCATCGGCGCTCCAATGACCGAATTTCCAAAGCGAAAAGGCCTGCGCGGACTCGGCATGAGCGATTCGCACCGCTTCGCCGAAGCGCTTGCGGACCGGTTCTCCTACACCAACACGTACTATCACCAGGAACCTAGGTTCGACGTCCTCGCGATGGACGAGCGGCACCTCGGGCAATACGATTTCATCGTTTCAAGCGAAGTAATGGAACACATTCCTCCGCCGCCGGAACGTGGATTCGAGACCCTATTCCGCCTGTTGAAGCCGAACGGCGTCCTGTTGCTGACGGTTCCCTACACGCTTGAGCGATCGACGCAAGAGCATTTTCCGGAACTCCATGATTTCACCGTCGCCGAGTTGCGTGGCGGTCTCGTGCTCGTGAATCGCAAAAGGGATGGCGGCCTCGAAACCTTTGATGACCTGGTGTTCCACGGCGGAGGCGGCTCAACTCTCGAGATGCGCCGCTATAGCGAACAGTCTCTCCGCGATCTTTTGAAAGAAGTCGGCTTTTCGAGCGTGCGCATCGCCGCCGAACCTGCGACGGAATTCGGAGTAACAGTGCCCGAGGACTGGTCCCTCCCCATCGCAGCCCGGAAGGGTCCGTTCTCCTGTGACGCGTCTGGCGTAGCGGAAATCATGGGCGAGTATCGCGCCATCTGCGCGCGCAATAGCAAATTGCACGCGGAATACTTGGCGATTGAAGCCGAACTCAAGGCTGTCCGCGAGTGGACCAAGAATCGCGAAATCGAATTGACCGCCGAACTCGTCGAACGCACTCGCTGGGTCGAGCGCCTCGAAGGTCAACTCGCCGAGCGCACCACCTGGGCCCAGGCGCTCGAAAAGGATCTCGACCACCACGTGAAGCTCGCGCAAGCCTTTCAAAGCGAATTTCAGGAGCGTTCGGGCTGGGCCGAGGAGCTTCAGCAAGACCTGGAAAAGACGCGCGAGGAACTCAAGCACCTCCGCAACAGGCTTTGGGTGCGGATGGGTCGGAAAATTGGACGCGCCTGACGACTCAGCTCCCCGAATCGACCGTTCGTCCGGAATCTGACCGGAATTCGGCCTCCCGCTCACACACTGGAGCCATGAAACACCTGCTCCTTTCTCTCCTCGCAATCGGTATTCTCAGCGCCGAAGAGCCCTCCGCAATTCTGGCGCGAGCCCAAAGCAAAATGCAGAAAGCCGGCGAACTCGCCCAGAAGCGCGACTTCGGTCCTGCCAATGCCGTTATGGCCGAAGCCTTCGCGGATTACGACAAGGCCGTTGAAGAAGCCCCCGGCGACTTCCGGATCCGCTACGCGCGCGCCATGGTCTATGGGCAGCTTCCGCCCTTCTTGAATAAGTCCGCGGCGGCGCGAAAAGATCTCGAATGGGCCATCGCGCGAAAAGATTTTGCGGCGCTTCCCGCCGACCAGCAGTCCCTTACCTATCTCTTGCTCGCCATGGCCACGCGCGATCGGGCGCACTTCGCGAAGGCCGCCGAACTCGCCCCTGAAACCAACGCCGGCAAGCGCGCCGCCGAGGAACTAGCCAGGATGAAGCAGCCCGCCGTCGCATTCGACGCAGCCGGCCACCCCATGCCCGATCGCTTCGAGAAGGTCAGCGTGGAGATCTCTCCACTGATGGCGGCCGCCACTGTCACGCTACCCGGCGAGAACATCACCAAAGAGCGGATGGCGTTCATCACCGACGCGATGAGGAACCAGCCCGGCCTGCTCGCGACTCACCTCTTGCAAAGCGTGGATCAACCCGGCATGGCGGTCCTGCTCACTTGGTGGAAGGACAAGATCGCGCTTAACAACTTCTTCTACGGCGAGATTCATCGCAGCATGACGACCCGCGTTTACGGCCAGCCCGCGAAAGCCGCGCAGGGCGGAACGGCTTCGCAAGTTGGCGTTGAACTCTTCACGGTGCTCCCCGCCGGAACTCGTGTGGGCGGCGGCGTCGTGCCCGAAGAGTTGTTCCAGTCCATCCTCAAGGCCGCTGTAAAGTAGGAGTCCAAGAAAATGCGCTGGTTATTTCACTTCTGGCTCGCACCGCGTCCTCGAACTCTCGCCGAGTTGGTGACGCGCATCATAAGCGCGATCGTCTTCGGCGGAATTATCGGCGCCGCGCTGATCGCCCTCTCCGCATTTCTGATTGCTCATCGGCTGCCATCTGCCGTGGAAATCGGCGTGTCCATGTTGATTGCGTCGCAATTCTCGCTGTCGTTCTATCTCACGTGCGGCTTGGCGCTTCAGTTCCTGCGTGAACAGATCGTGGGGTTACCGGATTCGTTCCGCCGTTGGGTACTAGCCATCGGCGGAGCTCTCGGAGCGACTTTCGGCTTCGTCATCGCCACCTGGAAACTGGCTTTCTTTCCTGGTATTGAAATAGCCGGACGCGAATACTATCCGGCGATCCTGGTCTTCGAAGCCATCTCCGGCGCATTCATCGCCATCCTGATTGGCGCATTTCAACGTTTGAAAACGCAGCTGGAGCGCGTGTCTGCACAAAAGCGCGAACAAGAGGTATTAGCGGCGCGCGCACAAGCTTTGGCTTTGCAAGCGCAGATCCAGCCGCATTTTTTCTTCAACACCCTCAACACGATTTCCGCCCTCATCCCAATGGATCCAACCGCAGCCCAGGAAGCCGTCGGACGCTTGGCCGACATGTTCCGCTACGCGCTCGACTCCTCGCAGGGCGAGTTGCGCACGCTCGAAGAAGAACTCGTATTCGCCAGCAATTATCTTCGTCTGGAGCAAGCACGCTTCTCCTCGCGACTGCGCGTAATACTGCCCGAGGGACCTGTCAGCGACCTTCGCCTTCCCGGCCTGACCCTGCAGCCATTGGTCGAAAATGCCGTGCGCCACGGCATCTCGAAACTCGTCGAAGGCGGCACCGTCGAAGTCGCCATCCGTCGAAATGGCGTAAGCTGCGAGCTGATGGTATCGAATCCTATGGAAGGCCGCCTCGATCTGGAACGCCTGTGGCGGCCCGGTCACGCGCTGCACAACGTGCGCGAGCGATTGCGATTTCATGATTCGTCCCTCGCCATCGAGCAGACCGACGGCAACGTCCTGGTTACGATCCGCTTTCCGATGGGAACGCGGCCCTGATGCGCATCTTGATCGTTGACGATGAGGATCCGGCACGGGCACATCTGGTCCGTCTTCTCTCGGCTGAGCCGGATGTTGAAATTGTGGGCCAAGCCCGCAACGGGATCGAAGCCCTCGAGCAGATTTCCGAACATTCTCCTGATGTCGTCTTCCTCGACATCGAGATGCCCGGCCTGAACGGTCTCGAAGTCGTCAGGCAACTGGGAGCTCGCGCGCCTCGCATCGTCTTCGCCACCGCCTACGATCAATTCGCGGTGACCGCGTTCGAGGCCAACGCCGCGGATTATCTCCTGAAGCCGATCCAGGCGGATCGCGTCCGCCTCACCGTCAGCCGCCTTCGCGATGCGCTCGCCGCCGGATCGCCGGCGACGCCGATGCGTGCGTTGTGGAAGACGCTTCGCCCTCCGCTGACCAAGCTCGCCGTGCGGAAAGGTAAGCGCATCCTGCTTCTGTCGCCGTCCGACATTCTGCATCTCTCGATCGATGACAAGCTGGTCTTCGCCCACACCATGGCCGAACGCTTTCTCGTCGAGCGAACTATCGCCGAACTCGAAGAATTGCTGGCCGACTCCGGCTTTGTCCGTATCAGCCGCGGCGACCTCGTCCAGCTCGAGCACGTACAGGAACTGATGCCGTGGTTCTCCGGCACGTGGCGCGTCAAGTTGAAAAACGGCGTCGATCTGGATGTCAGCCGCGATCGCGCGAAAGATCTAAAACATCGGCTCGGGCTCTAGTTATTCCGCGGCGTGCGAAGGCTTCTCGCCCCAGATGTATTGACTGAACCAATCGTAGTTATGCTCCATCACCGCACGCGCTTGCTTTGGCTTGTCGATCCCGTGGCCGAAGCCCTTGTAGACGATCAGCTTCGTCGGCACGTTGCGATCCTGCAGGCCCTGGTACAACTCATACGCATTCGGAATCGGAACGCGCTTGTCGAGCTCACCGTGCTGAATCAACGTCGGCGTCTTGGCGTTGTTGATGTACGTGATCGGCGAAGTCTTCTTGTAGATCTCAGGATCCTCCCACGGTGTCGCCTTCAAATAATGGCGAGTGAAGGGATGAATGTCGGTGTTGACGTAGTACGTCATCCAGTCGGAAATGCCCGCGCCCACCGAGACCGCCTTGAAGCGATCGCTGTAGGTCGTAATGAAGGCCGAGATGTAGCCGCCCTGACTCCAGCCCATCGATCCCACCCGTTCCGTATCCACGAACCCTTTCGCGATCAGCGCATCCACGCCGCTGATCACATCCTCGTAATCCCCGAGACCCAGGTTTCGAACATTGAGCGATCGAAAGTTCTCGCCGTACCCGGCGGAGCCTCGATAGTTCGGTCGAAGGACGAGCGCTCCCTTTGCTACAAACCGCTCAATGGGATAATAGCGGTCGCCGCTGATCGACGTTCGGTCCACGCCTGTTGGCCCGCCGTGAATCACCACCAGCAGCGGATATTTCTTCTTGGGATCGAAATCCGCGGGCTTGATCAGGATGCCTTCGATCTGCGTCCCATCTTTCGATTGCCATTCAACGACTTCGCGTGTGGCCAGTTGGAAGCCCTTCAGCTGTTCGCTCATCGTAGTGACGGGCCGAGGAGTAAATCCAGCGACAGTCGAGACGCAAATTTCGCCGTACTGATTCGGCATCGAACACGAAAACGCAACCTTCGAGAAATCCTTGGTGAACGAAGCGCCATTCAGCATCAACGTGGCAGGCTGGCTGATCTTGGTGATCACCATGCTTTGCGGGTCAATGCGGAATAGGTGCGCCGCCGTGCGCTCGCCGGCAGCGAAGTAAATTCCGTCCGGCCCCCACGCATCGAGCGTCGGCGATTCGTCGAATTTCTGCGTCAAAATCTTCGGCGTGCCGCCGTCCATCGGAACGGTCGCGATGAAGCGATTCAAAAACATCAGGTCGCGACCACCGGAAGTTGAATACGCGATTTGCCGTCCATCCGGCGACCAGATCGGACCCGTATCGCCGCCCGGCGTATTCACGATTTTGCGAATTCCGTGGTCGGACACGCGGACCACATAAATGTCACTCGTATCCCCGTGCGCAATGTCCGGATCTTTCGTCGCTGCGAACGCAATCTGGCTTGAGTCCGGCGACCACGAGAAGCTGGAAACGCTGAACGCCGATCCATCGGTAAGCTGCACGGGACTCGCTTTCTCATCCGCGGTCCCTACCAGCCAGATGTGATGCATGGCGTAATCGCCGTTGACGATCTCGAAGTCGCCGAATTTCTCTTTGCGATCCTTCCGCGCCTTGGATTCGCCGCCAGTAGACGTGAACGCAATATGCTTTCCATCGGGCGACCAACGGAAACCCATCACGCCGCCGTCGAACGAAGTCAGTTGGCGCGCTTCACCTCCAGTCGGCGAAATCGTGTATAACTGCGCCTTGCCGTCGCGGTCCGACGTGAAAGCGAGAATCTTCGAATCCGGCGACCACTCCGGAACGCTGCTCCCTTTTTTGTGATGGGTCAACTGATAGCGCTCGCCGGTGGATGTCATGACGACCCAGGTTTGCGCTACAAACGCGTTCTGATCCCAGTCGGCTGCCGTCACCTGGTAAGCGACAAATTTCCCGTCGGGCGATATCCTGGCCGCCGATGCCGTCTTCCAATTCATCGATTGTTCGATGGAAGGGGTTTGAGCGAGCAATGGCAGCGCCGCCAGAAACGCAAGCATTCGCATGCGCTTTATTATGATCGATTCGGTCATCCGGAATCTTACCGGCCTATGCTATGATTCCATCGCTCTTCACCTCCATGCGGCTTACGCTGGTTTCGCTTCTCGTTACTTCCGCGTCATTTTGTCAGACGGCGCCCGACGCTCGGGGCAAAGCCGACTGCGAGGAAACTGCCTCCAGACTGACCTCCTTAATGTCGATTCTTGCCAGGGAAAGTCCTAAAGGCAGGGCAAGCGCCGCGCTTCGCGATGAGGCCGCCAATCAGCTTCGCCTCTCGATCGCCGTCGAGAAGGCGTCTTGCGAGGGCAGTTCGGCCCATGGCTTGACCGCGGCACAGAAAGCCCAGATCGACCGCCGTACCTATGCCGCCGATCGCCTGCTCGACATGATGCGGGAATCGGATGAAGTGCTGAAGGCCGCCGAATCCGCGCAATCCAAAGCGCCGGAACCGAAGAAGCCTCAGGAAATTACGTCGTGCGTGATATACAAGCAATCCTGGGACGATCGTCAAATTGACAAACGCTTCGCGGCAATCCGAAAAGCGGATCCGGAGGCTGCCCATTGCAAGTTCGAACTTCCGAAAGCTTACGCCGCGCATTGCGGAGCGCAGAAAGCCGCATGGCCGCAGGATGAGTTCAACTCCGATCTGGCGGCGCTCATCAAGCTATCCCTCGACATGTCGCGCTGTGAAGCGGAGCTGAAGAACAACAAATAAGCTCGCCCTACTTCTTCAGATATTTATCGAACCATGCGATCGCGGCGGCCTGCGCCCGTAAGCGTGCCTCGGTGTAGATCCCGTAGTGCGTAATGTTCGGAATCGTGATCAGGTTCTTCGGACCCTTGTGCCGCGCGTACGCCTTCAGCGCGTGATCCTTGTTGTCGAACAGCTCTTCCTTCTCGGCGATGATGAATTGCATAGCGCAATTCGGGGCGCGGTCCACGTCATCCACCGGCGCGTACACAATCATCTTGGAGCGGATCGGCGCGCCGCGAAGATTGCCCACCTCGCGGGCGCCGGGAGCCGGATATTGCTTGTCGCCGCGCGCATACGCGGTCGATTCCTCAAGCGCCCGCGCCATTTCTTTCGCATCGCCGTTGACCGGACGCCCGTCCATCGCCCCCACTTGGCTGTGGAACGCCTTCACCCGCGGATCGCGCTCAGCGACATACAGAACCAGGCCGCCGGAAAAGCTGGAGCCCCACAATCCGAGCCGGTTCATGTCGGCCTGCGGCTCGCCCGCCAGCCAATGGACCGCGTTCAGCCAATCTGTAGCGAAGTCGATCGGATCGACAACCTCCCGCACTTCGCGGACCTCCGCAGTAAATTTGCCGTCCTTCTTTTCCTTCGGCGCAGCCGAAGTGAGGATCACGCGCGAGTCACTGTCGCCCCAGCCGCGATAGTCGAACGTGGTCACGAAGTAACCCGCCTGGGCGAATGCCGTCGCCTCCCGCCGCAACGCGGCGGCAGTGCCACCCCAGCCGTGCGCCATCAGGATCGTTGGCAATTTCTGGTCCGCGGCGGCGCTCTTCGGGGCGTACACTTCGGCACCCATCCGCGTGCCCTCGCTAATGATATTCGCCTTGCGAAAAACGATATCGTCAGGAACCTTGAAGGCAGGCGCCTGAGCAAAGCAGCTTCCGATCACAACGCTGCAAAAAGTAGCGGAAAGAATCGTCCGGTTCATCGCGGGCTAGTGTAGCATCCGCCTTCTTTGCGAACCATCCACTATCGAGCGCGCGCTTTTATTTCTTTTCGCGGATGCGATAGAGCGCGCTGTCCGTGCGGAGATAGAGCGAGTTTCCGTCCGGAGCGAACGACGCGTGAATCGGCTCGCCCACCGAATTCGTATTCAGCAGTTCATAATCCGGACCCGCCTTGATCACGAACGTGTCGCCATCCAAGCTGCTCACCAAAATCTTGCCGTCGAAGGCGAACGGCGACGCCATGTAGCGGCCCGGCTTCGGCATGCGCTTCGCTTCGTACTTGATCTCGCCCGTCTTGGCGTCGAAGCACGTCACCGCGCCGTTATCGCCGATCGTGTAGTAGTAATCGCCGTACAAAATCGCGCTCGGAACGTAGGCGGTGCCTTTGTCGTACTTCCAAACCAGCTTTTTGTCTTCCGCGGCAGCTGGATTGATCACCATGATCCGTTTCACCGGATAGCCGGTCGAAAGGTACAGCAGTCCGTTGCCGTACAGCGGCGTGTTCGCGGAAACGCCTTCGATTCCAGGAGCATGCCACAGTTCCTTGCCCGTCTTCGGATCGTACGCGGTCACCGTTTCGCTAGCCAGTGCAATTACCTGCTTCTGCCCGTTCACCTCGATCAGCGTCGGCGTGGACCACGAACTGCCATTCTTGCGCGGCGTCTTCCACGCAATCTTGCCGTCCTTTTTCGAAATTCCGGCTATGAACGATTCCGTGCCCGCATCCTGATCGCACTGCACGATGATCACGTCATCCACCAATAGCGGCGAACTGCCCGGACCCAGGTTCAGCGTGTTGATTCCGCCAAGCGACGCCTTCCACAGCAGCTTGCCGTCGAAGTCGTATGCGTACATGCCCTGCGATTCAAACCACGCGTACGCGTTACGGCCATCCGAAACCACCGTTGGCGACGCATAGCTGTTCGCGGTGTGCCGTCCGTCATAAACGGGACCGGTGTACGATGTCTTCTCCCAGATAATCTTGCCGGTGTCGGCATCGATGCACAGAAGTTTCAATTCGTAGTTGCGATCCGCGTCTGTCGTTTGCGGGTGGACGAAGTCAGCGGTCTTCTGCCCCGGAAACTGGTGCTTCTTCGGCGTTACGCCTTCGATCTTCTCGCCCTTGATTCCCGTCGTGATGAAGATCTTGCGGCCGACCACGATCGGCGACGAGAAGCCGAGGCCCGGAATTTCCGTTCGCCAGGCGATGTTCTCCTTCTCCGACCACTTCGACGGCAGACCCTTCAGATCCGTCACGCCGGAAGACTTGGGTCCGCGAAATCCGATCCAGTCGGCTTGGAGCGCCATCACCGCGACCGGCAGCAGAGCCAGGACTTTTGTCCTCAGGGAAAAGGAAAACATAAGAGATTGCACCTTCTGGTTTGGACTCAAAACGGGTTGGTTTTATTGTAAGGCGTAAACCGCCCGCCCAACTATTACGCATTTACCGCCGGGGGGCGGCCACAAAAGCGACCGGCTGGCCTTTGACGATCGGCGGAGTCGCCACGACGTACAGAACCACTCCATCGAACGGCGCCTTCACATCGGCCAGAGGCGCGCCAAAGAAGTCGGTGACCGATACCAACAAATCGCCCGCCTTCACCATCTGCCCCTTCTCGACTTTCGGATATAGCAGACCCGTCGCCGGGCTGGAAAGCACTTCCGATGGATCCAGGTAGATCGGATTCGCGACCGTATCCGGCGCGCCTTCGACCATCTGGAACAGCCGCATCACGCTCCAAATGCCTTTCTTGATGATGTCGACCGATTCCTGATCCGTGCCGCCGAGATAGCCCGCCTCGATGGTGACCGCGGGCTTCCCGCGCGTAATCGCCGTCGTCGAACAATAGAGAGACGCCGCCGGATCCGTTGGCCTTCCGCGATCGACAATCACGTGATCCATGCCGAAGGCCAGCACCATCGCTGCGATCTTGGCATCGAATTCCGCGTCGCCGGTTTCCGATTGATACAGGTACGGCATCAGCGATTCGTTGCCGTCCCCGCAGTGCAGGTCAAGCACATAGTCGCTCTTCTCGATCACCTCCGTCGTCATCGCGTAAGCGATTCGATCGGATACTGTGCCGTCCGTTTTCCCTGGATACACGCGATTCAGATTCTTGCCGTCCACGGGCGAAAAATACACCGTGCGGCCCAGAAATGACGGCATATTCGCGCAATGCACCATGATGATCGTACCCGCCAGGTGCCCGGGCGTGATCGTCGGACGCATCTGCTGTAGCGCGAGAATCGGCGGATATTCGTAGCCGTGATTTCCCGCGATCAGAGCCAGCACCGGACCCGGCCGCCCGCCATGAATCACGGTAACCGGAATCTCGGTTCCCGCATCGATTCCCGGCGGAACCGGCAAAAATCCGGACGCCATCGTTCCCTGCTCCGCGGCGATCGGACCGACTTCAAAAAGTGATGACATAGGCGACGACTCTTACGGTATCACCGCCAAAGGGCGTCTTAGCCGGAATGTCCGTTGGATCGTTCCCGCCACCAGCGCCGCGCTGCCACCAACGCCCAAATCGCCTCTACCAATCCAAACGGCCACGCCCCTTGGAGAAACCCATAGATCGATCCGGGAACGCACGATCCAGCGAATGCCAGGATAAACCACGGATTTCGCTTTTCGAATGCATACGTGACCAGCATCGCGGTGACCGCGAACAACCCGAATAGAGTGAGAAGCGCCAATTTCGCCAGTTACAGTAAGGCGGAGAGTTCCCGCCGCAGTACTTCCAAATCGGCTTCGTTGTTGTACAAATGTGGTGATACCCGCAGAAATCCGCGTCGCGCCGCCACCAAAACGCGATTGGCCTTCAAATCGACCGCCAGCTTCGATGGATCCAGGCCGTCGAACTTCGCAGTGACGATTTGCGCACCCGTCTCCACGCAGGTCGCGCCCAGTCCGCGCAAGATCTCGCGCGCCTTTCCGGCTAATTCCATCACCCGCGTCTCGATCACCGCCGGACCAATCTCGAGCATCATCTCGACCGACTGCTCCATCGCGTACAGCAATGGAACCGGCAAGCCGCCACCCTCATATTTTTCCGCCGACTCCTTCAATCGCGGAGCGCCATGGTGCAACTGGTCCACCGATCGCCACGTCTTGTCGCTTCTCCATCCCACCGTCGTCGGAGGCAGCTTCGCCCGCAGTTCCGGAGATACGTAAAGGAATCCAGCGCCCGTCGGCGACAGCATCCATTTGTATCCATGCACTACAAACGCGTCGGGCTTCGCAAGCGAGCAATCGAACTCGAGGGCGCCAAGACTCTGCGTTCCATCTACAAAAAGCGACACGCCGCGCTCACGCAGTTTGGCCGACAACTCCGCAACCGGAATCCGCAAGCCGGTCGCGTAGTTCACCTCGCTGATCGCCACCAGCCGCGTCCGCGGAGTCACGGCGTCGAGCAGCATTTCCCAACGAGCCTCGACAAAATCCACGCCGAATCGTTCCACCAGGGCGGGCATGTACAAATAATTCGGAAATTCATCGGCCAGCGTCAAGACCTGATCGCCGGCCTTCCAGTCGATGCCCGAAGCGACGATCGAAAGGCCCTGTGCCGCGTTGGTGACAAACGCGATATCGTCGGCGGCCGCGTGGATCAGCTTTCCGATCGCTACCCGTAACCGGTCCATATCGTCGTACCAATTCAGAAAATCAGCGCAAGCCAGCTCATCCCGGTGCGCAAAATGGCGGTTCGCGGCTTCCACGCCACGCTTCGGAAGCTGACCGAACGTCGCCGAATTCAGGTACGTCCAGTTCTCAAGGGCCGGAAATTCCGAGCGGATCTGCGCCCAATCCGGAACAATTCCCGCACGAGGATTCCCGACAAGCGTCGCCATTTTCTAATAGTAACGCCGGAGCCTCAAAGCGGCCCCGCGTGAGTAATCGTAAGATCGCGCTACTAACCTCGGCACCGAACCGCCACCGTAAGATCGCGCTCGGTAACTCTGCACTTGAACCCTGAGCGTAAGCGATGGGACCGCGATTTCGAGACAGACTCGCACGGGAGCGGGCTTCTTCTCACTCAGACCCGTAAGCCAGCGTCAGGCGCCAGGCATCGCCGCCGCCACTTCCGCCGCCACGTATTTCGCCGCGTCGCCGACCGCAACATCCTTCGACACTTTCGCGCGGCGGTCCACCACCTCGACAAACCCGTCGCCTAACTTCTTACCGACCGTGATGCGATACGGAATTCCGATGAGATCCGCATCCTTGAACTTCACTCCCGGCCGCTCGTCGCGATCATCAAGAATTGCGTCCAAGCCCAGCCCTTTGCACTCTTCATACAACGTGGTCGCCGCCTCGCGCAATGCCGCGTCGGTGAAATTCACCGGCGTCACCACCACCGTGAAAGGCGCAATCGAAACTGGAATCGCGATGCCATCCTTGTCATGGAACAGCTCGATTGCGCACGTTAGCACGCGTTCGATACCGATTCCATACGAGCCCATGATCGGAGCCACTTCCTTGCCGGATTCGTCCAGCACCTTCAGCCCCATCGATTCCGAATACCGGTATCCAAGCTTGAAGATGTGCCCCAACTCGATCGCTTTGTGAACCGCCAGCGGACTGCCATCAATCACCGAACCATCGCCCGCCACCGTCTGCCGCAGATCCGCGTATTCCGGCTGAAAATCTTCGCCCGGTGTCACGTGGCGCAGATGGTAATCGTTTTTGTTAGCCCCGGAAATCATATTCCGGCGGCCCTTCAACGCGTTGTCCGCCACCACCTTCATATTCTTGACGCCCACCGGACCGAGCGAACCCGGATCCGCGCCGAACAAATCACGAATCTCTTCCGGATGGGCTTGCCGGATTTCCTTCGCTTTCGTATACGCCGCGAATTTGGCTTCGTTTAATGAATGGTCGCCGCGCAGCATTAACAAGAAAGGTTTCGCGTCCGCCATCATCACCAGGCTTTTCATTTGCGAGGTTTCAGGCAGCCCGGTGAATTTGCTGAGATCCGCGATCGTCTTCTGCCCCGGCGTGTGAAACTCTTCCGGCTGCAGATCCCCTTCCGGATCCGCTACCAGCGGCGCCGTCGGCACAGACACAGCCTTTTCCAGATTCGCCGCGTATCCCGGGCCGGTGACGATGAAGTCCTCCCCCGCGTCCGATTCCACCATGAACTCCGTGGACTGGCTGCCCCCCATCGCCCCCGAATCCGCCTCGACCGCCACATATTTCAAACCGCAGCGATTGAAGATCCGGCAATACGTGTCGTAATGCTTGTCGTAGGAAACATCCAGCCCGGCGGCATTCAAATCGAAGGAGTACGCATCTTTCATCAAAAACTGCCGCACCCGCAGCAGGCCGCTCTTCGGCCGTTGCTCGTCGCGGAATTTCGTCTGAATCTGGTACCAAATCTGTGGAAGTTGCTTGTAGCTTCGCAGTTCGCCGCGCGCGATCGACGTCATCACTTCTTCGTGCGTCATGCCCAGGCACAAGTCGCGCCCGGCGCGATCCTTCAGCCGGAACATGTTGTCGCCCATGATGTCCCAGCGGCCGGATTCCTGCCAGACTTCCGCCGGATTCAGCGCTGGCAGCAGCATCTCCTGCCCGCCCATCCGGTCCATTTCCTCGCGAACGATATTTGTGATCTTCAAAATGGACCGCTGCGCAAGAAACAAATAGTTGTAGACGCCCGCGGCCAGTTGACGAACGTAGCCCGCCCGCAGCAGCAGTTGATGGCTAATCACCTCGGCCTCCGCCGGAGTTTCGCGCAGCGTCGGAATGAATAGTTTGGACCAAAGCATTTTAGGCCCTCAGTGTAACGAATCCACCTCCACGCTTTCGCGGCAAAGCGCAAAAGATGCGAACGCGCCGGTCCGGGAGTACACTATAACGGAGTCGGCGTTCGCTGGACTCAGGAGACCCATGAAACTTACAAAAACACTGCTCGCTGCTCTAGTGGCCTGCCTTCTTATGAGCACCGCCGCCTTCGCCGCCGACGCAAAGAAAGCCACCACCGCGAAGGCAACCACGGCCACCAAGAAGGCGCCGCTCGTTGACATCAACAGCGCCTCGGAAGCCAGCCTCAAAGCCCTGCCCGGAATCGGCGACGCCTATTCCGCCAAGATCATCGCCGGCCGTCCGTACAATGGAAAAGACGACCTCGTCAACCGCAAGGTCGTTCCCCAGGCTACCTACGACAAGATCGCGGACCTGATCATTGCCAAGCAGGCGAAGAAGCCCGCCGCGAAAGCCGCCGCTTCCGGTAAATAAGAACTGGTCCGCGCGGATTTTTGGGCCGTGCGCGTGTAACAACCTTCGGCCCTCGATGCAATGAACGTAGTACTTCTCGCCACGTATGAAATGGGCAGGCAGCCGTTTGGACTCGCGTCTCCGGCTGCCTGGCTACGCGAAGCCGGACACGCCGTTACACTCGCGGATTTAAGCGTGGACGCCTTTCCTCGCGACGCAATCGCCGTCGCCGGCCTGATTGCCTTTTTCCTTCCGATGCACACCGCCACCAGGCTGGCCGTGCCTGTCATTTCCCGCACGAAACTCTTAAACCCCAGCGCGCAATTGTGCGCCTTCGGTTTGTACGCTTCGCTCAATGAGGATCTACTTCGGAAACTCGGCGTTCATACCGTGATCGGCGGCGAGTTTGAAGCCGCGCTCGTAGCCTTGGCCGCCGGCATGCCGGTTCCCGCTAGCGTGCACTCCCTCGAGAAACTCCAATTCCGCGTGCCGGATCGCACCGGGATGGCTCCCCTCGCCCAGTACACCGGCCTCGAAATCCTCGGTGAAACCCGCCCTGTCGGCTACACCGAATCTTCGCGCGGCTGTCTCCATCTCTGCCGCCACTGCCCCGTCGTTCCCGTCTATCAAGGCCGCTTTCGCGTCGTGCAGCCAGAGGTCGTTATCTCCGATATCCGAAATCAAGTCGCCGCCGGAGCCCGTCATATCACCTTCGGCGATCCCGATTTCTTCAATGGCCCGTCACACGCTATTCGCATCGTCGAATCCATGCATCGCGAATTTCCCCTCGTAACGTACGACGTCACCATCAAGATCGAACACCTCCTTCGTCACAAGCGCCTGCTGCCGATTCTCAAACACACCGGTTGCGCGTTCGTAACCAGCGCCGTCGAATCGCTCGACGACGCCGTCCTCGAAAAGCTACAAAAGAACCACACCCTTCGCGATTTCGAACAAACCGTCGCGTTGTTTCGCGAGCACAACCTCGCCCTCTCGCCGACCTTTATCGCCTTCACACCCTGGACCACGGTGGCCGGCTTTCGCCATCTTCTTCACACGCTTGCCCGTTTCGACCTGGTCGAAGGCACCGCCAGCGTGCAGTTGGCTTTGCGGCTACTAGTCACCGCGAATTCGCGGCTCCTTGAACTCGATGACATCAGCTCCCGAATCTCCGGCTTCGACGCGCGGGCGCTGGTCCATCGCTGGACCCACGCGGACCCAGCCGTAGACGAACTTGCCGACAGTGCCCTGCGCACGGTGGACGCCTTGCAAAAGAAGAAAAAGAGCCGCACCGATATTTTCCTTGCGCTGTGGAACCTCGTCAGCGACAAGCCGCTGGAAAACTTTGCACTGATGCCCCGCACAGCGACCCCGTATTTGAATGAACCCTGGTATTGTTGAGCGGAGCCAACGCCGGAGCAGGTTGCTCTGTTATAAGCCAAGCGACTGATGAGACAAAAGATCGAGTTCGCAGCGGACTGTCCAACCTGCAACGAAACGTCTTTATACAAACGACCGGATCGCCGCCGCGGCCATCGACGCCCGCCGCCAGTCCGCATCGAGCGCCGTCTCGATTTCGAGCGGCGAGGCGCTCGAAAACATCCACGCGCGCGCAGACAGGTAGACAAACGACAGTACGCTGGCAAATCCAATGAGTATCGAAGCAGTCACTTCTTCAGTCAGAATACGTTGGTTCGATCTCACTCGAGCGACTCTAAGCGATTATTTCCCGGAACCTAGTGTGAGAAGCTACTCGAGCGCCATGGACATGGCATGAAACCTCAGATCCTGGTCGTCGCATCCAAGCTCGGCTACCAAATTCGCACTTTCGACGAAGCCGCGGCGAACCTCGGCATGGATCTTCATTTCGCGACCGATCGCTGCCACCTGCTCGACGATCCCTGGGGCGACCGCGCGATTCCGGTATCCTTCGACGATCCGGCCGCCCCGTTTGAAAGCCTGTCAGACGAGCCCTTTGACGGCATCCTCGCCGTCGGAGATCGCCCCGCGCTCATGGCCGCCCATTTGGCGGAATCGCTCGCGCTCACATTCCATCCGCCCGCTGCTGTCGCCGCCGCCCGCAACAAGTTCTTGTCGCGCGAGTGTTTCCGGGACGCTGGAATGTTCGTCCCGGAGTACCGCACTCTCGCTGTGGATTCTAATCCCCAGGACATCCTGGATGCCGCGCCCGTGTTTCCCTGTGTCTTGAAGCCGCTGGGATTGTCCGGCAGCCGTGGCGTGATCCGAGCGAACGATCCCGGCGAGTTCAAGTCCGCTTTCGCCCGCATCCGGAAACTGCTGAACGACCCGGAGATCCGCCGCTTTCACGAAGAACAGGATCGGCTGATCCTCATTGAAGAATTCATTCCTGGTAGGGAGTTTGCCCTCGAAGGCGTCATGACTCGGGGCGCGCTCCAGGTCCTCGCCATCTTTGACAAGCCCGACCCGCTCGACGGGCCCTTCTTCGAAGAGACCCTCTACATCACCCCCTCACGCCAGAACGCCGTGGTTCAGCAGGCGATCGTCGACGCCACCGAACGCGCGATCGCCGCTCTCGGTCTTTATCATGGACCCGTACATGCCGAAATGCGGGTGAATGAACGGGGCGTTTGGATGCTCGAGGTCGCGGCTCGTCCGATCGGCGGTCTCTGCGCCGGGGCTCTGCAATTCGAGGACATGCCGGGTGGAACCCGGTTCAGCCTTGAGGAACTCCTCCTGCGGCATGCCGACGCGCGCGACATCTCCAAGATCCGCCGCGAATCCGCCGCCTCGGGCGTCCTCATGATCCCAATCCCCAAGCCAGGTGTTTATACTGGAGTGGTCGGCGTCGAATCCGCCTTGGCGTGCCCCGGGATTGAGGGTTGCGTCATTACGGCGAAAGAAGGCCAGATTCTGCTGCCTCTTCCCGAGGGATCTGGATATCCGGGCTTCTTATTCGCGCGGGGCGTAAGGCCAGACGACGTCGAAGGGTCTCTCAGGAAGGCACAGAATTGCCTCTCCTTAAACGTTTCTCCCGTTTTGCCGATTACACGATAGGGGCCTCGGACGGCCTCTGAAGGGACGCGCCAGTAAGTTATGAAGGTTTGCATTCTTGGAACCGGCTATGTCGGCTTGACCACCGGTGTCTGCCTGGCCTACATGGGGCACGACGTCACCTGCCTCGATACCGACGAAGCCAAGGTCGCGATGATGCGCGATGGCAAACCCCCTATCTACGAGCCGTACCTCGAAGACTTGATGGCCGACGCTTCGGCCAATCTGAAGTTCACCACCTCATACGCGGACTCCGTGCCCGGCGCGGAAGTCATCTTCATCGCCGTTGGAACGCCGCCCGGCGCCAACGGCTCCCCGGATTTGAAATATCTCGCTTCAGCCGCCAACGGAATCGGCACCTACCTGGATGGACCGTTCTGCGTCGTCGTGAATAAATCAACGGTACCCATCGGCAGCGGCAACTGGGTTGGCTCGTTGATCCGCGACTCGATCGAAAAGAAGCACGGCTCGCAGAGCGACCGGACATTCGCGGTTGCGTCCAACCCGGAATTTCTCCGTGAAGGCTCCGCCCTTCACGATTCCCTCTACCCGGATCGCGTTGTTATCGGCGGCGACAATTCTCGCACTCTCGAAGTGCTATATCGCTTGTACCGCCCAATTCTCGACCAGACCTTCCCGCCGCCCAGCTATCTGCCCCGCCCGGAAGGGACTGGCGCCGTCCCGCTGATCTCCGCGGATCTCGCCTCGGCGGAATTGATCAAGTACGCCGCCAACGCGTTCCTCTCGACCAAAATTTCCTACATCAACGAAATCGGCCAGCTCGCCGAAAAAGTTGGCGCCGATATCACTAAAGTCGCCCGCGGAATCGGCCTGGATGCCCGCATCGGCACGCGCTTTCTCCAAGCCGGCATCGGCTGGGGTGGATCGTGCTTCGGGAAAGATACCGCCGCCCTGGTCGCCACCGCCGCCGAATATGGCCTCGACATGCCTATCGTTCGTGCCGCGAGAGAGGTCAACTACAAGCAACGCGACCGCGTAGTTGAAAAGCTTCTCGGCGAACTCAAGATTCTCAAGGGACGCACTATCGGCTTGCTCGGCCTCGCCTTCAAGCCCAATACCGACGATCTGCGGGAGGCGCCGGCTCTCGATATTGCCAAGAAACTCATCGATCGCGGCTGTAAAGTCAGAGGGCACGATCCCGTCGCCATGGAACGCTTCCGCAAGGAATACCCGGACCTCAACATCCATCTTTGCGAGCGGCCGATCGACGTCGCCGCCGGCTGTGACGCGGTGGTTTTGGTCACGGAATGGCAGGAATATCGCGAATTGGATTGGGAATCCATGGTGAAGACCATGGCCTGCCCCATCGTTCTCGACGGTCGCAACATTCTCGACCGCGAACGTCTGGTCCGCTTCGGCTACCGTTACCTGCCGATCGTCTAGCTTCCTGAAATACGTGCCGGCGTGGCTCGGTGCGGAATTGAGAAACGAGACTGGGCTCAGTGCGCGGTTCGCTAGAACTTCTTTAGCTCGTCTACCAGGGCATTGACGCCTTTTTTCAGGTAGATCTGCATCAAGCGCTGCTCTTCGGGCGACGGAGCCACGGCTCGGCCCAGTTGCGCGTCAGCCAGGGCGGCCCGGCTCGGAATCCAGAACGTCCCGTCCTGGAATTCCACCGAGCTCACGAAGCCGGTCATTCCGCCGACTGCGAAACGCTCGGGGACTCGCAGGGTCGTGTCCTGCAAAATCGTGCTGGTTGCTCCGGGAGCCAGTTGCAGATCCGCCGGAACGGTCCCGGCGAGAAAATCGCTTCCTCTAGGGTCCTTTAAAATCCAACCCATCTCGAGGTACCGCACGGTGCGTTCGGAGCGGTTGCGGATTTCGAGTCGCGGCGCATGCACTTCGTTCGCCGAAACCTTTGCAAAGCCTTCTATGGCTTCGATGGGCGACTCCGGAACCTTTAGGAAAGCCAACTGCAGGTCACGCTCAGGCTCGACGTTGGTCGAGCGCCCGCGGACGCTCTGCACGCCCTGCATCGGCCGCTCGCCCTGGCGGGCCATGGTCCGCAGCGCCTCTTCTTTCAAACCGGCCGGACCGGATTTTTCGAGAACCGCTTTGAAAAACTTGCGATCCCGGCGCGCTTCTAATTCCCAAACCGTCATGACACGGCGGGAATTCAGTTTGTTCACGCCATAGAAACCCAAATCGTCGAACAGGACGCCATCGAGCGCCACTTGCACCAGCGGGCCGCCGTTATTCGAAGCGGGACGCAGCAGCCGCAAATCGATCTTCACGGGAAACGTCTCGCCGGGACCGACATCGAGCGAGGGTACGGAAACAGAAGCCTTGCCGCCCGGCGTCACTTCCTGCGCCTGAACCAATAACGTGATGCTGCGAATCCGGCGCGTCGAAGAATTTCGAAGCGTCAGCGCCGTTCGCAGATCGAGCACCATCGCGCCGCCGCGGACCGCCGTAGACGATTCACCCCAATCCGCGTTCAGCACGGAAATGGGCGAGTCCTTCGGTAGATCGACCTTCAGCGAGCCGCGCCGGTCAGCCTGCGCAAACAACGCGCCCGCGGCCAGACCCAAAATCGCGACTCTAAAAAACAAGGTATTCACTGCATCCTCAATCACTGCAACTACTACTGCACGTACACGGTCGTAATCGTCATCTGCCCGGTGTCGTCATCCACATAGCGCGCTCGCGCGGAGCCTTGCAGACTCACCGAAACTGCGACCGGCCGATTGCCCGGCGATGTCAAGGCCATCGAACTTCCGTTCTCTTTTACCAGCACGCCGCCCGGTGAGGCTTCCACCGTGACGCCTGGTTCCGCCAGCATCGCCACCGGAGTCTGGGTCCACAACGCGCGGCTGATCCGCCCGATCGCCGAGGATTCGGCCGCCGGCGTGTTGACCCACCACGCGCCCATCACCACTACCGCGATCGCGGAATAGGCGAGTCCCTGCTGCCAGCTTCTTCCGAAGCCGAAGCGCGAAGGTTGCGTTTTCGGTACCAACGGAGCGACGCATTCGCCGGCCGCAAGGCCAACCCGAATATTTCCGGTCATCTCGTCGGCCAACCGGTCCCAATCGAGACTCTGCGGCATGGTCAGGGCGACCGTCGAGGCGACTCGAGTGTCCGCGCGGTAGGCGGCCACTCGCGTCTTGCAATCCGCGCAGCCCCGTACGTGGGCCGCGGTCTTTACCCGCGCCGCCCACGCCAAGTCGCCACCCGAATAGAGGGCCAAATCGATTTCTGAGGGATGACGGTTCGCGTTCATGACTTCCTCCGTTCGAGGTACTGGCGGAACTTCACCCGGGCGTTCGCGATATGTGACCGCACCGTCGCCTTCGAACAGCCCAACCGTTCCGCCACTTCTTCCGCGTCCAACCCTTCGACATCGCGAAGCAGGAGCGCCGTCCGCTCGCGCTCGGTGAGACGCCGCAGGCCGGCGTCAAGCATCTCCCGCCGTTCGCCGCGCAGGACTTCCTGTTCCGGCGAGGGCGCGTGCGAAACCAGGGGGTCGGCCACCTCATCGATCTCGCAGAAGTTCACCCGGCCCTGCCGACGTAGAAAGTCGATGGCGGTGTTAGAGGCGATGCGAGACAGCCATTGCGCTGCCCGGTCCGGATCCTTCAACTGATCCTGCCGCTGCAGTGCCTTGATAAATGCTTCTTGCGTAAGGTCTTGCGCATCGGCGACGTTACCCACCATGCGATAGATCACCAGGAACACGCGGCGCATATTCTCGGAAATCAGACGGTTTTGCAGCTCGGCAGCGGCGGCGTCCGCCGGACGGAAACCGGGCTTCTCGAGATGATCCGCCTCGCTCATAAGCTCCCGTACGTATGTCGCTGATGCAGCCATGGTGCTACATAACGGCAGACGACAATCGGCCCCCAAGCGTGCATAGGATTTTATCGGCTGGAGCCGGTAATCTCACTACGCAAGCAAAAGTCCGCCCGGACGGCCCCGGTTCCGATTTTCTCGCGCCCCCGGCCCTGCCCGCGCTATCTTCATACTATATGAGACCCGTCGCCGTAATTGGTGTCGGCAAGACTGCTTTCGGAGCGTTTGCCGATCGAGATATCAAGTCCCTGGCGGTCGAAGCCGGGCAAAAAGCCATGCAGGACGCCGGCGTTCTGCCATCGCAGATCGAGGCGTTCTATCTGGGCAACTTCGCCGGACCGTCGTTTGTCGGTCAGAATCACCTGGCGCCGTTCATCGCCAGCGGACTCGGCATCTCCGGCGTGCCGGCAACTCGCTTTGAAGCCGCCTGCGCTTCGAGCGGAAGCGCTTTCTACCATGCGGTCTCGGCAGTGATGGCCGGATTGCACGACATCGTCCTCGTCGAGGGCGTCGAAAAAATGACCTCTCAGCCGACTCCGGTCGTGACTGAAATTCTGGCCGGCGCGGGCGACCTCGGCGGCGAAGTGAAAGTCGGGGGCACGTTCCCGGCGTTGTTCGCTATGATCGCGCGCCGGCACATGCACGAATACGGCACTAAACGCGAACACTTGGCGGCGGTCGCGGTGAAGAATCACGCCAACGGCGCGAAGAATCCCCTGGCGCATATGAAGAAGGTCATCACGCTCGAACAGGCGCTGAACGGCAAGCCGATCGCGGAGCCGCTTACTGTTTACGACTGCTCGCTGGTTTCGGACGGCGCCGCGGCGGTGGTCATCTGCCCTCTCGACCGTGCCAGGGAGTTCACCAGCAAATACGTCCAAGTGCTGGGCATTTCGCAGACATCGGATATGCTCGCGCTCGACGAGAAGGACGACATCACCACGCTGCGCGCCGTGAAGACCTCCTCGGAGAAGGCGTATAAGATGGCCGGACTCAGCGCCAAAGACATCCAGTTCGCGGAGCTGCACGACTGCTTCACCATCGCCGAGATCGTCGCCGGGGAAGACCTCGGCTTCTGTGCGAAAGGCGAAGGCGGACCGTACGTGGCGGCGGGCAATACAACGTTGACGGGCGCGCGTCCGATCAACACCAGCGGCGGGCTGAAGGCCAAAGGGCATCCCGTGGGAGCCACCGGCGTCGGACAGATTTGCGACATCGCGTGGCAGATCCGCGGCGAAGCAGGCGAGCGGCAGGTGAAGAACAATTCCATCGGCCTGGCGCAAAACCTGGGTGGCTCAGGCGCGACCAGCGTGGTCACGATTCTCGGCGCGGTGTAAGATCGATCCCGGTTTGATATCCTCGCTGAGATAACCAGCCGGCCAAACACCATTTCAGCGGCTTGAACCCCGACCGTCAAGGGAAGGGACCACGTGTGCACCAGCAAAGGGAGAACCAAGAAAGTGCCCACGGATTTCAAAGCTGTCTTCGCAGCGTTAAAACCGATCCTTGCGAAGCACGCGAAGAAGTTCAGGGTGAAAATCGATACTGCGACTGGCTATTCGCTTGACTGCAAATCGCCGTCGCCGTTTCCGCAACACAAAGGACACCCTATGTTCTTCGGCGCGCTGCGGGTCGGAAAAGGCTATGTCAGCTTCCACCTGATGTCGGTTTACACGGAACCGACGAAAATCTCAGCGGCGTTGAAGAAGCGCATGCAAGGCAAGTCGTGCTTCAATTTCAAGACGGTTCCCGAGCCTGAAATCATTGCCGAACTCAAGGCGTTGACCGTGGCGGGCATAAAGCAATACGCCGAAAAGAAGTGGCTCTGACGTTACGAGATCACTGTTCGCACAGCTCGGATAGTATACACGCAAATCTCCATCAATTCGCGTGGAATGATCAAAATCAGCGGGATCAATCCTTCCCAGCGGCGCGATCTTAGTGTCACCAGGAGTAGCGAGATCTGTAGCATCCCGGTGGATCGACCATAGCTGTTGGGGTCGTCGAACTCGACGTTCGGCGCGCCGTCCTTGATACTGGCAAAGATGACCGTAAACACGAGCGAGAAGGCCAACAGCAACATCATTGGATCGAGGGTTTTTGTACGCCAATCGCGGTACGCCAACCACAACCCGATTGCCAATGCCGCCCAGAGCCCGAGCGCGGCGCCATAGTTAGCGGCCGCCATCCATGGACCGATCGACCCTCGCCAATGGATGTCCGGGTGACCGAGGAGCGTATTCACCATGCGATATAGCGGATACGCGAAGGTGTATGGCAGTTCGGGAACATCGGGGACTTTGCTGAAGAGTACCCAGACAATCCAAGCGACCGCGGGCAATGCTGCGCTCAAGCACCAGGTCCCCAGCCTCCACTCGCGTTTCGCCCCGAGCCAACCCGAGCAAAGCAGTATGGCGATAAAGCCAAACTCGCGAGAGAGCGCCGCTGCCGCGAGCGCTAGCCACGCCAAGGCCCACTTTCGCTCGATGACCGCGAGAAATGCCGCGAAGATCAGAGCGAGATTCGAAAGGTCAATTAACGAAAGCCGCAAGCTCACTAACGTCACCGGCAGGAACAGAATCGCCACGCCCCACCAAGGCGAGCAGCCCCAAGCGATCGCATACAGCGAGGTCACGAACGCCATGAGCCATAGCGATCCCAGGGCCACCGCCTGATAGCCGGTATCGACCCAATATGGCTGCCCCAGGCCGAGCATGTAGGCAAGCGCGGGTTGAAGAATCCGGAAGTAACGCCGGCGCGGCGAGTCAATCCAATGGCTCGTTTGCCGGCGATGAAGCGGATCGTGGGCGATCGCGTGATAGAACTGGCCGTCGTACCCCGCACCCGAAACCACGGGCGAGTTCTCGGCCTTCACGTCGGGCGACTGTTCGAACCGGTCGCCGGCCAGGTACAGTCCGTTCCAATTTCCGTCGAAGACGCCCTCGACGTAGAGCCACATCCACAGGAACGCGAGCGCTGTAACGACGGTCGCAACGTGCCAGGGCCGAATGTGCAAAAACGGCGCGGGCAGTGACTCCGGTATGTCGGAATCGTGGTCCTTCTGGTCCTCAGGCACGGCGGTCAACTCTCAAGGAAACGGGTGTTCCTCGCCTACGTTGCCCCTAGCTCATATAAGAAGTCGATCTGGCTCGCGACCGCTCCGTCGAAGCCTTTGACCAGCGGAATCTTGGATTCGATGATGCAGTACTCGTTAGGCGCGTGCGCGCCCGCTCCGTGCCCGAGTCCAAAATGACCAGCGGGCAGGCGTAGCGGATCGCTGGTGAACATGTAGCCGGGCCACGATCCGGCGAGGCGCGGCCACAGGACCGGATCGAGGCCGGCTTTCTTGTACACCGACTGCGCTCCGCGAATGATCCCGGAGTCGGCGGCGGTGCTGGTCGGATCGTAGCCGCCGCTCATGTTCACTTCGATGTCGGTGAAGCCGCGCTTGGCGAGATGCGCCTTTAACGAAGCCAACGCGCCCTGCGCTGTCATGTCGGGCACCAGCCGCATGTCGATCTTCGCCACTGCCCGATGCGGAAGTACGGTCTTGCCGCCCGGACCGGTGTAGCCGCTGACCAGGCCCTCGATGTTGATCGTCGGCTTTGAAACCAGAAGCTCCATCGCCTCTAGGAAATCGACACCGTGCACCCAGCGCTCGACACCGAGCGCCTTCTTCACCGCTGCTTCGTTCTGGCGCTTCGCCGCTTCGCGGATCAGCGTCTTCTGTTCCGCGGTCAACGGCCGGACCTTATCGAAGAATCCGTCGATCGCGGGCGTGTGCCCGTCCGGACCCACCAGCGAGTTCAGCGCCTGAATCAGCCGCCACGCGGGACTGTCGATGCGCGCTTCTTCGCTCGAATGCACGTCCAGCTTCGGACCCTTTCCAGAGTGTTCTCCGCTCGAGACCAGCTCCAGCTCGATGATGCCCTTCGCTCCGAGATTGATTTGGACTCCGCCGCCCAGCGACTGGCAGAACATCGGCAGGTACACGTCCGAGCACTTCTTCAGCGCTGCCAGCACTTCCGGCTTCTGGATCACCTGAGTGAAATGCGGCGAGCCGATTTCTTCTTCTCCTTCGGCCACGAAGACCAGGTTGACGGGCAGTTTCTTTCCGGTGTTACGGAACGAATGCAGCGCCGCCAGAAAGGTGGACTCCGGGCCTTTCTGATTAGTGGCTCCGCGTCCGACCAGAATTTTTCCGACGTTCGGGCGATCCACCAGCGCGGCATCGAACGGCGGCGTGGACCACTCCGACGAGTCCACCTGCTTCACGTCGTACATGAAGTAGATGCCCACCGTTCGCGCGGCGCCGGCGTCGAGCGTTGCGAACACGCCCGGATGCCCGTCCGTCGGAACCACCGCCGCATTGCTGAGTCCCGCGCCGCGCGCCAGCTCGACCATGTACTGCGCGCCTTCCTTCATGGCACGATTTTCCGCCGCGATGGCCGGCTTTTTGATCCAATCCTGCAGCCGCCGCACGTTCTCTTCGTGATGCTTTTCGAGATCGGCCTGCAGCGCCTTGCGGTCGGCGGGGTCGGCGGCGTGTGCCGGAATCGCGGCCACTGCGGCCGCGGCCGCGGCCGTCTGGACAAACTTCCGGCGGGAAAAAATCGACTCGCGCGTCATAGGTTGCATTGTCACCGATTTTTCCCTCGCGTGGGTCACGGTCTAGAATGAAAGGAGCATGACCGGAACCGTCTACACAGAAACCGTCGTTTTCGCGCCTCCGTCGCAGTTTGTGGACGAGGCTCCGTACCAGATCGCGATCGTCTCTCTCGACCAGGGCGGACGGCAGACGGTGCGCATTGATGGCGACCGTGTTGCTATCGGCGACAAAGTGGTCAAGGCGGAAGACCGCGCTGGAATGCCGATCTTTAAGAAGGCCTAACGAGCCCTGGCGGCCGTGAAGAAGGCCTAGCCTGCGTTCGGTTTTGAGTGAAACGCGTCGGGCGCACCTGAATCCGGTCCGACCGGCTCCGGACTCGCAATATCCAGGTTCACCACGATCGGATTCTGCCCGCTGCGGACCACTACCGCTTCGACGGGCTCGTCCGGCTTCGCGTTCATCTCCTGATGCGGCACGAACGGCGGCACATAAATGAAATCGCCCGGTCCGGCTTCCTCTACGAATTCGAGATTGTTGCCCCAGCGAAATCGAGCGCGGCCGCGAAGGATGTACAACACCGTTTCGAGTTCGCCGTGATGGTGCGCCGCGGTCCGCGCTGCTGGAGCCACAGTCACGGTACCCGCCCATAACTTGCTGGCGCCAGTTCGCGCATGCGTGATCGCGGCCGTCCTGCTCATTCCCGGAGTCTGCGGCGTATTTGTATCCTGTTCATCCGCTCGTACGATGCGGATGCCGCCTTCTTTCCAATCGTTCATCGAAATGAGGATCGCACAGCCAATCCACGAAACAATGCGCGGCAGGCCGGCTCCTTCTTAGGGAGCCTCAAAAAGATCATGCCCTATATCACCGTCGGCAAAGAAAATTCCGGAAATCTAGATATCCATTACGACGACTACGGTTCCGGCAAGCCGGTCGTTCTCATCCACGGTTGGCCCCTCAGCGGAGCTTCCTGGGAGAAGCAGGTCCCGGTGCTTCTCAAGGCCGGACATCGCGTCATCACCTACGATCGGCGGGGTTTCGGCTGGTCCGACCAGCCCGCCAACGGCTATATCTACGACACGCTGGCGGAGGACCTGAATCAGATTCTGACCAAGCTCGATCTCAAAGAAGTTACGCTCGTCGGCTTCTCCATGGGCGGCGGCGAGATCGCCCGCTATATCGGCAAATTCGGCACCGCCCGCTTGTCGAGAGTCGCGTTTCTCTCATCCATCTGCCCCTTCCTGCTGAAGACCCCCGATAATCCCGAAGGCGTCGATCGCTCGGTCTTCGAAGGAATCAAGAAAGGCATCGCCGAAGATCGTCTGGCGTTCCTTTCGAAATTCTTCGCCGATTTCTATAACTTCGACAAGCTGGGCGGAACGCTGATCAGCGAGCAATTTGTTGAGTACAGCTGGAACATCGCTTCAAAGGCTTCCCCCATCGGCACCATCGAATGCGTCGATGCCTGGCTCGAAGATTTCCGCGAAGATCTGAAGAAGTGTGACGTCCCGACTCTCGTTATGCACGGAGACGCGGATCGCACTCTGCCCATCGATGCCACCGGAAGACGAACCGCCGCCCTAATCAACGGAAGCCGCTACGTAGTCATCGAAGACGCTCCGCACGGCTGCACCTGGACCCACGCCGACAAGATCAACTCCGAGCTGCTGGACTTCCTGGCGAAACCTAGCAAAGGCGCCAGCAAGTAATTCGCTTAACGCCGGGTCGCTGATCGCTTCCTCGCTGCTGAGCCGGGCGGGGGAAGCAGGGGCGGCTCTTAACCACTCACAAGGTCGTTTTGCTGCTGACTAACAGGCCGGAGGCCTGTACCAAGTAACATTGAACCTTTCGATCCGCTCGAAACGCTTTATTTACAGTTCGGCCGCCCTGTTTAGCACTGCAAAACGTGACTGGACGCTTCCTGCCCAGCTCCCCGCTGGTCTGCCCGCCGCGATGTTTGCTCAAAGCCGCTACAAACAAAGGGTTATCATATCTACCACTTTTCTCAGGGAGTTTTGTCTAGAGAAACGCGCTCCTCTTTGAACTCAGTTCTTTGCTCCCCGCCCATCTGCTGTTAATCTCTTCCGAACAGTCTCCGGATTTGAAGTTCAGGGCGTCTCAGCGTGTTTCGGTCGATTTCGGGCACTGTGAACAAGCAGGATCCCGCAAACAACGGACCGCAAACGTCCTTTTGATCAACGAGATTACGAAGAGGAAACGATGTTTACAACCACGACGTTGAGAACACTGCAGGCGCTTGCGCTCGCACTTATGTTGACCACCGCCGCTTGGGCGCAAAGCGCGGGAGCCATTTCAGGCACGGTCAAAGATCCGCAAGGTAGTCTCGTTCCCAATGCCTCCGTCGTCGCCAATGACCCGAGTCACGGCGTCACGATGACGGTGACGTCGTCGTCGGAAGGCGAATTCATCTTTCCACTTCTACCCCCGGGAACCTATACTCTCACCGTCACCCTCAGCGGCTTCAAGAAAGCCGAGAAGAGCAACGTCGTCGTCGATGTCTCTACCAAAGTCAACGTCGGCGACGTCGTCCTCGAAGTCGGCAATCTATCGGAGACCGTCAGCGTGCAGGCCGAAGCGGGACAACTGCAGTTGCAGACCGAATCGGGCGAGCGTTCGAGTGTCGTCACCAATCGCCAACTCCGCAACATCGCGCTGAACGGTCGCAACGTTGTCGATCTGATGCGGACCATCCCCGGCGTCATTGCAGGCGGCGTCACCGCCAACGCCGCATCCACCGTCACGAATATCACCGGCGGTTTCTCGATCAACGGAACGCGCAGCTCCCAGCACGAGTACACCGTCGACGGCGTTACCAACCTCAATCTCGGCAATAACACCGGCGCTCTCGTCTCCGTCAATCCTGATGCCCTCGAAGAAGTGAAGGTCCTCACATCGAACTACCAGGCCGAATACGGACGCGCAGGCGGAGGCTTCATTGCGCTGACGACGCGTGGAGGCACTAACGAACTGCACGGTGGCGGACGCTACTTCCGCCGTCACGACAGCATGAACGCGGATCCGTACTTCAACAACCTGCGCGGCGGATCGGCCAAAGGCTTCGCGCGGCCGCTTTACCGCTACAATTTTTACGGCTGGGATCTCGGCGGTCCAGTCGTAATTCCGCACGTTGTCGATGGACGCAACAAGCTATTCTTTTTCGTCAGCCAGGAATACTACCAGCAGCTTGTTCCCCAAGCAGCATCGATCAACATTCTGGTTCCGACCGGCGCCGAACGCGCGGGCGACTTCTCGAGATCAGTGGATGGCAGCGGCAAAGCCATCACGATCATCGACCCCACCACCGGCCTGCCGTTCCCCCAAAATCAGATTCCAACGAATCGCATCTACCAGCCCGGAAAAACCATCCTCAACTTCCTGCCCGGTTCCAACACGACAGCTGGCGGAAACGTCTATAACTACACTTCGCAGGTGCCAAGTTCCTACCCGCGCAACGAAACCATTATGCGCGGCGATTGGCAGATCAATTCGAATGCGCGCCTCAGCGTTCGCTGGGTGTACAACCACGACGACCAGCAGTTCGCCTATGGAACCACTACCGCTTCCTGGAACTGGCCGCTTACGATTACCGATCGCAAGAACGGACCCGGCAGCATTCCGACCATCTCGCTGACCAATAATCTGTCGCCAACGTGGATCAACGAGTTCATTTTCGGCGCCGGACGCGGTGGCGTTACCATCGCGCCCAAGGACGATCGCGCAACCCGCACCTTCACCGGCATCAACACGCCCCTACTCTATCCCGACGCCAACGCCAGCAATTTGATTCCCGGCCTTGTGTTCAACGGCATCCCGAGTATTGGCACCACCGGCGTGGTCACCACCTCGGTCTTTGGAATTTTCGATCAGCGCTTCGCGATCTGGCATGCGATGGACAACATCACGAAAGTTCACCGGAACCATGTTTTCAAATTCGGCTTTTATTATCAGAGCGCGTCGAACGCGAGCAACTCGCAAACCCACGTCGAAGGCGACATCGATTTCAGCAGCATCGCGACCAATCCGCTGAACACGGGAAACCCGTTCGCGAACGCGCTGCTCGGCGTCTATTCGAGTTACCGCCAGGACAGCGCGAAGCCGCTGGCTGACTACGTGTATCACGACATCTCGGGGTACGTGCAGGACACCTGGAAGCTGAGCTCGCGCCTTACGCTCGACCTCGGAATTCGCTTCTCCTGGTATCAGCCCGTGTACAACCGCGCCGGGACGGGTGAGGGAGCGTTTTTCGACCCGGCCAGCTACAGCGCCGCCCAGGCTCCGCGGATTTACCGTCCGATCTGCATCGGCGCGGCGACTTGCGCGTCGGGCGCCGCCACCTATCGCGCCATCGATCCAAATAACAGCGCCGCGCCGACAGTGGCCAACACCCTGCCGTCGTTCTACGTTGGAAAGCTCGTACCCAACTCCGGCAACTTCACCGATGGCTTGAAACTGATTTCGCAGGGTTACCCCAAGGGCGGACTCGATGCACCGGTGATTCTTCCGCAACCTCGCGTCGGACTCGCCTGGGATGTGGCCGGCAATCACAAGACGGTCGTCCGCGCCGGTTTCGGCGTCACCTTCGACCGGTATCAGAGCGGAATTACCGGCTTCGGCGCGACCAATCCGCCGTTTGTGCTGAGCCCCACGCTTTCAAATGGCTATCTCCAGGACATTACGCCGGGCGGAGGTGGAGCGCTCTCGCCGCTAACCATTAGCGGCGTCAATCGCGACTCGACGTTCCCCACGATTTACAGCTACAGCATCGGCGTCCAGCGCAACCTCGGCGTCGGAACGGTTCTCGACGTTTCGTTCGTCGGATCGCAGTCGCGCCACCTCGCGCGCAAAACCAATCTGAATTCTCCCGCCTACGGCACCACGTTCAAGCCTTCGTCGCAGGATCCGACCAAGTACGCCAATGGCGTCATCCCGGCGGCCGAAGCTGGACTGCCCTCGATCTATACGCAGGCCGGAGTCGCATTCAGCGGCGCGACCTCGCTTCCCGTGGATTACCTGCGTCCCTACCAGGGCTATAGCGACATCACCTATTACAACTTCGACGCCAACTCCACCTACCGGTCGCTGCAGGTCGAATTCCGCCGCCGCTTCTCGAAGGGCCTGACGTTCAGCGCGGCCTACACCTTGTCGCGCACGCTGACGACGGTGTCGGACGACGGCACCTTCACCAACTTCCGCGATGCGCATCTCGACTACGGCCTGGCGAATTTCGACCGCACGCACTACTTTGTCGGAACCTTCGTTTGGGATCTGCCGCAACCCGGCAAGTGGCTGGCGCGGAACAACGCGATGAAGTACGTCTTCGGCAACTGGACGCTCACGGGGAATACGTCGATCGCGAGCGGCAACCCGACGGAGCTCGGCCTTGCAATTTCCGGTCAGGACGCCGGCAACCGGCTGCTTGGAACTTACTCCGCCGGCAACCTCAGCGGCCAGTCGCCGCGCTTCCTGATCACCGGGTCGCCGCAGAACGGCGGCACCATTAACGTGGGCGCGTTCTCGGTTCCCGGCGTCAATAACGCTGGTCCGTATCCACGCTTCTATCTGCGCAATCCGGGCATCGCGAATCAGGATCTGTCGGTATTCAAGAACATTCCGCTGGGCGGCGACGGCAAGCGCTATGTGCAGCTGCGCGCGGAAGCGTTCAACGTCTTAAACCACCCGCAGTTCTCCGGCTACAACCTTACGACCAATGTCGTGAACGCAGCCGGACAGACGGGGAACGCGATCTTCAGCAACTTCACCGGCCTCGCCGTGACAAACAATATTCGTCCGGCGGGCAGCGCCGCCGTCTTAGGAACCTACTTTGGTGAATACAACGCAGCCCGCGACATGCGCATTATCCAGCTAGCCGTGAAGCTGTACTTCTAGGTGGCATAGGCCTCCGGCCTGTGCATCGCGCCCCGTGCGTGCACAGGTCGGAGATCTATGCCACCGACACCCAACTAGCGATGGAAAATCCGGTGCATCAGGCGATCGACTTCGCCGCCGAACTCGCGCCCGATGTTGAATACGCCGCCGTAGATCAGTTGTTCGTTGCCGGCGCGAATACCCTGCGCCGACCACTTGGAATTCGGCTGCCAGTTCGTCGCAATCATGCCTGCCGCGTACCCGGAGGCGATACGCGCGATATTGATCGTTGTCTTACCGTTCCGATCCACGGTCAGGAAATTCTGCAGAACCGCGTGACCCAACCGGACCGCGACATTGCGCGATTTCGTGGAGTGATAGCGCGTGTCGTGTCCCAATCCCCAAGCGCCGACTGACAAAAAGGAATTACGGATCACGTACGTAGCGTACTGCGACGCGTAGCGCTTGCTGTAGCCTTCGACACCGCCGCCCCACGAATATTGGCGCCCCTGTAACTGCGTGATCCCTGCGGAAATCGCCGTCCGCACCCACGGGTTCGGCGTCGTGAAAGTCTGCCGGACATACAGCCGGAAGCGCTGCTGATTCGTCATTGGTACATATTCGCCGGTCGGAATCACCGCTCCGAACAAGGGATGCACCGCAATCGGGTCGACTCCAACTTCCGCCGCTGATGCCGTGGGCAGGTTTTCTTTCTGGACCGGATCCTCATTTACGGCCGCCGGACTCGGCGCGGTCACTTTTGCGGCGGAATCGGCCACCGGTCCGTCCTGGGCGCACAACAGTCCGGTTCCGACGAGGCACAGCACAGCACATCCGCAAAATTTCACTATTGTATTCATATCAAGAGACTTACGGAACGCAACCGCCCCCGGATTACCCTGTGGAAAATCCTGCGCGCTCAACTCATCCAGGAAAAAACTGCGAGATCGGTTACCAGTTCTGACGCGGAAACCCAAAAAAGAGTTACCGGAACCCCGCTTGCTCATGAGTTAGGTAATTTACGTTTACCTAAAACGGCGGACGCTGGCAATCACCAAACCCACCAGTAAGCCTGCGATGGTCAAACCGCTGATCGCGCGGCAGGCGGACTGCTCCGGCCAATCGGCAAACGTAAGCCGGATCCGCGCCGGGCCTATAGTGCCGGGCTCCACGACCACGAAGCCAAGCGCATCCTGGGCGACCGGAACCGCGTGTCCGTTTACAGTCGCCCGCCATCCCGCATGGAAGGGGATCTGCACTGAGAAAAGCTGATGCGCCGCGAGCTCCACACGAAATTCGTAGACACGCGGATCCGCTCCGTTCTCCATAAAAACCGCCGCGCGCCCCGCGTCCTGAATCGCCGCGTTATATCTGGCTAACGGCTCCACGTCCAAACCGTTGATCGGATATCGGGAAATCAATTCATTCCGCAAAACCAAGTGAGCCGGCACCGCCGATCGCTGCGGGACCTCGTAAACAATGTTCCCCCCCTCCCGCGTGATCTCCCGGAGCCTGCCATCGAATTTCGCCGGATGCTTCCAATCCCACTTGTACACATCGGTGCTCTGCGGCCCCGGTACCACCACGTAATTTGCTCCGAGCACCTGCAGCCATGCGAGCGACACTGCGAAGGTCCGATCGCCAGCTTCATCGTCTGTCCCTAAGGTGTATCGCATCATTTGGGTAACCGGCAACGCGATGCTCTGCTCGCAACATCCGGTGACTTGCGGAATGTCGGCGAACGCATTCATCCAGAACATGGTCGAACCGGCGGCGTACACGCGCTGGCCTGGCGCATTCTGCTCGAGCCACTTCGCCGTCCGGTATTCGCTCAGGTAGGTGCCGTCAATCGGCCGGATGATCTTGCGGGCAAAAAACCGAAGGCTTTGAATCTCGAAGCCGAGGAACAATACTCCGCCGGCGAGAAGGGCGACGCGCATCCAGCCGAACTCCTTGAGGCTCTGCACCGGGACAGGTTGGATTCGCTTCCACAATCCGATTCCGCCGATCGCCAACAGAATCGCAATCGGAATCTCCATCGCGATCTGAAAGCGCCGCGGCTGCGCGAGAATAGTTACGTCGAACCAGTAATTCAGCAGGGTCACTCCGCCCGCGAAAAGCAGGAAGAAGCCGGCGAAGCGTGCGGGTTCGGCAATGTTGATCTTGCGCGCCAAGATGGCCAGCACCGGCAGCAGAAAAGCGGCGGCCGCGAATCCAGCGTAGTGATTCGCCGTGAACCGGTTTGCCGGTTCGTACCGGCTTAAGTTCGCGCTGACCGCGCGTATCATCGATGGAGGAAACCACCCAACCGCCATCAATCCGCCGGCAAGGCCAACGGCGCCGATCTGCCACCAGAACCGCGGCGTCGCGAACGCCAGCGCATACGCCGCCATCGCCATTCCCAGCGCAATACTCGCCGGAACGTTGGTCAGCAGGATGGCGGCCGTCAGAAACGCCGCCAGGATCAGCGGCCAATATTCTGACCGCCTCCGCGCCACGTCAAGAAGCAAAATCACCAACGGCAACAGCGTGAGAGCCGCGAGATTTGGCGTGTCTGAATATACGAGCGCGACGTGCAGCCGGCGTCCCCAGTACAATCCACCCAAGTCACCCGCGATCGCGGGAACCAAAAGTGCGGACGGCGACAAGAGTGAATAGATGAGCGCGGCCACGAAGCCGGTGGGCAGGTTCGAAGTCAGGCGCGCTGTCAGCCAAAACAAACTAACCGGTCCCAGGCAATATACGGCGCCAACGACCCAATGATATCCGCGCGCTGTCGTAAATCCGGAAGCGCTCGAGAATGCCGCGACGATGGCGTGGAAGATCGGTTGATACACCTGCTCGAACGGGATGCCGCAGCGCCAGTAGGGATACCAGCCCGGCTGCGGACCATGCGCCTGAATAAACCGGGCGATCGCGATGTAGACTCCATCCAGCGAACCCATATGAATCGTGTAATCGATCGAGAATAATCGCCAGCAAATCCAAATATTGAGCGCGAGCAGGACAGCGGAAAAGAAAAGTCCGGAAAGGACGCGCGGCCTTGCATTGCGTGGCCGGCGCGAAACGGCGAGGTCGGTGGCCGAATGCTTGACCCGCGACGGGTCAAGCGCCAACGCCGATTCCGACAGGGGAGAACCAACTTCCCGTCGCGTGGTGCGAATCAATTCCAGAATGCCTCCGGTGACTGACGCGACGCGCGTCAAGCAATTGACCTGGATCAGGCTCCAATTGTTTTGGAAATTCGCGCTCTTAGGGTAATTGAGCTCAGCCTTATCCGAATTATCGGCGTTTCCAGGTAGCGAACGAACCGCCCTCTTCCGCCAACTTCTTCAGCAGCGGAGCCGGCTTCCACCAGTAGCCGTCGTGCTTCTCGAATTCGCAAATTCGTGCGTACACCTTCTTAAGCCCCACCAGATCCGCATAAAACATCGGACCGCCACGGTGCGCCGGAAAGCCATACCCGTTGAGATAAATAATGTCGATATCGACCGGGCGCAGCGCGAAACCCTCTTCCAGAATCTTTGCGCCCTCATTCACCAGCGCATAAATCAACCGGTCCAGGATCTCCTGGTCATCGATCGCGTGCTGCGGAATCTGATTCTCCTCCGCCACCCGCTTCACGACTTCGGCGACCACCGGATCCGGCATCGACTTCCGATTCTCGTCGTACTGATACCAACCCGCCTTGGTCTTCTGCCCGTAGCGCCCCATTTCGCAGAGCGCGTCTTCGGCCTTGGTGTAACGCACGCCAGGGACCTCGGTGTGCCGGAATTCCTGGCGGATCCGCCAACCGACATCGAGGCCAGCCAGATCGCCCGTCGCGAGCGGACCCATCGCCATTCCGAACTTGTACATCACTTTGTCGATGGCTTCGGGCGCCGCGCCCTCTTCCGCCATAAACTGCGCTTCGCGGCGATAGGTGTGGAACATCCGGTTCCCTACAAAGCCGCGGCAATTCCCGACCAGCACGCCGATCTTGCCGATCTTCTTCGCCAACAGCATGCAGGTCTGGATCACTTCTTTCGAAGTGGCGGCGCCGCGAACCAGTTCGAGCAGGCGCATCACGTTTGCCGGACTGAAGAAGTGGGTGCCGATGACCATCTCCGGCCGCGTCGTCGCCGAGGCGATCTCGTCGATGCTCAACGTCGAGGTGTTCGACGCCAGAATCGCGTCCTTGCGGCAAATCTTGTCGAGCTGCGCGAAGATCTCTTTCTTCAGCGCCATCCCCTCGAACACAGCCTCGATCACCATGTCCACGCTCTCGAATCCGTCCCAGCCCAGTTGCGGGTGGACCCGGCTGAGTCGTTCGTCCATGGCCGCCTGCGTGAAGCGGCCTTTAGCCACCGACGTCGCGTAATTCTTCTGGATCGTGGCCATGCCGCGATCGAGCGCGGCCTGCTCCGTCTCCTTGAGCAAAACGCTAATCCCGGCATTCGCGAAGACCATTGCGATGCCACCGCCCATTGTTCCCGCGCCGATCACGGCGATCGATCTCACCGGCAGCACAGGCGTTTCGGCCGGAACAGCCGGAATTTTCGCCACCTCGCGCTCGCCGAAGAAGACGTGGATCAACGCCTTCGATTGATCGCTAGCCAAGGTCTCCTGAAACAACCGGTTTTCGGTCGCGATTCCTTCTAACCACGGCTGGGTAACCGCCGCCTCCACCGCTTCGATCGCCTTCAACGGCGCAATGAATCCGCGCTGTTTTTTCGCCGCGGTTTCGCGGGCAGCGGCGAACACCGACAGGTCCGCCGTCAGCTTCCCGTTTCGCTCGCGCGTCCTTGGCGCAGGCTGATCCGCCACTTCGCGCGCAAACGCCACTGCCCCCGCGAGCAGATCTCCGTCGATAATCTTGTCGATAATCCCGCAAGCCAGCGCCTCCGGCGCCTTCACCGGATCGCCGCCCGCGCACATCTCAAGCGCCTTTTGCACGCCCCCTAGGCGAGGCAGCCGCTGCGTTCCGTGCGCGCCCGGAATCAGGCCGAGCTTCACTTCCGGCTGACCCACCTGCGCCGATGCAACCGCCACGCGATAATGCGCGGCCATCGCCGTCTCGAGTCCGCCGCCGAATGCCGTGCCGTGGATTGCGCACACGATTGGCTTGCGCGAATCTTCGATCTCGATCAGATAATGCGGAAGCCCGAATTCCCCTCCACCGCTTTCGCGCAACTTGCCAAACTCGCGAATGTCCGCACCCGCGATGAAGGTGCGCCCGCCGCCAATCAACACCGCGGCCTTTACTTGGTCATCCTTCGCGATCGCGCGCACCGCTTCCGCGATTCCTTCCGGAACTCCCGGGCTCAAGGCGTTGACTGGGGGATTATTGACGGTAATGATCGCGACGTCGCCGTCACGCGTGAGAGACACAAGATTGTTCATTGGAAATTGTCAGGCCTTCGGGTAGCCGGCGTGCGCCTTCACTTCGTCGATCTGGAGCGTGTGCCGTTCCGCATGCAGCGCCATCATCAGGATCCATTGGGCGCCATCGAGATCCTTGAAGATCATGTGCGCGGCGAAATGATGATGCAGCGGCTTCTGCGTCGTCTGGACGTAGTCCACAATTTTTCGCCTTGCGGCCATGAAAGCGTCCGCCAACGCTTCCGGAGTGTCTGCGTGTCCCGTCGGGACCGCCGCCATTGGCATTTTGACTTTCGTGGACCGGTCCACCACGGCGCGCGCCAATTTCGCTTCTTTGCCTACCACCGACGCACACTTGTCGGGCTCGGCGGGCTTGGCGAGAATCTTTTCCGTTACCAGTCCGAAAGTCAGGTTTTCGACAAACAAGACGTGATCGGCGCATTCGCTGATCGACCATTCCTCTGCGCAGGGCTTGAAGGTCCACTGCGCCGGACTCAGGCCCGCAATCGATTGCAGGAACATGTCTCGCGATCGGCCCAAACGGGCCGAAAGGCTGTTTCTCTCGTCGTTTGTGAGCGTCGCCATGGTCCCCTATATTCTCATAGCCGCTCGAGAGCTACCGCCGTTGTGTAGCTCGAACCGGCCAAAGCCGAGACGCACACGCGACAAATCCGAGCCGCGCCGGTAGTACTCCGAAAAGGAGCACGCCGGAAGCGGACGCTCAAACCCTGGAAGCGAAACGGATTAACCCGAACTTTCCGCCACGGAGAGCGTATATTCAGAGCGAGTAGCGAGGAACCTCCATGGAACAGCACGTGAAAGCAGTCGCGATCCTGAATATCTGCCTCGGCGCGGTCGGAGTCCTCGGGGCCGTCGTAGTCTTCGCGATCTTCGGCGGAATTGCTGGAGTTTTCAGCTACGCCAACCTCGATCCCGACGCTCAGTTTGTCGCGCCGCTGATCGGAATCATTGGGGGAGCGGTCAGCTTCTTCGTCGCCCTTGTCTCGATCCCAGGCATCGTCGCCGGAATCGGGCTGCTTTATTACCAGAACTGGGCCCGCATCCTGATGATTGTTCTCTCCGCCCTCAACCTGTTCCACATTCCCTTTGGAACGGCGCTCGGCATCTACGGGCTCTGGACCCTGCTTTCGAAGGAGACGGAGGCTCTTTTTGAGCGCCGCCAGATTCCATACACCCCAATCCGCCGGTCGGCGTGAATGGATCGCCGTTCCGGTTGATCTCGAATGGCGCGACGCTGCGTGGAAACTCGATGAATTCCGGCGTTCACGAATGCGTGGGGCAAGAGGTCCGCTTCCGGACTATCGCGGTTCGGTACAGAGTGAAGTAGCCCCGGCCGTTACGAGTCTGTGTGGAAAGTGTGCGTCTCCCTTATAGTAGGGGTTCAATCCAGAGTCTTGCGCCCGTGAGCGCGATCTGACGGGCGAGGTCCTGGCGAGATTTGGCGCATTTCCAGGTCGGCCCGGAGGCCGGACGAACGGGTCCCAAAACGAAAAGGCCCGGAGCCGCCACTCTCTCTGAGAAGATGGGCGGTCCGGGAATCCTCTCAAAACGGAGGAATCGAAAGCTTGATTTAGCGGTCCGGTGCGGAACTCTTGGGAGCTTCGGTACCAGCCGTTTTGTTCCATTTATCGGCGTTTCGGTTGGTTCTCCAGAATTTGTCGCCCCACCACAATTCGTCATTGTCGGCGGTGGATTGAACCGTGCCTTGGCGCTTCCCTTGAGCGATTTCGATCTGGGCGACGGTTAGCGTAGCGGCTTTGTCGGCCAGCTCAAAAACCAGTTTGTTCGTGGTGCCATTTTCGGTGTAAAGAATGGTCAGATAGCGGGTCTTATTGCCGAAGCGCTTCGGCGCGTTCCAGACCTTGTAGGAGGGTCCCGCGTCGCGGCCTCGCGTCGGTCCGATTTCCGCATTGGTGATACTTTGATACGGAATCGCGACGGAGCCTTTGGCGTAACGGAAGACCATCTGCTTGTTTTCGCGCATGACGAGCGTGCCGACGGTGTGGGGCGCAATCCCTTTCGAGGTGCCTTCGATAAAGGAAACCTTTTCGCCGAGGGTGCCTTTAGTAGCTTTCGGCTCTCCATCCGAGAAGATACCCGCCGACATCGGTACGGCTGCCGCAATGGCGGCTAGGAACGCAAAATTCAGAGCGCGACTGGTCATAGACCTTCCTTCCTGAGAGTTCTATCGTCCAAGGGAGCGAAAAGCGTTAGGTCCGTCGGATGGATTTCACTTTTGTGGGCAGGTTGTTTGCCAGTTCCGCTGTTTTTGGTCGCGGAATTCGCCGGGATGCACAGGCCGGAGGCCTATGCCACCCAGAGACTAGAAAGAGAAGCCGAGTTCCGCCTGGTAAGTTCGCGGACCGACGAAGTGGGTTCCGCTGAAGGTGGAGAGAAAGTTGTACAGGGCGACTTCGTTGGTGAGATTGGTTGCGGAGAGGCGCAGGCTGACCCTGTAGCGCTCGGCGTGGAACAGATTGTCGGCGCCTACAGAGACGTCGAGCAGATTCCGGGGAGCTACGCGAGCCGGATTGTGGTCGGCGCTAAAGGTTCCGGCTTTAGGGACGGTAAGGCGGGTGGCTCCGTAGTTGGAAGAAGCACAGCTCGAGATTCCGCTGAAGGGGCTGGCGACTTGTGAGCCGCAGTAGAAACCGATGGCGGCTTGTTGGGCGGCGGAGAGCGACAGGACGGAGGCAAGGTCCGGCACCGCACCTGCCACAAGGCCGGAGTCGTAGCGCCAAGTGAAACCGATCCAGGGCTGGTAGCGCCCCAGAGGCGCTCCCTTCGGAGCTTCGTAGCGGAGGCTGGTGGTTTGCTGGAAGGCCTGATCGTGGTCGATGCGGAAAACGTGGGTTTCGAGCGGGGAATTGAAGATTAGGCCGCCGTTCGAGGGTCCGAAGAAGCGGCTGCGGGTGTGGCCCATGACGGTTGAAGCCGAGAAGCCGTGGATGTTGGTGAGGTTGACGCGAACCGACACGCCATCGATTTTCGATTTGTCCCAGGAAATGGGAAATGTAATGGGCGTGTTGAAGAGCGTCCCGAAATCGTAGCCGTTGCTGGTGTACTTCCAGATGTAGTCGGCATCCACGACAAAGTGGCGTCCCCAGCTTTGTTGGATGCCGGTGTTGAACTGATTGCGGCGGCCGGGTTCGAGGGGCTTGGCTCCAAAGCCGCCGAAATCGCCGGAAGAGAGTCCGCCGGCTCCGGTGGAGCTCGACAGGATCAGGTTCTCGTTATAGGGGGTCTCGAAGGCGCGGGTGTAGGAAGCGCGGAACAGAGTGCTGGTGCGCTTGAACAGGTAGGCGGCACCGAGCCTCGGCTGGAGGCCGTTCGCGCTGGTGAGGCCGGCGTAATGGTCGAAGCGTAAGCCGACGCTGACAGTCAACGCGCCGAGCGTAATCTGATCCTGCGCATACCAGGCAAACTGATCGATGTTGGCGTTTCCTCGGAAGTTGAGCAGGCGTCCGCCACGAGTGAGGTCGTAGGGCAAGAGTCCAGGGAGGAAATCGCCATTGGCGATGAAGCCGCGGCCCACGCAATTGGCGGGATTTAAGAGGGACGGGTTCGCGACCGGATTTCCTGAGGCGTCGATGCAGACAGCGTTGAAGCCGGGATCCGTGACGCCGAAGTGGAAGCCTTCATTCAACTGCGTGCGCATCAACTGCACGCCGGTCTTGATGTTGTGGCGGCCTTTAATCCAGGAAAGGTCGGACCGCCCACCGAAGTTCCGCAGACGGCGCTTTTCAGAGACGGTCGCGGGGGCGTCGGCGAAGACGTCGCGGCTGGGATAGTAATTGACCTGGTCCTGACGCAAAAAAGGATTCACACTGAGCACGATGCTCGACCCGAAGGTATGGACCCAGCCGGGCGCGATGTTAAACGTGCGCGTGAGCTGGCGCTGATCCTGCGGCAGCTGGTCGTAGGTATTCGGAACCTGAAACCAGTTGCGCGCGAGGAACAGGTTCAAATGCATGGTGTCGCGCGGACTGGCCTGCCAGTCGAAGCGATCGAAAATGGTCTGGTTATTGCCGTTGTCGTGGATGGGCTGGAATTCCGGGCTATCGAGGAAGCGGCCGGAACGGGTGGAATTGGCGACCAGGAAGTTGCCGAACTTCTTGCCTCCGAACCCAAACGAAGTTTCCTCGCCGACGGTCCCGAAGGACCCGTAAGAAAATGCGATGCGTCCGAAGGGCTTATCGGCGGCGAGGCCAGAGCGCGTGACGGCGCTGACGACGAGGCTGGTCTTATCGCCGAATTCCGCGTTTGGTCCCGAGGTGATCAGTTCCATCGACTGAATGGCGTTCAGCGGCATCTGGGTCGAGAACATCTTGCTCTGCTGATCGTTGATGGGCTGATTGTCCACGCTGAAGGAAGTCTGCGCGTGATCGCCTATGGGGTGGAAGAAGCCGTTTGAATCGGCGACGACGCCAGGGCTGCTGCGGGTAATCGCGTCGCTTAAGCCATTGGCGGGAGAGGTGGAGGTCATCTTCGAAGTCAGCGACTGATCGAGATCGACGTGCGCCGACGGCACGGCGTCGATCAGGTCGCCGCTATCGGATCTCACTTCCACGCTCGAAGTGGATCCGGCGAGGGTGAGGGCGATTTTGAGAGACAGAGGGACGCTGGTGCGAATGCTGACGTCCTGGCTGGACGGAGTGAAGCCGTCGCGGTCCACTTCGAAGTGATAGGTATTCAGGGGCAGGTTGCGGAAGATGAATGAGCCCGCTTGGTCGGTCTGAACTTCGCGCCGGAAGCCGGAAACGGAGTGGAGGATAGTTACCTTCGCGCCAGGCACAGCCAAGCCGCTTGGGTCGGTGACGACTCCATCCAGCGTGCCGGCGTTGCCCGACGACTGCGGCGCTCCGAAGGCAGGAACAAGTGAGAGGAGAAGCCCTGCAATCCAAATCAGCATGGTGAGTTAGGTTTAGTATCCCGTTCTGTAACGGCGAATCCTACAGCTTCCCTATCAGTGGACCTTATTCGAGGATGAACGGTGCCGGATTTCGCTATGAACGGCACGCTTCGCGAATGACACCAGCCATCCGCTTGCTGACCGTCGCCTCATATCCGTTGGCCATTTTGAGCAGCCAGCGCTTGCTCGAGAGCGGCGAGATTTTGCGGATCTGGTCGGTGTTGATGATGGTCTTGCGATGGATGCGGCGGAAGCGAAGCGGGTCGAGCTTTTCATCGAGAGCCTTCAGGGTGTTCTCGCTCAAGTAGCGTTGGGTGGGCGTGATGATGTGGACGAGTTCGCCGTCGGCTTCAAAGGCGATGATCTCGGAAGGGTCGAGCAGATAGATGTCGCTGCCGCGCTTGCCGGGGATTTTGCGGGCGGCGGGATGGACGCCGGAGGCTTCGGGAATGGCGGGGGCGGCGGGTGCGGCTCCGACGGCGCGCAATTGGACGCGGGCTTTTTCGACGGCGCGGAGGAAGCGTTCGCGGCGGACGGGTTTGAGGAGATAATCGACGGCTCCGACTTCGAAGGCGGCGAGGGCGTGCTGGTCGTAGGCGGTGACGAAGATGACCACCGGGGTACCGCCGCGAAGAGAGCGGGCGACGGTGAGGCCGTTCTGGCCGGGCATTTCGAGGTCGAGGAATACGAGGTCGGGTTTCAGCTGGAGGATTTTTTCAGCTGCCTCCGTACCATTGGTTGCCTCGCCGACGATTTCCAAATCGGGCGCGCCTTCGATGAGTTCGCGCAGGATGTCCCTGGCGATGGGCTCGTCGTCGACAATGAGAGTCTTCACCGCGTAACCTCTTTCAAAACCGGAATTGACAAGGAGACGATGGTGCCGGAGGGCTTAGTTACGAGTTGCAGGTCGGCCTCCTCGCCATAACAGAGCTTTAGACGGCGACGGACGTTATCCAGGCCTACGCCCGCGCCGCCGGGCGTGGGAACTCCGTCGCCGACGCCTGAATCTTCAATGGTCACATGCAGACCGGTATCACCGGTCTTGGCTATTAGGCGCACCAATCCGCCTTGAGGATTCGCCGCGATGCCGTGTTTCACCGCATTTTCGACCAACGGCTGAATGGAGAGGACGGGAATGGGAACGCGCCGGGCTTCCTCGTCGATTTCGATTTCGGTGTGCAGTTTGTCGCCGAGGCGTAGCTTTTCGATTTCGAGGTAAGCCTCGACGATCTGGAGTTCGTCCTCGAAAGGCCGCATGGTTTGTTCGGTGCGGAGGAAGTAGCGGAAGATGTCGGCGAGATTGAGGACGGTGCGGCGCGCGCCTTTGGCGTCGCGGGGGATCAGGCCGTATAGGGTGTTCAGGGCATTGAACAGGAAGTGGGGATGGATCTGCGACTGGAGCGCGCGGAGTTCGGCCTGGCTGACCAGGCGTTTCATCTCGGCATCGCGATGCAGGTCCATTTGCTCGGCGATGGCGGAGGCGGCGCGGGCGAGGGCCTGCATATCTTCGCTGAGATAGCGGCGTCCGCCAAGGCGGCGTCCGAGCAGCAGGAACCGGGCTTCGCCGGAGACGAGGCGGACCGGAGCAACCACCTCGATAGCCTGTTCATCGAGTTCCGGACGGAAGGGGCCGAGGTCTGAAACCGGCGTGGGGTAATGCAGGTCCGCAGAGTAGAGTTCCCTTTCGAGCCCATCGTTGGCGAAGGAGGCGGGGGCCTGAAGGAATTCGGCGAGTAGAGACCGGACGCGCTCGAGGTAGCGAGGTTCTTCGGCGGCGGTGGTTTCGTGGGCTTTCAGGTTGGCGAGAAGTTGATCGAAATTGGCGCGTCCGAAGGCGAGCCGGGTGAGCAGCGTCTGTATCCAGGCGCGGGACATGGCGAAGACGATCAACAGGAGGCAGGCGGCGACCAGCCAGAGTCCGAGAGAGAAACCGTTGTTGGTGTCGGGCACGCCGAACTGGCGGGCGGCGGTGACTCCGAGGATAGTGAAAGCGGCGGCCAGGGTTACGTTCGCGAGAAAGCGCACGAAGGCGTCGAGCAGCAGGAACCGGTAGTCCTGCAGGAGGACCAAAAGCGCGAGAGGAATACCGGCGTGGTGGTAGGCGAGTTCGTCGGACCAGGCGGAATCGATGTGTTTGACTCCGCCGAAGTGGACGAAGGAAATCGACAGCAGGAACAGCGCCATGGTGCCGAGGATGCGCGAGATGGTGCCCCGGCGCCGCACGTCGGTGGACGTGAGGACGAGAATAGCGGCCATGATAGCGAGTCCGCCGAAGCCGACGGTGATGAGCCTCAAGGCCCAACGGTGATACTGTTCGGGTCCCGCAAAGGGCTCGGCGATATGCATGGCGATGGCGATAGCGCTCAGGGCATATCCGGCGGCGGCCAAGCGGCGGTAGCGGTTCATGAGGCAGAGGTCGAACAGGACGGCGGGCAGCAGGCTGAGGACGGAGAACGAGATCGTCACCATGATGTCGGAGGCGCGAGAATTCGATTCGCTGAAGCCCAGGATGATGAGGGACGTAAGATTCCAGACGAGGGCGAGTCCAGCGGCGAGCAGAGACTGGCGGCTGCCGCGAATCCGCATGGAGGCGCGGTCCTTGAGCATCAGGTAGACGAAAATGCCGAAGATCAAGACGCCGGCCGCGTGTCCGAGAGTATTGACCAGCAGCGACTCGCGCATGGTTCTTTCATTCTACGGGGCGGGATCGGCGGGCGCGTCGTAAACTCGGAGGATATGTTCCTTTTGCGGCGTGTTTTCCTGGCAGTTTTGGCGGTAGGAGTGGGGTTGGCGGCGACGCCTCCGGAGTGGTCGCGGCCGTTTCCAGCACATCGGATCGCGGCGAATATTTACTATGTCGGGACGGAGGATCTGGGCTGTTATCTGATCACGGATCCGGCCGGTCACATTCTTCTGAATACCGGGCTTGAGGATTCCGTGCCGATGATTACGGCAAGCATCGAGAAACTGGGTTTCCGCGTCAAGGACGTGAAGATCCTGCTGACTAATCAGGCGCATTTCGATCACGTGGCGGGATTCGCGGCGATCCGGAAGGCGACGGGAGCGAAGATTTTCGCGACGGCTGGCGATACTCCGATTCTCGAGAGCGGCGGCGCGAAAGATCCCGCCGGGTTTACGCGGTTTGAAACGGCGCATGTGGATCGGGTGCTGAAGGACGGCGACGTGGTCCGGCTGGGGAAGACGGCTTTGACGGTTCGGCTGACTCCGGGCCATACGCCGGGGAGCGTGAGCTATGAGACGACGGTGGAGCAGGACGGCAAGACGCTGCGGTTCCTCTTCGCCAATCTGGCGAGCGTCGTGATGCCGCTGAAGAATCCGAAGTATCCGGATATCGTCAAGGATTTCGAGATGACGTTTGCGCGCCAGCACCAGGAGCAGCCGGACATCTGGGTGGCGGGGCATGCATCGCAATTCGGGCTGGCGGAGAAATTCAAGTCGAAGAACTTCGTGGATCCGGCTGGATTCGCGGCGGCGGTCGAGAAGAGCGAGAAGGCGTTCCGCGAGAAAGTGAAAGCGGAGCTGGGCAAGTAGGCTGAGAGGAAACCGGCGCGCAGGCCACACACTCTACGTGCGTTGGTTTGCGTTTTTTCTTTTTTATGCCGTGGCGCGCGGCGGTGACCTCGAGATTGCGGCGCGGGATTTGCCGTGGGCAATCGTGGACCGGCCGTACGCTCCGCCTCCGTTAGAGGTTTTGAACGGCGGGCGATGTCCGATCGGCGGGCTGGGGTTCGCGACCATTTCGGGAACGCTTCCGCCGGGAGTCCGGCTGAGCCGCGCGGGCTATCTGGCGGGGACGCCCACAAAAGTCGGATCGTATTGGTTTGCCGTGCGCGTCGCGAACGGCTGTTCGAAGGCGACGCGGTGGATGGAACTGGTGGTGACCGGCGCTCCGATCTTGAAGGTGTCGCCGGAGAGAGTGCGGTTTGTCGCGGATGACGGTCCGCTGCGCCCGCAAACGGTGCGCGTTTCGGCGAGTTGGCCGAAGGTCGAATACCAGGTAAATGTACGAGTCGGAAAAGAGTGGCTGAAAGCGATTCCCAAGCATGGGATTACGCCGAAGCCAGGTGACGGCTTAGACGCGGATTTGCTGGAGCTGGTGGTGGATCCGAAAGGCCTGAAGGCCGGATTTTATCGCGGCGAAGTGGTGATATCCGCGTGGAACGCATTGGACGCCCTGGTGCTGAAGGTGGAATTTGTAGTGGGGCGAGGTGAGCCTGAGGCACGCGACACGGTGACCCAGCGGTAGCCCCACCAATGTTTCTCGATGTGGGTGGTGGCGAGGGGGCCGATGGCGGGCGGCGGCGCGGGAGGTTTAGGGGGCTGGTCGAGTTCCCGCTCGCGGAGTGCGAGGAAGCGGATCAGTTCCTCGGAGAGTCCCTGTTTCTTCAATTCAATCAAGGCCAGGGGCGAGGCGTCCAGGCGCGTTCGGGAACTTTGGATGAGTTCCGCGATAAATTGTTCATCGAAACCGGCGCGCGCGAGCCCGACGACGCTTTCGTTGGTGACGATGTGCCTGGCTTTGGGTATGAAAGGCGTAGCAGGGGTGGCCACGAAATCCTGAGCGAAGGCGGACATAGAGACGAGAAGTAGAAGCGACCGCATGGAAAGATCCTATGACAGACATATCGGATGGTTGGCCGCCGTCTTGAGGATTCGCGGTGAAGGAATCTAGCAGGCTTCGATTACAATGGAGATGCGATGAACGTCGAAAAGACGATTGCGTTTCTGCCTAAGTAACCAAACAAAGCACGACGAGCGCCTGACTCGGCTCCAAGGCGTGGTCGAGAAGTTGGCAGACAACGTCAGCCACTTAGCCGACAACAATCGAGCATTTGGACGGTGCTCTCGAGACTCTGGCGGAAGCGCAAATCAAACCCGTGGAACGGGCGGACGCGATCAATCAGCAGTCGGCGGATCGCGATCGTCAACTTGGCGAGCGGTTGGATGGACCGGTGGTTGCGATTGGCGAATTTATTCGCAATCAACCATCCGCTGGCTAGGACCTAGCCGAGCTTTTCTTTTAGTAGCGCATTGACGACGTCCGGGGCGGCCTGGCCTCGACTGGCCTTCATTACCTGGCCGACGAAGAAGCCGATCACCGTCGTTTTTCCCGCTCTGTACTGCTCGAGCTGCTTGGGATTCGCAGCGATGATTTCATCGATGATTTTTCCGAGCGCCCCGGTGTCGGAGATCTGCTTCAGGCCTTCGCGCTCCATGATAACGCCGGGCGCGTCCCCGGTTGCGTACATCTTCGGGAAGATTTCTTTGGCCAGCTTGCCGGAGATTTCGCCCTTAGTGATGCGCGTGACAAGCTCGCCGATGTGCTCGGCGGGAATCGGCGAAGCCTCGATACTTTTGCCGTCTGCATTGAGAGCGGCGGCGAGATCGCCCATCACCCAGTTGGCGGCGGCTTTGGGATCGGTCGACGCGGCAGCGGCGCGCTCGAAGTAGTCGCCGAGAGGACGCTCCGCCGTAAGGACCTGGGCGTCGTACTCGCTGAGTCCGTAGGTCTGGAGGAAACGGGCGCGGCGCGTGGCGGGCAGTTCCGGCGTGGTCTTGCGGATCTCCGCCATCCAGGCTTCGCTGATCCGCAGCGGAACCAGATCGGGCTCGGGGAAGTAACGGTAGTCGTGGGCGCTTTCCTTGCTGCGCATGGTTGCGGTTTCGCCGCTGTTCACGTTGAACAGGCGCGACTCCTGCATGACGCGCCCGCCGGATTCGACGATCTCCACCTGGCGTTCGATTTCGTGATCGAGGGCCATTTTCAGGAAGCGGAACGAGTTCAGGTTTTTGACTTCGGCCTTGGTGCCAAACTGGTCCGCGCCTTTCAGCATCACGGAGACGTTGGCGTCACAGCGCAAGTGGCCTTTCTCCATGTCGCAAGTCGAGACGTCCACAAATTGGAGGATTTCCTTGATCGCGGTGAGGTACGCGTAGGCTTCGCCGGAGCTGCGGATGTCGGGCTCGCTGACGATTTCGATCAGCGGCGTCCCGGAGCGATTGAGGTCGACGTAAGTGTAGCGGTCGGTGTCCTTGAAGCCGTCGTGGATGCTTTTGCCGGCGTCGTCTTCCATATGGACCCGCGTGATGCCGATGCGCTTTTTCTCGCCGTTGACTTCGATGTCGAGGTATCCGTGCTCGGCGAGGGGCTGATCGTATTGCGAGATCTGGTAGCCCTTGGGGAGGTCCGGGTAGAAATAATTCTTGCGCGCGAAGATGGATTTCGGATTGATCGTGCAGTTCAACGCAAGGGCCGCGCGGACGCCAAGTTCGACGCTTTGGCGGTTGAGGACAGGAAGCGCGCCAGGGAGTCCGAGGCAGACCGGGCAGACGTTGGAGTTGGGCGGCGCTCCGAAAGAGGTGGCGCATCCGCAGAAGATTTTGGTGCGCGTCATCAGTTGGACGTGCACTTCCAGTCCGATCACCGGCTGATATTTCGCGATGATTTCCGGGCTGGCTATGATGGTTGCCATGCTTCATTATAGGTGGGGCTTGGGGTAATCCATGTCGTCTTCGAAGCCTCGAACCAAAGAGGAAATCAAGAAGACCAACGACGCTTTGCGGGCGGATTGGCGTTACGGACATTTTCGCGACGGCGACCACGACTTATTGTTCCGGTTTTCGGAATACCCTGCTGACATACCGTGTGACCACGATCACTGCATTGGGTGCATGAAAAAAATCTCGTTGGTGGATCCACCTCCGGCGGAGCAGGAAGGTTATGTTTCTTCCGGGTATTGGAGCGGAAAACGTTTGGACCAGAATCGATGGCTTTGCAAGCAGTGCTTCCTGGATTATCGAGAGTTGATGAATTGGGGCGAGATGGATGAGAGCGGATGGGTGGAAATTGATTGCTAACCTCGTGCGTGCGTTCGTTGTTGTTATTGCATCTGTCGCGTTCGCGGCCGATCCGACGTTGATCCTGAAAAACGGGCGCGTGTGGACAGCGAATCCGGCGCAGCCTTGGGTAGAAGCTGTGGCGATTGAGGGCAATAAGATTGTCGCGGTGGGAACGACGGCGGAGATTGCGGCGAAGGCGGGTCCGTCCACGCAGGTGATCGATGCGGGCGGACGTCTGGTGTCGCCGGGATTCAACGACGCGCATATTCATTTTCTCGGCGGGTCACTAGGGCTGGCGCAAGTGGATTTGACGGGTGCGTGTACGCTTCCGGAAATGCAGGCGAAGATTTCGGCGTGGGCGTCGAAGAATCCGAATGAGCCTTGGGTGACCGGCTCTGGGTGGGAATATTATTGCTTCCCGGAGCAGCGGCTGCCGACGAAGCAGGATCTGGATTCGATCGTGAACGACCGGCCGGTGTATTTGCGCGCATACGACGGGCACACGGGCTGGGCGAATTCCGAAGCGCTGCGAATTGCCGGAGTCACTCGCAAGACGGATTACAGCGGATTCGGAGAGGTGGTGCGCGACCAGGAGACGGGTGAGCCGACGGGGTGCCTGAAAGAGGGCGCTCAGTCGCTGGTCTCGCGCCATATTCCGGTGGCGACCAAGGCGCGACAGGTCGCCGCTCTACGAGAGGGAATGAAACTGGCGGCGACGCTGGGGATCACGAGCATTCAGAATGCGAGTGGCGGTCCGAACGATGTCGCGCTTTGGGATTATCTGCTCAAGGAATACGCGCTGACGCTGCGGGTATCGGTCGCGATGTCGATGCCGCCGGGTGTTTATAGCGATTCGCTGAAGCGGGCGGGAGCGATCCGCGAGAGGTATAGCGGCCCGATGCTGAAGGTGAGCGCGCTGAAGATCGTGCTCGATGGCGTCATCGAATCACACACGGCGGCGATGCTCGAGCCGTACGCCGACGGCACCGAGGATCGCGGAACTCCGGCGTGGAGCGCGGATGCGTACAACTCCTTCGTGGCTTCGGCGGACAAGGCGGGCTGGCAGATTTACACACACGCGATCGGCGACAGGGCGGTCCGGATGGCGCTCGACGGCTACGAGAATGCGCGCAAGAAAAATGGAGTTCGCGATTCGCGGCATCGCGTCGAGCATATCGAGGTGATCGACCCGGTGGACATTCCGCGGTTCGCGGCACTGGGCGTGATGCCGTCGATGGAGCCGATCCACGCGGATCCGGCAACAGTGGAGGTTTGGAGCAAGGCCGTGGGCGCGAAGCGGCTTCCGTATTCGTTCCCGTGGGCGGAGTTTGTGAAGACCAACGCGAAGCTGGTGTTTTCGAGCGACTGGCCGGCGGCGATCAGCGTGAATCCGATTCGGGGAATGCATAACGCCGTGAACCGGCAGACGACGGATGGCAAGCCGGAGGGCGGATGGATTCCCGAGCAGCGCATCAGCGCGGAGACAGCGCTGCGGGCCTATACCGCGATGGGCGCGTATTCGTCATTCGAGGAGAAAAGCAAGGGAATGATTGCGCCGGGGATGCTGGCCGACGTGATCATGTTTTCGCAGGATTTGCTGGCGTGTTCGCCGGCGAAGATTCATGAGACGAAGGTGGTCCTGACGGTGTTCGATGGGCGGGTGGTGCATCGGGCGTTTTAGCGGCGGGGTCCCGTCGCTGACGCTTGGGGTTCAAGCCGGTCGGCGCGCCGGTTCTTGGATCGGAGTGCTTACGGCGCGCCTCGACGCTACAGCATCGGATCCGCCGCGGATTACTTCCAGTAGTCGCGGTCTAGGCTTCGATATTGGACGGCTTCGGCGACGTGTTTGGATTGGACGAATTCGCTGCCTCCTAAGTCGGCCGCGGTTCTGGCCACCTTCAAAACTCTGTCATGCGCTCGGGCGGACAGGGACAGCTTGCGGACCGCCATTTCGAGCGTTCGTTCACCGGCTTCGTCGAGGGCGCAGAGCTCGCGGATTTGGCTGGAGGGGATGTGGGCGTTCATGAAGCCTCGGGCCAGTTGGCGTTCCTGGGCTTTCAGGACACGCTCGCGCATGGCGGCGGAAGTCACTCCGTCGCTTCTTCCGCGCATTTCCTTATAGGCGACAGCAGGGACGTCAATGTGGAGATCGATCCGGTCGAGCAGCGGTCCGCTGATGCGGGCGAGATAGCGCTGGATGATGGCTCCGTTGCAGCGACACTCGCGGCCGGGGTCGCCGAAGTAGCCGCACGGGCAAGGATTCATGGCGGCGACGAGCATGAATTTCGCGGGAAAGCGGAGGGTCATGATGCTGCGGGCGAGCATGACGCTGCCGTCTTCGAGGGGTTGGCGCAGGAGTTCGAGGACTCCGCGCGGAAATTCGGGGAGCTCGTCGAGAAAGAGGACTCCGTTGTGGGCAAGGCTGACTTCGCCGGGACGCGGAATGCCGGCTCCGCCGCCGACCAGGCCGGCTTCTGATGTCTTATGATGCGGTGCGCGAAAGGGGCGCGCATGCAGGAGTCCTTTGCCGCTGGGTAGGACGCCGGCGACGCTGTGGACCTGCGTGGTTTCGAGAGCTTCAGAGAAGCGCAGGGGAGGCAGAATTCCAGCAAGTCGTTTCGCGAGCATGGATTTGCCGGATCCGGGCGGGCCGATCATCAGGACGTTGTGGGCTCCGGCGGCTGCGACTTCGAGAGCGCGCTTGGCGATGGTCTGGCCGCGCACGTCGGCGAAGTCCGGAACTTCGCATCCGGGTTCGATGGTTTCGTTCAGTTCGGGCTGCGTCGCGGTAAAGGTGTCGGGCGCTTGTAGGAATTTGACCGCCTCGGCTAGATGCCGGATGGCAAAGACGTTGACGCCCTCGGCGACGGAAGCTTCGGCGGCATTTTCGGCGGGTACGAGCAGATTCTTAATGCCTTGCTTGCGGGCGCAGGCGGCGATCGAGAGGGCTCCGCGAATGGGGCGTACGGCTCCGTCGAGGCCGAGTTCGCCGACAAAGAGGTGGTTTTCGCTGGATTGAACCGTGCCCATGGCTCCCAGGATTCCGAGCGCCATGGGGAGGTCGAACCCGGCGCCCTCTTTGCGGACGTTGGCGGGGGCGAGGTTGATGGTGATGCTTTTGTTGGGGTAGCCGAAACCGGAATTGAACAGGGCGCTTTTGATCCGCTCGCGGCTCTCGCGGACAGCGGTGTCGGGCATTCCGACGGTGATGAATTCGCGTCCGGCCCCGGGGTACATGTCCACTTCGACGTCAATGAGATGGGCGTCGATGCCGTATACGGCGGCGGAACGCGTCCGAAAAAGAGCCATACAAATGCTAGTGGCGCAGGGTGACCGGATTTCTCTGACGGAAATGGCGACCGCTTATTCGACGGTGAAGTTGGCTTTGGTTTCGGAGGCGGTTCCGCCAATTTTATCGTTCGCTTTGATCACCAGGACGTAAGTCGCCTTGGGGAGATCCTTGGGAATCGGCAAGTTCATGACACCCGGGACGAGGCGACGGGGGTAAAAAGTGGCGTCCTTTTCCCCGGCGGCGGCGGGTTGGGCGAACAGAGATTCGCCGGTCGCTTTTAGGATTTCGATGCCGTAATCCACATCGAAGGCGTTTTCCGGCCCGAGTTTATAGCCCAGCATCTCGAAGCGGGCGAAGAGCGTATCACCGGGGCGATAGGCGACTTCGCGCAGTGCCTGCCGGTCTTCCTCGGCGCGGAAAAAACGGAGGTTGCGGACGACGAAGGTTTCGCTCGGCTCGATTTTCGGACCGCGAACCAGGAAGACGAGGTCCTGGGTGACTTCGGAGCCGGACAAAGTATCCTTGGCGTGAAACACGATCTTGTACTCGCCGGCCGGTGCGTGCGGTGGGATCAGGAAGTTGTGGCGAGCCTTGGGGGTCCACTTTTTGTCTTCCTGCAGGATGTCGGCTTCAACTTTGCCGGCATAGGGCGGGACAAGAGGGAGACCGGCGCCGTCGTGGACGGCGATGTCCCAGGTGAGGGCTATCTTTTCTTTGGGAGAGACCTGGAAGCCGGCGATATGGCAGCTGAAATAAATGGTTTCGCCGGCGACGTAGGATTCGCCCGTCGCAAGCGACGGACCGTCTTCGATCATCTGCACGGACGCTCTGACGATTGCCAGTTTCGCGTCGGCGGCGAAGCCTGCGACGGCAACCGCGAGCGCCATCCAAAGGCCAGCGGCGCGAGAGAAAGCGGACTGCTTCATGCCGCCTTCATTCTAGCGCCGCTGAGGAAGTACCCGTTTACTGGGGAGCGGTGGTGATGGGCGATTCCGGATCGAGGCGGAGCGGAATCTCCACGAACTTGATTTTCTCTCCCCCAGGTTCGCCGCCGTCGGTCATGCGGAGCTTGTAACTGGTCAGCGCGCAGTCGAAGACAACGCGCCCTTGCAGTGTCTGGCCGGGCCCAATGTTGCGGATCATACCGAGCCATTGGTCGATGCCCTCGCCCTTCATTTCTTCGGGGATCAGGTCGCCGTTGGCTCTTTCGAGCTGAAAGTTGGGTATCGGTACTTCCTTGCCGCCACCGTTGGTAATCGAAATATTCAGGATCAGGAAGCGCTGATTGGGAAGACGCATCTGGAGCGCGGAGCCCAATTGACTGCGCCATGTGGATTCTATGACATTGTAGGTGAAGGGCTCGAGCGGTACGCGTTCACCCATCTGGTAGTCGATACGAGTCGACCGGCCTCCGTCTCCGCAGGCGGTGAGGCTAAAAAGGAGCGCCCCCAGCGTGACTACCGATGAAATTGCGCGGGCAACTTCGAGGTTGTTCCGCAAACTGCCAATCATTTCAAGATCCTCCGGAAGACGAATTGAATCTCATAACTATATGCTGCGAACGGGAAACATAGCAACCGCGTTGGCCTCGTTGATTTTCGCGTTTCCGTTATTGGCGCAGACCGAGCATCCATTAACGGGCCGAAAAATTGCGCAGGTGATGGGCGTCGGCGGAGCGGACTGGCTGGATCGGCCGGAGCGGGAACTCGAAGAACATCCAGACAAGGCCATCGCGGCATTGGGCCTGAAGCCGGGAATGAATGTTGCCGACGTGGGAGCGGGAACGGGATATTTCTCGCTGAGGATGGCCAAGCAGGTGGCGCCGGGAGGGCGCGTTTACGCGGTCGATATTCAGCCCGAGATGTTGACGATGCTGCGGCGGAACGCGAAGAAAGCCAAGATTTCGAACGTCGAATACGTTCTGGGCATGGAATCGGACCCGAGGTTACCGAGCCGGACTTTGGATGTGATCATCCTGGTGGACGTGTACCACGAGTTCTCGCAGCCACAGAAGATGCTTGAAAACATGCGGGCGGCGCTAAAAGATGACGGGCGATTGATTTTGCTCGAGTACCGGAAGGAAGATCCGACCGTGCCGATCCGGTTGGAGCACAAGATGACGGTGCTCGAAGCAAAGACCGAAGTGGAAGCCGAGGGATTCCGTTTGAGCGAAGTTCTGAAGACTTTGCCCCGCCAACATATTCTGATTTTCAAAAAGAATATTCAATAGGCCGGCGCGGTTACCCGAAGAATTCGGCGACGACTGCGAATTCCGTATCGAAATCGTGCAGCAAGCCTTCGCGGTCGCGCAGGGGGAGATTAGCGAACGCGGAATCGGGGGGCTGATCCAAGCTCGTTTCCGGAAAAATGGAAACGCCCGTGGCATTGTTGTAGCGGTTGGCGGCTTCGACCAAGGCACTGAGGGGCAGCAATTTTGCTCCGCTAGCGGGATCGGCGGCCGCATCATGATGGTAGAGGACGGCGTCGTGGATGGGAGCAGGCAACTGCCAGACTGACAGCGCTTCCGCGGACAATTCCGCGTGCGTCAAGCCCAGGACGTCCATTTCGCTGATTAGCTGGTCCTGGCCGGCCTGACGTAGACGCACGATTTCCAGGTGTGCTTCGCGGAGGCCGACGGCGATGAGTAGGCGTCCGACATCGTGAAGTAACCCGGCTACAAAGGCGCCTTCCGGATAGATGACGGGCAGCCGCTGGGCCAATAGATCGGAGAGGATCGCAGTCGCGGCCGCATGCTTGTTGAAGCGGGCGATTGAGAAGCCCGGCGGCGTCCGCACCTCATTCCACATCCGCGTTATTGACATTCCCAGTGCGGCGTTGCGGAGCTTGTTGACGCCAAGCAGCGAGACCGCGTGACGGACGGAATTGATGGTTCCGCGCCGGCCGTATGCGGCAGAATTTACAATCTGCAGAACGTTTCCGGACACAACGGTGTCCTTTTCGATCAAATCCCCCAGCTTGCTAAAGGAAACGTCCTCCTGGGCGAGGCTGGCGAGAAGCCGATTAAGCGTGGGCGAAAACGGCGGAAGGTCGTTCATGCACTTCAACGCGCGCGTCTTGTTGTGGGCCGCCTGCTCTGTTGTACACGCTGTCACGCATACCTTATCGTTCGAGAAGGCCGAAATCTTGAACCTCCGCTCGAGAACAACGTCTGTACTATGGTTCAAGCGATGTCCGAACCCGGTACCGAACCGAACGCTCCTCCCCCGATGGAACCCATTCCGGTCCCACTGGCGATTGAAGTCCGGGGGCTGCGAAAGATGTACGGCACCAAGGCTGCGGTGGATGGCCTGGATTTAGCCGTGCCGGCCGGGGCGTTCTTTGGATTCCTCGGACCAAATGGCGCCGGGAAAACGACCACCATCAAGATGTTGATGGGGTTGGCGACGCCGACAGCGGGATCGATACAGATGATGGGCCTGCCGCTGCCGGAGCGTTCGCTTGAGGTCAAGCAAATGATCGGCCTGGTGCCGGACGAATCGCTTCTCTTCGATCACCTGACGGGCGCCGAGTTCCTTGAATTCGTCGGGCGGCTCTACGGGTTGCCCCGGCCCATGGCGCAGGAGCGGACCAGGGAACTGTTGGGCCTGTTCGAGTTGGACGGCAACGTCAAGAAGCTGATCGGCGAGTATTCGAAAGGAATGCGAAAGCGCGTCGCCATGGCGGCGGCGCTGATCCATCGGCCGAAGTTGTTCCTGATGGACGAGCCTTTTGAGGGCGTTGACGCGGTGGGCGCGCGCCTGATGAAGGATTTGTTGCTCGACCAGGTCCGGCAGGGCGCGACCATCTTCCTGACGTCGCATGTGCTCGAGGTGGTCGAGCGGCTGTGTCATCGGATCGCCATTATCCACGATGGGCGCTTGGTGGCGAACGGAACGCTGGACGAGCTTCGATCCGGGTCCGAGAACCTCGAAGATCTATTTGTCCGGCTGGTGGGTGCGGACCGAATCACTCGCGACTCGCTGGACTGGTTGTAATCCAAATGCTCGGCTCCCACGCGCGAACGATTCTTTGGGCGCAATATCGCACGCTGATGAATTTCTATCCCCGCGTGCGGGGCGGATCGTGGTTCGGCGTCTTCGTGCAGCTTTTCTGGTACGGCCTGTTTTCATTCGGAGCCTGGGGTATCTACCTGCTTTTGTCTTCGACCAAGGGCGGTGTCACGCAGTTTCTGTCCCCCGGATTGCTGCTGATTTTCCTGTACTGGCAGTTGGTTCCGATCTTGCTGATTTCGACGGGCGCATCGCTCGACCTGCGAAAGCTGGTGGCGTATCCGATTCCGCCCGGCGATCTGTTCTCGATTGAAGTTTTGTTGCGCGTCACGGCGGCGATCGAGATGGTGATCGTGATGGCGGGGGCGGCCCTGGGTCTCTGGCGGAATCCGGAATTGCACTTCTGGGCTCCGCTCGTATTGATTCCGTACTTGTTCTTCAATCTGTACATTGCGACAGGAATGAGAGACCTGATTTCGCGGCTGATGGCGCGCAGGCGGATCCGCGAAGTACTGATCTTCTTCTTCATAATGGCCGCCGCCGCGCCACAGTTGCTGGTGCTACGCGAACGAAATTCCGGCGCTCGCCTTCGAGAGCCGATTCGCCAGGCGTTAGATCAAGTAAACCTGCCGGTCTGGCCCTGGGGAGCGGCGGCGCATCTGGCGGATGGGGACGCGGTGCTGGTGTCGCTGCTGTCGCTGACGCTGTGGATCGTAGCGGCCTTTGCGTTCGCGCGGTGGCAATTCGCGCGCAGCATGAATTTCGACGCGGAGGCGGCGTCGGCGACCATCGAACCGGTCCGGCCGGCGAAGCCGGGATCGATCTCGATTTTAGAGAGGCTGTATCGAATTCCATCGCGATTGTTCGCCGATCCGTTAGGCGCGCTAATTGAAAAAGAAATTCGCTTTCTGACCCGTGCGCCGCGGTTCCGTATGGTGTTCTTCATGGGGTTCACGTTCGGCATGGTGATCTGGATGCCAATTCTGATGCGTGGAGGCCAGAGTTCGGCTTCGTCGTTGAGCTCTAATTTTCTGACAGTGATTACGCTCTATTCGATGCTTCTGCTGGGAGAAGTGTGTTTCTGGAATTCGTTTGGCTTCGATCGAGCGGCCGCGCAGGCGTACTTTGTATTTCCGGTTCCCATTCGAACGGTTTTGATTGCGAAGAATCTGGCCGGGTTGTTCTTCACCTTTCTCGAGATGACGCTGATCACCATCGTGTGCCTGCTGCTGCGAATGCCGGTAACGCCGCAGCGCTTTTTTGAGGCGACGGCGGTGGCGGTGGTCTTGAGTTTCTTCCTGCTGGCATTCGGGAACCTGACGTCCACCCACAATCCGAGACCGGTCGATCCGGCGAAGAGTATGCGATCGGGCGTGGCGAGCCGAACGCAGATGGTCACGCTGCTGATCTATCCGCTGTCGTTTCTACCGATCGGGTTAGCGTACTTGGCGCGTTATGCATTCGCTTCCGAGGCGGCGTTCTACGGAGTGCTGCTTCTCGACGCGGGACTGGGAGCAGTTGTGTACCGGATCGCCCTGGAATCGTCGGTATCAAGAGCTACTTTGCAGCGCGAAGGGATGATCGACGCGTTGTCGAAGAACGAAGGTCCGATGAGCGGGCTGAGTTTGGGTTAGCTGTCCGTGCTTTGTCGCGCGCGCTGCTATCCATCGTGAGTGGCACGTGCCGTGCATTGTCTTTTGGATGCCTGGTTGTCGAGGGCATGACAAGCATCGGGAGAGGAATAGAATCCAAATGATTAGTGCGGAAGTGATCAAGGGAGTGCATGAGCTGTTAGGCCAATCCGGAGTAAAGCTGAATCCGGACGAGCGGTTTGGCGACTATGTTGCGCGGCGGCTGGGAATTTCCGCACGCCAGGCCGAAGTTCTCCTGGAGTCGCTGCACAGCGGCGCGACGGTGGAAGAAGCCGCCGCACTAGCTGAGGTCGACGGATCCACGGTGGATCACGATCTGTTGAAGCAGGTTGCGCGGGCGATCGGTTCGGCGCTGGGGCGAATCAACGCCAAGGGCTGACCCCCTTCAGATCAGGTCGGCAGATTGCTTCTCAGGTCGGCGACGACAGCCTTCAATTCTGTTCGTTCGGCGAATTCACTGAGCTCGCGATCTTTGCTAATGGGCAGATCATGATGCTCGCAGATTGCGCGGAGCATCTGAATCATCTTTGTGTTTTCGACCTCCGAAAGGAGATTGATCTGGAGATCGAGATGATTCCTCTCGTCGGCCTGCACATTCGCGCGGTTCTGGCTCATGAGTATAAAGAGCGACAGAAAGATCGACTCAAGCGAGACCAACATGGTCAGCAACGCGAACGGGAATGGGTCAAAAAACTTTCCGGTTCCGATCGTGTTCACTCCAATCCAGATCGCAAACCAAACGATATGGAGGACGATAAACCACATCTTTCCCGCTTGCGTTGCGATCAAGTCGCCGAGCCGGGATGAAAAAGAGCGTTTTGCGAGGGCCTCGTGTTCAAGTTCGGAAATTTCTTTGATGTTCTGGTGTGTGACGGAGCTTGGCATATCGACGGAAGGCGCGGCGTTTGCGCCGCGCCGTTTCTCCTTTGCTGAAATTTATGCGGCGACTGCTGATGACTTGATCAGGTTCGACGCGATCTTGCGGAGTGTCTGTTCCGCGGCCTCCTCTTCGGCGAGCGATTGCTTGAGGAGGTTCACGACCTCATTTTCCTTCAAGCGGGTAGCCAGGCTGATGGCGGTAAGGTAGCCGGCCATTTCGTAGTGTTCGACGCGGCTACCGGCGCCGATGATTCCGAGATCGAGAACAGATTCTTCGCCGGATTCGCCAAGGGCTTCGGCTCCTTCTTTGATGCAGCCCTCCATGCCGACGCACTTCTTCCCGGTGGGTTTGATTTCGAGCAGGCGGGCGACTTCCTCGAGGCGGGCGACCTGGCCTTGGGTTTCGGTCAGATGTTTCTTGAAGGCGGCTTGCAATTCGGGATCGTTCGATCCTTTAGCCATCTTCGGGATCGCTTTTGTGAGTTGCTTTTCGGCGGAATAGAGATCTTTAATCTCATCCGCCAGGAGGTCCATGATCGTGTTCTTGTCAGCCATCTTAAGTCTTCCTTTTTAGGTTTTTAGGGTGAGATTCAGTTTGCTTAAATAACGGAATCGTCTTCGGCGCAATAACCAAAACCGGAGAAGCAAGTTTAGTTCCATCGGCGACTAGCTCGTTCCTGGCCAGAGATGGCTCATCGCGTTCAGGAGAGGTAAGTTCGTCGCTTCAGACGACGAGTCAAAGCTGCCTCTCGACGGCAAATTTTGCCTTCGCGTTAGGTTGCGGAGAGGTCGCGATAGTTCGCAATGCGGACGCCGCTTTCCGCCAGGGCGGATTTCGCTTCGGCGGAGGTGAGGGCGGCAAGTTCGTCGGCGCGGCTTTGCTTTAGACGGGTTTGAGCGGCTCTAAGCTCCTCTCCGAGAATTCCGGGGTGAACCATGAACTCGGTGGAGCCTTCGGGCAGTGCGCGGATCAGGGCGGCGACGTCGACCGCGTGGTAGCGTCCGGTGATCTGGAAGCCAGCGAAGTGATCGGTGGTCCGGCAGCCATGTTTCGCGAGGGCGGCATGGAAGCGGGATCGGACCAAACCGAAGGCGCTGCTGACGAGTCGTTTGCTCCACGGTACGGTGCCCGGCTGAAGCGGAAAATCGAAGGGCCTGCGCACCCATGGGATCTTGAATTCCTCGCTCAGACGCGCCACGGCGTCGAGCACCGGCGGAAACAGGTGGGTGTGCTTGTGCGTGTCGAGATGCGTCGGCACGATTCCGGCGTCCAGGATCTTGCGGATTTGCGCGCGAAGTTCCTCCACGGGCCGGATGCGCCGGAGTGATACGGCGTGGATCAGTTGCGAGACCGTGGCGGGAAAGGTGCGCCCATCGAGAAGGGACCTTCCGCCGACCAGGACAAGGTGGCAGCCAATGTCGAGAGACGGGGTTTCGGCGGCGAGTCGAAGCGCGTCGTCGAAGGCGGCTCCGTTGGCCATCAGCGTAGTTGCGGTGAGAATCCCGTCGGTGTGGGCTGCGACGATGCCGGCATTCACATCGCGCGTGAAGCCGAAGTCGTCGGCGTTGACGACCAGAAGTTTCATACCAGGCGCTAGAACAAGGCGAGTTTGATTCGCAGGAACTTCTTGGGATTCGCGCGGAAGTCTTTGATCAGCTCGTGGGATTCCCGGGTGAAGCCGTTCAGCGAATCGTAGAGAGCGGGATTCACGAGCAGCTGACCAATGGTGCCCTGTCCTGCGTTGACCTTGTCGAGGATGACATCCATGCGGCCGATGGTGGCGACGATTTCATTGTGGAGTTCGTCGCTCTTCAGCAGCTTACCGGCGGATCCTTTTCCGGCATTCAGATCGGCGAGTATCGTGCGGACATCGCCGATAGTCTTCTGCATTTCGTTGTATAGCGCCGGATCCTTGAGGAGCTTGCCGGCGGTGCCTTCGCCGTTTTGGAGGCCGACCATCAGCGTGTCGAAGCGCGCCATCATGGCGCGGACGTCCTTATAGACCGCGTCGTCGTAGATCAGCTTACCGATGGTGCCGCGGCCGTCATTCAGGGCGACGACAATTTTCTTGCCTTCATCGGCGATGGACAGAATCTTGTCATACAGAGTTTCATCGATCAGCAGTTTGCCGATGGTGCCTTTGCCGACTTCGATGGTGGCGACGATGGCGTCCACGCGCTTCAGGATTTCTTTGAGCGAAGTGAGCAACGCGTAACCTTGTTGCACGACGTCCTCGAAGCCGGTGGTGTCGAGGCTGGCGATTTCAGAGCCGGCGTGAACGCTGGCCGTGCTGTGGCCCTTCTTGATGTTGATGAACTTCGTGCCTAGTAGATTCTCGGCGCTTATGGCGGCGGTCGAATCGACCGGGATCGAGGGGAAATAGCGATCCTCGATTTTCATGTCCACGCGAACGATGCGCCGAGGTTCATTCGAGCCGGACAGTTCGACGCGCGAAACAGAGCCCACGAGGATACCGTTCAGGCGGACCGGCGATCCGGCGGTGAGGGCCGCGGAATCGTCCATGAAGGTGAAGACGTCGTTCTTGCTGCGGAGGAAGCCCTTATCACCGGTCAGGAAAAAGACCAGCACGCCCAAAATCACCAGCGCAACCAGCGCCAGCAATCCTACCCGCAATCTCGCCCATGTCGCTTTGTTCTGCGCCGGCATGTTCCCCTACCGCTTGACGAATTTGCCGACGTACTCGTCGGTCGTCGCCATCAGTTCCTTTTCCGATCCTTCAAACACAACGCGCCCATCGCGCATCACCATAAAGGTGGTCCGTAAATCCGTATGGGTATCACTGGGTGAATTAGGCGGGGAGCCGTTTTTCCTCCACGCATGCTCCAATTGCCCACTTGTCGGATTGTAGCGGAAATTCGCCATGAGATTCCCGTCCTGATAACGGTGGGTGACAATCAGCGATGCGGTATTGAGCAAGTCGCGCTCCTTGATCACGAGCGCCATGATGGTGTTGGCGGTAATCGGATCCAGGCCGGCCGTGGGCGAATCGTAGAGCACCAGGGCGGGCTCCGTTACGATGGCGCGGGCGATACCAACGCGGCGTCGCATGCCGCCCGATAGTTCGCTGGGAAATTTCTCCAGAGTTTTTTCGAGTTCGACGAAGCGGAGGGCCGATACCACCGTCTCATGCACCTTCTCTTGGTCGACGGGCGTATCGGACTCGACCCGCGAGCGCTGGTTGAGCAGCGGATACGCGACGTTCTCTTCGACGGTCTGGGAGTCGAACAGACCGCCTTCCTGGAACAGGACTCCGACGCGGCTGCGGATGTCGAAGAGCTTGGCCTCTGGCCAATCGGTCACGTCCTGATCGAACAGAATGACGCGCCCGGAATCGGGCCGGAGCAGACCCATCGCCACCTTGAGTAAAACGGTTTTGCCGCTTCCGGCCTGGCCAAGCAGGACTCGCGTATCGCCGGGCATCACGGAAAAGCTGACGTGATCGAGCCCGATTTCATCGCCGAAACGAAGGCTGACGTCCTCGAAACGAAGGATCACATTCGGCTGCGGGGTGTCCGTTTGGCGGGATTGCGTAGGTGCGTAGCCAGTCATCACAAGTCGGCCGTTTTACAAGTTGACGAAGATACGCGTGATAAAGAGATCGACGACGAAAATCCAGACGCTGGCCACGACGACGGCCTGCGTAGTGGCTAAACCAACGCCCTGGGTGCCGCCGCGGGTGCGCAATCCGTAGAAGCAGCCAACCAGAGAAATGATGACGGCGAACACCAACGGTTTCAGAAGGCCCTGGACCAGATCGTTATAGCCCAACGCGCGCCAGGCGGTGGTCCAATACTGCGATGCGGTGATACCCATCATTAGATTCGCGACCAGAAATCCGCCGAAGATGCCTACGAAATCGGCGATCACGGTTAACAGAGGTTGCGTGAAAGCGGTGGCGATCAGGCGCGGAGTAACGAGCTTCTGAATCGGATCGGTGCCGAGAGCGCGCATGGCGTCGATCTGCTCGGTGACCTTCATGGAGCCAAGTTCGCTTGCCATTCCGGACGCGTTGCGCCCGGCGATCAGCAAGGCGGTTAGCACGGGACCGAGTTCGCGGACCAGGGTGATGGCGACGATATTTCCGACTTGGCCTTGCGCTCCGTATTGAGCGAGAGCGCGCGACATTTGCAGGCCCATGACGGCGCCGGAGAAGAAACCGATCAGCAGGACGATAGGCAAGCTGCCGACGCCGATACGATCCATTTGCATCGCGATATCGTCGGCATAATGCGGACGGCGGAAGATGTTTTTGAGAGCCTGGCCGGAGAGGACGATGAATTCCTGAAAAGATTCGACGGGTGCTTTCAGTACGTCGAGCATGCTGAAGCCCCCATGAACTCCGATGCTACCATACGGGCAGCAGCGGCTTCATTCTTCGCTGCAAATGGGTTAATGGCGAGTGAAATGAAGGGTCTTACCGACATCCCGGGAATCCTGGTGGGCCATGCGTCGGACTATGACGGGCTGACCGGCTCGACCGTAATTTTGTGCGAGGCCGGGGCGGTGGCCGGTTGCGACGTGCGGGGGTCGGCCAGCGGCACGGAAGAGTTCGAGCTGATGAATCCGTTGCACGTGACGGACCGGATTCATGCGGTGGTGTTTTCGGGCGGCAGCGCGTTTGGCTTGGAAGCAGCGTCCGGCGTCCGCCGGTTTCTGGCGCAAAAGGGCGTCGGCTTTCCGACTGGGGCGGGTCCGGTTCCGTTGGTGCCGAGCGCGATTCTGTACGATCTTTCGATAGGCAAATCGACGGCGCGTCCGACGCGGGAAATGGGCGAAGCCGCCGCTGCCGCCGCCACGAATAAGCCCGTGGTCGAGGGCGCGATCGGGGCCGGGACGGGCGCCACAGTCGGCAAACTGCTGGGTATGAAGAATGCCATGAAGAGCGGAATCGGATCCGGTTTCGTGTCTCTCGAAGGGGCGTTTTCGAACGTCGTGGTCGCGGCTTTGGCGGCGGTGAACGCGGTGGGCGACGTCGTGGATCCGAAGACGGGAAACATTCTGGCGGGTACCCGGGTGTCGGCGGACTCGAAGGAATTCGCGGATAGCGCTCTGTTGATGAAGGGCGGCGCCGCGAGCGCGTTGCGTCGCGAGAATACGACGCTGGTCGCGGTCGTGACGAATGCGGCGTTGACGAAAGTGCAGGCGCAGAAGCTGGCTCAATTGGCTAATCTCGGCGTCGCGCGCGCGATCTGCCCGGTGAACACCATGTCCGATGGCGACGTGGTGATCGCGATGTCGATCGGCAAGCTGAGCGCACCCATCGATGCGATCGGCGTGGCCGCCGCGGAAGCGGTTGCTCAGGCGATTGTGCGGGCCGTCGAACAAGCTGTCTCACTCGGCGGCGTTCCCGGACTCAAGCGATAAACGGCGTGCCGGATGCCGGATCGCCGCATGCGATAATTCCGAGGCAATGCCCATCCGCGAAGTTGCCAATATCGAAGAATTGAAAGCGCTCGAAGGCCAGGAGGTCGCTGTCGGCGACTGGTTCGAGATCACGCAGGAGCGTGTGAACCAGTTTGCGGATGCGACCGAGGACCATCAGTGGATCCACGTGGATGTCGAGCGATGCAAGACGGAATCGCCATTCAAAATCACGATCGCGCACGGATTTCTGACGCTTTCCCTGCTGCCGGCGCTCACCGCGCGCACGGTGAAGATCAACCAGAAATTCGGCATGGCGATCAACTACGGGCTAAACAAGGTCCGGTTCATGAATCCCGTGCGCGTGGGATCGCGAATCCGCCCGCGGATGACGATTCTCGAGGTCGCGCCGATTGCGGGTGGCTGGCAGAATCGCTGGCAGGTCACGATCGAAATCGAGGGTCAGGATAAGCCCGCCTGCATCGCGGAGACGATTGGCCGGGTCTACGAGAAGGCGCCGCAATGAGCGCCCTTAAGCCATCCGCGGAACGCCTCGCACAGTTCAAAGAGAATCCTTCGACGGGTCCGGTGGTGATGTTGAACCTGCTGAAGTTCCGCCGTGGTGGCGGATCCAAGGAATACAGCAAGTACGCGGCGGAATTTGAGAAGTTATTGAATCGGGCGGGCGGACGATTCCTGTATTTGGGCCGCGCGGCGGAGTTGCTGGTTGGCGAGGAAGAGTGGGATGCCGTCGCGCTCGCTGAGTACCCTTCGCGAAAAGTGTTCCTCGAAGTCACGCAGAGCGACGAGGCCAAAGCCATTGCGGTGTTCCGCGAGGCGGGTCTCGAAAAGACTGTTCTGTACGCGACCGATCCAAGATCGTGAAGGACTCGAATCCCATGGCGCAGAAACCGGATTGGCTAAAGCCGCTGTTTCCCTGGAAGCAACATTCCGTCGTCGTGAACGGGCGGCGAATGTCGTATATCGACGAGGGTCCGCGCGAGGGGCGTCCGGTGATCTTGTGCTCCGGCAACCCGACATGGGGATTTCTGTATCGCGATTTCATCGGTCCGCTGACTGCGGCAGGTTACCGGGCGATTGCGCCGGACTGGATCGGCACCGGTTACTCGGATCATCCGCGCGTCGATTCGTCGCTGACGCTGGCGCACCACATCGCGGACTTCGTCGGCTTTCTGGATCAGCTCGATTTGCGGGCGTTCGTCGTCGTAGGTCAGGATTGGGGCGGTCCGCAGGGTGTAGGCGGAGCGTTGCAGCGGGTCGAGCGGTTGAGCGCTTTGGTTCTGATGAACACTTGGCTGTTCACCGGATTGATCGGCAAATTTCACGCGTCGCCGAAGCCGTGGATGACCTGGCACGCACCATTGATCGGGCAGTTTTTCATGGACCGGCATAAGGTGCTCTCGCAGAACGGTCCGGCCGCGACCACCGCGCGCGGGATGTCGAGCGAAGAGGCGCGAGCCTATCATCACGTCTTCGACGAACCCGGATCCGACCACGTCGTTTTGACTTGGCCGCGGACGATTCCGATGCAGGAGGGCGATCGCGGATGGGCGGATATGCAGGCAATCGAACGGCGTCTGCCTGAGTTGGCAGTGACGCCGACGCTGTTGCTGTGGGCTCCCGGCGATGAGGTGTTCCCGATCGAATTCGGAAATCGGCTGAAGGAACTGCTTCCGCATGCGGAGGGTCCGATCGAGTTCGATCGCGCGCGTCATTTTTTGCAGGATGACCGCGGACCGGATCTGGCAGCCGCGATCATATCGTTTCTCGGACGAACGTTCGCCGGAGGAAAGCCGTGAAGTGGATTACGCCTCCGGCGGAAGAATTGGCGTTGCTGCGGCCGGATCCGTTGCTGGTCGAGCAGGAATTCGATGTGCGTCCGGAATTCGCGGAGAAGATCGCCGCCGCGACGGTGGAGCAAGGTCGCGTGTATTGGCGGTCGAATCACGATCACCTGTATGCGCTCGAGTTAGGCGACCTGGGCCGCGGGCGTCCGTCGACGGCGACCGTGTACGGCTACTGGGATCGATTCGAGCCGCGTCCGCCGGAGCATGAGATCGATGCGGATTTACTCGATTTCTGCTTGTGGCTTTCGGCTACAGGCGGGTTGAATCCAGCCGACATCGTGAAGGTAGCGCAGTTCGCGGGAATTCGGGCGACGTGGCCCGAAGGCTCGGTATTGCGAACGCCGGAAGAACGATTCGCGAACCTGCCGGGATTCGACTTCGAGCCGAAGTATGTGGAAGTCGAAGGGCTGCGAATGGCATACGTGGAAGCGGGTGAAGGCGATCCGATCCTGATGCTGCACGGCGAACCCACCTGGGGTTTCTTATACCGCCGCATGATTGCGCCGCTCGCGAAAGTGGGACGCGTGATCGTACCGGACCTGATTGGCTTCGGCCGCAGCGACAAGCCGGTTGCTGCGAACGCCTATAGTTACAAGTCGCATTGCCGGTGGATGCGCGCGTTCATCGCGGCGCTCGGGCTTCAGCAGACAACGTTGATTTGTCAGGATTGGGGCGGCTGCATAGGGCTTCGCGTCCTGGCGCAGATGCCGGAGCGGTTTGCGCGCCTGGTCGCGATGAACACCGGGATTTCAGATGGACGCGGGTCCACGGCGGCGTTCGGGAAATGGCGGCGTTTTTCGCAGCGCGCGGACTCGCTGGATATTCCGGCGTTGATGCGGAATTCACTAACGAAGCGGACGATTTCCGATGCGGAAGCCGCAGGCTATCAGGCTCCGTTTCCGTCGAAGGAATATCAGATGGGGGCGCTGGTGTTTCCGCGGCTGGTGCCGATCCGGCCGGATCATCCGGGCGCTTACGACAACCAGATAGCCATTCAGACGCTGGCGACGCTACCGCTTCCGGTGTTCCTGCCGTGGGGCGATCAGGACGCGATTACGGCTCCGGCGGAGAAAGTGCTTCGGAAGATTTTCAAGAACGCCGCTCCGGCGTGCGCTATTGAAGGGGCAGGGCATTTTGTGCAGGAAGACGCGGGCGAGGAACTGGCAGCGGCCATCGTGAATTGGCTGCGGACGCCACAGGCGAATATTTGAAATCGGGAGCAGAATTACTTATGAAAACCAGTTTGTTTGACCTGACCGGCAAGGTTGCGATCGTCACCGGGTCCTCGCGTGGAATCGGACGCGCGATTGCGGAAGCACTCGCGTTCCATGGAGCGAAGGTGGTGGTTTCCAGCCGCAAGGCGGAGGCGTGCCAGCCTGTAGTAGATACGATCAAAGCGGATGGCGGCGAGGCGACGGCCATCCCGTGCCACATCGGCAAGCGCGCGGACTGCGAGAATCTGGTGGCCGCGACGCGCAAAGTGTACGGCAAGATCGACGTGCTGGTGTGTAATGCCGCGGTGAATCCGTATTTCGGTCCGACGTCGGGGCTTTCCGATGACGCGTTCGCGAAGGTGATGGACACCAATGTCCGTAGCAACATCTGGCTGTGCAACCTGGTGGCTCCCGAAATGGCCGAGCGCAAAGACGGTTCGCTGATTATCGTTTCGAGCATCGGCGGGCTGAAAGGTACCGATATGCTAGGGATTTACGCGATTTCAAAGGCGGCAGACATGCAACTCGCGCGGAACCTCGCCGTCGAGTGGGGCAAGCACAACGTCCGCGCGAATTGTGTGGCGCCGGGCTTGGTGCGCACGGAATTTGCCAAGGCGCTTTGGGAGAATCCCGAATTGCTGGCGAAGACCGAGCGTGCGACGCCCTTGCGGCGGATCGGCGAAATCGAGGATCTGGCAGGCGCCGCGGTGTATCTCGCTTCGCGCGCTGGTGCGTGGACCACGGGCCAAACCATCGTGGTCGATGGCGGCGTCACGATCGCGTAAGGAGGCACAGCTATGCAGGTGGATCCTGAATACTTGCGGCGGCACTACGCTTCGCTCTCGGATGAGGAGTTGTTCGCGATCGATCGCAAAGATCTGGTCGAGGTCGCGCACAAGGTTTACGACGAGGAAGTTTCCCGTCGTGAGCCTGCGCCGGCTTCAGAATCCGTCGAAGAATTCGAGCCCGATGGCGAAGAACCAGAATGGATCGAAGGCGCGGCATCAGCATACGCGGTGGTGGCGCGGCCCGGCAGCGCCGAGGCTCCGAAGGCGGCGCAAGTCGGCCACATTTTGCGCAAGGCGGGCATCCCGGTCCACCTGTCGTTGCAAGAGGCCGAGCCGGAATCCGAGGGCGCTGCGCCCACGTACGAATACCACGTGCTGGTGCCCGGCGAACTTTCGCTGCACGCGGCGAGCGTACTGGACAAGGAGATTTACAACAACGCTGTCGAGCAGACGTGGCGCGAGTACTTCCGCGGTCTGAGCGATGAACAACTCCGTACGGCGGATACGGAGATGCTGTTCGCGGGTTTTCGCGACCGGCTGAAGCGGGTTACGAAGGCGTATAAGAAAGAAATGGCCCGGCGTGGCCTCGAAGTAGAATCCACGGCATCGGAAGAGCGCTCGTAAATCTGCAATCCTATATGCTCATGCGCGCCGCCATTCTCAAACAATTCGCTGAACCGCTTTCGATGGAAGATGTTCCCGTTCCCGAGCCGGGTCCGGGCGAGGTATTGATCAAGGTCCATGCCTGCGGAGTGTGCCACTCGGACCTGCATCTTGCGGCGGGCGAGTGGGAATCGATGAAGCCAATCACAAAGCTTCCCTTGATTCCCGGGCACGAAATCACGGGAACGATCGAGCGGGTCGGTGAGGGTGTGACTGCGCACAAGCCCGGCGATCGCGTCGGCGTGCCGTGGCTGTACTTCACTTGCGGCACTTGCGAATTTTGCCTTGAAGGCCGCGAGACGCTGTGTGTGAAGCAGCAGGTCACCGGCTGCATGGTGGATGGCGGGTACGCGGAATTCGTAAGAGCGAAGGCCTCGCACACGGCGAAGCTGCCGGATGGGTTGAGCTTCGCGGAAGCGGCTCCGCTGCTGTGCGCGGGCTTGACGGTGTATCGCTCGGCGAATCAGGCGGGGCTGAAGAAGGGTCAGCGGCTCGCGGTGTTCGGGATTGGCGGGTTGGGTCACTTGGCGGTGCAGGTCGGAAAAGCGATCGGCGCGGAGGTCCACGCCGTGGATGTATCCGAGGAGAAGTTGGCGCTCGCGAAATCCTGCGGCGCCGACGGAGTAGTGAACGCGGCGAACGCTCCGCATAAATACATGAGGTCGGTAGGCGGAGCGCATGTGGTGATGGTGTGTTCGGGCAGCCGGGTGGCCTACGAATCGGCCATGCGCTGCATCCGGCGCGGCGGCACGCTCGCCGTGGTAGGCGTTCCGCCGGAATCGGTTCCGCTCGCAATGTCGGCGATGGTCGGCGGCGAATACCGCATCATAGGGTCGTCGGTCGGGAGCCGCGAAGAGCTCAAGGAAGTCTTGCAGCTGGCGGCCGACGGAAAACTCAAGACGCACATTGAAACGCGCCCGCTCGAGCAAGCAGCGCAAGTGCTCGAAGAGATGCAAGCCGGCAAGCTGCTCGCGCGCGTGGTGCTGCAGCCATAGAAACCTTAAAAGGCGCGCCGTAAAGCTCGCGCTTTCTAACTCACTCGCACCGCGCGCATTGGACCCGGAGCGTATGCGACGGGACTTCCGGTTCCAATAACGCCGCAGTGAGGGCGGGATTCCGCTCGATCTCACACACACTCGTAAAATTCGCGCTCATTCTGCGGCAACCCTCGTTCAATCCTGGGCCTGAACCCCGACGCAAGGGAGCGGACCCATAGTCCCCTGCACCCCTTAATAAAACCTCGCAAAGCGTCGAGAAGGCGCGCACGAAGCGGCACGAAGTACCGCGCGGTAAGTGCTCCCACTCGACAGGCGCACCCTAATCCACCCCGCCCGTTGAAGGCTCCCATAACCGGAAGCCGCCCAGGATCGCATTCTCATTCGCGCCCAATTTCGTTCCCGCCGGAAGCTCCTTCAGATACTTCGCATTCCCACCGCCCAACACCACGTAATCCGGCTGCAGCGCCGCGCGCAATTGCGCGATTGCAGCGATCACGTTACGACGCCACTTCTTTTTGCCTAGCCGCTCCAACCCGCGCAAGCCTACTAAATCTTCGTACGTGCGGCCGCTCTTGTACGGCAGATGCGCCAACTCCATTGGCTCCAGCATGCCGTCCACAATCAGCGCCGATCCCAGCCCTGTGCCTAATCCCAGGAACAGCATCTTGCCGCCCTCGTAACTTCCCAGAGCCTGCATGGCCGCGTCGTTGACGATCTTCACCGGACACCCGAACGCCTCTTTGTAATCGAATCCCACCCAGCCGCGGCCCAGATTGTGCGGCTCGGCGACCGGACTCCCATGCAGCACCGGACCCGGATAGCCTATCGACACCGCCGAATATTTCCAGTCCGCGGTTGCCGCCTTCACCGCTGCCGCCATTTTGCGGACCGTCATCGTCGGACCGGAATCAATCTTCACTTCAGCCTTGTGGTCGCGGTCGGCGAATTTCACATGCGTGCCGCCGACGTCGATCACTAGAACATTCTTCGGCACCTCGACCACTTTGACGACCTTCGGATTTGCGGCCTTCTTCGCGGAACTCACTCGTTTCTCCATTCGCGGCCATCTCTACGCATCAGTTCGTCGGCCTCCGGCGGACCCCATGTCCCCGACGCATAGTTCGGGAAATTCCGCTGCGGCAGCGCATGCCACACATCCAGAATCGGACGAATCACCGTCCAGCCCGCCTCCACCATGTCCGCGCGCTGGAACAGCGTCGCATCGCCGAACATGCAGTCGTACAGCAGCCGTTCATACCCCGTGCTATGCGTATCGCCGAAATCGCGGATGTAATCGAAATCCATCTTCACTGGCCCTATATTCATCACCGGACCCGGCACCTTGGCGCCGAAACGCAGCGAAATTCCTTCATCCGGCTGAATGTGAATCACCAGCTGATTCGGCAGCAAATCCTTGATCGGAGTCTTGCGGAACAGCATGAAAGGTGTGCGCCGGAACGTGATCGCGATCTCGGTTTCCCGCTTCGCCAACCGCTTACCGGTCCGCAAATAGAACGGCACGTCCGCCCAGCGCCAGTTGTCGATACACAGCTTCAGCGCCACAAATGTCTCTGTATTTGAATCCGGGGGAACGTCCGGCTCGCTGCGATAGGGCTGCGCTGTCTCCGTGCCTACCGTACCCTCGCCGTATTGCCCGCGGACCATCTTGGTCAACACTTCTTCTGGCGCCGGAGGCTGTATCGCGTGCAGCACTTCCGATTGCTTATCGCGCACCGCGTCCGCGTCGAACGAAATCGGAGGCTCCATCGCCGTCAGCGTCAACAACTGGAACAGGTGGTTCGGAACCATATCGCGTAGCGCGCCCGACGTATCGTAGTACCCGCCTCGATGCTCCACGCCGACCGTCTCCGCGGCCGTAATCTGAATGTGGTCGATGTACCGCCGGTTCCAGATCGGCTCGAAAATGCTGTTCCCGAACCGGAACACCATCAGGTTCTGTACCGTTTCCTTACCCAGGTAATGATCGATGCGATAAATCTGCTTCTCGTCCAGCACCTGCTTCAAATCTTTATTCAACTGAAGCGCGGATTCGAGGTCGTGCCCGAATGGCTTCTCGACAATGACGCGCGTCCAATGCCCATTGGTTTCCTGCGTCATTTGCGCTGCGCCCAACTGCTGCACGATCAGCGAGAAGAACTTCGGAGCTACCGCGAGATAGAAGAAGCGATTTCCCTGGGTAGCGTGGTCTTTCTCGACCTTCTCCACCTGCTCTTTCAATCGCTGATACGACGCCGCATCCTGAAAGCTTCCCTGGACGTAATAGATCCGCTCCAGGAACCACTCCCAAATCTTCAGATCGACCGGCACCTCTGAGAATTCTTTAATGTCCGCCGTCAGCATCTCCCGGAATTTCTCCGTCGTCCAGTCGTCGAACGAAAATCCGATAATCGCGAATTGCGGCGGCAGCAGCTTGCTAACCGCCAGGTTGTATAGCGAAGGAATCAGCTTGCGCTTCGTCAGATCTCCGCTCGCGCCGCAAATGATCATCAAATTCGGAGGCGCGGGCTGCCCATGGCCGGTCACAGTTGTCGTCATGTTTTCCTCAATCCTAATCGCAAATATCACTTCAACTCGACACCAACGAGGCGCGCACGAAGCGGTACGAATGTGCCGCGAAGTAAGTGCCCCTTGCCCAGCCTGCCTACCCTCCGGCCGCCCGCTCCACATGCCCGCCAAACTGGAACCGCATCGCCGACAGCATCTTCTCCGCGAAATCATCCTCGCCCCGCGATGCGAACCGCTGATACAACGACGCGCTCAACACCGGAGCCGGCGTGGACGATTCAATCGCCGCCATCAACGTCCAGCGTCCCTCGCCCGAATCCGCCACCTGGCCCGAGAACTTCGCCAGGTCCGGCTGCTCGGTCAGCGCAATCGCCGACAGATCCAGCAGCCACGATGCCACTACGCTTCCCCGCCGCCAAACTTCGGCGATGTCCGCCACATTGAAATCGTACTTGTAATGCTCGGGATTACGTAGCGGCGAGGTTTCCGCATCCACTTTTCGATTGGAATTGCCGACGTTCGCATGTTTCAGAATGTTCATGCCTTCGGAATACGCCGCCATCAATCCGTACTCGATCCCGTTATGCACCATCTTCACGAAATGCCCCGCGCCCGCCGGACCGCAGTGCAGATAGCCCTGCTCCGCCGGACCCGGATCTCCCGCCCGCCCCGGAGTCCGCTCCACCGAACCCACACCAGGCGCGAGCGTCTTGAAAATTGGATCCAAATGCGCCACCACTTCCGGCGGACCGCCGATCATCTGGCAGTAACCGCGCTCCAAGCCCCAAACGCCGCCGCTCGTGCCGACGTCGCAATAGCGAATCCCGGAGGCTTCCAGTTCCTTCGAACGGCGAATATCATCGACGTAATAAGAGTTGCCACCGTCGATCAAAATATCGTCTTTCTGCAAATGAGGCAGAAGTTGATGCAGGCATCCGTCCACCACGCCCGCCGGAATCATCAGCCAAATTGCCCGCGGCCCCGTCAGCTTCGCCGCGAAATCCTCCATCGACGTCGAACCCACCGCGCCATCCGCGACCAGATCCGCGACCGACTTCGGACTCATGTCAAAAACCACGCATTGATGGCCGGCCCGCATCAGCCGCCGGACCATATTCGCGCCCATCCGTCCCAGCCCAATCATTCCCAGTTGCATTGAGGTCTCCTAAACCGCCAGCAATCAAGATGGCAGATGCAAGCCCCTCTCGTCCACGGCGCGTCCGCACCGGGCCCGAATCCGAAGCGCGTAAAATGAAACCATGCTCGACACCTTCCAGATTGCGGACCGCACTTTCAGTTCGCGTCTTCTCGTCGGCACCGGAAAGTACCGCAGCTTTCCGGAAATGGCGCGCTGCCACCAGGCCTCCGGCGCCGACGTCGTCACCGTCGCCGTCCGCCGCGTCAATCTGACCGATAAATCCAAAGAGTCTCTGCTCGACTTCATCGACCGGCGGAAAATGTTCATTCTGCCGAATACCGCCGCTTGCTACACCGCCGACGAAGCCATTCGTACAGCCCGCCTCGGCCGCGAAGTCGGCCTCTCCAACTGGGTCAAGCTCGAAGTCATCGGCGATCAAAAAACCCTGTTCCCCGACAACGAAGGCCTGCTCGAAGCCACCCGCGTCCTCGTCAAAGAAGGCTTCGTCGTCCTGCCCTACACCAACGATGATTTGGTCAACGCGAAAAAGCTGATCGACGCCGGTGCCTCGGCCGTTATGCCCATGGGCGCACCCATCGGTAGCGGACTCGGCATCCAGAACAGTACCAACCTGCGAATTATGCGCGAAATGATCACCGGCATTCCGCTGATTGTGGATGCTGGAGTCGGAACGGCGTCCGACGCCGCACTCGCGATGGAGCTTGGTTTCGACGGAGTGTTGATGAACACCGCCATCGCCGAAGCCGACGACGCGGAGCAAATGGCCGTCGCCATGAAGTTGGCCGTTCAAGCCGGCCGCCACGCATTCCTGGCAGGCCGCATGCCGAAGCGCCTGTACGCCAGCGCCAGCAGCCCTTTAGCCGGAGTCGTAGGAAAATCCTAAGCGCACCCCGGCATTCCTAAGCGCCTTGAACCCGGAGCGTCAGCGACGGGACCCCGCCGCTTCACCCGGCACCGAACCGCGACCGTGAGGGAGCGGAAACTAGCCGTGCCGCGTCACAAACACGCGCGACGGATAGAACCCCTGCCGGACCGCATGATCCGCCAGAACCTCAAATTGCGCCGTCTTCAACGTCTCCGGAATCGATGCGTCCACCTGCCGCCCCCAAAACGCCGGAGCCAGTTTCCCGCACACCCGATATAGACGATTGAAAATCGCCGCGTTCTGCCCGATCACAACCAGCGTGAACTGGCCCCCCGGCTTCAACACCCGCCGGACTTCGGCCAGCGACCGCCGAATGCCTTCCGCGTCCAGCAATTCCAGCAGGAAACAGCACACCACCGCATCGAAACTGGCCGTCTTGAACGGAAGATACCGGGCGTCCACCGCCTGGCAATGCGCCTGCGCATTCTTGAATTCGGATCGCGCCCGACGCTGTGTGCGAGCCGCCATATTCGGCGAAAGATCGAGTCCGAACGTCTGCCCATCCGGATTCGCGCGGACCAGTCGCCGGAACATCTCGCCCGATCCGGTGGCCAGCTCCAGCACCTTCATGCCGCTCCGGATCCCCGACATCTCGAGCGCCTTTTTATGAGCTTTCGAGTGGAAAAAGAACGTGCTGGCCGGGTAAATCGCTGCCAATCGATCGTAGACGCGGCGCGTGCGATCCGACAGCTTACGAGGCTGATCTTCGTCGGCGCGTCGGGGTAGGGTTAGCGAATAGTTCCAGTCGCTCAAGAAAATGCTCCGAGTCGAAGATAGCAACGCGCGGAGCCTGCCATTAACATTCAGCAATCCGCGCCATGACAATGATACGTCATGCACAAGCGTCGATGGATCGGCCGCAACCCTCAACTCACGAAACCGCCGCGAGCGCCGGCTGCCTCGCCGGAATCTCGATTCCCGTCGTCGTACCCTCCCCCGGCTTGGAATCGATCCACATCCGGTACGTCTCGCCGTACAGCACCTTCAGCCGCTCGTTGACATTGCTGACCCCGATCCCCTGTTCGAACAGCGTCGCCAGTTTCGACTCCGGAATCCCCACGCCGTCATCCTGCACCACAATCAGTACACGGCCATCGGTAACCGACGCGCGCAGCCGAATGGTCCCCCCGTCTACCTTGTTCGACAGCCCGTGCCGGATGCTGTTCTCAACGATCGGCTGTAACAGCATGCTCGGCACCAGGTGATCCAGCGCCTCCGGATCCACCTCTTTCACGATCAATAGCTTGTCCCCGAATCGCGTCTTCTCAATCGCCAGGTAATCGTCGATGAACGACAGCTCCTCTCTCAGAGGAGTCACATTATCCTGCTGCCGCAACAGCCGCCGCAAAATGTTCGACAGCTTATAAACCACCTGCCGCGCCTGTTCCGGATTCAGCCGGATCAGCGAAGCCACCGTGTTTAGCGTGTTGAACAGAAAATGCGGATTGATCTGCCGGCTCAACGCCGCCAGCCGCGCTTCGTTCAGCAGCGCATTCTGCGTCTCGAGCGTGCGCTCGTTCCGCATGTTTGCCCACACCCGTATCGGCAGCACGATCGCGAACACCGTCGTCGCGTACACGCCGATCGTCAAGCCTACGCCTGGATCCTCCCAGCGCTGCGAAATCGAAAATACCCCCTTCGCCTCGAATACGCGCGCGATCACTTGCCGCAACAGCTCCGCCAGCAGGATCGCCAGCGTCACCCCCAGGCTGAACGCCGTCCGGCTCAGATTCTTCTTCCGCACCAGACGCCATAGATGCTGGTCGAGGAACGGCGACACGTGCCAGATATCCTCCTTGTCCGGAGCCACGTCGCGCAGCAACCCGCCCAGGACGCCCACCGCCGCGAACAGCGGCATCGACATGAACTCGCCGCCGAACATCGCCGGGATCGAAATGAGAATGCCGCCCACTAGCCCCGTCGCGTATCCGCCCAGCAGACCCAGCACGATACTGCCCTCAAACCCCAAATCGACGGCCTGGTAAGTGCCGCGCGTAAGCAGCCGCGTCGCGACCCCGGCTCCGAAGATCAGCGCGCACCCGAATGCCATCTGCAGCCGCTGGTTCAGCGTCCGCTCCTCCCGCAACAGCATTCGTTGGAATCGCGTCGATCGCGTGAGAATGCTCGCCAGCGAAGCGGCCACCGCCAGCTTCACCAGCAACAGGACCAGATGTTGTTCGGGCATTCCTGCCTTCCATCCTCAGCCGTCTCACGCCGAACGTCAATCGCCAAATTCCGCCGGACGCTCGGAATGATCGGTCTATAATGGAACGAGTCCCCCCACAGCGATACAATGCACGTCCTTAAGGCCGCAGAGGCCGATTTCCCCACCCGCTTCGGCCATTTCCGCATTCATGGATTCGAAACCACGACACCTTCCGGCGTCGAAGAAGCGGTGGTTCTCACCATGGGTTCCATGGACGGCACGCCACCCCTGCTCCGCATTCACTCGCAGTGCATGACCGGCGATGTGTTCCACAGCCTGCGCTGCGATTGCCGCGCCCAGTTGGAACTTGCCCTCGCCATGATTGCTGCCGAAGGCCGCGGGCTGATCATTTACGAGCAAAAAGAAGGCCGCGGCATCGGAATCATCAACAAACTCCGTGCCTACCAGCTACAGGATGAAGGTGCCGATACCGTCGAAGCGAATGAAGCGCTCGGCTTCGACGCGGACCTCCGCGATTACGAATTTCCAGGGGCGATTCTCAGCTCTCTAGGAATTCCCGCCGTGCGCCTGCTGTCCAACAATCCGGATAAGATCGCCGCTCTCGAACGCGCCGGAATCCGCGTCACCGAACGCGTACCCTGTGTCGCCGAGCAACTCGATTCGACCGACCACTACCTCCGCACCAAGCGCGAAAAGTTAGGCCACCTTCTCTAAGCCACACCCGGCTTGAACCCCCACGGTAAGGGAGGGGACCGTGCGTCGGCAGCTGACCTCTATATCTACTTCTGCGGAGCAGCACCCGACTTCGCGGAAACATACTTTTCTACTTCCGCGATCTGCTTCTTCACCGTCTCCATCTCTTTGCCGGCCGTGAAATTACCATCGAACTTCGCGGACGCCTCCAACCCCTGCAGATACGTCTTCAGGAGGATTACTGAATTCTCGTAATCCTGCTTCTGCGCCAGAATTAATCCCAGCATGTACCCGTTCCGCGGGACCTTGTTCTCCACATCCAGCTTGATCGCCTCGCGGACGCTCTTCTCGGCCAGCGCCGGCTTCTGCAAATTCAGGTTCGCCATCGCGTTCAACGAATAAGCACCTGGAAAGTCGTACGGATTCAGCTTCGTCACCTTCTCGGTGAGGTCTGCCACCTCCCGCCACTTCCGCTCGCGCGCTGCCATCACATACAGCTGTTCATACGGTTGCACCAGCTTCGGATCCGCGTCGATCGCCTTCTGGAAGGACGCCCGCGCCACCTCCGGCTTCTGCCGCGCATCCTGCATTCGCCCCAATTCCACCCACGCGACCGCATACTTCGGATACAGCTCGACCGCTTTCTCCATCTGGGCTTCGGCGTCTTCCATCTTCTTCTTCTTTGCCAGGTCGATGCCCTTTTCGAAAGCCTTCCTCGCGTCCTTAGGCGCCAGGGCGGACGTTGCCGACGTCGTCAATCCCTCCACGTTCGCTATTCGATGCAGAACGATCGTGCCAACCTCCGGGTTGTCCATGAACTTCCGGTTCGCGAGCATAATGATGTCCGAACGGAACCCCGGAACATTGGCGCGAAGCTCACAGTTCATCAATGCCCGCTCCGTAACGCCATTACCCATCTGCGTGCTCGCGCTAGCCGCTCCCGTGCTGGACGACCGGCCTAACCCGCCCATCGGATTCGACTCGCTCGCATCCGCGTAAAGCATGTTGTACTGCCCCAGCTGGAAACTAAAATTGCCCTTTGAATCCGTGTAACCCTCGGTGTGCGGACGCCCGCTGCAGACGCGCTCGATCGCGACGCGCTCCGCCGGAGCTCCGCCGTCTGAATAGCGGACCTTGCCAGAGAGAAATACCGGCCGTTGCGCCTCAGTAGGTTGACCCGGCTGCGTGCTCGGTGGCACCGACGTGGTAATCGGCCGGTTGGAAGTGCCTGGCACCGTCCCCCCAGTCGTTCCGCCCGTCGTACCGCCGCCAGTGGTTCCGCCGCCCGTCTGAGAGAGCAGAAACGCCGGAGTCATCAAAACAACTGGAATCGCGCGAAGCCACGTCATGCAGGGAAACCTCTCGTCGCTCAGATTATACAGATCTAGATCCGCGGACTCCAGGGTCCGTTTCCGCGCATCCGCATCCTCTTACTGGGAGCGCCCTCATCGCGGCTTAAGAACAGCATGCCAGAATTTCTCCGGAAAGTGCTTCCAACCGTTTACAGTGGAAGGATGCGGAACGTATATTGGCTCGCTGCCGTGCTGCTCCTCGGCGCCTGCTCGGAGCCTCAGAAAGCGGAAAAGAAGGTCGAGCCACCTCTCGAACCCATCACTGGGCGAGCCGCTTTCTTCAAGGTCTACCCGGCTGCCCGAGCCTGGGCCATGGACGCCCAGCCCATGCAGGTCACCAGTATTCTTCTCCCGGAAGTGAAAGCGGAGGCCGGCAAAGCCGGTGCCTGGCAAGTGCAGTTCGTTTCCGCCACCCGCGGCCGTTCTCGCTCCTGGACCTGGTCCGCCGTCGAGTCCGCCGGCAATCTTCACAAAGGCTTATTCGCCGGAAACGAAGAAAGCTGGAGCGGCCCTCGCGGCCAGAACAAGCCCTTCCTCATGCAGGCCCTGCAAGTCGATACCGACGCCGCCTACGAGACCGCTCTCAAGCATGCGGAATCTTTCTTCAAGAAAGTAAAGGTTCGCCCGCCCGTCAACTTCATGCTCGAATCCACGCCGCGCTTTCCCGACGTCTATTGGCGCGTCATGTGGGGAGAAACCGCCGGAACCGCCGAATTCACCGTCTTCATCGACGCCTCAAGCGGCGGCTTCCTGGAACGCAATTAGAGCCCGCTTATCTTTTTAAACCCGAACCGCGACCGTAAGGGAGCGGACCGCAATTAAACCGAACCGCGACCGTAAGGGAGCGGACCGCGCGCCACATGCGGCGCGGCCGTCAGGCCGCGCCCTAAATCCACGCAACCGCCGTCCCAGCTCTACCAAAAATCCGAGCCGCGCCCAAAGCGGCACGAAGTGACGCGTCGGAAGCGGATCCCTCCACGAGCGGCAGCGCCCCTAACTCTTCGCGCGCTTCCGCTTTGCCGGACCCGCCGGCGCCGACTTCTCCGCCCGTACGATACCCACCTGAATCACCGGAATCAGCGACGTCCGCTGACCCGCCGGCTCCACCGGACGCGAACGCAGCGAGATCTCGTCGTTCAGCCCGCTGACGAACTGCTCGATCTGCCCCTGCATCGCTTCCATCTTCTCGCGCATGTTGAGAATGATCTCGACACCCGCCAGGTTCACGCCCAGATCCCGCGTCAGCTTCAGGATCACTTCCAGGCGTTCGAGATCGGAATCCGTGTACAGCCGCGTATTCCCGTCACTGCGGGATGGCAGCAGCAATCCCTCCCGCTCATACAACCGCAGCGTCTGCGGATGCAGTTGATACTGCTCCGCCACCGCCGAAATCATGTAAGCGGCTTTCTTTCCTCGTGCCATTAGTCGCCTACCTTGCTCCAGATCGACTCGCGCGGATCCTCCGGATGCAATTGCGCCAGCTCGCGCAAAATCTCCCGCGTCCGCTCGTCGTTGACCTTCGGAGCCTCAATCGACACTTCCACAATCTGATCCCCGCGCGTACTCTTACGCGAATTCATCACGCCTTTTTCGCGCAGCCGGAACTTCTGCCCGTTCTGCGTCCCTTGGGGAATCTTCAGCAGCGCCCGCCCATCTATAGTCGGAACCTCGATCTTCGCGCCCAAACCCGCTTCATCGATTCGCACCGGAATCTTGATGTGGATATCGTCCGCATCGCGCCGGAAGAACTCATGCTCCTCGACCCGGATCGTAATGTATAAATCGCCCGGCGGAGCCCCACCGCTGCCCGCGTTCCCCTTGCCCGCCACGCGCAATCGCGAACCTTGTTGTGCCCCCGGCGGAATCCGTACTTCGACTGGCTCCGAATTCGCCACCCGGCCATCGCCATGGCAAACGCCGCAGCGGTTCTTTAGCCGCCCCGCGCCATCGCACTTCGGGCACGTCAGCGAAAACTTCATGGCGCCGGCCATTTGCGTGACGTTGCCCGTACCATTGCACTCCGGGCAAATCGGCGAATTGCCGCCCGCCGCTCCGCTGCCATTACAGGCGGTGCAAATCTCCTGCCGCGCCACGCTCAGTTTCACCTGCGTGCCGCGAATCGCCTGCCAGAAATCGATGCTCAACCCATATTCGAGATCGGCGCCCTTTTCGGGCAAATTGGGCGGAGCACCGGTTCCAGCCCGTCCGCCGCGTCCGAACATCTGGCTGAAAATATCCGAAAAGTTCCCCGACTCCTGCTGCGGATGCGCCTGCCGCCGTCCACCTGCCGCGCCGGCGCCCGCGCCAGTCGCAAAGAAATCCGAGAAATCAAACCCGCCAAAATTCGGACCCGCGCCCTGCCGCGGATCCCCGCCCGCGGGCGCCCCGTTTTCCGAATAAAAGCCGACCTGATCATACATCGTCTTCTTCTTCGGATCGCTCAGGACGTCGTACGCCTCTTGTACTTTCTTGAAGCGCTCCTCGGCCGACTTATCCCCCGGATTCAAATCCGGATGGTATTTGCGCGCAAGTTTGCGGTATGTCTTGCGGATTTCGTCCGCTTCCGCCTTGCGATCGACCCCGAGGATTTCGTAAAAATCTTGCGCCATTGTGATCTAGAGCCTAGGTGGCATGGGTCTCCGGCCTGTGAAACCTTCGAGAGCGTTACGTAACTAGAAAATCTCAACCTAAAATGAAGGCCCGGAGCGTCACCAGCATTCGCCCTTCTTGCTTGTAACGCCCCGGACCCATCATCACGCCCCCTGCCTGATGACCTCAGGCCGAGCCGCTTACTTCTTCTTATCGTCTACGTCCACGAACTCCGCATCGACCACATCATCCTTCTTCTTCGCGTCGCCCGCCTTCGGAGCCTCACCCTGCGGTTGTGCTCCATCCGCGCCTGGCGCGCCAGTCGGCGGAGTGGACGACGCCTTGTACATCGCTTCCGCCAGTTTGTGGCTCGCCTGCGTCAGCTTATCCGTTGCCGTATTGATCTGCTCGACCGTTCCATCGACGATCGACTTCTTGGTCTGTTCGAGCGATTCCTCGACCGCCTTCGCATCGGCTTCCGAAATCTTTTCGCGATGCTCTTTCAACATTTTTTCGATGTTGTAGATCATCGCATCCGCACGGTTGCGCGCCTCGATCTCTTCCTTGCGCTTGCGATCGTCGCCTGTGTGCGACTCCGCGTCTTTCGCCATCTTCTCGACCTCTTCCTTGCTGAGGCCTGACGACGACGTGATCGTGATCTTCTGCTCGTTGTTGGTCGCTTTGTCCTTCGCGAGCACATTCAGGATGCCGTTGGCGTCGATATCGAACGTCACTTCAACCTGCGGAATGCCACGCGGAGCCGGCGGAATTCCAACCAGCTGGAACACGCCCAGCATCCGGTTGTCCTTCGCCATTGAGCGCTCGCCCTGGAACACCTTGATCTCGACCGAGGTCTGCGAATCCGCCGCCGTTGAGAACGTCTCGCTCTTCTTCGTCGGAATCGTCGTGTTGCGCTCGATCAGCTTCGTGAATACGCCACCCAGCGTCTCGATGCCCAGCGACAACGGAGTCACGTCGAGCAGCAGCACATCCTTCACTTCGCCGCCCAGAACGCCACCCTGTACCGCCGCGCCCACCGCGACCACTTCGTCCGGATTCACGCTGCGGTTCGGATCCTTGCCGAACAGGTTGCGAACCAGTTCCTGCACCTTCGGAATACGCGTCGAACCGCCCACCAGCACCACTTCGTCAATCTGCGAAGGCGTGATCCCGGCATCCTGAATCGCCTTCTTGCAAGGCTCCACGGTCCGCTCGATGATGTCCGCGACCATTTGTTCAAAGCGCGCCCGCGTCAGCTTCACCGCAAGATGTTTCGGTCCGCTCGCGTCGGCCGTCAAAAACGGCAGGTTGATCTCGGTTTCGAGCAAAGTCGAAAGCTCGATCTTCGCTTTCTCGGCAGCTTCCTTCAGGCGCTGCAACGCCATCTGGTCTTTCGAAACGTCGATGCCCTGATCCTTCTTGAATTCCTGAATCAGCCAGTCAATGATCCGCTGATCGATGTTGTCGCCGCCCAGGTGCGTATCGCCGTTGGTCGACTTCACTTCGACCACGCCGTCGCCCACTTCGAGGATCGAGACGTCGAACGTGCCGCCGCCGAAGTCGTAGACCGCAATGGTCTCGTCTTTCTTCTTGTCCAGGCCGTACGCCAGCGCCGCCGCCGTCGGCTCGTTGATGATGCGCATCACCTCGAGGCCCGCAATCTGGCCGGCGTCTTTGGTCGCCTGCCGCTGCGCGTCGTTGAAATACGCCGGAACCGTAATCACGGCCTTCGTTACCTTTTCGCCCAGGTAGGCTTCCGCCGCTTCCTTCAGCTTCACCAGAATCATCGCCGAAATTTCCGGCGGCGATTGCTTCTTGCCGCCAATGTCCACGCGGGCATCGCCGTTGTCTCCGGCAACAATGTTGTACGGGACCAGCTTCACCTCTTCGCGGACTTCATCGTGCCGCCGCCCCATAAAGCGCTTCACCGAGTAGATGGTATTCTCGGGGTTGGTTACCGACTGGCGCTTCGCGACCTGTCCCACCAGGCGCTCCCCGCTCTTTGCGAATCCCACCACCGACGGGGTCGTACGGCCCCCTTCCTGGTTCGGAATTACGACCGGCTGCCCGCCTTCCATGACAGCTACAACCGAGTTCGTCGTACCCAGATCGATCCCAATAATCTTGCTCATGTTCAAGTTCCTTTTCGCCAAGCTAAAACTGAAAAATCCGAATCCGAAAAACCGGTCTCGTGGCCTATTCCGAGCACCCGCTCTGCTAAGCCTGTTGTTAGTATGCAATCTTAGTGCGTGTTTGTCAACCTTAGGGGCCGAAATTCTGATCGCCGCTGCCGCAGATCTGGCTCCGCTCCAAGCTCCCCTTCGAAAAGCCTTTCCGAATGAAACACTTACCTTCACTCTGGGATCGAGCGGCAACCTCTCCAAACAAATCGCGAACGGAGCCCCCTACGACCTGTTCCTATCCGCCAACCTCGAATACGCCCAAGACCTGGTGAAAGCCGGAAAAGCCGAAGTCGCCACTGTCTACGCGTACGGCCAACTCGGCATCTACTCGACCAATACATCCATCCGCACCCTCCAGGACTTGAAGGATCTTCGGCACATTGCCATAGCGAACCCCGCTCATGCCCCCTACGGAGTAGCCGCCAAACAAGCCCTGGAGTCCGCCGGTCTCTGGATAGCTCTAGAATCCAAAATCGTCTACGGCGAAAACGTCCGGCAAGCTTTTCAATACGCCGAATCCGGAAACGCCGACGCCTTCTTAGGCTCCTGGACCCTAATCAAGGACAAAGGAGGCATCCTCCTCCCCAAAGAAAACCACCGCCCCATCACCCAAGCCGCCGTAGTCATGAAAGCCTCGCCCAACGCCAGGCAAGCCAAAGCCATCCTCGATTTCCTAAGATCCCCAGCTGGCCAAAAGCTTCTGGAAAACGCCGGCCTCCTGCCAGCCAAATAACACCGACGCGCGATCGGGTCGCGCTCACCCAATCCACGCGAAGTAATAAAAATCGGGCCGCGTCGGCTTGAACCCTGAGCGTAAGCGATGGGACCTCAGCGGAATTCGCTGGAAGACGAGGCGACCGCTTCCGCACAGAACCGCGACCGCGAAGGAGCGGACCTCGTTTCACGCACCTCGCCCCCATCACCGAACTGCTACAATTCACACCCAGCACATCCGATTACACCTCGCGCGAGAAGCTGAGGGTCCCGGGTGACCTGGATCATGTGGCTCGGATCTTCCGATTCGCGGTCGGAGAGTTCGGTGTACTTTGCGACGCTGGGAGCGGGCGGCTGTTGCCTGCCCACGTCGGGGGCGACGACCAGGGTCCGCCGCGGGCGGATTGGATGAACGGGGCGCGTCTGCCTTGGCATTGGTTGCCCGCTAACCGTTTGGCAATCCGGAAAGTCTGTCGCCGCCGTGCGGGCAGACTGACGGCTAAGCAGCTACTAACGGCCAGCAAAACTAAGGCCTAGCAAGTGCCGCGGCAGGCGGAGCCTCCTTGACGTCCAGCAGCTCGACATCGAAAATCAAGTCCGACTTGGGCGGAATCTTCGGCTGACGGCCTTTCTCGCCGTACGCCAATTGATACGGGATGATTAGCCGTCGCTTGCCGCCCACCTTCATTCCTTCAAAGCCCGCGTCCCAACCCGGGATCACCTTGCGCTTGCCCTGCTCGAATTGGAGCGGCTGATTCCGGTCTACCGACGAATCGAACTTCGTGCCGTCGCGCAGCCAGCCCGTGTAATGGACCACGAACACCTTGCCTGCTTCCGCCGTTTTGCCGGTGCCCAATTCAACTTCGATGAAGCGCATGGTGTACTGGGGCCGGATCGGCCCCGCGGCCTTCGGAATCGAGACGGCAAACTTCTGGTGCGTGGCGCATCCGCACAACGCGAGCGCAGCGGCAGCGGCGAGCCGTGCCGTCGAACGGTATCTCTGCATGAGAGGTATTGAACCACGAAGCCGTGCCGTCCGGAATCGGCTGCCGCGTTTCCCTCGTACAATCGGACGATGCCCTCGGGAATCCGACTTTGTGTGTGGCTGGCTTGGGCTGGCATCCTTGCCGCCCAGCCGCGGCCCAAAGTCGGCCTCGTTCTCGAAGGCGGTGGAGCGCTCGGGCTCGCCCATCTTGGCGTCCTCCAGTGGCTCGAGCAAAACCATATTCCGGTGGACGCCATTGCCGGCACCAGCATGGGCGGCCTCATCGGCGGCCTCTATGCGGCCGGCAAAACCACGGATGAGATCGGCGGCATTATCAAGGGCGTCAACTGGGACAAGGTCCTTGCCGGACAGGCGAGCTATCACGACCTGTCGTTCCGGCGTAAGGAAGACCGTATCTCGTATCCGAACCGGCTCAAATTCGGTTTGAAGGACGGCCTCAGCCTGCCCGGCGGGCTGAACAGCGGTCAGGAGGTGGGCCTTCTCTTCGATCGCAATCTGCTCCCTTATTACGACCTCGCTTCTTTCGACGACTTGCCGATTCCCTTCCGCTGCGTAGCCACCGAACTGGTTTCAGGAAAAGAGAAGGTGTTTGACCGGGGCTCGCTCTCGCTTGCGCTGCGCGCCACGATGTCCATTCCCGCGGTGTTCGCGCCGGTTCGTGTCGGGGACAAGATCTATACCGATGGCGGCGCCGTGAATAACCTGCCCGTGAACGTCGCTAAGCAAATGGGCGTCGATATCGTGATCGCCGTCTATCTCAACGCCGGACCGGTGGACGAGAAGAGCCTGCAATCCCTCGTCGGCGTCGCGGGGCGGAACATCTCGATCATGGTGGCCGCGAACGAGGTGAAGAGTCTGGCCGATGCCGATATTCTGCTTTCGGCCGACCTCGCCGGCGTGGCTACCATGGACTTCAAGAGAGCCGACGAGATCATCCCGAAAGGGAAAGAAGCGGCCGATCGCAAGGCCGTCCTGCTGAAGCGGTTCGCGCTCAACGACGCCGATTGGGCCGCCTACCGCGACGCGCATGCCGCGCGTATCCGGCGTGAAGTGCCGGTTCCCACGTTCGTCACCGCGGAAGGCGGTTCGCCGACCAGCGTCAAGGCCGTCGAAAAGGCATTCGCCGATTGGAAGGATCAGCCCGTCAATATTCCCGAAATCGAGAAGGCTGTTACGAAGTTGGTCGGCCTGGGGACCTTCAGCTCGCTCGACTATAGCCTGATCCGGCGCAACAACGCTTCCGGCTTGCGGATCCAGATCAATGAGAAGCGCTATGGGCCGCCGTTTCTCGATTTGGGCGTCACGATCGACGGCGTCGATCCGAGCGACATCCGGTTCGGCATGAGCGGCCGACTGACCTTCATGAACCTCGGCAGTTTCGGCGCCGAATGGCGTACGGACTTCTTCTTCGGCACCAACAACGGAATCACCTCGGAATTCTACCGGCCGCTTTCCAAGGACAGCAAATGGTTCGTCGCTCCGCGTGCTTTCGCGACCACCTCGCTCAACGACCTGTACTTCAAGAACACGCGCCTCGAGCAGTTCCGCTATCACCACTCCGGCCTTGGCCTGGATGTCGGGTATGCGATCAGCCGATTTTCTGAGATTCGTATTGGCGAAGAGACCGGCTGGTATTCGACCAAACTGCGGATCGGATCGGCTCTACTTCCGAACGAATCCAACCATGCGGCGATCACGGCGGTCCGCTATCGGTATGAGGGGCTTGACGATGCGATCGTGCCGCGGCGCGGATTCCGCGCTTTGAGTTCGTACCAGTGGTTTTCGTCGCGGCCTTTGGGCGACGGCGGCTACCACCAACTCGATCTGAAGCTCAGCGAGTTCATTCCGGTGACCAGCAGGAGCTCGGTATTCTTCATTGGGAACGGCGGAACTACGTTCGGTGCGAGTGGACTGCTGTTTCAGTCATTCTCGCTGGGCGGACCGCAAATGCTCAGCGCTTATGGCCGGAACGAGCTGCTCGGAAACCAGTACTGGCTGCTGCAAGCCGGATACATTCACCAAATCGCGCGCCTGAATCCGCTGTTCGGTGATGCGATCTACGGACTGGCCGCCTACGAAGCTGCAAAGGTCTTCGGCAATCCGTTGCTGCCCCGCTTGCCGCAATCCGCGACGGCGGCTCTCATTCTCAAATCGTTCATCGGCCCGGTCATCCTCGGCGGCAGCGTCGGCGACAGCAACCACTACAAGCTGTGGTTCGGCGTCGGACGAATTTTTTAGCGGGCCGCCTGCCTTAAAGCTCCTCCCCCTAGTTCACTGCGGGGTTGCTCTACATCTGCTGTTGTAATTTTCGGCAGCCCTCTTTGCGTTACAACCATTCGACTTAGGTTTGTCTTAACGGATTCCGGCTGAAAATCCGTCGTATTTTTCAACGGCCGCGCCGACCCATCCCTTGGTTCGAACCGCACCCAAACTCCTTCTTCTTAGCAACTTCCGAGCGCTCGCGCCCTATGGCCATCGGCGTGTCCTTATGGAAAACGACCGAACCGCCAAAAGAAGTTCGGAAATTAGAAGGAAAGAGAAAGGGTCGCCATGACAGTCCTACTTGTACTCGCCACGTTCATGGTTTTCATGCTGTTCGATTATGCCGTAAACAAAGCTAAAAAACCTGCAATTCTCCCCGTAATGAGTTTTAAGCCGGTCGCCGCCCGTCCCATCATTGCCGATGAATACGTCGCCGGTTTCTTAACCCCTGACAACGTTCGCTATCACGCCGGCCACGGTTGGCTGGCACGCGAAAGGAAAAACATCGCTCGCGTCGGTGTCGATGAATTCGCCGCCGCCCTCGGAGGCAAGCTGGACAAGATCGAATTGCCGAAACCCGGCCAATGGATCCGTCAAGGCCAACGCGCCCTCTCCATGTTCCGCAAAGGAGACAAAGTAGATCTGGTTTCCCCCATCGAAGGCGAAGTTATCGAAGTGAATCCCGACGTCGTAAAGGACCCGAGCCTGGTCCGCAGCGACCCGTACGGCCGCGGCTGGCTGATGAAAGTTCATGTGCCCGATGAAGACAGCACCACGCGGAATTTCGTCCCTAAAGGCTTAGTTCGCAACTGGATGCGCGACGCTGTTGAAAATGTTTACGCTTTGCAGCCGCAACTCGCTGGCGCAGCCCTTCCGGACGGCGGACGCCCTGCCGAAGACCTCCTCGCCGGAGTCGAAGGCGTGGACTGGAAAGAAGTTGCGGGTCGGTTTTTTCTGACTGCTGAGTAAATCAACAGTTTTGGCTCTGCAAGTGCATTACGCAGGGCAAGTTCGAAAGAAGGAAATCCAATGGCGAAAGCGATCCTTTATGACAGTACGCTCTGCGTAGGCTGCCGCGCCTGCGAGACAGCCTGCGCCGAGCGATGGCATCTCCCGTACGACAAAACCATAGCGGCTGAAGAAAAGCTCTCCGCACACAAGAACACTGCGATACAGACGTTCGGAGAGCACTTCAGCCGCCGTCTTTGTATGCACTGCGAAGATCCCACGTGTGCTTCGGTCTGTCCGGTTGGGGCCTTCACCAAGACCGCGCTCGGTCCGGTGGTGTACGACGAGGACAAGTGCATGGGCTGCCGGTACTGCATGACCGCGTGCCCTTTCCAGGTTCCCACTTATGAATGGGGCAAGTTATTGCCGAAGGTCAAGAAATGCGACATGTGCTACGAGCGCCAATCGAAGGGCCAACTGACGGCATGCTCGGAAGCCTGCCCCACGGAAGCCACGATTTGCGGGGAACGCGATCAGCTGGTCGCAATCGCACGGAAACGCATGGCGGACAAGCCCGGCGGCTACTACCCCGGAATTTACGGCCTGAATGAGGTTGGCGGAACCTCGGTTCTGATGCTCTCCGCCGTTCCGTTCGAACAAATCGGTCTGAAGTCCAAGCTCCCGCATGAAGCCCTTCCCCCACTGACCTGGCACGTCCTTTCCATGATTCCGGACATTGCGATCGCCGGTGGCGTTATGCTCGGCGGCGTCTATTGGCTGGCTCACCGGCGCGAAAAAGTCGCCGCGGAAGAGGGTCGGCCTCTACGCCCGGCCGTGAAGGACTGCAATGAAAAGGAGTGCAAGTGATGGCGACGCTCAAACGGATTACTCCCTGGACCTGGCTATTTGGCGCCCTGATGATTGCGGGCGCGTACTCGCTTTTCATCCGGTTGTTTTACGGCCTTGGCGCGGCGACCAACCTTAGCGACGCGTTCCCGTGGGGAATGTGGATTGGCTTCGATGTCCTATGCGGAGTCGGACTCGCAGCAGGCGGATTCACGCTGGTGGCGATCGTCCATATTTTCAACATTGAAAAATACAAACCGATTCTGCGCCCCGCGATCCTTACCGCCTTCCTCGGCTACGTACTGGTTATCGTTGCGCTGATGCTCGATCTGGGCCGCCCGGACCGCATCTGGCATGCGCTGGTGATGTGGAATCCGCGCTCGGCGATGTTTGAGGTTGCCTGGTGCGTGATGCTCTACACAACCGTGCTGGCGCTCGAATTCGCGCCGGTGGTCCTTGAGCGGTTCCGGCTGACCGGCGCACTCAGGATCCTGCACATGATCTCGATCCCGCTGGTCATTATCGGCGTGGTCCTATCGACTCTGCACCAGAGCTCGCTCGGCACGCTGTTCCTCATCGTCCCGAACAAATTGCATCCGCTCTGGTACTCCTCGCTGCTCCCGCTGTTCTTCTTCCTGTCCGCCATTACGGTGGGACTGGCGATGACGATCTTTGAATCGTGGCATTCCTCGCGCGCATTCGGCAAGCAATTGGAAGTTGGGCTATTGCGCGGAATGGCGCGGGTACTCGCGGTTGTTGGCTCAGTTTATCTGGCGCTTCGGTTCATGGATCTCAATCAGAGGCACGCGCTGAAGTACATCTTCGAGGGTGGGGTGGAGAGCTGGCTGTTCGGGTTGGAGATCGCCCTGATGGTGGTACCGATCATTCTGCTGTTCCAGGAACGCGTTCGGGCGCATCCGCAGGCTTTGTACGCTTGCGCGATGAGCGTCGTCTTCGCGTTCATCGCGAACCGGCTCAACGTGAGCATCACGGGAATGGAGGCTGGCTCGGGCGTCCATTACATACCAAAATGGACCGAAATCGCCGTTACCTTGGCGATCATCGCGGCCGGGTTTGCCATGTTCCGCCTGGCAGTGAAGAACCTTCCTGTATTCGCGGAGGGGTAAATGAAACCCGCCAGGCAGCGGCTTCAGACACAGTCGAAATTTCGTCATGGGCTCGCCGAAAAGCTCTCGTTCAGCCTGATCATCAGCACGGCGATCATTTTCGCGACTTACGGTTGGCTCAACCTGCGCCTCCAGCAAAAGGGGGCGCAGGACCTGATTCTGCATAGCGCGGATGGAATCGGAGACCTGATCAAGCGCAGCACCCGTTATGAGATGCTGCATAACGATCGTGAAGGGCTGCATCAATCCATCCGCGACATCGGCAGCGAGCCTGGCATCGAGCGAATTCGTGTGTTCAACAAGGAAGGGCGCGTCGCGTTCTCGACGGATGACGCCGAGTTCAATCAGGTTGTCAGCAAGCAGGCACCGGTTTGCCTCGCCTGCCACGCGCAGCCTGTTTCCCTACTGAAGCTGGATCGGCCGAAACGCTGGCATATCTACACGAACGACAAACAGCAGCGCGTCATGGCCGTGGTCCGGGCCATCGAAAACGAGCCCGGCTGTTCTAGCGGCGCGTGCCACGCGCATCCAGCTTCGACCAAGGTGCTCGGACTGATTGACACGCATTTGTCGCTCGCCGCCGTGGACGCCCGCGTTGCGGAACATCAGCGGTCGCTGATCGCGTTGAGCTTTGCCGCCGTTCTGCTGATCAGCGCCGTCAGTATCGCTTTTGTCTTGCGAGTAGTGCAAAGGCCCATCCGCGAGTTGATTTCGGGCACCTACCGGGTTGCGCACGGGGACCTGAATCACAGGCTCGAGGTGTATTCGGCCGACGAGATTGGCGACTTGGCGTGGTCCTTCGATCGCATGACCGATCAGCTGGCTTCGGCTCACGACGAACTGACCAGTTGGGCCAAGACGCTCGAGGATCGCGTCGCCGCGAAGACGCTTGAACTGGAGCGGGTTCACACTAAGCTGCTGGCCTCGGCAAAGATGGCGTCCCTTGGAAACCTGGCGGCGACGGTCGCGCACGAGGTGAACAATCCGCTGTTCGGAATCCTGACCTACGCGCGGCTCGGCTTGAAAGATCTGGAAAAGAAAGATGGCGACCCAAAGATGCTGGAACGTCTGCGAATCATCGAACGCGAAAGCCTCCGCTGCGGCGACATCATGCGGAACCTTCTTACCTTCGCGCGGCAAACGCCGAAGAAACGCGAGCCTCGCGACGTCAATGCGCTGATCGGTCACGCGCTGGCGCTGATGAAGCACAAAGCGGAACTGCAGGGCGTCGCCGTCGAAGCAGATTTGGCTCGCGGCTTGCCGGACGTGGATTGTGACGGCGGCCAAATCCAGCAGACGGTGCTGGTCTTACTGGTCAACGCGACGGAAGCCATGAGCTCGGGCGGAACGGTTCGCGTGCGGTCCACGCGCGACAGCGTCCGCGACGAAGTGCGGATTTCAGTTCAGGATGACGGGCCGGGAATTCCGGCCGCGGCGGCAGCGAAGATCTTCGATCCGTTCTTCACGACAAAAGAAGACCAACAGCGGACCGGGCTGGGTCTCGCGATCGCACGCAGCATTGTCGAGCAGCACGGGGGTCTGTTGACGGTGAATTCCGTAGAGGGCCACGGTGCCGAATTCGTGTTTACGCTTCCGCTCGTGCCAGTAGCCGTAATGGCAAACGGAGGCACCCGATGAGCGCGTCGAAAGGCAGGATTCTGATTGTAGACGACGAGGCAGTCGTCCGGGAGTCGCTTACGCAATGGTTTGAAGGAGAAGGTTATGAGGTCCTGCCCGCTTCCAGCGGCAAGGAGGCGCTCACCCTGATCGCTCACGAGGATGTCGATGTCGCGCTCCTCGATATAAAGATGCCTGGCATGGACGGCATGGAACTGCAGGCCCGGTTGAAGGATGCCGATCCGGAACTCCACGTCATCATGATGACCGGGTATGCGTCGGTTGAAACCGCGGTACAGGCCCTGAAGCGCGGCGCCTACGATTACGTCACCAAGCCCGTCGATCCGGACGAGCTCTCGCATATCGTCGCCAAAGCGGCCGAGCATCGCCATACGCGGCGGGAGGTTTCGCGGTTGCGGGAGAACCTGCTCGAAATCCGTCCGCATACGGACCTCATCGGCAAGGGTCCGGCGATGCAGCGCGTTTCTGAATTGATTGAAACGGTTGCGCCCACCGACGCCACCGTTCTGATCACAGGGGAAAGCGGAACCGGCAAGGAAGTCGTCGCGCGAGCGATCCACGCTACGAGTCCACGCCGCAACATGGCGATGGTGACGATCCATTGCGGCGCGCTGACCGAGACGCTGCTCGAGAGTGAATTGTTTGGCCACGAGCGCGGCGCGTTCACCGGGGCGCAACAGCGGAAGAAAGGAAAGTTCGAGGTCGCCGACGGAGGCACGGTGTTTCTCGATGAGATCGCCGACATCAGCTTGAAGACGCAGACCGACCTGTTGCGGGTGCTGCAGGAAAAAGAAATCGTCCGCGTCGGCAGCAGCGTGGCGGTGAAGGTGGATTTCCGCTGCATCGCCGCGACGAACAAGCGTCTGGAGGATCTTGTCAAAGCGGGTACGTTCCGCCCCGATCTTTACTACCGGCTGCATGTCGTCACCATCGATCTGCCTCCACTGCGAGATCGCCGTGAGGATATTCCGCTGCTTTCGGATCACTTCCTGCATAAGCTCTCGGTCTCGATGAACCGCGCCGTTATTCCGAGGATCTCGCCACGCGCCTTGGATCTCCTACTCGGCTACTCGTGGCCGGGCAACGTTCGCGAACTCGAAAATGCGATCGAACGGGCGCTGGTGATCGGCCGCGGCTTGGATCTGGAACCGTCCGATTTCTCATTTCAGCTCCAGGAGTCCGTCGGGCCCGGAGAGCATTCGCTCGAGGACATGGAACGCGTGCACATCAATCGCGTCTATCAGGAATGCGAGGGCAACCATTCGCGAGCGGCCAGGGTCCTGGGTATCGACCGCACAACCCTCTATAACAAGATCCGGAAGTACGGACTCAAGTAGATCCGCCGTGCCTGCCGCCATGAAGGACTCCGCCATTCCGATTCATTTGCTTCGAATCGGCGCGGAGGTGCCTGTTGAACTTCTCGATGATCTCGCCGCCGGGTTGGCGCGCGTGTTTCGCCTTTCCTGCCGGGTGTTTGTGGATCCCATCGACGCGGGCTTCGCTTACGACGCAACCCGCGGCCAATATTATTCGACATCGATTTTGCGTTTCCTGGCGAACAGCCCGTCCGCGCCCGAAGCCCGTCGCCTTGCCGTAACGGCGGGGGACCTTTTCGTTCCCATCCTGACCTTTGTATTCGGTGAAGCCCAACTCGCGGGGCGATGCGCGATCGTTGGGTTGTGCCGTCTGTATGACGAATTCTACGGCTTGCCTCCCGATCCGGCGTGCTTGCGCGAGCGCCTGCTCACCGAGGCGCTCCATGAGCTTGGCCACACCTTCGGACTCCGGCACTGCGACGACTGGAGTTGCGTCATGGCTTCGAGCCATTCCGTCGAGCGCATCGATCTCAAGGGTTCGTTCTGCGAATCTTGCCGCAAACATATCGGATTGCGAATCTGAACGACGGTCCCGAAGCCCTCGCTATACTTGGGGTTTGGAACTTGAGAAACAACTGCTACACAAAGTCGGGGACGCGATCCATCGCTTTAAGATGATTCGCGACGGCGACCGCGTGGCTGTCGCGCTGTCGGGCGGTAAGGATTCGATCACATTATTGGACGCGCTGCTGATTCTGCAAAAGCGCGCGCCGATTCAATTTTCCGTGTGCGCGTTCACCATCGAACAGGGCAAATTCTTGAAGCCATTCGAGCCCCTCGGCGAATGGCTGAAGGCGCGCAACATCGACTGGACCTATCATCGCGACAATCCTAGTTTCAAGCTGCTCGAAGAACAGCCGACCCACGGCTGCGATCTTTGCTCGCGCTATCGCCGGCGGTCCGTGTATGCGCTGGTCCGCAAGCTCGGAGCGAATGTGATTGCGTTCGGCCACACAGCCGACGACTTTTGCGAATCGTTCCTGCGGAACGTCATGTTCACTGGGCGTGTCTCCTCGCTGCCGCCGATCACCTATTCGCGCCAGAAGGACTTCCGGCTGATTCGTCCACTGTGCTTTGTCCCCGAAACGCTGACCGCCGCCTACACCGCTTCACTCGGAGCGCCGGTGATTCCGTGCGGCTGCTCGGATCGCACTGGTACCGTTCGCCGCAATCTCCGCGACATGTTCAAGGATCTCGAAAAAGAGCATCCGCATTTGCAGGAGACGATGCTGGCAGCGATCGGCAACCTGCAACCGGATCGCATGCTGGACCCGCGGTTCCTCGATCTCGACGGAACAAAAGCGGAATCCGAAGCGGCGGATCTGCTGCCGATCCTCACCGACGCGTAGAGCAATCGTGTTTCCTTCAACGGACCGCCCAGGCTGCGCGTGGATTACACTCGAAGCATGAAGCTCGCCGCCGGAATCTTACTAGCCACCTCATTCTTCGTCCCCGCCTTCGCCGACACGAATCCGTTCCTCGGCCGCTGGGATTTCAATATCTCCGGTAATCGGGCTAGCTGGCTCGGCGTGACCGAGAAGGGCGCCGCGCTGGAAGTCTGGTATCAGCCGACGGGGGGCAACGTCTTCCAAGTGAAGGACGTTCAGCGGGACGGCAGCCACATGGTGTTGAAGCTGTCGAATACCGCTTCCTGGACGCTGGATGCCAAAGACGGAAAACTCACCGGCACGCAGAAGCGCGGCGAAGAGACGACCGCCATCACGGGCGTCCGCGCACCGGAGTTGAAGCATGCGGAACCGAAATCGTGGTCGAAGCCTGAGTCGTTGTTCAATGGCAAGGACCTCGACGGCTGGGCACCGCTAGGCAAGCCGGAAAACAGTCACTGGACCGTCAAGGACGGGGTTTTGGTGAATGAATCCAAGGGGGCAAACCTGGTTTCGAACAAGAAGTTCGAAGACTTCAGGCTCCATTTTGAAGTGAACTACCCGGAGGACGCCAACAGCGGGTTCTACCTGCGAGGCCGCTACGAGATCCAACTCGAATCAGAAGGGCTTTCGCACAACCCCCCCGAGCGCCGCATCGGTTCGATTTATGGCCGCATTGCTCCGAAGGGCGACCTCCCGCGTAAAACCGGCGTTTGGGACGTGTTTGACGTCACCTTAGTCGGCCGCGTCGTTACTGTTGTGCGCAACGGACTGACCACCATCGACCATCAGGAGATCGAAGGCATCACGGGCGGAGCGCTCGACGCCAACGAAGCGGAACCGGGTCCGTTCTACATTCAGGGCGACCACACCGGTGGGCTGAAGTTCCGCAATATCACCGTGTCGGTACCTAAGAAGTAGCGTGGCGCCGGCTTCCGCCATCTAAAGCGCCGGCGATAAAACGCCGATAGGCATTTGATGGGGAACACGGAAGCGAAACCACTAGGTAGGGCGGCGCGATTCGCGCTACGCGGATTCATAGGGCTCGCGGTCGCTTTTGCGGCGAGCTGGACTGCACTCTATTTCTGTCCGGGTCTACTGATCCTGCCGTACGTCAGCCGGGCCCAGGTGAGCCCGTTTTGTTCCACTTGGAAGGCGGTTCAGGACGTCTCCGTCAAGGTGCGCCAGGCAGAAATCCAGAAGGAAATCCACGCGAATACTCACCTTGTCCGCAAGGAAGCCGGGTACAAGCTCTGGTCCACGCCGAACGGCGAATTCTGGGTTCCAGATACCAGCGACGAAATCATCGAGATCCTTTTGTCTCAACAGAAGCGCAAGATCTATGGCGACGCCGAAACGGGCGGTGTTAAGGCCGGGGATATCGTCCTCGACGGAGGCGCGCATGTCGGTACGTACATCCGCACTTCGCTCGACGCGGGCGCGGAAAAGATCATCGCCATCGAGCCGTCGCCCGAAGCCATTGAGTCCTACGCCGGAATTTCCCCAAAGAGATCGCCTCCGGGCGCGTCGTAATCTATCCGAAGGGCATCTGGGACGAAGAGAAGCGCCTGGTGTTCTATTCAAACGGCAACGGAGCGGCGGGTGACAGCTTCCTGGAACATGGTCCGGATTCAAAGGTGATTGCCGACATTCCGGTAACCACTATCGACAAGCTGGTCGCTGAGTTGAAACTGCCTCGCGTGGACATCATCAAGGCTGATATCAAGGGCGCGGGAACGCGCATGGTCGTCGGAGCGGTGAATACGATCCGCTCATATCATCCGCGCATTATCGTCTCGGTCGAAGAGGCTCCCGAGGATCCGGTCGCGATCAAGGCCGCCGTTCTCCAGATTGCACCGAATTACAAGTTCCGCTGCGGACCTTGTCTCTACAGCGGCGACGAAGTCCGCAACGACACCATTTTCTTCCAGTAAGCCCTCTTCCAATACCGCATTCTCATGGGGCTGTGACAAGCCACGCTATACTTCGTCGGTTATGAGGACGAAGCTCTGCGTGATCGCGATTGTGACTCTGGCCGGTTGCGGAGCGGAGCCGAAGGTCGGGCCGGCGACCGCGACCAAGAAAGACTCTCCCAAACCCGCGGACGAAACCCGCCGTTTTCCCAAAACCAATTTCGTCGACTCAAAAGTAGTCGATCGGGGGCTACTTGGCAAATCGTTCATGCCGGGAGGCACTCTGGCGACGTACAAGAAGGGTGCGACCGAATACCAGCTGTTCCTTGCCAAGACCCGAACGCCGACTAACGCCGCCATCTTGTTGTCGGATTGGCAAAAAGCGCTGAGTGGCGCGAAGCTGATTCCGTCGTTCGGCGGTTATTTCGGTTTGGATGCCGAAAAGCCGGTCTTTGTTTTCGCCAAAGGCGACTGGATCGCGGGCATCGCGGGTCTACCTGAAAAAGAAGCCGATATCGTGGCTCGTACGTTTGCAGCGTTGCTGAATTAAACCGAGGCTAAACTAAACCAACCCGACGGTTTCGACGTGGCCGTGGTGGTCGCAGTGGCCTTCGTGCGGATGATGGAGATGCCCATCGACGAGGTAATCCACGTGGTCGCCGTGCGGCACGGCCGGATGGCCGCATTCCGGGCCGTGGACATGCTCAACCGGGTGTGCGGCGCATTCGTGGTCCGGCGTGCAGGCGGCGGGGTGCGCGTCCGAAACTTCCAACACATGCTCGTCCACGTGATCGCCGTGCGGATGGTGGATGTGGCCGTTGTGGAGGTAATCCACGTGGTCCGCATGTTTGATCGCCGGATGCCCGCAGCCCTCGCCATGAACATGCGGGTGCCCGCCATGGACTTTGTGCGGATCGTTGCGCATTGGGTTCTTCATCACAATCCTCTTCAGTCAGCTTTCTTCCAGGATCGCCCAGTTCCTAGCGTCGCGCGGCTTTGGCTTCCGGTGCGCGTTTCTTAGGGCGCGGCGGCTCCGCGGCATGCGCCAGTGCGTTCTCGACGAGGCTTGCGATGTGCTCGTCGGCTAGCGCGTAATAGATGTGCTTTCCCTCGCGGCGTCGCGAGACGATTTCCTCGCCGCGCAGAATCCGCAAGCGTTGGGACACACTGGAAAGCTGTTCGCCGCCCGCCAGTTCCGACACGCAAGCTTCCCCTCGCGCCAGTACAGTCAGTAGGCGCAGGCGCGGCGGATCGCCGATGGCGCGAAAGAGCCGGGCCGCCCGCTCCAGCGCTTCTTCCGAAACGTCCACTGAACGGAGCGGATGTTTGTGGCTACACTTCATCAGTTATTCAAGTGTATAATGATCCTAGTGAGCACGTCAAACACACGATCCGAGTATCGAATTCGCGGAATGGATTGCGCCGAGGAAGTCTCGCTGTTGCGCCGCGCGTTGAGCGGAAAGCCCGGCGTTTACGAGCTATCTTTCGACGTGGTCCGCGCCAAAATGGTAGTCGAGCACGACGTCGCCCGTCTGGATTCGGGCGCCATCGCGAAAGCAGTTCAGTCCGCTGGAATGCGCGCGGAGCCATGGACGGAAGCGGCCACGGCGGCTTCGCCATGGCGCGCGAACGTGCGCATCTGGCTGACTTTGGCCAGCGGAATTCTGGCCGCCACCGGATCCTTGATCAACGCGCACGGCGATGTGACGGCATTGTTCGCCGCGCATGCTGAAAATTCACTCTGGGCGATGGTCTGCTTCGCCGGTGCGATCGTGGCCGGGATGATTTATTCCGCACCCAAGGCATGGGCCGCCGTCCGCTCGGCGCGTCCGGAGATGAACGTCCTCGTCTGTGTCTCGATTCTCGGCGCCGGATATCTGGGCGATTGGTCGGAGGGCGCAAGCCTGGCATTCCTCTTTTCGCTCGCCGGGCTGCTAGAAGTCTGGAGCCTCGAACGCGCCCGCAATGCGGTTTCCGCGCTGATTCAGGTTGCCCCGGCCGAAGCCACCGTCGTGCACGACCACGGCGAACATCGCATGACCATCGATCGTGTCGCGGTCGGGGAACGGGTCCGCATTCGTCCAGGCGAGCGTGTGCCCTGCGATGGCGATGTCCTATCCGGCGGATCGAGCGTGGACCAGGCATTGATCACGGGCGAATCCGTGCCGATCTGGAAAGAAGCCGGGGACGCCGTATTCGCCGGAACCATGAACACGGAAGGTTCGCTCGATATCCGCGTGACGAAGGCGTCAGAAGATACGACGCTGGCGCGGATCGTGCGCATGGTCTCCGATTCCGGATCCCGCCGTTCGCCTAGCGAACATTTCGTCGAGAAGTTTTCGCGCGTCTACACGCCGGTGGTGATGATTTTCGCAATGCTGGTGGCCGTGCTGCCGCCGCTGTTCCTGGGCGGCGCGTGGGCACACTGGTTCTATCAGGGGATGGTGATTCTGCTGATCTCATGCCCGTGCGCGCTAGTCATTTCGACGCCCGTCAGCGTCGTGGCGGCACTGGCCGCGGCCGCGCACGACGGCATTTTGGTGAAAGGCGGCGTATTTCTTGAGCAGATGGCAAAGTTGCGCGCGATCGCGTTCGACAAGACCGGCGTCCTGACGCGCGGCGAGCCGGCGGTGGACCGCTTTATTCCGACTGCGGGCCGCTCGGAGATCGAAGTCCTGCAAATGCTGGTGAGCTTAGAGGGCCAGAGCGAACATCCACTGGCCCGCGCCATTGTGAAGTATGCGGCGGCGCGGGGGATCACCCCCAAAGCGACGGGCGAATTCTACGTTCTGCGTGGGCTGGGCGCGGAAGCGGAGATCGGCGACCGAGCTTTTTGGGCCGGCAGCCATCGCATGCTAGTGACCAAGGGCTTGGATTCGGACGAGACGCGTCGTTTGGCGGCCGACCTCGATTTAGGCGGCCGAACGGCTGTCTTCTTTGGCACAGACGACGAAGTGTGGGGGATTGCCGGACTGGCGGATCCGCTCCGCGCGGAGGCTCCGGCTGCTATCGATTCGCTGCGATCATTGGGCGTCGAGCGCCTGGTGATGTTGACTGGTGACAATGATCGAGCCGCTCAAGACGCCGCCCGGAATGCAGGGCTGGATGACGCAAAAGGCGAGCTGCTTCCCGAAGACAAAGCGACCCAAATCACGAGCCTGCAAGCGGCGTTTGGAAAAGTGGCAATGGTCGGCGATGGCGTCAACGACGCGCTGGCGCTGGCGGCCGCCGATGTCGGCATCGCCCTGGGCCGACGCGCCACAGACGTTGCGCTCGAAACCGCCGACGTGGTTCTGATGTCCGACGACTTGCGCAAGATTCCGCTGCTGCTGAAGCACGCCCGGCGGACCGCGGGGGTGATCCGCCAGAACGTCGTTTTCGCGCTGGCCTTAAAGGCCGTCTTTCTGGTCGTGGCCCTGTTCGGACTGGCGACGTTGTGGATGGCGGTTGCGGCCGATATGGGCGCGACTCTGCTCGTTACCTTGAACGGGCTGCGTCTGATGCGGATCCGCAACCCCTAAGATTCTACGGCACGAACCACGAGCCGATGGTTTGCCAACCGGATACCTTCCCTGGATTATCCGAGGCGTACCCGTAGACGAACTTCTGACCTGAATAGCCCGGTTTGAAAGTCACCGCGAGGCTCACGACCATAGTGTTCCCAGAGGTGGAGGTGGTCGATGCGCCCAGATCGATGCTGCATTGGCCGTTCGAAGCAATTCCGGCTGTACCCACCAGGAACGGACCGGTCGCATTGTTACCCGCGTCGTTGATCAGGAACAGCGCGTTCGAAGATCGCGTGTACCAGTAAGAACAGGATGGGGCCTTGTTCAGCGAAGGGCTGATTTGGCCGTATACCGTCGCCAGATCGGCGAATCCGTTGCCGTCCGAGAACTGGAAGCTGAACACCTGCGAAGTGCCGGTTCCGCTTGCCGGAACGACTCCGGTCACGGTCGGAGGCTGATTGCTGGCGCCGACCGTCCAGGTTCCGAGGCGCTGCCAGCCTGTCAATGCTCCCGCGTTGTCCTGCGCGAAAGCGTAGGTCAGTTTTGATCCCGAGTAGCTGCTGTTAAACGTAATGGCGAGGTTCAGGGTGATATTGTTCCCAAGTCCGGAGATGGAGGAGCTCGCAAGACTCACGGAACACTGACTGTTCTGCGCGGTCCCCGGAATCCCAAGCGTGTAGGGCCCGAAAGCGTCATTGCCCGCGTCGTTCAACACGTAGATGGTATTGGTCGAAAGCGTGTACCAGAGCGCGCATCGCGGGATGGCGTTGAGCGAAGGGGTGATTTGAATGAAGAGGGTGTTCAGATCCGTATACCCGTTGGGATCAGAAAACGAAAAGCTGAACAATTGCGACAAGCCGGCTCCGCTATACGGGATAATTCCCGTGACAGACGGTGGTTGATTGGCGGATACAGTGCTCCAGGTTCCGAGCAGCGCCCAACCGCTACTGAGTCCGCCGGAATTGGCGGCTCGCCCGTAGATATTCTTTCCGCCGACGAAGGCGACTTTGAAGGTGACTGATAGATTGATGGTGAGCGTGGTGCCTGATCCGGCAGCAGTCGAACTGCCCGTATTGATCGAGCATTGGCTGTTCTGCAGCGAGGTACCGGAGCCGAAGGTGGCGGACCCAGCCGAGCCTGTACCCGCATCGTTGGTCAAGGTGACGACGCCGTTTAATGGGTTGTAACTGGCGAAGCAACCATAGGGTGCGTTCAGAACCGACTGGAACTGCATGTCTGTCGAAATTAGATTTCCGTATCCCGACGCGTCGGAAAAGCGGAACTGGAAAGTCTGCGCGGTACCCGTTCCAGACGCGGGCGAGACCGACAAAGTGGTCGGCGGCGTGGAGGCGGATTGCCGGATCGCGGCTACGAACGCATCGTAGCTTCTGGACATCGCGAGCTGATAGACTCCGCCGGTTACGGGGAGGTTAGTGGATGCTGTGTAGCCGGTGACGAACGCGTTGCTGGAAGCGTCGATCGCGAGCGCCGTGATCACGTCTTCGCCGGAGCCTCCGAGGTAGGTTGCAAACGACAGCGTTGCTCCCGTGGGGGAGACGGCGGCCACGAAGCCGTCCCGGCCGCCCGTGTTTGTAGCTTGCGTAGGGCTTTGCGTGGGGAACGTGGTCGAGTCCGTGTATCCCGCAATCCAAGCCAAACCTGCCGTACTGACGCGAATCGCGGTCGCGATATCGTTGCCCGTACCGCCAATGAACGTGGAGTAGACGATCCCATTGCCGGCCGGGTTCACTTTCGTCACGAACGCGTCATACGAACCTTTCCAGGTGGTCTGAAACGCTCCGCTGGTTACCGGGTAATCAGACGAAAAGGTGCTGCCGGTGACATAGGCGTTACCACTGATGTCTACCGCCACGCCGAACGCCTGGTCGGCACTGGTTCCGCCGAGATAGGTCGAATACACCAGCGCGGATCCGCTGCTGTTCAGCTTGGCGACAAAGGCGTCTGAGTTTCCGGCGCGGGATGCCTGGTAGGCGTTCACTACAGGAAAGTCCACGGAGTCCGTCTGGCCTGCCACATAAGCATTCCCCGCCGTGTCGATGGCGATGCCGTTAATGACGTCAATGCCGGCTCCGCCGAGGTAAGTGCAATAGACCAAGGAGGTTCCGCTAGCAGAAAGTTTGGCGACCCAGCCGTCATAGAAGCCGCCTTTGTGGGTCGCCTGAGCCGCGCCCGCCGTCACGGGAAACGCCGTCGAATCGGTATATCCGGCGACGAACGCGTTGCCGCTCGTATCTACCGCGATCGCGGTTCCCATTTCGTTGCCGGTGCCGCCGAGATAGGTCGAGTAAACCAAGGCGTTTCCGGATGCGTTCAGCTTGGCGACAAAGGCGTCCGCGTTGCCCGGCGCGGTTGTGCGAAGCGCCCCGTTCGTGACAGGGAAGTTGACCGAGTAGGTCTGGCCAGTAACGTATGCGTTTCCGCTGGCGTCGATGGCAATCGCTCGAGCCGTGTCGTTGCCCGTTCCTCCCAGGTAGGTGGAGTACAGAATGGCGGTGCCGGTCGAATTCAATTTAGTAACGAAGATGTCTTTGCTGCCTTGATACGTTTGCACTGGGCCGACTTTCGGAAAGTCGATCGAATAGGTATCTCCGGCGATATAGGTGTTTCCTGACGCGTCCACGGCAATCGCATAGGCGGATTCGGTATTCGAGCCGCCCAGGTAAGTGGCGAAGCTCAATACCGGATCGATCGTCAACGGAAACCGAGGGTCGTAGGGACTGACGGCAAATGACACCATGCCTGCCTGGAGCGAAAATCGACCGGAAATTTCGTGGCGGACGCCAGAGATTATCTGATACACCACCGGACGATGCTGTCGGATTTCTCCGGTCGAAGTTGTGATTAGCAAGTCGCCATTCGGCGCAAGGGTAAGACCCGGTGCGCCATCAAACGACATGCGAATGCGGTTTGGATCGGCCCCAGGCTGCACAATGAAGTCAAATTCGAGACGTTTGTTGATGCCGTAGTACACCAGATCAATGCCGGGGTATAAATCCTTTGCGCGAATTCGGCCGAAGGTCCGCGCGGTCCTCCAGTTCTGTGGATCGTTTCCCACGATCGAATTGGAACGGCCGGGCAACGGTTCTTCGGGATGCAGCGTCACGCCGCGGTTGGCACCGTCAAAAGTCTGCAGAATCATCAGGCCCGACGATGTTCTCGACCTGAAACCAGTCGGCTCGACTTGAATCGCCATTCCGGGTGTGCGCGCCAGGAAACCAGCCGGCGTTTCCTCGAACGCCAGGGGGAGGGCTAACAAATCGACCGTGGAATGACCGGCCGCGAATCCGGGGCAGGCAGACAAGACGACCGCTAAGACAATCAGTACGACAGGATTACGACGTTGCTTCATACCGTTCTAATGAACGGCAATTGTGGTGCAAGTCTTCAAGCTCCGAAGCCTGGGATAACCCTTATCGAGCTAGTGTCCCGAGAATATCCCTCTGCCTATTCCAGTCCGGGGGCTCGGCACCGAGGATGTGATGGACGAAGAAGTCGTAGCGCTTCCGGTCGCCATACGGACCACCGTTCGAGTGCCCTACGTTCGGCAGCACAATCAGGTCAAAGGTCTTGTTGGCTTTGATCAACGCGGCGACTACCTGCATGGTGGAAGCCGGGTCCACGTTGGTGTCGAGTTCGCCGACCGATAAGAGAAGCTTGCCCTCCAGCTTCGCCGCATTTTCGGAATTGGAGCAGGCGATATATTCGGGTCCGAGGGGCCATCCCATGAACTGCTCGTTCCAGGAGATCTTGTCCATCCGATTGTCGTGGCAGCCGCATGAGGATACGGCGACTTTGTAGAACTCCGGATGGAAGAGCAGCGCTGCCAGGGAATTCTGACCTCCTGCCGAATGCCCATAAATGCCGACAGTATGGATGTCGTACCAGGGGAACTTGGCGGCAGCGGCTTTGTGCCAGAGAATGCGATCCGGGAAACCGGCATCGGCGAGGTTCTTCCACGAGACGTCGTGGAACGCCTTGGAGCGATTGGAGGTGCCCATTCCATCAATTTGCGCGACGATGAAGCCGAGTTCGGCGAGGGCTTGCATTTCGTAATACGGGCGGAAGGTCTTCGGCACGAAGGAGTCGTGTGGTCCGGCGTAGATGTATTCGATGACGGGATATTTCTTGGCGGGATCGAAGTGGGACGGCTTCCACATCACACCCCAGATGCTGGTCTGGCCGTCGCGGGCGGTTGAGGTGAAGACGTCCGGAGACCTCCAGCCGCTGGCGAGTAGCGATTGGATGTCGCAGCGCTCGATTTCGGTGACGGTGCCCCCGTCGGACGTGCGGCGGAGCAGGGAGACAGGAGGCAGGTCCACGCGGGAATAGGTATCGACGAAGTACGCCATGTCGGAAGAGAAGCTGGTGGCGTGGTTGGCGTTACCTTCGGTGAACGCGCGCAAGCCGGTGCCGTCGAAATTGATGCGATAGAGGTGTGTGAAATAGGGATCGATGGCGGGGTCCATGCCGCTGGCGCGGAACCAGATCTGCCGGTTGGTATCGTCCACTTTGTCTACGCCGCGGACCACCCAGTTGCCCTTGGTGATCTGGTTCTTCACGCGGCCGGTCGTTGCGTCGTAGAGGTACAGGTGATTCCAGCCGTCGCGTTCGGACGCCCAGATCAGTTCGCGTCCGTCGTTGACGTCATAGCGATATAGCTTGGAGTAGTAGTGAAAGTAAGTCGTCGCTTGCTCATCGACGACGGCACGCGGAGTTCCGGTTGCCGCATCGACCTCGATGATCCGGTAAACCTGGTGGCCACGCTGGTTATAGGCGAAGTGGAATGCACGGCTGTCCTTCCTCCAGGTGGCGCGGCCAAGGGTGTAGGGATTCGGGAAAAGTGTGTTCGCAACGACGGTTTGCGTGCGGCTGCCGATGTCGAACAGCACGGGCTGGGGTAGGTCCAGCGCGTCTCCGGGTTTCGGGTATTCGCGAGTAATGTATTTGGGCTGCTCTTGGTCGGGCGGGGTGGATTGGACGTACTGAATTTTGCGGTGGTATCCAGGTAGAACGCGATAGGCGACCAGCTTCTGCGAGTTCGGGGCCCACACGAGGAATGGGGCGCTGTAGGCATTGCCTTCGGAACCGTCGTAACTGAGAGCGACGGCGGCCTTGTCGTTGCCTTTGGGGCGGAGGAAGACGTTGAAATTACGGATCAGCGCTTCCCACTTGCCGTCGGGCGAGGCAACGGGCTGACCGGCGAAGCCGGTGTCGCGATCGTTGAAGTTGGTCTTCTGGCAGGTGTAGTCGATTAGCGAGCAGCGGTAGCGGTACTCGGAGCCTTGGAAAGCGATGGTTTGGTCGTTTTGATAGGTCAGCGTCGGAATCGGAAGGTTCAGTGCCGTACGCGGTTCGCCGTCGAGCTTGGTCAGACTTGCGGCCAGCCTTTCATGGTCGAATAGCGGCAACTTCACCGCAGGGGATTTAGCGTCGACGACGAAATATTGGGATCCGCCTTTGACTGCCTTCCTGTACCAGAAGCGTGTCGTTTCATCGATCCAGGTGGCGGCTTCCGGGAGGTCGGCGACAAGGCTGGCGGTTTTTTCGCGGAGTCCGAGGGCGCGCTGGTAGTCGGCGACGGTGACTTCAGCGGTCAGCGCAAGAGGAACAAGCAAAACGGACGCGGCAAGGGCCACAGAAAAGCGCAAGAGGCATCTCCGGATGACGAAATTTTGTAGTTCTTACTTTACTGTAGGTTTCGTCGTAGAGCGATTCGAAGATGGTGACGCGGCTCCCGCGACGGGGGCGGGTCCGGCTCCGTTTCACGGAACGGCGATCAGGCGGCGCCGGGATTAGGCCAGTGCGAATACGGGGGAAATTGCTTGAAGGCTTTGAGCGTTCCACAACTCTTGGCCAACCGGAGTCTGTCACAGTAGGGATGTGATTGCTCCGGCCCGCCAAGTTGCCTTTGACGTCCTGCTGCGGGTGGCAAGGGACGAGAAATTTGCGTCGGATGAGCTGCGCCTGCAATCGGTTCAGCTTGACGCGCGCGACGCCGGTCTAGCGTCGGAGATCGTTTTCGGTTGCCTGCGGCATCAGGCGCAACTGGATTTTCTGATCGAATATTTCGCCGGAAAGAGCGCAGCGCTCGACCTCGAAGTGCGGGTCGCGCTGTGGATGGGCATTTTCCAGCTCCGTTACCTGGATCGCGTTCCACCCCATGCCGCCGTGATGGAAAGCGTCGAGTTGACCAAGCGGGCGAAAAAGTTATCCGCCTCGGGTTTCGTCAATGCGGTGCTTCGGAAGGTCACGCGCGTGCCGGTCCGCTGGCCGAATGCGGAGACGGAGTTGTCGGTTCCTTCGTGGATGCTATCCCGCTGGAAGCGTTTCCACGGGGCGGACGCGGCGAAGGCCATCGCACTGAACGCGCTATCGAAGCCGGAATCCTATATTCGGGTTCCGCCGGGCGGCTCGGTGGAAGGGATGGAAGTGGACGCGACCGACGTCGAAGGATGCTGGCGATTGCGCGAGCCGCTGACGACTTTCTTCCGCCGTCAGGACATCGGCTCGCAAGCGGTGGTTCCGCTCCTCGAATTGAAAGACGGGATGACGTTCCTCGATATGTGCGCGGCGCCGGGCAACAAAACGGCGCAGGCGATGGAGGTCAACGTCAAGGTGGTCGCGGTCGATCGCGAATGGCGCCGACTACGTTCGCTCGCCGATCTGGCGGTAGACAGGGTAGTGCTGGATGCGACAGAGCCGCTGCCATTCGCGAGGAAGTTCGACCGGATCCTGATCGACGCGCCGTGTTCGGGAACCGGAACGCTGGCACGGAATCCCGAAATCAAGTGGCGTCTGCAGCAGGACGATCTGCCCCGATATCAGGATCGGCAGAGGAGGCTGGTGACGCGCGGCCTCGAAGCGCTGGCTCCGGGTGGAACCCTGGTGTATTCGACGTGTTCCCTCGAGCCGGAGGAGAATCGCGATGTCGTCGAGACGTTCGCGCGGCCGGAGAAGCCGGGGGCGCGTCCGCGCTCAGGCATGCTGACCTATCGCGTAATGGACCGCATTCCGGGGCGCGATCCCGGGGACGGATTTTTTGCGGCCGTCATCCGCGGCGTGTAGTTTCTATGAGTGCGGCTCGGAGTGCGCTTCGAGAACTTCCTTCACCTTGTTCACCAACGAGCCGAGCGTGAAAGGCTTTTGCAGGAAGGCGATATCCTCGGGCAGCATCTGCATGGTCGCGTCATCGGTGTAGCCGGACACGTACAGGATCCGGGTATCGGGCCGCACTTCGGAGATCTGCTGCGCGAGTTCGACGCCGGTCATACCGGGCATCATCACGTCGGTTAGCAGCAACTGGATGGGGTGCGGGTAGTCCGCGGCGAGCGCCAGCGCGTCCTTGCCGTTCGACGCTTCGAGGACTTCGTAGCCCTGGCGTTTTAGAATTTTGCGAACAAGCGCGCGGATTCCGTCCTCGTCTTCGACGACCAGGATCGTGTCAGGCGGCGGCGGCACCACTTCGGCGACTTCGGGTTCGGGCTCCGGCGTGGCCTCGGGAAGAGGCGGCGCGACAGCTTCGGCAAGCGGCTTGGCGACGACTATCGGCCTGACTTCGGGCAGCAGAAGGCGGAAGCCTTCACGCACCGGACGCAGGTCGCCCTGCCATTGGCGGACGATGGCGTAGGCGCGCGACAGGGCGGGACCTTTGGGGTCCTTTGAACTCACGAGCAATTCGAGAATGGAGGCTTCCGGCTCGGCGGCGCGATCCGATCGCAGGGTCAAGCTAACGTAGCGGCCGGGAGCGAGTACGCTGCCGGGAAGTGATTCCGCGATCATTTGCGAGCTGAGCTCGATCGCCACCAAGCCGCGTGACGCGCCCAGCGTTAGCAGAATTCCTTCGAGATGGTGGGCGTCGGCCTTGCCGAGAATGGATTCCGGACCCTGGACAGCGAGTACGCCGCCGGCCTTCACGATCTTGTCCTCGAGCTCGCGGACCACGTGCATGATGTCCACCGTCGTAACCGGCGGAGCCTCCACACGCGTCGCATCCACCAATTGCGCTGTCAGGCTGGAAATGCGCGTCGTGGCTTCAATAATCGTTTGCACGTCAGCGCGACGCGGATCAGCGGTGTCCAGGCTATGCAGCAATTCTTCCGTGTATCCGGTCGCGATCATCAACGGATTGTTCAGTTCATGAGCGAGCTTCGACGAAAAACCTTGAAGGGCCTGCGCGCGTTGGGACTGCATCAGAGCCTGATCCGCAAGCCGGCGTTCCGTTACGTCGCCGAGCACGCCGGTCATGCTTCCGTCTTCGTGGACGCGAATCGTTTCGCGGCGCCATTGCTCTGGATCGGCGTACCAACGGAATTCAGCGGATGCCGTTGCTCCGGGTTTCAGGGCCGAGTTGTACCACGAAAGAGTCGTCTGGCGATCCTCAGCATGGATCCGGTTCGCGAAGAAGCCCGGCGCCTTCCATTCTTCGGAAGACGTAGAAATAAACGTGAATTCGCGGGCGGGCGTTGCTTCCCACACGAGGGCGGGCATCCGATCGAGCACCGGCGAGGCGGATTCGGCTGCAACGATTCCGCTGAGATCCTCGATCATCAGGAGGGCTTCGATTTCGGTCTCCTCGTCCCAGTTGCGCATGGCCAGGACGGCGATCCGCAGGGGCTTCGGCCCCTGTGCGGTTGGAAATGTGTAGGAAAGCCCGAGGTGCGGCATGCCGGTGGTGATCACTTCGGCTATGCGGGTCGCCAACTCGGGCGAAGTGATAATTTGATCGACGGTTTTCCGGCGGAGATCTTCCGTGCGGAGCCCGAACGTCTGGCGAAATGCCCGATTCGCGGAAATCAGCGATCCGTCGGCCGACAAAACTACCAGCCCGACGGGAAGCGAGGCGATCATCTCCTGGTAGTAACGGCGTTCCGTCTCCACCAGCGCGAGCAGCCGGGCAACTTCTCTAGCTTTCCACTGCTCAAAGTCTGTGCGTTCCATAAAGCGAGGACATTTCTGTCCATGCTGAGTTTGTGATCCGCACCGCTATTTGGGCAACGGTACTACAGGGCCGTGACGTACCGGAAAAGTACTAGGCGCTGTTGGGTACTGCTCTGCCGGTATCTGGACCAGCATTTTCTCATCGAAGGATGAGCCTGAAGCGGGGCGTTGAGGGTGGGTGAGGCTGGAGTCTTTCTTTTTTGTTTGAGGAAAGAAGCAATCGTAGGCGCTGTGGGAATGTGGGAAACGCGGGAGCGTTTTCCAAGGGC
>JBBQWZ010000007.1:0-156841 GCA_038210135.1 Bryobacterales bacterium
CGAATCTGCTCCAGGCTCCCCGCTTCCGTATCGTCCATGCTGATGACCAATCCCCAGCATCCCGATCCATCCCCTCTCCAGGCTCATCTTGCGTGAGAATCCATCCCCACCTTCAGGCTCATCTTGCGTGAGACAAGAGTGTTGCAGCTCCGTACTGCCTTCGAACGGTACAATAAAGTGTGGATCTTGAGACCGAGTTTCGGCTCGACAGGACGGCGATCTCGATCGGCACACTCGCCGACGAAGGCGACGACCGCGCCTATTGGCAATCCAAAACACCAGAGGAGCGCCTGCGGGCTTGCGAGATGATGCGCCGCATGATCTATGGCCACGATCGAGCTACATCGAGACTTCAGGGATTTATTGAAGTCGTTAAACGAGAACCACGCTGAGTACCTCGTGGTTGGTGGATACGCCGTAAACTACCACGGATATACACGCGCGACGGGAGACCTGGACGTTTGGGTCGGTTTCGATCACGCCAACGCTCCGCGGGTTGCTGCTGCTCTGCACGCATTCGGGTTTCGAGACGCTCTTCCGGAGTGGTTTCAGGAATCGAGCAACATCATCCGCATGGGTTACGCTCCGGTCCGAATCGAGATCCTCACTTCGATCTCCGGTGTTGACTTTCGAGAGTGCTACGCCAATCGCATCGTATGCGTTCTTGACGATGTCCCCGTCAATCTGATCGACCTCGCCCATCTCAAGGCGAACAAGCTGGCGTCGGGACGCCTGAAGGACCTGAACGATCTCGAACAACTTCGGCCGGTTGACGAAGATTAACGCCTAATTCTTCCCCGCCCCATACAGCACCCGCCCGGCTCTCTCCGCCGTCAGCTTGCCGTCCACGATCTCCACCTTCCCGTTCACTACCACCGTACTGAATCCCACCGACATCTGGTGCGGATGGCCGAAGTCCGCCTTGTCGGCGACCGTATCGGGGTCGAAGACCACGATGTCCGCGACCATGCCGGGCCGCAGCAAACCCCGGTCGTACAGCTTCAGCCGCTGCGCCGGCAGCGCCGACATCTTGCGGACCGCATCCTCCAACCCGATCACGTGCCGTTCCCGCACGTAGAGTCCCAACACGCGCGCGAACGTTCCATAATTGCGCGGATGCGGAACGCCATCCCGCGGACCGATCACTCCGCCATCGGAAGCGATCATCGTATACGGCGACTGCATGATCCGCTCTACGTCCGGCTCCGAAATCGCGTGATAAATCGCTGAACATCCACCCTTCAACTGCAGCTCGATCGCGGTCTCCGCCGCGTTCTCCACCGTCACCGGAACGCCCCGCGCCTTGGTGATCTCCGCCAGATTCTTTCCCGCCAGACTCGGATCGAAGCGGCACGACGCAATCTCTACATTCTTCGGATCGCCTCCGCCGCGGTCAATCAGAATCCGATCCTGAATCACCTGCTTGATGCGCGCCCGGCTGTCCGGCGCGTTCAAACGTTCCTTCAATGCCGCCGCGCCACCCGCCTGCGACCACTGCGGAAATAGCGCCGCCAGACCCGTCGAAGACGCCGTGTACGGATACTGATCGATGGCCACATCCACTCCACGCTTCCGCGCATCCTCCACCGCCTGCAGCGTATCCTTCGACAGGCCCCAATTTGGTTTCCCAATAATCTTGTGATGCGACACCTGTGTCGGAAGATGGCCCTCTTCTCCGATCCGAATCGTCTCCGCGACGCTCTTCAAAATGTCCGCCGCCTCGTCCCGCATATGCGAGATGTGCATGCCGCCGTATCGCCCCGCGACCTTCGCGATCTCGACCACCTCTTCGGTCTGCGCATAATTCCCCGGCACGTAGAACAGTCCCGTCGAAAGCCCGAACGCGCCGTCGCGCATCGCCTGATCCATCAAACCGCGCATCTTCTCGATCTCTTCCGCAGTCGAATGCCGGTTCTCCGTCCCCATCACCGCCGAACGAATCGACCCGTGGCCGGCGAACATTGCGAAATTGATTCCAAGCGGCAGTTTCTCCAGCCGATCGTAGAACGGCCGCAGCGGAATCGGCGAGCTGCCGTCGTTGCCCTCGACGATCGTCGTCACGCCCTGCCGCAGCATGTTCTCACCGGCCGGCAGGCGGAAGATCGCGTCACGGCTGTGATCGTGGATGTCGATAAAGCCGGGCGCGACGATCGAGCCCTGCGCGTCGATTCTGTTTTTGGAAGATGCTTTCGACAGATCGCCGATCGCTGAAATCCGGTCGCTCTTCAGTCCGATGTCACCGCGAAACCAAGGGCTTCCCGTGCCGTCCACGATCCGGCCATTCGAAATGATCAGGTCGAACGCAGGGGTCTGCGCGTAGCTTGCCTCTTCAAAGCCCAATCCGAAAAACAACAGTGCCAGCAGCACAATCCACATCCCGCGTATTGTACACGGTGCTGAATCGCATGACCGTTAAAATCTAGTCATGTGACGCCGACGCTCCGGCAACCGCAACACGGAGGTGGCTTCGCGTTCAAAAGCCGTGGACGCAGTGCACTTTTTGACACACCCAAGCGTCAAAATGAAACGATTCTCTCGGCCGTCCAGCGGTCTACTCGAGCGCGTCCTGGTTCCCATTTACCAGTGCGGAAACCTCGACTTCGGACTTGGGAGACGCAGCGAGCAGCTGTAAAAACAGCGAGAAGATCACTAGGGCCGCAATGACTGCTCCGACTAACATATCGTCCTCTTCTTCAAACTCTCACCGACTCTGCTCGTGTAGATGCACGCGGTGGGCCAAAATCTTCGAGCTAACCGTAAGCAATTCCGAATCTGCCAGAGGATACGCGAATCAAGCGCCAACGGATGCGTAGAAGCACGGACAATACCGGCTTCCGAAATGATTCGGCCGCTAACTAGACACACGGTCAACCCTGAACGAAAGGCTCCGAACTCTACGTTAGTCTTGCACCCACCGACATCCATAGAGACGAACGCGAAGGCGATTTGGCCGACAGGCGCGTCAAACTTTCCGCCCCCGCAGGTATACGGGCGATTCAATGAGCAACCGCGAAGTGCTAGGTTGAGGCTCGTGCCGGAACCATCCGCCTCCCCGCAAACGCTTCTCGATCACTGGATTCCGCAATGGCAGTTCGAAGAACGGCACTCCCTGGCCATCCGCGGAACACCCGGCCAAATCAGCGCAGCGGTTCGCGAAATCACACCCGGCGAAATCCCCCTCGTGCAACTAATGATGCGCATCCGGCAGCCCTTCGCACGCCGCACGGCCACCGTGAAACCGATTTTAGAAGCGGCCCGGCACGAGCTGTTTCTGAATTTGGAAGATACACCGCACGAACTTGTCATGGGATTGGCCGGACGCTTCTGGACACCTTCCGGCGGACGCGTCCGTCTCAACAGCAAGCAGGAATTCAAAGCCTTCAAACGCCCCGGTTATGCGAAGGCGGCCGTCAACTTCCGCATCCTGCCGCTCGACGCCGGGCGCTCGCTGCTCACCACTGAAACCCGTGTCGTCACCTATGGGCGCTCCGCCACCCTGAAATTCGGCCTGTATTGGTGGCTCGCCGTACGCTGGGGCAGCGGCTGGATCCGCGTGCTATGGCTCCGCGCCATCCGCGCCAGGGTCGAGCATTCCGCCTAGCCCGATCCATAACCCGAACGGCTGTCCCTCTCTAGCGATACACCTGACCCATCAAAGCCACAAAATCCGGATCCGCCGTGAACTTCTTGAACGAAGAATCCCGCCGCGGATCCGGCATCTTCTCCCCTTCAAGGATGTTCTGTTTGCGATCGAACGCCTGCCGCAACGCCATTAGCATCCCGGCCTTGTTCCCGTCTTCCGCCAGCGCACATGCCCGGTTGTAGTAATTCAACGCGTACTCTGGATCCCGTTTAATCGCGCTGTCCAGTACCACCAGCGCCTTCTTTAACTGCCCGCCGATTCCGTACGACATCACGATCTGGTCCGTCAGAATGCGACTGTCGCGCAGCGTCATCTTACTCTGGCCAAGAGACTGCGCTTTCTCGTACGGGCCTACCGCGTCCAGATATTTCTTCTGCCGGTACAACGAGTGACCGAGATACAGGTTGGCATGGACATTTCGAGCGTCCATCGTAAGCAGCTCCCGATAGTCCTTTTCGGCGGCCACGAAATCCTTAGCCAGGAATTCCTTGTTAGCCCGGTCGGTGAGCTGTACAAAAGCGTCCTGAGCCATACCCACGGCCGCGAATAGCAACACCCCGGTGGCGCACATCGTACCCAGGCGAACCGCATCCAAATGTTTCCAAACCTTGCTGTCTTTGTTTTTCACGATCGTCCCCTCACCCGTACGTGCGCGAATGCCCGCGAAAGTGATAGCGAAAGGAAGAGTGAGAAGAGCTAGTTATCGCGCGGGGCCGATGTCACGCCTACTTGAGACTCATTGGCAAAATCGCTCCGCTTCCCAGCTCCGGCTCAACTCAAACGATTCCGTTTTAGTCTACGCCCACGAATCGAACGTCTCCGAATAGGCGATTCCCTTCTCCTTCAGCCAATCCCGAATGGCCCACGCGCTTTCGAACAGCCCTGCTAAGGCGCCCAGTAAGCCTTCGTCGCCAGGAATCAGCTGACCGGTTTGCGCTTCGAGCATCCCCCGCAGCACCGGTTTTTCTATCGCCTCGATCCGGTACACCCACGCCACCTGATTGCCGAAAGCCGACTCCGCCTCCGGGCCGTGGTCAAAAAACTCGAGTTCGATCGAGCCATCCAAGAGCACCCGAACCCACGATATGGAATTCACCGGCCCGCCCCGCATACGAATCGACAGGATCTCCGCCATCCCGCCCACTCTACCGAATCCCAAGTGGCATAGGCCTCCGGCCTGTGCATCCAACTAACAAAGCCATCCGGCCTGTGCATCCAACTAACAAAGCCCTCCGGCCTGTGCATCCCAAGTGGCATAGGCCTCCGGCCTGTGCATCCAATCTCGCAAAACTTCGCAAGTCGGCTTTCGAGAAGTATGTGGACGGCCTTGCCGCCACGCCCTGTTATACTTCTCGGGCACCAGGAACATTGTGGCTGCGGACGAAATAGGGAACGTGACGGGCCTCCTCCGGCAATATCGCGCCGGAGACCAGGATGCGTCCGCCAAGCTGATCGCCGCCGCCTACGACGAACTCCATCGCGTCGCCCGGCGCTGCATGGGAAATGAGCGGTCGAGCCACACCCTGCAAGCGACCGCCCTCGTCAACGAAGCCTTCCTCCGCTTGACCGGCGGAGCCAACGTCGAGTGGCAGGATCGAGCCCACTTCTACGGCGTCGCCGCCCGCCTCATGCGCCAGATTCTCGTGGATTATTCGAGAAAGCGTAGTGCCGGTAAACGCGGTGGCGGACGCCAGATCTCTCTCGACGACGCGCTCGTGGTATCCGACGATCGCATCGAAGACGTCGTCGCCATGGATCAGGTCCTCGCCCGCCTCGAGCAGATGGATCCGCGCCAGGGCCGCATCGTCGAGCTCCGATTCTTCACCGGCCTCAGCGTCGAGGAGATCGCGGAGGTCATGGATATTTCGACGCCCACCGTCAAGCGCGAATGGGCCTCTGCAAAAGCCTGGCTCCATCGCGAACTCACCGGAGGCCACCTCCGTTGAGCCCCGAACGATGGCAAAAGGTGAAAGGCGTCTTCGAAGCCGCACTCGAACTCGATGGCGCCACCCGCGCATCCTTCCTCAACCAGGCCTGCGAAACCGACGCCAGTCTTCGCACCGAAGTCGAATCCCTGCTTGCCGCCCATGACGACGCCAGCAGCCAATTCTTCGCTCCCATCATCACCACCGATCCGATGCTCGGCCGCCACGTCGGAACCTATCGCATCCTTCGCCGCATCGGCGCCGGCGGAATGGGCGCCGTCTATCTCGCGTCCCGTGACGACGATCAGTTTCGCCGCCTCGCCGCCGTAAAAGCCATCCGCCCCGATCTCCTCGACGATCACACCCGCCGCCGTTTTGAGAACGAACGCCACACCCTCGCCGCCCTCGAACATCCCAACATCGTCAAGCTGCTCGACGGCGGAACCACCGACGACGGCATCCCGTACCTCATCATGGATTACGTCGAGGGTCAGCCGATCGATCGCTACTGCCGCGATTCCGGGCTCACTCTTCGCGAACGCCTCGCGCTGTTCCGCCCGCTCTGCGCCGCCGTCCACTACGCGCACCAGAACCTGGTCGTGCATCGCGACCTCAAGCCCGCCAACATCCTGGTGTCTCCCCAAGGCGTCCCGAAACTCCTCGATTTCGGCATCGCGAAATTACTGCGTCCCGCCTACGCCGCCGCCACCGTCGGCTTCACCCGCACCGAAGCACAGCCCATGACGCCGGAATTCGCCAGCCCCGAACAAATCCTGGGCCAGCCGATCACCACGGCGAGCGACGTCTATGCGCTCGGCGTTCTCCTGTATGTCCTGCTCACTGACGCGCACCCGTTCCATGAGGAATCCAAATCCTCCCATCAAATGGAGCGCGCCATCTGTGAAGGCGAAGCCAAAAAGCCCAGCGACGCCGCGCCTCCCGCCTGGACCCGCCAACTCAAGGGCGATCTCGATCTCATCATCCTCACGGCCATGCGCAAAGAGCCGCAGCGCCGCTACGCCTCCGCCGAACATCTTTCCGAAGACCTTCGCCGTTTCTTGAGCGGAGAGCCACTCGCTGCGCGCGGCGATACCATCCTCTATCGAGCGCAAAAGTTCGTCATCCGCCACAAGGCCGCGGTCACTGCGACCGCCATTGCCGCCGCCCTCCTCGTCGCACTCGGTATCAACGATCACTCCAATCGCTTAAAAGCGGAACGCCGCTTTCAAGACCTGCGCTCCTTCGCCAATTTCGCGATTCAGGACCTCGACAAGGCCATGCGCGACGGCCTGACGCCGGCACGCAAATCGCTAACCGTCCGCGCGCTCGCTTATCTCGATGGCCTCGCGCGCGAAGCCAAAGGCGACACCGCCCTCCAGCTCGAACTCGTCGCCGGCTATCTGAAGGTGGCCGACGTCCAAGGAAACTTGTTCGTCGCCAATGTCGGCGAGCAGGCAGCCGCCAATGAGAGCGCCCAGAAAGCCTTCGCGATCGCACAGGAAGTCTACCGTCGAGATTCTGTAAGCGCTCCCGCCCGCGCAGCCCTCGCGCGCAGCCGCGAAAAACTCGGCGACCTTCTTGGACCCTCCGGAAATCGGACTGAAGCCCTCGATCACTATCGCCAGGCTCTCGAACTCTCGACCGGCGAATCGCTGCCTGCCTTCCGCATCGGCAGCAAGGTAGCGCAAATCCAGGGCGACGCTTTCGACCCCGCCGCCGCTCTTGAAAGCTACCGCGGCTGCGAACGCGCCGGACTCGATTGGGTCGCGAAGAATCCCGACGACCCAGTGGCACGCAACGCACTCGCACTCGCCCGCGAACGGATCGCCTGGTTCGCCATGCTCTCGGGCGAACCATCGGGCGCTGAAGACGCCGTGCGAAGCGCGATCGCGACCTACGAAGTCGCGACCCCGACGCCCCGTTCGCGCCGCAACCTCGCCATGGCTTATCAAACTCTGGCCGAAGTCCAGAAGCGGACCGCCAAAAGCAACGAAGCCCTCGCAAGCTGCCGTCGCAGCCTCGCGCTCAGCGAGACGCTCCTCGAAGCCGACCCACAAAACAGCCAATTCGCCATCGACGTTGTGCAGGAAAAAACGCTCCTGATCGAGCTCTTACTCGCGGTCAACGACCAACCCGCCGCAAAGTCGGAAACCGCCGGCCTGCTCGCCCAATTGAAGCCGCGAGTGAGTGAACCAAAGCCTTCCATCTACTACCTCGCGAACTTCGTCGCCATCCTGACGACGACCCCCTTCGCGGAATTCCTCCGCCCCGAAGAAGCCATTTCCGCCGCAAGAAAAGCCGTCGAAATCACCGCAAGCGCCGATCCCGAATCGCTAGACCTCCTGGCGCGTGCCTATGCGCAAGCCGGCCAACGCACCGAAGCCATAGCCGCGGAGCAGAAAGCCATCGCGCTCCTTCCACCCGCCCGCGCCGGGAAACCAAAACCCGAAACCAGAACAAAATTAGAAACCGCCCTAGCCAACTTCCAAAGCGGCAAATAAGGAGGATGGCGTCGAGGCGCGCGGTAAGCCCACCAGTGAAAAACGCATTGAACCCTGAGCGTCAGCGATGGGACGCCCGAGCCGAGAACGCAAGATCGCGCTCACGTGACAGCGTGCCCAACTACCGCCGCCGCAAGCCAACAAACATCGCCGCAAACCCCACCAAGCACCCAACCAACGCGGATGGCTCCGGAACAATCACCAGGTTGCTAAAGTCGTTGAACTGCGAACTCGCTCCATTCGCATCCAGCTCGATCGTGTCGCGGATCCCGATCGTCGCAATCGGCGGCGAATAATTCACCGACGCAAGCAAATTCGGCGTCACGCCATCGTGCGACACCACGATCGTATCCACCGTCGTCCCACACACCACCGCCACAAATGCCGCGTCCCTGCACGCGTCCGTCGTAATCTTCGCGATGCCGGGAGACACCGGCGTGCTCGTGTTCAAAATATCCTCGAGACTGCGAATCGAACTCGGATCCCAGGTATACGCCAGCAGGTAATGCGCAAACTGGTTGCCCGAAATATTGAACTTCGGCGACGAAAACGTCAACCCATACGAACTCGGGCCGAACACTGGAGTAACCGTGATGTCGGTATCCAAAATAGTGAAATTAGCCGAAATCGTACTGAAGCTGAAATCCTTGACCGTAAATGGACCCACACCGCAGCCCGTGCTTCCCAACGCCTCATACGCCGACAGCAATCCAGTCACGCACGGAATCGCAAACGCGCCCGGCGCAGCGATAGCAAGTAGCACCAGGAAGCCGGTGGAGCGCATACTACATGATCCTTACTGGCCGAACACGTACAGAACGCGATCCGCCGCGATCGCGACGTACTGCTTGCCGTCAACCTGGAAACTGATCGGATTCGCTGCGATCCGCCCGCCGGTTTGAAACTCCCACAACGGCTTGCCGCTCGCCGCATCCACGGCGTAGAAGTTGCCCTCCTCCGTTCCCGAAAAAACCAACCCGCCGCCCGTCGCCAGCACACCCGCCCACGGAGGCGACACCAGTTTGAACTCCCACTTCAATTTCCCCGTTGCCGGATCCAGTGCCCGCAGCGCGCCCGACCGCTCCGCTGTCGAAACCGTTTCTTCGCCGCCTCCAGCAAAGAACGTGCCCGGCTTATATTCCGCTTCGCGCTTAAAATAAGTCGCCCCGACCATCCGCGTCGCGACGTAAAACAAGTTCGTCTTCGGACTGTACGCTGGACTAAACCACACCGTCGCGCCATTTAAATTCGGCCACACCAGCGTTCCTTTTTCGCTCGGCTCCATACCCGGAATTTCCATCGGACGCCCCTGATCGTCCAATCCCTTGGCCCAGGTTTGCTTGGCGTATTCCCTGCCCGCCAAAAACTCCCCAGTCCCGCGATCCAGCGCGTAATAAAACGCGTTGCGATTTGCGTTCGCCACGATCTTGCGCTTCTTCCCCCGCACTTCCGCATCCAGCAGCACCGGAATATGCGTCGCATCCCAATCATGCGTATCGTGCGGCGTGAATTGAAAATGCCACTTCAGCTTTCCCGTATCGCCATCCAGCGCAACAAACGAACACGTGTATAGATTGTTCCCCGGCCGCACATCGCCGTTCCAATCCGGACCCGGATTGCCGACGCCCCAATACACAAGATTCATCTCCGGATCGTATGAACCCGTCACCCACGTGGACCCGCCGCCCGTCTTCCAGGTGTCGCCGGACCAGCTATCATTGCCCGGCTCGCCCGGTCCCGGAATCGTGTAGAATCGCCACGCGCGCGCGCCCGTCGTCGCATCGTACGCATCGACAAAGCCCCGGATTCCGGCCTCGCCGCCACTGATCCCGATCACCACCTTGCCCTTGATCGCAAGCGGCGCCATCGTCATGCTGTAGCCGACTTTGTAATCCTCCACCTTCGTCGTCCAACGCTCGATGCCGCTCTTGATGTCGATCGCCACGACGTAACAATCGAGCGTCGCGATGTACAGCTTGTCGTCTAAAATCGCCGCGCCGCGATTCACCCGGCCGAAACCGATCGACTGGTAATCCGACGGAATCGTCCTCTTCCACGTCCACAGTTCGCGGCCCGTCTTCACATCCAGCGCCGCCGCCGTATTCGGACCCGTCACGTACATCACGCCATCCGCCACGATCGGCGAAACCTCAATGCGCGGCTGCGGAAACTGATACGCCCACTTCACTTTCAAGCGGCCCACATTCAACGGTGTCAGTTCCGTCAACGGGGAATATCGATGGCCCGCGTAATTACCCGAATACGTCAACCAGTTCCCCGGTTCCTTCGCGGAATTCACAATTCGCTCATAAGGAACCTGTGGCAGCGCAGCCGCCGCACACAGCAGGAACACAGCAAGACTACGCGTAGCGACGCTCATGGACGGCCTTTCAAACTTGCAAGATAAGCGACCAGATCGTCTAGCTCGCTCGCGTTCAACGTCTCCCGATACGACGGCATCAGGCTCACGTCCGCCAGCGTCTTCGTCGATTTCAACTCGCTTTTCCGAAAGCTATGGAACCGCCCATCCAATGTCTTGATCTGAATCGTAAAGTTGTCCTCGTTGGCACGCACACCCGTCAGCTTCTTTCCAGCGATCGTGACCGCCTCCGCCGCAATGTATTCCGGCGGGATGAACGCAGCCGGATCCGTCATTGATTGACGCAAATGCTCCGCCGGCCGCCGCGTTCCAATCATGCTGAGCTCCGGTCCGAAGCCGCCGCCGGCGCCGTTCACGATGTGACAACCGACGCAGCCCTTGTTGCGATACAGACCAGCGCCGCGCACCGCATCGCCCGGAAGCACAACCTGCGCTACCGCGCCGATCGACCGCACGTACTTTACGACGTCCCCAACCTCGCGCTCCGACAATTGCCATGCACCCGGCATTTCAGGCGGAATGCCTTGCGAGATCACCCTCGCCAACTCGGCGTCTTCCGGCGCTTTTTCGAGCTTCGGCTTCGTCAGCACCGGACCGCGTCCGCCTGTGCCCTTCTGCCCATGGCACACCGTGCATTGCGATTCGAATAGCTTCTCGCCGCGCAATACGTCCGCATTCTGCGCCATTGCCAGCACGCCGAGTAAGGGCGCACTGATCACCAAACGGCGCAATTGACAGCACCAAAATTCCATCAGACCTCCGCGAAGTAGCGACCCACAGTATACGCCAGCCGCTTGGGCCCAACGAAGCTCAATACATCAAACTGGCGTGCAGAAAATTCCAATGCACAATAAACCACGAAAAACCCACACACGCCAACGCCAGAACCACCGCGTGCAGCTTCGTGAACCACCACGCCCGCGCCGACAACGTTCGCATCGCGCTGATCACTGCCACGACGGCGCCCAGCAAACCGAGGAGTAAGCACACCTGCAACAGCCGGAGCGCAAAGTCGAGACTCGAATTCGCCGCCCCCGGATCCACTGCCTTCGTGCCAACCCAAATCAGGATCACCACCGCCACCAGGTTGAATGCCACCAGCGCACGCGCCGCGAACGCAAAGGTGGAACGCCCGCCATCCCCTTCGCGGCGCACGCCGTAATGCCAGCGGATAATCGCCGTCACCGGCCACAGAATCAGCGTTAGCAAAATGATAATCAGACTCCCGCCCCCAATCATCTGGTTCACCGCACCATTCCGCGCGAAGCTAGTTTTCTGGAAAACCATAAACGGATACCCAAGCCCAATCGTTTCCCGCCCCACGGCATCGCGCTGGAACGTGATCAACTCCTGGCCGTCCGTCTCCCGCCAAACCTGCGGAGCGATTTCGCGCCACTTCTTCACCACGCCATTCGCCGACCGGAACATCGGCACGCTCAAATTGCCATCCGCATCCGCAGCGACACTGATCGTCGAAAGCAGCCCAACAATGCTCAAGATGCTCGTCGCCGGACGCCGGCTGATCACGTACGAGCCGGATACGCTCGCCGCATCCTGCTTCGCCGACGCGAGCGTCGCGTCCGCCGGAGGCGTCGACGGAAAATACCGGTCCAGAAACGCATGCCAAACTTCGCCTCGCGGATCCAGCTCGCCCTTGCCGGCGCTGTTGTAAGAGATGAAGAAACCCAGATTCGAATCCGCCATCAGGTGCAGATCGCTGTGGAAATACGCGGTATCGCCGCCGTGCCCGATGATGCGATGGCCGTTCCGCGTCTCTTCATAAAAGCCCAGCGCCATCCCGTTCAACACCGGATTCACGGCAAACTGGCGCGTATGCATCAGGCGCGCCGTCTCCGCTTTGAGAATCCGCGCGCCATCCAATTCGCCGTCCCGCAAGTGCGCCATCATGAACCGCGTCATGTCCATCGCCGACGCGCTCACGCTGCCCGCCGGAAACGCGCCAACGAACTCGTAAGCCTTCCCGCCGCCCGACGCCCTGGCATAGCCGGCAGACATCAACGGCGCCAGATTCTCGGGAAGCGGCTGCGCGAACGTCGTGCGATTCATCCCCAGCGGCTTGTAAATAAACCGGTCCACGTACTCCACAAACGGAACACCCGACACCCGCTGCACCATGTACGCCGCTAGAGCCGTCGCATAGTTCGAATACGCCGGCGTCACGCCCGGCGGGAATATCCGCTGCGGCATATGGCTCGGCAAATACTCCGACAACGACTTCAACGATGCCGCGTTCGGCACAAATAAGTCCTTGATCGCCTCCTCGAATCCAGCCGTGTGCGTCATGATATGGCGCAGCGTGATCGGCTTGCCCTCGTAAGGCGGAACCTTGAAATCGAGATACTCGTTGACGTCGTGATCGAGGTCGAGCTTCCCCTGCTCCACCTGCTGCATCACGGAAGTCCACACGAAGAGCTTCGAAATGGAGCCGGGCCGGAACAGCGTCGCATCCGTCGAAACCGGAATCTTCTTCGCGACATCCGCATACCCGTAGCCCTTCGCGAAGAGCACCTGGTCGTCTTTCACAATCGCGATCACAACCCCCGCAATGTCTTCGCGATGCAACTGCTGCGGCATCATGCCGTCAAAAAACGCCGCGATATCGGCCGCCGTCATGCTCGCAGGCTGAGCATTCGCGTTCATCAAAGGAAGGAACGACAGGAAAGCAAGCAGAATACGTCGCATGGTGGCGACGAGAATAACGGACGCCCCGCGGCCGTGTCAAGCCGGTCGCAACCTACGCGAGCAGAGGTTTTATCGCGTTCCCGGCAACGTCGGTTAACCGCATTTGACGACCGTTATAAGGATAGGTCAGCTTCTCGTGATCGAAGCCCAAGCAGTGCAGCATCGTCGCATGCAGATCGTTGACCGACTTCCGGTCTTCCACCGCCTGATACCCGAATTCGTCCGTCGCGCCGATCACCTGCCCGCCCTTGATTCCGCCGCCCGCCATCCAAACCGTGTACCCCAGCGGATTGTGATCGCGCCCGTTCATCCGCTGCGAAATCGGCATCCGCCCGAATTCGCCATGCCAGATCACCAGCGTCGAATCAAGCAAACCGCGCTGCTTCAGGTCCGCCAGCAAAGCCGCAACCGGCTGATCCGTTTCTCCGCAGTGCATCTCGTGATTCTCTTTCAAATCCCAATGCGCATCCCACGATTCGCCGAAGTTGCCGCCGCCCGAATACACCTGCACGAAGCGGACGCCCTTCTCGACCAATCGCCGCGCCATCAATAATTGCCGGCCCACGTACTGCGTGTGCTTCTGATCCAAGCCATACGCCTTCCGCACGTGCTCCGGCTCGTTGTCGATCGCCACCACGCGCGTCGCATGCTCCTGCATCTGATACGCAAGTTCAAACGAAGCAATGCGCGCCGACAATTCCGAATCGAGCGGATTCTTGCGCGCATGCTCGTCATTCAGCTTTTCGAGGAACCCCAGCCAACGCCGTTGCCGCTCCGGAGTCATCTCCGCCGGAGGCTTCAAATCCACAATCGGATCCCCGCTCGAACGAAACGGAGTTCCCTGATACGCCGCCGGCATAAACCCGTTGCCCCAATTCGGAGCCCCGCCAATCGGACCGCCGCGCCAATCGGAAAACACGATGTAGCCCGGCAGGTTCTGATTTTCGGTTCCGAGGCCGTACGTGATCCAACTGCCCATGCTCGGATAGCCCGGCAGCACCGACCCTGTATTCATCTGGAACATCGCCGGCGCGTGATCGTTCGAAAGCGAGTACATCGAGCGAATGAACGCGATGTCATCGACGTGCTTCGCCACGTTCGGAAACAGCTCGCTCACTTCCATGCCGCACTGGCCGTACTTCTTAAACGTCCACGGCGACGGCATCATGCCGCCCGGATGGCCCTGCGATACGATGACCTTGCCCTTGCCCGGCATCGTCTCGCCTGGATGCCGTCCCAGCTCTGGCTTCGGATCGAACGTGTCCACGTGGCTGACGCCGCCATAACAGAACACCGAAATCACCGCTTTCGCCTTCGCCGGAAAATGCGGCTGCTTCGCCGACATCGGCGACGTCGCACCCGACATCAGATCCGCCAGCGCCAGCGATCCGATTCCGCCCCCGGCAATCGAGAGCATCTGGCGGCGGGATAAAAAGCGTTTGCTCATGGCGTCTCTTAAGGAATGTATGCGAACTCGTTCAAATTGAAAATCGCCTGCGCGAAATCGGCCAGTCCATCCGGATTCTTGCGGATGAACGCGATCGATTCCCGCCGCTCCGCCTCGCTCGGCGAACGCGCCAATGCCAGCGCGAATGCCCGCTCCACCTGCGCCGCCGGATCCTCACCCGCATCCCGCCGCAACCGCCCCGCAAATCGTTTTGCCTGGTCCAGTACGAACGCGTTGTTCATCAGGATCAACGCCTGCGTCGCGATCGTAGAGCGGTTGCGCCGCGGGCACGATGCCGTCGCCGAAGGCCCGTCAAACAGCTCCATCATCGGAACCGGGATGGTCCGCTTCTGAAAAATGTACAAGCTTCGTCGCCACGTGGACGCATCGTCGATCGCCTTCCCTGCCCACGTCCGCCCGCTGCCTCCAGCCCACAGCGCCGGATCGATATAAGGATACATTCCCGGTCCGCCGATCTGTTCCGCACGCAGCGTTCCCGCCACCGCTAGAATCGAATCGCGGATAATCTCGCCTTCCAGCCGCGGACGCGCCTGTCGCCACAGCAGCCGATTCTCCGGATCCGCCCGCACACCGGCATCGGTATCGTTCGACGACATCTGATACGCCGCGGAATTCATGATCAGCCGATGCATCGTCTTGATGCTCCATCCGCTCGATACAAATTCAGCCGCCAGCCAATCCAACAATTCCGGATGCGTCGGACGCTCCCCCGTCTTTCCGAAATTCGAGGCGGTCCGCACGATCCCTTCGCCAAAGTGATGCTGCCAGATCCGGTTCACCGTCACCCGAGCCGTCAGCGGATTCTCCGGCGAAACGATCCACTCGGCAAACGCCTTGCGCCGTCCGTGGCCTTCCGGAAAGTTCCACTCGCCTTCGTACGCCACGCTCAGCACGCCCGGCTTCATCAGGCTACCCGGATTATCCACGCTGCCGTGATGCGAAAAATACGACGGCTCGATCTTCTTCTCTTCGACAGCCCACGCCGATTCTAACTTCGGCCGCGTCGCGTCGAACGCCTTCAGCCGCGCCTTCAACGCATCCCAGACACGCAAATTATCGCCCGTAATCGACGGAGCCAACTCCTCATCCCGAACCTCGATCGTCTTCTCGACCTGGATCGCGTTCAGCCTTTGACCCTCCGTCCGCTTCTCCGCCGGAGTCGCCAGCGCCACCTTAATGTAATCCGCCAGCTTCTCCGTCTTGTCCGCGATCATCCGCGTGCGAAACGGTTTCTCGAATGCCGCCAAAGCCTCTTTTAAAGGCTTCCGCTGCTCGGTCCATGCCTTCAGGCGGTCCTTATGCCGAGCGACTTCTTCTTCTGAAACCAGCGGCACCTCCGCCGGTTTCGCGTTGAAGAACACCGCTTGCATGCGGTAATAATCCTTCTGCGGAATCGGATCGAATTTGTGATTGTGGCAGCGCGCGCATCCCACCGTCATGCCCAGCATCGTCCCCGCCGTCGTCGCGATCATATCGTCCAAAACATCGGACCGCGTCTGCGGAGTGTTCATGTTCGGCTCTCCGCCGAGCGCCAGGTAAGCCGTCGCAATAATCGCGTCCCGATTCCCCGGCTTGATCTCGTCACCCGCCAATTGCATCCGCACGAATTCGTTGAACGGCATATCCGCGTTCAGCGCCTTCACCACCCAGTCGCGATACAGATAGGCGTTGTCGCGGTCGCGATCGAACTCGTACCCACCCGAATCCGCGTACCGCGCGAGATCCAGCCAGTGCCGTCCCCATCGCTCGCCATAATGCGGCGACGCCAACAGCCTGTCCACCAGTTTCGCGAACGCCTGGGGCGAGGAATCATTTAGGAAGTCAGAAACTTGCGCCGGAGTCGGAGGCAGTCCGACTAAATCGAGATAAGCCCGCCGCACCAACTCGCGCTTCGATGCCGGAGGCGAAAACGCTATGCCCTTCGCCGTCAATTTCTCGCGAATCAACTCGTCGATGCCCGCCCGTCCCGCCGGTCTCCTCACCGGTTGAAACGACCAGAACATCCGCTCGTCCGCCGTAATCGGTCGCTCTTCCAACTTCGCCAGCGTCGCCGCCTTATCGTCCACGCCGACGACCGAAGCGAACGGTGCGCCGGAATCGATCCACGCCTTCAGTGTTCCCGCGTCCTCGGCCGAAAGCTTCTTGCCCGGTGGCATCGACGGCTGATCGAGCGCCGCCGCAAATCGGTACAGTTTGCTCTGCTCCGCTTTGCCCGGCACCAAAGCCGGACCATGTTCGCCGCCCTTGAGAATCGATTCGCGAGTCCGCAAATCCAGCTTCGAACTCTGCAACGCCGACCCGTGGCACATCAGGCAGTTCTTCTTAAGGATGCCCACCGCGCGCTGTTCGAGAGCATCGTCCGCGAAAAGCGCCGTAACGCTGAAGAGCAATGCGGCCGCCAGTTTCATCTTACGGATGATGATACCAACAACCCAGACCTCCACCACTCTCTGACCAAACACATCCCAACGATCGCTGAACCCCAAGTGAACCCGGAGCGTAGGCGACGGGACTTCCGGTTCTAATACCACTAGTAAAGCCCCGCATGTAAAGCCCCGCACGTAAGTGCGGGGATCCCCCGTCAAAACCGAAGAGCCGCGCTGTAAGCGCTCCCGAAGGAGCGCGCCAGACGCGGTCAATAACTTCTCAACCCCACCAACTCACCTACGATGAAAACAGACCCATGAAAATCAGCGTCCTCGACCAGTCTCCGATCTCGCAAGGCTCGACCGGCGCCGACGCCCTCCGCAACACCATCGACCTCGCGAAACTCGCCGATCGCCTCGGCTATGCCCGCTATTGGGTCGCCGAACACCACGGCACTCCCATGCTCGCCTGCGCCAATCCCGAAGTGATGATCGCCGCCATTGGAGCCGCCACCGCCCGCATCCGCATCGGCAGCGGCGGCGTCATGCTCCCCCATTACAGCCCCCTCAAGGTCGCCGAAACCTTCAGCATCTTGAGCGCCCTCTACCCCAATCGCGTCGATCTCGGAGTCGGCCGCGCCCCCGGCACCGATCACTACACCGCCTTCGCCCTCCAGCGCGACCGCCGTCAGGCCGCCCCCGACGATTTTCCGGAACAGCTCGGCGAACTCCTCGGGTACCTCGAAAACTCGCTGCCGAAAGAGCATCCGTTCCGCCGCCTTGCCGTATCGCTCCCCGGCCGTCCGCACGTTCCCGAAGTCTGGCTCCTCGGCTCCTCCGAACAAAGCGCGCTGTGGGCCGCCGAAACCGGACTCCCCTACTGCTTCGCCGATTTCATCAATCCCAACGGAGCCGATTACGCCGCCACCTACCGCGAGCGCTTCGTCCCCTCTCTAACCCTTGAGAAACCGCAAATGATGGTCGCCGGATGGGCCGTCTGCGCCGAGACCAACGAGGAAGCGCAACGCATTGCGTCGAGCGCACGAATGACCAGAGCCATGATGAATGCCGGCAAGCTCATCGCCGTGCCGCCCGTCGAAACCGCCCTCGAATTTCTCGAAGCCCGCGGATCGAACGCCGACACGGTAGCCCGTCCGCGCCGAGCCATCATCGGCGATCCCGCCACCGTCAAACGAGGGATTGAAGAATTAGCCGCGCTCTACGGAGCCGACGAAGTCCACATCGTAACGATCACCTACGACCACCAAGCCCGCCGCCGCTCCTACGAATTGATCGCGGAAGCGTTCAACCTCAATTGATCCGGTGTTCCTGAATCAACGCCGCAGGGAGTCCGCGGCGAACCCCACCGCCAACCGAGCCTCTACCTTCGCCGCCAGCATCTCCACGAACTCCGCCAGCAACTCCTGCTTATGACCCGTCTCCGCCGCCATCACGTGATAGTGGCTCATCACCGTAGCCCGCAACAGGAACAATCCCTCGCCCTCGTACTCCCCACATGACAACCCCGCCCGCTCCAGCAGCATCGCCATCGCCCCAGCCGAATACGCCGGAGGCGCAATCTCGGTGCGCGACAAAAAGAACGGCTGCGCGTAACTGTAATTCCCATCCCCGTGCTCCGCGTCGATCGTGAACTGCTCGTATACAGCGCGATTCAACGCGTTGGTCCCCGCCACCGTCGGATCCTGCTTCGCCACCGCCAGGAAGCACAATACATTCATGTCCGGCGGCATTTCCGTGATCGGCACAAACCGGAACGCCGCCTCCTGTCCGTTCGCCCTCGACGACACGTCCCAGTGCACCAGCCGTTCATACAACTCGCGCGCCGCCAATAACGACGCCCGGATAATCTCGCCGTATCCTGACCGGTCCGGCGGAATCATGCGATGCGACAACCAGCACGCCGCTACCGCCGCACCCGGCTTCGATCCCTCCAAAATGAATGGACCCACCGACGTCGGCGGATGGTGATGATGCGCCCGCACCTCCTCCGCGCTGGCCTCTGAAATATACGGAGCCTCTTCCGTCATAAACTGCCGCACCAGATCGTTTCGAAACGCCACCACCCCGCACGGATACGGAATGTACCCCAGCTTGTGCGGATCCACCGTAATCGAATCCGCCAGCGGAAATGCCTCAAACGCCGAAGTCACTTCCGAATATCCCCAGCGCAGCGAAATCGTCTTCTCGTAATGCCCCCGCCGGATCGTCAGTTCGCGCGAAACAAATTCGCTGACGTCCTCCTCCGGCCGCTTCCCATCCGGATCCATGAACAGCGATCGCATATAACCGCCCCAAGCGGCATCGGCATGCAGCCAGAAACTCTGCCCTTCTGTCCGTTCCAAATCCTCCCGCAGCTCGTGCAGTCGGTGTATCGGATCCACCGCTCCTTCTTCCGTGGTTCCCGCCACGCCAATGACCGCCAGAGGAAACATCCCCTCCGCTTGCGCCTTCTGCATCTTCCGCCGCAGATCGCCCACGTCGATCCGGAACATCGAATCCACATCCACCAGGATCACGTTCGCACGCCCCACACCCAGCAGATCCGCAATCTTGCCGAAGCTATAGTGCCGCGTCCCCGCCACAAAAATCGCCGGAGGATGCTCCCCGTAACAAGCTCGCGACCCGTGATGCGCAATACTGAAGCGGCTCTCGGCCAGCAGTTCATAGGCCCGCTTGCCCGCCGCCGTCCGATCCAGATCGAAATGCCGCCGCACCGCGTCCGCAAAGCGTCCATAGAGATACACCGCCTGGTTCGGCTTGATTCCCAGAATCTGCCGCGCCGTCAGCGTCTCGATCCCCGACCTTGCCGCCGCGTCCTGATCCGCTAATCGCATCGCCAGCGGAATCCCGTGCCGTATGCACGCGTCCCGCACCGCCAATGGAAAGTAGCGGATGTTCCGCGCCGCCCACAGCGCTTCCATATTGGCGACCGTGCCGCCCGAAGTGATGTGCGCCCACCCAAATTCCGTCTTCACGCCGCTCGGACCCGCCTTCTTCGGCGGCGCCTCAAACCCCAGCATCCGTAATATGTCCGACCCCACGTCCAGTTCCCACTGCACCGTCACCGGAGCCGCTTCCGGCGTCACGTTGTTTGGGTTGTACAGCATCCCCGCGAAATAGCCCAAGAGGCTCGGGATCGTCTGGTCCGCCGTCATGTGCGCGTTGTATCGCGGACTGTACACCGGAAAATGCCGCCGGAATCCCGCCAACATCTCGGAAATCTGCTGGAACAACTCGTCGTTCCAAGCCATCGCCTCGCGCCGCAGGCCTTGCGTCACCAGGATTTCGTCAGAAGGAAAGTAGTTCCGCCGCCAGTGAAAATAGTCTTGCAAAATGTGGAGGAACATCTTTTCCTCCAGCTCTGCATTCTCGGCCTTAGGCCCGAGAAACCAGGCGGCGAGGCGGCGCGTGCGCTCACGCTCGAGCGGCGGTTCAGTGTGCACTCTACCTCAGCATACGCCCTTTGTGCTTGCCTGCCAATCACTTAGCGGCCAAACTACCGAGCATCTAGTACTGCCACAGTACCAAAACCCATTCGGTTTTCTGGTACGTACGGGAACCCCGGGCGGATAGGTCGCCTCAAGCCCCACCTGTAAAAACATTACAGCACCCGAGGAGACATCGCCGAGGGAAACCGGAGTCGCTACGCAAAGCCGCCCGGAAGATTTCCAGACTGAAAGGTTCAACCATGCAGAAATTTCTAGCCAGCTCTCTATTCCTGACATGCATGCTCGGCAGCGCACTTGCAACGCCGATCACGTGGTCCAATAGCTTTTTCCCCACCGCTTTCTCGAGCGGCACCGATCTCGGTTTCACTTCCCATAACTTCACCAGCGACGCCGGCGGAGTGCTCCTCCCCGTCACCTCGCTCACGCTGAATAACATGCCCGTCGCAGGTGTCGTCGGAACCACCACCTACACCCAACAACTCGGCACCGCCCTCGACCTCGGCTGGCAGAATCTGGGCGCGCCCGGCGCCGAGCACGGTCTCGGAATCTGGGACGCCATCCACGATGCGGAAATCCGCAAAAGCTCGGCTCTCCAGATCAACCTTTCGGGCATCACCTTCACCAACGTCGCCTTCACCCTCGACAGCATCAATTCCGGCAACACCACGGCCGGCGAAGGCTATCGCATCTGGGGTTCGGCCACTGCCGGCGGCGTCATGACGCTCATCGCGCAGAGCACCTTCTCCACCGGCGGCTTCGTGCAGACGAAAACCTTCAACAACACCTACAAGTTCTTCGAGATCACTTCGAACACCCCCACCGACGGCCTGAGCAGCGTCGTACTCCGCAGCGTCGCCACCGATGCGGTTCCCGAGCCCTCCACCTACGCCATGCTCGGCATGGGTATGCTCGCCCTGGGAATCGCCCGCCGCAAGTTCGCGAAATAACTTCCTTCCGCAAGCAATAAAGGCCCGGGCATCTGCCCCGGGCCTTTTCCTGTTAAGTGGCATAGGCTAAAGTGGCATAGGCCTCCGGCCTGTGCAAACTAAGTGGCATAGGCCTCCGGCCTGTGCAAATTTCAACCAATCCCATCCACCAACCTCAAGGCTTCCCCCCATGCTGGTCGAACCAATCGACAATGTAAGAAATCTTTGCCAAATGATGACTTGGCCGACGCGACAATCCATGCGGCTCCCCCGGAATCCGCACCAACACGCTATCGATCCGCCGCATCTTTAACGCCGCATAATACTGCTCCGACTCGGAAATTGGAGTGCGGTAATCCTCTTCCCCGGTCATCACCATCGTCGGCGTCGTCACCTTGTTCACCACCGACAACAGCGACCGCTTCTCGTAGTTCTCCAGATTCTCCCTGCTATCCCACGGAGCCCCCGCGAACCAATACTGGCTCATCCGCGGACCAATATCCGCCGTCCCAATCCAGCTATACCAATTGATCACTGGATACAACGAAGCCGCGCCCTTGAAACGCGTCGAGTTCCCCACCATCCAGCAAGTCAGCACGCCGCCGCCGCTTCCACCCGTCACAAACAGATTGTTCGGATCCACATACCCCTTCGCGATCACCGCGTCCACGCCGGAATTCAAATCGTAGAAATCGTCCCCTGGATACGACAAGTGAATCGCGTTGCCGAAATCGACGCCATAGCTCGTCGAGCCGCGTGGATTCGTATACAGCACCACGTAATCCTTCGCCGCGAAAACCTGCTTCTCAAAATCGAACCGGTCCCCATAATTCGCAAACGGACCGCCATGGATCTCGAGAATCATCGGATACTTCCGCGCCGGATTGAAGTCGGGCGGCTTAATAATCCACCCCTGCACCGCTTTGCCGTCCTTTGACGACTTGTACCAGATCTCCTCCACCGCGCCCAGCTTCCTCTGCGCCAGCAACTCGCGGTTCACATGGGTGATCGTCGTCAATCCCGACCCATCCAACATCCCCACCGCGATATCGCCCGGATTCGCCGGATCCGCCACCGTCGTCGCAAACCGCCCATTCGCCGACAGCGACAACGCGTCGCCCCCGCCATACGCGCTCAAACCAGAACCCAAATGCGCCGAAACCTCCCGCGCCTTTCCATCGAGCGGCGCATACCCCAACTTCGTATCGCCCTGATCCGTATAAATGAAATACAGCCCGCGCCCATCCGGAGCCCACGTCGGATTCGCAATATCTCGATCCAACTCCGTCGCCAGTTGCCGCGAATTCGTGCCGTCGCGGAACATCACGTACAAATGATTCACGTGATAGCCCTGGTGCCGGTCGTCGAATCCCGTATAAGCGATCCGCTTCCCATCCGGCGAAATGGCCGGAGAATTGTCCGCGCCCTTGCGGCTCGTCAGCGTCTTCACCGCGCCGTCCGCCACCGAAAATTCGTGGACCTCCGTGTTGACCGAATCGTACTCCCAATCCGCCGTCCGATTCGCCGACAGCAAAATGCTCTTGCTGTCCGGAGTCCACACCGGCTTCGCGCCCGCGCCTAAACCCGTGCCGCCATGATTGAACTTGCCCGTCGAAATCTGCCGCGCCGCCCCACCTTCCGCCGACACCACAAACAAATGGTGGAAGCCCGGCTTCAAATACCCAATCTGGTCGAACCGGTACACCAGCCGGTCGATCACCTTCGCCGGCTCCGCCCACTTCGCGCCCTCCGGCGCGTGCGGCAAATTCCCCAGCCGCCGCGGAGCCTCCGCGACCAGCATTAGGAACGCGATCGACTTCCCATCCGGCGACCACTCCATCGCACTCGGAGCCTCCGGGACGCTCGTCATCCGCGCCATCTGCCCCGTGTCCGACCAACGCTGCCAGATCTGCGTCGAGCCACCGCGGTCCGACACAAACACGATCCGGTTTCCATCCGGAGCCCACCGCGGACCCGCGTCCTTGTAATTTCCAGTCGTGATCGGACGATTGTCCGACCCATCGAAATTCACCATCCAAAGATTCGAGTAACGGGTATCGGACTGGATGTCTGCGAAGTTGACGACGTACACAATCCGCTTCCCGTCCGGCGAAATCTGCGGATCCGCAATCGTCCGAAGGGAAAACACGTCATAAGCAGAAAGCCTCTGCGCAGTCTGCGCAAAGGCAAGAGAAGTGAAAGAAACCAGCAAACTCAGCGAGAAAACAAATCGGAGAGGGAACATCGGTGCAGCTCCTTGATGGTCTTCCATCCTACCGCAAGCACCCCTGAACCCGGAGCGTAAGCGACGGGACGCAGAAGCCTCGAAGCGCGCACGAGACCGCACGAAGTTCCGCACAGCAAGATCCCGTAGCCGCCCCGAATCCGAGCCGCGACTACAGTGCTCCGAAGGAGCACGCCAGGAGCGGACCCGCAAAGCGCCAGAATTTCATAGCAGCGGAATCCAACCGCGACGCACTAATGCTTGCCGAACAACCGGACCTTCGGCCGCACCGACGCCCGATCCGCCTTGCCGTAAAAGAACTCCACACTCTGGATCACCCGGCGTTCTCCCGGCAGATCGATCACCCGAGTCTTGCCGCCGGCGCCAATCTTCTCCCGCACCTCGATCGGCTCCGACGTGCCATTCCCGTAATGCACAATGACCTTTTCAAAATGGACCGGCCCGCCCGAAACCTTCAGCTGAATCGCGCGGTACATCCCCGCGCCCCCGCCGACCTTGATCATGTCGTGATCCTGTTTCCCGTTCACATTGGCTTCGCCCATAAAATCCCACTTGCTCACCGTCTCCGCGGTCTTCGCCTTCTGGCCATAAACCGCCTGAAACGGCGCCAGAACCATCGCTACCGCCAAACTCAATTTCGCCAACGTGCGTGTCTTCATAAAATCCTTTCGCTTGAGTATGTCACACCAGGTTTATTTTTCCTCAGGCCAATAATGCCCCACGTTCCGCATCTTCGCCAGGTGAGGTTGCGCCCGCAAATGACGGATTCGTTCGACGCCGCGCGTCACTACCGGCTTGCGCTCGATGCCCGCCGGAGTGGCGATCCCGCCGCTGCCGCCGCCCACCTTATCGACGCCGCCAACGCCCGCCACAAGCCCGCCATCAAGCTGCTCGCCGCCTGGAAAATCGAAGGCTACCTGCCTTTTGAAGATGACGACGAAGCCATCCTCCTGCTTGAAGACGCGGAAAAGCACGGCGTCGATGCGGCCAGCTTTGCGCTCGCGGAACGGGTTCGCGAAGGACGTGGCGTCGAGCCGGATCCGAAACGCGCCGTCGCCCTCTACACCGCCGCCGCCCGCAACCGGCACGTGCCGTCCATGCTCCGCCTCGCCGATTGCTATGAAAACGGAGAGGGAGTCAAAGCCGACCCCAGAATCGCGCAGCGCTGGCGCGAGAAAGCCGACGGTACCCCGCCTATTGCGGAGGCCCAGGCGTCATCGTCGACTCCACGTCGAATTTCTTGAATCGCGATAATTTGTACTCTGTCCGCAGCCACGGATGAATATCCTTGCCTCGTTCTTCATACACGTCAAGGACGACCAGGTTTGCATGCCACACGTCCAATCCTAATTGTATGTATCCCGTCGTGATCGTCGATCCGGGTCTTGCGAACGCGTGCTCGCCGACGACGGTGAACACTCGCCGCAGGCCGACGTACTCTTCCTGATCGATCCAGAACTTTTTCTGGTAACTGAGAACGTCGCGCTCGTGCTGGCTCTTCGCCATCAGATCCCGCCGCGGGCTCGACTCGATCACCCACGCCTTCCTCGCACCGATCGATTCCTCGCCAACCACCCGATTCTCGTACAGGGTTAACAATTCCTCGAGCGACCCCAAGTCCGCCGATTTCCTGCCGGTAAAAATGCGCCCGCCCGGTGCCGCCGGACGCCAGTGCTTCCGCCGTTCCTCCGCCGTTTCCCGCATCTCCTTTTCGACCCGCGCCTGTTCGCGTCCAGAAAGCGGCTTGCCATTACGCGCCGTCATTTTGCGGTATTCGAGCCCCTCGACAAAAACAATCTCGTGCGTCTCGGAATTCAGTTTCTTTTTTTGCCCATTCTCGTACCGCATCCGGTCCGTCTCTTCGAGATAGGTGAATTGATTCGCCCGCTCCACCATGCTCTTCTCGACGGCAATGAATTTCTTAAGAATGGCGTCCGCCTCTTCGGCACTCCATAGCGGAAGGGTGGCTGCCAGCAATGCGACGCAGAGCTTCATGAAAAACATAAAACCAGCTAAACCAGCATTCCCGCAATGCACGCCGACATGAAGTTCGCCATCGTGCCCGCGGCAACCGCCTTCAAGCCAAAGCGCGCCAGGTCGGATTTCCGCGTAGGCGCCAGCGCTCCAATGCCGCCAATCTGAATCGCAATCGAACTCAAATTCGCAAACCCGCAAAGCGCGTACGTCGCAATGGTGAACGAACGCGGATCGAGCGTGTCTTTAATTTTTCCCAAATCCACAAACGCCACAAACTCGTTCAGCACCAGCCGCGTCCCCAGCAGGTTGCCGATCGTCGCGCAATCGTTCCACTTCACTCCCAATGCCCACGCGATGGGCGCAAAAATCAGGCTCAGAATCTGCTGCATCGATCCCGGAATCCAGCCCAGCATCGGCAGCCCGTGCACCCATCCGAGAATTCCGTTAATCAAAGCGATCAAGCCCAAAAACGCAATCAGCATCGCCGCGATATTTAACGCCAGATGCAATCCATCCCCCGCCCCGCGCGCCGCCGCGTCGATTACATTCACGCCCGGCCTTTCGACATCCACCTTCACCGAACCCAGCGTTAGCGGCTCCTCCGTTTCCGGCATCAACATCTTCGCCAGCATAATCGTTGCCGGAGCTGTCATGATCACCGCCGTCAAAAGGTGCTTAATCTCGACCCCCGCGATCAATACGTACGCGCCCATCACCGCCCCCGAAACGTGCGCCATGCCCGACGTCATGATGGTGAACAATTCGCTCTGCGTCATCTTCTCGAGGAACGGCTTGATCGTCAGCGGAGCCTCCGTTTGCCCCATGAAAATACTCGCCGCCACGCAAGTCGATTCCGCGCCGCTCGTGCCCATCACCTTCTGCATCACCACCGCCATGCCCTTCACGAAGAATTGCATCACGCCGAAGTAATACAGCACCGCGAACAGCGAGGCGATAAAGATGACAATCGGCAACACCTGGAACGCAAACACCACACCGAACTCGGTCGATTTCGCGCCGAGCTTTTCACCAAAAACGAACTTGCTGCCCTCGCTCGCGTACGCAAGCATGTTGACCACCGCGCCGCTCGCTTTCTCGAACAACGTGCCCACTCCGGTCCGCTTATCAAGCAGCAGGAATGCCAATCCGAATTGCAGCCCCATCCCCCAAAGAATCACCCGCGTCTTAATCGCGCGCCGATTCGACGAGAACAGGTAGCAGACCGCAACAATCGAGAAGAGGCCAATCAGTCCAGTGAAACGATCCATGACCGGCTGAGTGTAACAGTCTTATCGCGGAAGTGCCAATCGAAGTGGCATAAGTGGCATAGGCCTCCGGCCTGTGCACCAAATCGTGAAATAGCCCTCCGGCCTGTGCGCTACATCGTGGCATAGGCCTCCGGCCTGTGCGCTACATCCATTCGCCCATCTCCAGGATTTGTTGGAGAATGAAGGAGAGGCAAAATGCAAGCGAGGAGACAGTATGGACGCGGTACGCGAAAACGTGCATGCTTTGATCGACGAGTTGGCCACTGAAAAACTCGCCGAAGTCGAACTGCTCCTGAAGCGGCTCCTCCTGCCTGAAGACGACGAGCCTGTAACCGACGATGATCGCAGGCGAGTCCTTGAAGGTAAGGCATGGTTCGCTGCTCGTGGCGGACGCGGAATCCCGATGGAACAGGTCCTCGCCGAATTTGGCCTCACAGAGGCGGATCTCGTTCTGCCATCCGAAAACGGCACGTAGTGCCTCCGCCATTCGCGATTGATTGGACCCCGGAGGCGACGAACAATCTTCGAAATCTCGACCGGTCACTGTCCGTATCTTGGCGAATATCAATCGATACGCGGAGATAGGTTCTGGCGCCGTACTTCCGCTCCACGGCACCTTGACGTGCGTTCCAGCTCAGGATCGGCGACTATCGCGTGATCTTTAAGTTCAGGGAGGATACGATGAGAATCTTCGCGATCAGACATCGCTCCGAAGCCTATCACTAAAAAGACAATGCCCGGCCTGTTTTAGAGACCGGGCACCAAAACCAAATCGAAAGTAGACTAGCCGACAACTTCGAGGATCAGCTCCCGCTCATCCGGCGGAGTCGCCGAAATGCGGAACGCGTCTTCGACCAACTGAGCCGCCTCTTCCACCCGCTCGTCGCCCGTGTAGTACAGCCGGCACAGGATGCTGTTCGCATCGATCTTCTGCCCGACCTTCACTTCAAGGATCACGCCCACCGCCGGATCGATCGAGTCTTCCTTGCGATCCCGGCCCGCGCCGATCATCGACGAAGCTTGCCCGATATACTCGGCGTCGATCGCCGTAATGTAGCCTCCACGCGGCGACGAAATCTCCCGCGCGCCCGTCGCATTCGGAAGCAGGTCGAAGCGATCCAGCACCTGCGGATTTCCGCCCTGCGCCTGAATCACGTCCTTCAGCTTCTTGTACGCGGAACCGTCCAGCAGCTTCTTCTGCGCCAACTCCCGCGCTTCATCGAGCGTCGGCGTCACCTTGCCGAGGAAGATCATCCGCGCGGCCAATTCCAGCGAAAGCCGCGTCAAATCCTGCGGACCCACGTTCTGCAGCGTCTGCGAAACTTCCATCACTTCGAGCGCATTGCCGATCGCGTAGCCCAACGGCTGATTCATGTCCGTGATCAGCGCCTGGACTTTCTTGTCGAGACGGCGGCCGATCCCGACCATCATCTGCGCCAATCGACGTGCATCCACCTGACGCTTCATGAACGCGCCCGCGCCCACTTTCACGTCGAGCACCAAAGCGTCCATGCCTTCCGCGATCTTCTTCGACATGATCGACGAAGCGATCAACGGAATCGATTCGACCGAAGCGGTGGCATCGCGCAGCGAATACATCTTGCCATCCGCCGGAGCCACTTCCACCGTCTGCCCGATGAACGCCAGTCCGTGCGTAGCCAATTGCGACTTGAATTCCTCGACCGTAAGATCGGTCCGGAATCCGGGAATGGATTCGAGCTTGTCGAGCGTCCCCCCCGTGTGCCCCAGCGCGCGCCCCGACATCATCGGAACAATCACGCCGGCTGCCGCTGCGATCGGAGCGGAAATAAGACTGGTCTTGTCGCCGACGCCGCCGGTGGAATGCTTGTCCACTTTGAGCCCCGGAATTGAGGAAAGGTCAACGGTCTCACCCGACTTGATAATGCTGTCGGTGAGCGAGCTAACTTCGCGGTCGGTCATCCCGGAGAAAAATACGGCCATCAGGAATGCGGAGATCTGATAATCCGGGATATCGTTGCGCGTATAGCCTTCCACCAGAAAGGCGATTTCTTCAGCCGACAGCTCTTCGCCGTCGCGTTTGCGATGAATCAGGTCGACAGTGCGCATGAACCTTTGAAGATAACACTTTATGTGTTTGAAAGCAAAGGAACAGCCAGAAAGTTCGAGTAAGAAGCCGAGAATCCTGCGCGTTCCTGCGAAAACAGGCCGAATCCAGCCCATTTTGTCCGCATCGTCCCGGCAACGAATTTCCGGGGCGCGATCAGCTCGCGCTTTCTAACTCACTCGCACCGCGCGCATTGAACCCGGAGCGTAAGCGACGGGACTTCCGGCTCCAATAACGCCGACCTCCGTATGGCGATTCCGTAAGCAGAAACCTGCCTCGCCAAAAGGCCTCCTCATGCGCTAGGAATCGCCCCCAGCCGTTAGCCGCCCGCGCCATTTCCCCTCCCCTGCATCCGAACGATAGAATGGCCTCCACACACGTCGGGGAGGATTCACCATGTTCGGACTCATGCGCGCCAAAGGAACGGATCGCGAACTGTGGCGGAAGCACTATTGCGGCACCTGCAAAACCATCGGCCGGGACTACGGCCAACAGGCCCGCCTACTCGTCAACCACGACTTTGTTTTCTTAAGCGAACTCCTCACCGGTGCCGACGATGCGCACTTCTCGCTGCCCGCCTACGAGCCGCGAACCTGCGCCACCCTTCCCGCGCAAACCGACGTGCCCCCTCTGCTGCGCTACATCTCCGCCTGCACGCTTCTGTTGACCGAATACAAAATTGAGGACCATGCGCTCGATTCCGCCAAACGTCGCTGGCACCTTGCGCGCCGCCTCTTCTCGAAACGCTTTCGAAAAGCCCGCCGCCAGCTTCAGGACTTCGGCTTTCCCCTAGCGGACCTCGACCGCATCCTCAGCCGCCAGTCCGCCATCGAAGCCGGGCAAGCGTTCGCACCCGGTCAGAACCCAATCGACCAAATCAACCGAGCCGCCGAGCCCACCGCGCAAGCAACCGCCCTCGTCTTCCGCCACGGAGCCATCATCGCGCGCAGCAATCACGACCTCGCCGACATCGGACTCGCCTTCGGGCGACTCATCTATTGGCTCGATGCCTACGAAGACTACCATCGCGACCAGCGCACAGGTTCGTTTAACCCCATCCGTCTCCACGCCATGAGCCTGCCGGATGCAGCCGCCGAAATCCGCCGTCAATCCCGTTCCCTGGCGAGTAGCCTGCCGACCGAATTCGCTCCGCGCCTGGAAGCCAACGTGGAACGGAAACTGCAAAACCGCTTTCCGCTTTTCCGCTCGAAAACAAAGATTCACCACTTCCAACCCATGCGGACCCTCAGTGATTCCCCGCTCGCCCGCGCCGCCATGCTCACCCTGATCGCCCTGATTCCCGCCCAGGCCGGAACCATGGGGAGCATCGCGAAATGGGTCGGCATCAGCGTAGGAGCCCTCGTTCTGTTAGCCATCCTGGCCGTCATCGTCAAACAACTCGGCTGTGACTGCTGCGACTGCTGCTGTGACGCCTGCTCTAGTTGCGGCTAAAATTTTGACCAAAAGGCCTCTCCGGCAGGTCCACCAAATCCGAGCCGCGACGAGAGTGCTCCGCAGGAGCACGTCCGGAGCGGACCTAAATCAAGCCACCCGCTAACTCCCCCGCCACCATCATCCATAAGAAACAGCCTTCGAACCCACTCGATTCCTCCATTTTTCAAAACGAAGCCAATCTCACTTGAACGGCTACCCATTACCTCTGTTATCATACTGTAACAAAACGACTTACAAGACTTTGGCTTCGTTTCGCACGGCCTCAAAAGGCGCTTTCCGACCGATTCGACCTGCAATCCCGAAAACCATCCAGCCAGCAGTACTAACCGTTTGCTTTGAATAGGGTTACTGCTCGTAGGGCATGTTTTCGCTTGGAGAATTCGCCGCCCCTCTGCTAACATGCTTTCTGAGGAGCGTTGCTGGCTGGTTCGTTTCTGGCCCTCTAAAAATTGATCCGATAGTCAATGTCATGGAGCCCGGCTCGTATGAAGTGCTGGTGTGCATGCTCCCGCCGACTTCGGTTGGCGATGGAGAAGCCTTAAAGCGCTCGGAGGGTTCCCCCCTGTAGTCTTCGGGGTCAATGACGGGGGTTGGTACGGCTAGTTGGTTTCGCTCCTTATCTCTTTCCTGTTAGCTTGGTTTCATGTGTTGGCTCGTTTGGAACGCCCAGAGCCTTCCCAGCCTTGCCTTCGCTCCCTTTTTGAATGAACATCCTCTTCATCGGTGATATCTTCGGCTCGGCCGGACGCGGTCTCGTCGCTCGCCATCTCGCTGACATCAAAGCCGAACACAAAATCGACTTCTCCATCGCCAACGCCGAAAACGCAGCCGGCGGCTTCGGAATCACCCCCACTATCGCCGACGACCTGTTCGGCTACGGCTTGGACGTACTGTCCGGCGGTAACCATATGTTCGATAAACGGGAAATCTACGAATACTTCAAAAAACACCCGAAGGTTCTCCGCCCCGCCAACTACCCCGCCGAACTCCCCGGAGCCGGCGTCGTCACCGTGACCGCCAAAAACGGAGTGGATGTCGCCGTCATCAACCTCATGGGCAAGGTCTACATGCCCACCGTGACGGAGTGCCCCTTCCGCAAAGCCGACGCCATCCTCGCCGCCATGCCGGATACCAAAGTCCGGATCGTGGACTTCCACGCCGAGGTCACCAGCGAGAAGGTCACCATGGGCTGGTATCTGAATGGACGCGCCACCGCCGTCCTCGGAACCCACACCCACATCCCCACCGCCGACACCCGCGTCCTCGACAAAGGCACCGCTTATCAAACCGATGTAGGCATGACCGGCCCCTATGACTCTGTCATCGGCGTCGAAAAGGAAATCGTGATTCAGAAATTCCTGACCGGCCTACCCACCCGCATGGAAGCCGCCCAAGGAACCCCCGAACTCCACGGAGTCGTCATCGACGTAGACGAAACCACCGGCAAAGCCCGCTCCATCCAACGCGTCACCAGCCACGGCTGAACCTGCGACGTGTACGGCAGTGCCGTATAATGGGATTTGGCCAAGGCCACCGTCTACTTCACGCCCGCTTACGAGCGGCACGTATCCCGGCTACTGACGACAGACGAGCGGACTGCGCTCGAAGACAGCCTTGCACTGACTCCGCAAGCTCACCCGGTAATTCCAGGAACGGGCGGAGTACGCAAGGCGCGGTGGGGAAAATCCGGCCATGGAAAGCGCGGCGGAGTGCGTGCCATCTACTTCTTCTTCGCGATCGAGGATTCCATCGTCATGCTCGGTATCTACGCAAAGAACGAAGCATCCGATCTGAGCGACAAAGAAAAGAAGCAGCTAAGAATTCTGGTGGACCGACTTAAGAAGTCCTGGTGAAGGAGCGAATAATGGCAAAGAAGATCACTGCTGGACAGGAGATCGTACTCGGGATGAAGCAGTTCGCCGCCCACGTCCGAGGCGAGATGGAGCTACCGTCCAGGGCCGTCCGGATTCCACGACGGATCGATGTCAAAGCTCTACGTCGCAAGTCAGGGTTATCGCAAGCAGAATTCGCCGCAAGATTCGGCTTTAATCAGAGAACCTTACAGGATTGGGAGCAAGGTAGACGGAATCCAGAAGGTCCCGCTCGTGTGCTCCTCACCATCATCCTACGCGCGCCCGCAGCCGTTGACGACGCCCTGCGGTCTGTGCGCTAAGGCCACTTCCCGCCGTTTTGGCATAGAATGCCAGAATCGTGTTCCGAACCAGTACGCTGCTCCCTGCCCTACTCCTCCTCCCCGCCCTGGCCTTCTCCCAGGCATTCGACTAGGAAGCCGATTTTAGTACTTCGACCACCTCTAGTTTTGGGGCGGAAGAACCGATAATCCCCACAGAGGGGACGTTTCCCGTCAACGGATTCGTGTGCCCACCGGAGAACGCTGGGGAAAGAATGCACCGCAAGGCGACCATCGAGACCGTTGTATGGCTGGCGCTGCCGTTCGCGCTCGCCTGCGTCTGGCTCGAACAGATCGTCGAACCCCTATCCGCCCGGCTGCTGCTCGGCGGCGTCCTGATCCTGGGCCTCATCCCGGCCGCGGTCCTCTTAAGGCACCGCCGCCGTTTGCTCGCCGCCCGCGTCGCCGAACGCGAATTGCGCGTCAGTGAACGGCGCTATCGCAGTCTGTTTGAAAACGTCATCGAAGGCATCTATCAATCCAGCCTCGACGGCAGAATGCTGAACGCGAACCCGGCCCTGGTTCGGATGCTCGGCTACGATTCGGTCGAGGATCTGCGCAAGATCGACATCGCCACCGACTTGTATTCCGATCCCGAAGAGCGCGAGTACCTGATGCGCCGCATGGAGGCCGAAGGCGAACTCCGTAACTTCGAAATCACCTTGAAGCGCAAAGACGGAACGCTGCTGACGGTCCTCGAAAACGGGCGCCTGGTGTTCGACGAGCGAACCGGCGAAACCCATCACGAGGGCACGCTCACCGACGTCACGGACCGCAAGCACGCCGAGCGCGAACTCCTGCGTTACACCTTCGAGGCGGAAGTCGCGCGCCGGCGCGTTGAAGATCAGGCCGAGCAAGTTCGCGAACAGGCCGAGCAATTGCGCATCGCCCGTGACGAAGCGCTCGAAGCCTCGCGCCTCAAGAGCGAATTTCTGGCGAATGTCAGCCACGAAATCCGCACTCCGATGAACGGCATCATCGGCATGACCCACCTGCTGCTCGACACCGATCTGTCGGAGGATCAGCGCGATTTCGCCGGCACCGTGCGCTCGTCCGCGGACTACCTGCTGACCATCATCAACGACATTCTCGACTTCTCGAAATTCGAAGCTGGACGCCTCACTCTTCATGAATCGACGTTCTCGATTCGAAGCCTGGTGGACGGCCTCATGGACCTGCTGGCGGAGCGCGCTGAGCAGAAGAATATCGAGCTGCTTTGCGTCGTCGAGTCCGGTCTTCCCGATAGCTGGATCGGCGACGCCGGCCGCCTGCGGCAGGTGCTGACCAACCTGTTGGGCAACGGCATCAAGTTCACCGAAAGCGGCTTCGTCCGCTTGTCGGTCGGCCTCGAAGCTCCGGACCGGCTGCGTTTCGAGGTCCAGGATTCGGGCATCGGCATCCGCGCCGATTCCATCTCGAACCTGTTTCAACCGTTCTATCAGGTGGACGGATCGAGCACGCGGAAATTTGGTGGCACCGGTTTGGGGCTGGCGATTTCCAGGCAGATCGTCGAATCCATGCACGGCGTGATTCGCGCGGAAAGCGAAGCCGAAAAAGGCTCCCGTTTCACGTTCCACGTCGAGGTCGTGGCGTCGCCCGACGCGCGGCCCCCCGAACCCTGGCCCGATGCCGACGGCAAGCTGGCCCTGATCGTGGATCCGCATGCCGCCTCACGCCAGTTGTTGCGCGACCAGTTGCTCGCCTGTGGTTTCGCCGTTCGCGAGGCGGATTCGGAACCGGCGGCGCTAGCCGCTCTAGCCGCCCAAGACTTTGCGGTCCTGTTCATCGATGCCGGCACGAAAGACTGCGAAATCCACGCCGCTGAAATCGCCGGCCGGACATCCGCCAAGCTAGTGCTGCTGACGCCCTCCCGCCGCCGGCCTCACTCTCCGCCGTTGAATACCGCCGCCGTCCTACACAAGCCGATCCGCGAGCGGCTGCTGCGCGACGCCCTGCGCCGCGTCCTTGCCGAGGAACCCTCCGTGCAACCCGCGCTGAGCAATCTGGCCGGATCGCTCGACTCGGAATCGCCAGCCGGCGTCCATCGCGGGCGCATCCTGGTCGCCGAAGACAACCTCGTCAACCAGCGCGTCGCCGCCCACATGATCGAGCGGCGCGGCTTCCGCGTGGACATGGTGCAGGATGGCGGCACCGCCGCCGAACTCGCCCGTCACCACAACTATGGCCTCATCCTGATGGATTGCCATATGCCCTTCGTCGACGGCTTCGAAGCCACCCGGCGAATCCGCGCGGCCGAAGGATCCTCGCGCCACAGCCCGATCGTCGCCATGACAGCGCGCGCCATGCAAGGCGACCGCGAGCGATGCATTGCCGCCGGAATGGACGATTACCTAAGCAAACCCGTCGATCCGCATGAGCTCGACCGCGTCCTCGAAAAATGGGCCCGGGCCGGCCGTGAAACCACCGTCAATATCTGACGGCGCGAATGCGACACTAATTTCGAATGGTCCGAGCGCCGGGTAAACAAGCATCTGATCGGTTTTGGTTGGCCCTGGCGTTTTTGGCGTTGATCGCACTCTTCTTCGTCTTCAATCGCGGCGCCTACAAGGGCTATTTTCCGGACGACGACCTCGACAACATGGGCAACGCCCGTGGTCTAGACGCCACTTACCTGGTCAAGAAGCTGTTGTCGCCCGCGCTCGATCCAAGCAATTTCCGGCCGGCGGCCTTCTTGTACTACTTCGTCATGGTGCGAACCGCCGCCTTCCATTTCGCCGACTACATCGCCGTGCTCCACGTCTTCCACTTGTTGAACGCGTGGCTTTTGTGGTGCCTCGCGCGAAGGCTTGGCCTCGACGTCTGGCAGGCCGGGGCGGCGGTGCTGTTCTTCGCCCTCCACATGGCCGCCTTCGACATTTACTGGAAGCCGATGTACGTTTTCGATCTGCTCTGCGGAACCTTCGCTCTCGCGACGTTGAACCTCTACGCGCGCGGTTGGCTGCTGACCTCGATCGCCACCTTCTGGCTGGCCTTCAAGTGCAAGGAAGTTGTCATCTTCCTTCCCCTCGCGTTATTGGCTTGGGAATTCCTCTTCAGCGAAAGTGGCATAAGCCTCCGGCCTGTGGAGCGCTGGCTGTGGCTCGCGCCATTCTTCGCGATCTCGTTGTCGTTCGGGTTGCAGGCGATCGCCGGAAATCCGGCCGACGGCAACAACTATCATTTGGCGCTCTCCGCGAAAGCGATCTGGAAATCGTTCGAGTTCTATTCGTCCGAATGGCTGCTCATTCCGAAGCTGGGGATGGGCGCCGTGCTTCTATTGCTGGTGAAAGACAAGCGCGTCCGCTTCGGCATTTTACTGCTACTCCTTCTATCCGCCCCCATGCTGCTGCTGCCGGAACGCCTCTACGCCGCCTACATCTACGTCCCTCTCACCGGACTGGCCATCGCGCTCGGCACTCTGAGCTGCGGCCGCTTCGGCATCGCGGTAGCCGCGGTCCTGTTCCTGGCCTGGTTGCCTTGGGATCACGCCGTCATGCGCCGCGAGCGCAAGGCCGCGCTCGCCGCCGCGGCCGAATCCCGAGCCTGGGTGGAGGCTGCCGTGCCCTGGGCCAAAGCGCATCCCGCCATCACAACTTACCTCTACGACGGTTCGCCGGTGAACATGAACCGGCACGGCTTGCGCGGCGCGCTCATCAATCTGAACCCGAACCTCGTGCCCGAGGTTCTTCCGGCGGAAGGCGACTTGAAGGAAATCTGGCAGCGGCAGAATCTGGCTTTGCTCGTCTGGGATTCTGTAAAGCGCAACCTCGCCATCCTCGAACGCACTCCCCAAACCGCCGACGCGTCTTTCATCACGATTGGTCCGACCATGCCGATCTGGCAATTCGGCGATGGTTGGATGGCGCGCGAAGGCCACTTCCGCTGGGCGAAACCGGAAGCCACCGCGCGTCTGGCCCGCCCTGAAAACGCGCGCGAGTTTGAAGCCATTCTAGTGATCTCCCAAGCCTATCTTGACATCGTCAAAGAGGGCGAGCTCGTCATTCTGCTCAATGGGGAAGAAGCCGGGCGGCGGAGTTTCAAAAATCACGGTTGGCTGACCGAGCGCTTCCAGATTCCAGCCCGCGTCGCCGGGCCAGTCGAAGTGCGATTCCGAATTACGCCTGTGTTTCACCCCAACGCCGAAGACAAAACAATCGAGTACGGAATGCCGTTCGGCGGCTTCGGCTTCCCTACCGCGGCGGCAGGTACAAACCCCGCTCCCTGATGTAATCGAGAACTCGCGGCGGAAGGTCGTCTGGCGCTTCGCCGCGCGCCAGTTCCGCGCGGACCTCCGAGGACGAAACCTGTAGCGCTACCGATTCCAGCCGCTCAACGCGCGCTTCGGGAATCGGCTGGATCACGTGGCCGGGCCGCGTGACCACCAGAAACCGAACCAGGCGCGCGACATCGTGCCATCGATACCAGGTGGGCAGATCGTCGAACGCGTCGGCGCCGATCAGAAAATACAGCTCGTCTTCAGCTGACAGCGCGGCGTGAACTTCTTCGATCGTCAGAATCGAATAACTCTTGCGCGCTCCAGCTTCGAGCGGGGACGCTTCGAAGCGAGGCTCCTCGCGGCAGGCCAACTCGACCATGTGAAAACGATCCTCGAACGACGTTCCGGCGGCTTTGTGCGGCGGATTGCCGGCGGGAACAAACAGAATCCGATCGAGAGCGAATTGAAGCAGGGCCTCGCGCGCGACCGCAAGATGGGCTCCATGAATCGGATCGAAGGTGCCGCCGAAAATGGCAATCTTCAAGGAATCAGCCTCAGAAATTCGTCTGGCCGATCCATTTCAATTCGCACGGGAAGCCAATACGCCGGCAAGGGCGAAAACTGTTCCGCCGCGCCGGCGGGAAGATTGAGCATGTCCTTTTCCGTAGTCACCACCGCTTCGGCGCCCGCGTCGAGCGCGCGCCCGACGAGACGTTGCAACTCATGTGGCCAGTAATGATGGTGGTCGCCGAAGCGCCAACGATAACAAATTCCGATCCCCATCTCCCTAAGAGTTTCGAAGAACGAAGCCGGGTTTCCGAGCCCGCAAAACGCGGCGACATTTTTGTGAGCGAACGGCGGCTGCCGCCCAATCGGCTGAAACTCGCCGCCAATGGTGCGTGCTCGGAAAAGCGGAGCGGTCGCATTCAAAGTCCGGATCCGCGCTTCGACGCCGCCGAGCGGAATGGTCGGACCGGCTCGCGTAATGACGATCGCCTTCGCGCGCGCCAGCAGTTCGACGGGCTCGCGCAAGCGTCCAAGCGGTAGTAAAGAGCCGCCGCCAAACGGATCGAGCGCGTCGATCAAAATAACATCCAGATCGCGGACCAGAGCCGAGTGCTGCAAGCCGTCATCCATCACGAAGACATCCGGCTGAAAGCGCCGCGTCAGCTCCACGCCCGCCGCATAACGGTCGGCTGAGATCCCGAGTTGGGCGTGCCCATCGCGGACCAGCATTTGCGCTTCGTCGCCGGTGACGTCGGACGACGCGAGTTCGCCCGCCGCGACGATCGTCATGTGCGCCGGACTCCGCCGCCTGTAACCACGCGTGAGAATCGCCGGATGCCGCCCCGCGCGTCCAAGCTGATCGACCAGCCAGCGCGTGACCGGCGTCTTCCCCGCTCCGCCTACCGTGAGATTGCCGATGCTGACGACAGGTTGGTCGAGTTTCTTCGCCTTCGCTTCTTTGCGCCGGCGGTTCCACGCTGCCCCGAGCCGCCAACAGAGCGCAAGCGGACCGAGCAACGTACGCCTCCACAGCGAGGGAAACGGTTGCGACAAAGATAAATTCCAATGCTCGGCGGCCGCTTTCGCAATCGCGTCCACAGCGCCTCGACTACGCTGTGAAACTTCACGACCACGCGCGCCGACTTCCGCGCCATCTTCGAGCGCGCGCGCGACCGCGGCGGCAAGCTCGTCCGGCTTCTGAATTTCGATCATCGCCTTCCGCTCGCGAAACTCCGCCGCGATGGCGGCGAAATTCTGCATGTTCGGGCCGACGATCACCGGCTTGGCGAAGAACGCCGGCTCGAGGATATTGTGCCCGCCGCGCCGCGCCAGCGTTCCGCCCATAAAAACCGCCGAGGCGATCGAGAACAGTCCAGCGAGTTCTCCGATCGTATCCAGCAACAGAACGCCGGGAAGATCGAGCGTCGAACTTGCGCGCATTCCGCTGCGCCGCACGAACGGAACATTCGCCGCCTTCAATTTCTCGGCTGCCAAATCAAATCGCTCCGGCCGCCGCGGAACCAGAATCAACATCAGTTTCGGATAGCGCGTCCGCAATTTGGCGAACGCGTCGAGCACGATATCGTCCTCGTCCACATCGTCCGCGTCGAGCGGAGGCATGGTGCTGGCTGCGATCCAAATGGCCGACGGCTGACTGCGATCGAGCAGGCTGCGGATCTCAGGCGCGACATCCTCGCGCGGAGTGAAGTCGTACTTGAGGTTGCCGCCGAGTTCGACATTCTCCGGCGGCGCGCCGGTGGCGATGTAACGATTTCGGTCCACCTCCGATTGCACGTAGAGGACATTGGGCTGCTCGAGCACCGGCCGGAAAAACCACTTCATGCCGCGGTAGCGGTCCGCGCGGCGGTCGGAGATCCGGCCGTTGGCGATCAGCAGGCGGGCTCCGCTACGGCGGGATTCGCGATAGAGATTCGGCCAGATTTCGGTTTCAAGAACCAAAACCAGACCCGGACGCAGTGCCCGCAAGACGCGCCGGACACACGAAATGTAGTCGAGCGGAACGAAGAAAATTCCCGCTGCAATCCCCGTCAAAACCTTCTCGGCGATTTCGCGTCCGGCCAGCGTTGCCACCGAAACATACACCGGACCGGGGAGCCTTTGGATCAATGCCGCCGCCGACATCACCTCGCCCACCGAGACCGCGTGCAACCAGATGGCGCCCGGCGCCGTCCGCCTTAAGGGGCGCGGCAGAATGCCTAATCGTTCGGGAATTCCCGCGAAATAACGGCGATCCCGGAAACCACGGAGCAACAGGTACAGTGCAACAATGGGGGATCCTAGGCGCGCAAGGAAGGAATATAAAAAGTAGATGCTGCGAGTCCTGATAACGTTCTTGAGTATATCCGTTCTCTTCGGTACCGTCGCGTCCGCGGGCGACGAAAAACAGAAAGACAAGTCGCACTTCTTACCCGGTCCGGCTGCCGAATACAAGGCCTACCAGACCAACGAAGGCATCGGCATGGTCGCCGTCCCCTATGTCAATGCGGAACAGGTGCAGGCCGCGTTTGGCAAATTGGATCCCAATGCCCACGGCATTCTGCCCGTTCTTCTAATCCTCGAAAACAAAACCGGCAAGGCACTGCGGCTCGATCTGAAAACAGAATACGTCGCAGGCAACGGAGACAAGGTCGAGAGCACCCCCGCAAGAGACTTGCAGTATCTCCATTCGCCGAAACAGCCGAAGCTGGTCGAGGAATCCCGGCTGCCGAAGATTCCTGGCGTTGGCGGCAAGAAGAAGAATCCGCTCGCCGCGTGGGAGATAGAAGGCCGCGCGTTCCTCTCGAAGCTGCTGCCGCCCGGCGAAACGGTTTCCGGTTTCTTTTACTTTCAGGCGAGTTACGTGAAGGGGTCGCGCCTGTATCTCACCGGCATCCGCGATGCACAAACCGGCAAGGAATATTTCTATTTCGAACTGCCTCTCGAACGGCCGTAATTACAGCTCGAGAATGACCGGCATGATCAGCGGACGCCGCGACGTCTGCTTGGTGAGGTAGCGCTTCAGATCGGAGCGAATCTTTTCCTGCATCACGCCCCAATCGCCGCGCTCTTCAATGGACGAAGAGTCGAGCGTCTTCGCGACCACCGCGCGCGCGTCTTCCAGAACCGAAGAACCTTCTTCAAGCGACATGAATCCGCGGCTGACGATCTCGTACGTCTCGGCGCGTCCCGAAGATTTGTCGATCGCGACAATGGGAATCACGAAGCCGTCTTCCGACAGATGACGCCGGTCGCGAATCACGAGATCCGCGACCACTTCGTCGATAGTGCCCGAATCAATACACACGCGTCCGGCGGGAATCTTGTCGCCCTTGCGGGCGGAATACGCGCCCTTCGCGTTCTTTTCGATCTCGAGCGTCTCGCCGCTTTCGAGCAGGAAGGCGTCTTCGAGTCCGACGTGACGCAGATGCTGGGCCAGTTGGGCGTGCTTGGCGAGCTGGCGGTATTCGCCATGAACAGGCACGAAGAATTTCGGCCTTACCAGATTCAGAATCAGGCGAAGCTCTTCCGCCGAGCCGTGTCCTGAAACGTGAACCGGCGGATTCATGCTGCCATACACAATCTCCGCGCCGCGCCGCGCGATGTGATTCAGCATGCGGTAAATCGGCTTTTCGTTGCCCGGAATGATGCGGGCGCTGAGCACCACGGTGTCGTCCTTCTGGATCGACAGGTGCTTATGATTGTCAACCGCCACGCGCGACAGCGCGGACATCGGCTCGCCCTGCGTGCCCGACAAAACGACGCAAGTCTTCGAGGGCACCGACTGCATGATGTCTTGCTGGCGAAGCAGAATGCCGTCCGGCAGATGCAGCAGGCCCAGCGAATGCGCGATCTCGGTGGTCGAATTCATGCTTCGCCCGAGGAACGCGACCTTGCGCCCATGCTCGTGCGCCAGATCGAGAATCTGCTGCAGGCGATGAATCGAAGAACTAAAGCACGAGATCAACAGCCGCCGCGGACTGCGTATGAACAGGTCTTCGAGCCGGGGTCCGACGGCGCGTTCGCTCTCGGTGTATCCGGGCCGATCCACGTTCGTCGAATCCGAAAGCAATAGCAGCACGCCGCGTTTCCCGAGTTCGGCGAACGTATGCAAATCGAACAGCTCGTTATCGGTCGGCGTCGGATCGACCTTGAAATCGCCGGTATGAATGACGATGCCGATCGGCGTCGTCACCACCAGCGCCACGCAACTGACGATCGAGTGCGTCACGTGGACGAATTCGACCGAGAATGCGCCGAGCGTAATCTTGTCGCCCGGTTTCACTTTGATCAGCTTGGTGGTCGAGTCGAGTTCGTGCTCTTCGAGCCGCCGTTCCACCAGCGCCAGCGTGAACGCCGTTCCGTAAATCGGGATGTTCAGCTTACTCAGCAGGAACGGAATCCCGCCGATGTGATCCTCGTGCCCGTGGGTTAGGAACAACCCGCGAACTTTGTCCTTGTGCTGTTCGAGGTACGCGAAATCTGGGGTAACGATGTCTACGCCGAGTAGCTCGGCATCGGGAAACATCATTCCGGCGTCCATCACGATGATGTCTTCGCCGAATCGGAGAGCCATGCAGTTCATCCCGAACTCGCCCAGGCCCCCGATGGGGATCACTTGCAATTTGGCGCTTGCCATGTAAAGAATCCAGGGTAGCATGCTGCTGTTTTGACATCTTGATGCCCAGTGGATAGCATCAAGATGTGCGGACCACCTTAACGCTCGATGAGGATGTGGCGGCCAAACTGAAAGCGGAAATCCGCCGCACCGGCAAGCCCATGAAGACGGTGGTGAACGAATCGCTACGGGTGGCCCTCACCGAGTCGTTGAAGGATAAGCCGGTGAAGCCGTTCAAGGTTCACGCCCGGCCGCTCGGACTTCGGCCCGGCCTTTCCTTCGACAACGTCTGGAAACTGATAGAGGAGATCGAAGGCGAGAACTACAAGTGATTCTCATCGATGCGAACCTTTTGCTGTACGCCTACAACGCATACTCTCCGGCCTACGCCGAGGCTCGCGAATGGTTTCAAAAGACGTTGAACGGCACCGAGCCAGCGCGGGCAAGTTGGATCACGATCCTGGCATTCTGCCGCATTTCTACGAACGCTCGGATATTTGATCAACCCTATACCGCGGCCGAAGCAATGCATGTGGTTGACGAGTGGCTCGCCCAACCGAAATTTGGCGTGCTGCAACCGGGCGCACGCTTTCACGGGATATTCAGGCAACTGACGACAGAAGGGCAGTGCAAAGGCGATCTCTTCTCGGACGCCTACCTCGCGGCGCTGGCCATCGAGCACGGCTGCACTCTTCACACCACGGACCGTGACTTCACTCGATTTCCAGGCTTGAAGCACATCAATCCTCTTACTCGCTAGCCGCGCCGCCGCGCTAGTGTATCCTCAATCCTGATGCGCGCCCTCGCTTTGCTCCTCTGCGCCGCGATTTCCTCGCCGGCATGGAACTTCACCGGACATCGGATCGTCGCCGCCATCGCCTACGATCGTCTGAAACCGGCCGCCCGCGCCCGCGTGGACGCGCTACTCGCTCAGCATCCGGATTACGCCAGGTTCACGCAAGGCGCCGCCGGCGATCCCCCAGCGAAAGCTCGCGCCGCGTTTCTTGCGGCGTCCGTCTGGCCGGATGTCATCAAGGGCGATCGGCGCTTCTGGAACGAAGCTCGTACCGACGCGAAACCCACTCAGCAACTGGAAGGATTTCCGGACATGCGGCAGCATCAGAACTGGCACTACGAGGACATCGGCTTCTCCCCGGACAGCACTCCCGTCATCCCGCAGCCAGCTCCGAATGCCGAGACGGAATCGAAGCGGATCCTCGCGACGCTATCGACGAACGCCAAATCGAATCCAGCGCAAGCCGCCTACGACCTGCCCTGGCTGATCCATATCGTTGGCGACATCCACCAGCCGCTACACTGCACCAGCCGCTTCACGCACGACCTGCCGAACGGCGACCAGGGCGGTAACAAGGTGTGGATTACGGGTCCGGTGAACCTGCATTCTTATTGGGACGGCTTGTTCGGGCGCGACGATTCTGAAGCGAACGTGAGCGTCGCTGAGGCGAAGTTCACCGAGGCGCATCACAAGCCGTTTTGGCTTCGCAAGAATCCGACGCGCTGGCTGAAGGAGGGCGCGAAGATCGATCGCGAGTTTGTGTACAGCTTCGGTCCGGAAAACGGCACGCGCGAAAAACCCGTTGCACTGCCGGCCGGATATGCCGATCGCGCGCAGGCCATCGGCGCGAAGCGCGCGGCACTCGCAGGCTATCGCCTGGCCGCGGTACTGAACGAGACACTCCGCTAGATTCTTATGAACCGGCGCCAGACCACTGTCCTCGCGTTGCTGGCCCTGGCAGTCGCGATCAACTACATCGACCGCGGAATCCTGTCGGTCGCCGCCGATCCTTTGAGCCGCGAACTCGGCCTCGGTCCCGCGAAAATCGGTATGCTGCTGTCGGCCTTTTTCTGGACCTACGCCACCTGCCAGATTGCCGCCGGCTGGCTGCTCGAACGCTATACCGTCCGCTGGATTTACGCCGGAGGCTACACGCTTTGGTCGCTCGCGACCGCCGCCACCGGACTGGCTCCTGGTTTCGGCGTCATGTTCGGCGCGCGTCTGGTCCTCGGCGCCGGCGAATCGGTCAGCTATCCGGCGAATTCGAAGGTGATTGCTTCGGGCATTCCGGAACGCCGCCGCGGCCTCGCAAATTCGGTCATCGACGCCGGCGCGCGCGTCGGTTCGGCGCTCGGCGTCCTGATCGGCGGCTGGATGATCGCGAAACTCCAGTGGCGCGGGATGTTCATGGCAGTCGGCGGCGTCAGCCTGCTATGGCTGATTCCGTGGCTGCTTTCGACCGAAGGACTGGCCGCAACACACGCCGTGAAGCCGGATGCGGATAAGGGTCCAACGACGCTCGATATCCTGAAGCGGCGTCAGGCCTGGGGCGCGATGCTGGGTTTGTTCGCTTTCAACTATGCTGCGTATTTCATGATCACGTGGTTGCCGTTGTACTTTGCGCGCGAACGCCACTACTCGCAGCAGGAAGTCGCCACGTACGGTTCCCTGCCCTTCTGGTGCACCGCCGTGTCTGCTGTCTTCTGCGGTTGGCTATCGGATCGTCTGGTTGCCGCCGGATTTCCATCGTCCAAAGTGCGCCGGACCTTCGCCGTGGGCGGTTTGTGGTTGATGACCATGCTGGTTCCAGCCGGCCTGGTGAGCAGTTCGAACATCAGCCTCGCTCTGATCGTCGGCGCCGCCATCTGTTGCGGGATGTATAGCTCACACGGGTGGCTGACCGCCCAGACCTTGGCGGGTCCGCAGGCGGCGGCAAGATGGACCGGATTGCAGAATGCCTTTGGCAATCTCGCCGGCGTAGTCGCTCCGATGCTGACCGGCTGGCTGATTGAGGCGACCGGAACTTTCGTGGCCGCGTTTGCCGCGGTGGGATGCGTCCTGGTCGCCGGAGGACTGGCCCAATTGTTCGTGATCGGCGAGGTCCGGCCCATCGACTGGTCGGTTTCTTCCAGGCAGCCCGCCGCTGGCGCGCCCTAATCTCGCACTAGAAACAGAAAGGCCGCCTCGGCTTTCGCCCAGGCGGCCTCTGCAATCCGTATCCGAATAAGTAGCTGAACTAGCTGGGGTTGGCGGCGGTGGTCATGACCGAACCGATTTTCGAGAAAATCGTCGAGATCGAGGTGGACACGCCCGGCATGATGGCGCCCGCCGCAACGGCGACGAAACCGGCCATCAATGCATATTCAATCAAATCCTGGCCTTTGGTGTCATTCCAAATCCGGAGTTTCCAAACGAGATTCATCATAAATTTTTCTCCTCTTGCCTATAGGTTGAGGCGACTGTCCCTTGCCTCTGCTGCAAAGTTATCATTGGGGGTGGTCTGCTGAAATCAGCCGATGTCCCCAAAGGCACCTAGGAAATCGCCTCAGGAAATGCTCGCCGGACGGATATCCGCCTCGACAAACTAGCCCGTCTACCCTCATCTAGGGGGGAATGGGCAATCCTCGCTCTGATTCTTGAAACCATTCAAACTATTGATCAAAAACCAGTTAAGCAACCCGCAAAACGGAAAGGCCGCCGGGGCTTTCGCCCAGGCGGCCTCTAGAATCCGTATCCAAAAACGAGCAGCTTTAATTAGCTCGGGTTGGCGGCAGTGGTCATGACCGAACCGATCTTCGAGAAGATCGTCGAAATCGAGGTGGACACGCCAGGCATGATGGCGCCCGCCGCAACCGCGACGAAGCCGGCCATCAATGCGTATTCGATCAAATCCTGGCCTTTGGTGTCGTTCCAAATGCGCAGTTTCCAAATCATATTCATCATTTTAATTCTTTCTCCTCTTCCCTATAGGGCGACAGATCCTTGCCGCTGATGACAACTTATCACCGCGCTGTCCACAGAAGAATCAGGCGTTGTCCTTAAGGGCCCTATTCAAATCGTCTCAGCTTGGGGCCCGTCACTGGACCGGGGCACTCGGGCGGTCTAGTCCTGCTACCCCTATTGAGGGTTAGCTCGCTGAGAACAACCCTTCTGGCACTCGAAACCCTCGTGCTATAGTACTGAAATGCAAGGGCATAACACCCGCGGAAGAGTTTGGCTGACGCTGGTTTTGGCCATCGCACTCACGCTTTCGGCGCGCTCTGCATGGCAACAACGGGATGTCCCCCAATTCGGGTTTCTCCACGATGACGGACTCTATCTTGTTTCGGCTAAGTCGCTTGCAGATGGATCCGGGTATCGTCTCGAGAGCTTTCCGGGTTCCCCCGACCATACTAAGTACCCGCCTGGGTATCCCCTAGCCCTATCCCTCGCCTGGAGGCTGGGAGGAGGCTATCCGGAGGTCTTGCCGTGGGCCTCTTTCTTCGGCTGGCTCACGATCCCTCTCCTCATCGGACTCAGCCTGCTGCTCTTTAGGCGGTTTGGCTTTGCGGACTGGCAGCTCCTGCTACTGGGAATCCTTCTGGCACTGAACCCGTACATCACGTTGTTTGGAATCAACCTGTTATCGGAGAACCTGTTCCTCTGCCTGCTGCTCGGATCGCTACTGGTTGCCGCCCGATCGCCGAGCTCCCGCTCCGCACTCGGAGCCGGATTCCTCGCTTCGTTCGCCTTCCTGACCCGCAGCGCCGGAATCGTGTTGTTGGTTTCTCAGCCGGTGGCCTACCTGTGGCGGCGGCAACGCCAGGCCGCACTCTGGTTTCTTGCAGGCATGTTTCCGGCCACGGCAGTGTGGATGGCTTGGGCTCGCCTCCATACTCCGCCGGCCGGTGAAGATTGGATTCTCGCGTATTACACCAATTACTTCGCCTACCAGATTCAGAATGCGCCGTTATCGATGCTGCATATCGTCGTTTGGAAGAATTTGGATGCTTTGTTGTACAGCATGGGCTCCCTGATCTTCCCGAAGGTCTTCGACCTGCTGCCCGCCAAGATTGTGGCGCAGATGATCTCGCTGGCGATGATCGCCGGAGTCGTCCGAATGGCAAAGAAGCTTCCGGCGGCTCGCGACTACGCCCTGTTCGCCGCCGGATCCGTTGGACTTCTCTTGATTTGGCATTTCCCGCCCACTGAACGCTTCCTGCTGCCGATCGCCCCATTGCTGTTCGCCGGGCTGATCACGGAATTGGAGCACATGGCCGGCCTGATGCGCTCGGCCTTGAAGCATAAAGACCGCTCGCAGCGGGTAGTTGCGGCGGCGATGGCTACTGCGGCGGCGGTGTTCCTGCTGGCTTGCGTAGCCCTTCAGATCTGGGTCGGGCAAGTCTACATGCCGGACACCGCCGCGCGCTGGCGCGAGCGCAAGGTGGAGCGTAAGCCGGCCTATGATTGGATTCGCAAGAACACATCGCCCGAAGCCGTGTTCGTAGCCTACGACGATGGTCCGCTGTATCTCGAAACCGGGAGGCACGCGTTCTCCGTGCCTCTTCCGACACGCTTCTGGTATCTCGAAGAGTACAACCAGCAGGTGGACATCTACCGTAAAATCGACCAACTGGCGCGAAATCACGGTGCGCGATATGTGTACTACAGCAAGAACGATCTCGATCGGGACGCCGCGCCGGACCAGCGCAGTGCAGTCGCGCAGGCGATGAGGGACAATGTCCACTTGCGGCCAGTTTGGCAAGGCGTGGAGTCGGTAATTTTCGAAGTGCTGGTTCCGTAGATCGGCGGCGGAGGGATGAGGGCTTGAAATATGTGGAGTAAGTTGATCGGCTGGTGGGAGATGCGTACGCGAGGGAAGGAACTTCGCGGCCCTTTGCCGATCCAGTTGGACGTGCTACGCGATCGCCATTCGCGGGCTGAAGTCCAGGTGATGTCGATCGTGGCGTTCCTGTTGGCGGTTCCGCTGCTGATTTTTGGCTACGTCTATTTCTTTGGAGGAAACCAGCGGGCCGAGCAGGACTTGGCGGACGGCACGCGGATGGTGAGCCCCGGCCACTACGAAGAAGGAATCATGCTGCTGACGAAAGCCCTGGACAAGCTGGGCTCTTCGCATCCGAATCGCTATATGGGATACCTGATGCGCGGAACGGCTTATCACATGGTCGGCGAACGCCAGAAAAGTACAGACGATCTCGTGGAGGCAATCCGGTTGCGGCCGGACTGCGGGCGCTGTTACACCGAGCGGGCCGGAGTGGAGCGCGAGCTCAAGCAGTATTCGGAAGCGCTCGAGGATTTGGATCGTGCGCAGCCAATCGAAAACACCCCCGATATCCATTACGACCGGGCCATGATTTACGAGGAAACCAACCAGCCGGCCAAGGCGATCGAAGAGTATTCGAAAGCCATTTCCATGCGCGACGGTTGGCCGCACATGTACCGGGCGCGTGCCAAATTGCGCAAGCAGGTCGGCGACATGACCGGCTATGAAGAGGACAAACAGATGGTCATCCGGTTGACCGGCGGCTGGTAAGCTTTCTTGCGTTAGGCGGCCTGGAACAGATCTTCCTGTACGGCTCGCCGACCGCGGAATTCTTGCAATTCCCAGGGATATTTCGCAAGCAACGTCTCGGGAGCGCGACGCCGCGGATCGCCGAGCAGGGCCTGAAGTTGAAGCGCGTTGACGATGCTTTTTCCGCCGGCATCATTGTTCGCGACGACGAACACGTTCTCGGCATAACGGGCGAGATGCTGAATCCGCGGAACCCATTCCGCCAGCTCGGAACCGGAATACAGGTAGTTATGCTGCAGGCTGCGGCTGGCAGCCGGTTTGTAGGCTCCGAGCGAGTTGCCCGGGTTGCGCCCGTGTAGCCGGACGTACCCGACGCCAGTCGTCAAGATCGCGGTCGGCGGCATCGCCCGCGCATAATCCGGCTGGTCAACATTGCAGAATCCGATCTTGTAGTCGATCAGCATCCCCACCGCTTCCTCCGCCATCCAGGAGTCGTGACGGAACTCGGCAACCAGCGGGAATTCATGGAAGGCGCGGCGAAGGTCGATGACAAACTGGCGGTTCTCCGCTGTGAATCGGAACGACCAGGGAAATTGCATCAGCAAAGCGCCCAAACGTCCGCTCCGCAGCAGTGGCCACAAGCCGTCCTTGAAACTCCTGACATCTTCCGGATGGAGAACCCGTTCGTGCGTAAAGCATTGGTGGAGCTTGGCCGTAAACTTGAAGTTCGGATTCGCTTCTGCTTTCTTAGCCCAAAGTGAAGTCACTTCAGGCTTTAGCATCTGATAGAAAGACGAGTTAATTTCGACCGCATCCACAAATTGAGCAAGGTATTCGACCGCATGGGGGGCGCGTTGACGGGCTTTCGGGTAAACGACGCCCGCCCAATGCGGATAGGACCATCCGGCGGGACCGATGTGGAGATTACGCAAGGTGATGTTAGGGACACTTGCGATCTGGTTAGGGAGTCTGGTTTCGGTAGCCACGGGGAGGCCTCCTTGCGCAATGTTCGCTTTCTCTTTGCCTAATACTAGGCGAATATGAGGCGAATGTCAATGCCTCAGTTCGCAAAGTACAAGATGCGTCCCGTCGCTTACGCTCCGGGTTCAATCCCTGTAGGGATTAGTGGGCTCGGCCCTCACGGTCGCGCTTCTGGTGTTGAACCATATTCTTCGCTAAAGAGGGGTGGCAGCAGTTTTTACAATGGGCTTAGACGTATTTGGAAGTGTGTTTTAAATACATGTCTATTTCTATAGACATACTATAGATTAGGGTATATACTCAGTCCATGACCCCTCGCCTCAGCCATCTCCAGGCTCTCGAGGCCGAATCCATTCACATCCTTCGCGAAGTGGCCGCCGAGTTTCAGCGCCCGGTAATGCTCTATTCGATCGGCAAAGACTCCTCGGTAATGCTTAGGCTGGCGCAAAAGGCCTTTCATCCGGCGCCGATTCCGTTCCCGCTGCTGCACGTGGACACGGGATACAAGTTCAGCGAAATGATTACATTTCGCGACGAATATACCGCACAACTTGGACTCCGGCTGATCGTCCATCGCAACGAGGAGGCTCTAGCCAACGGAACCAACCCCGCAGCCCTCGGAACACAACGCTGCTGCGGACTGCTCAAGACGCAATCCTTATTAAACGCTCTTCGCGCGGGCGGTTTTGACGCCGCCTTTGGCGGCGCCCGGCGCGACGAAGAGAAGTCGCGCGCCAAGGAGCGCATCTATTCCTTCCGCGATTCCCAGGGTCAATGGGATCCGAAAAATCAACGCCCGGAACTCTGGAACCTGTTCAACAGCCGTGTCGGACCACAGGAGAGCATTCGCGTTTTCCCGCTTTCCAACTGGACCGAGATGGACGTCTGGCACTACATCCACGTCGAGCGGATCCCGATCGTGCCATTGTACTTTGCGGCCGAACGCCTAATGCTGGTACGCGGCGATTCGCTGATCCCGATCGAGCAGCCGTTCGTCAAACCCATGCCCGGCGAGAAGCCGCAATTAGTCCGCTGCCGGATGCGCTCGCTCGGATGCAGCCCGTGCACGGGAGCCATCCGGTCGGATGCGGCCACCGTACCCGAAATTATCCAGGAGCTGATCTCGTTCCGCCGCTCCGAGCGCGAGAACCGCATCATCGATCACGACCAGGAAGGCTCGATGGAGATCAAGAAGCGCGAGGGCTATTTTTAAGTGCCGCCTCTCATCGCAATCCTGGCCGACGACCCTGGCCTGGACCCCGACCATACGGTAGCAGACCGCAATGGCAGTCCTGGCCAATATGACGCCGTGTCCGCCGCCTGGCTCCATGACGAAACCTCGAAGGAACTGCTGCGCTTCACAACCGCGGGCAGCGTCGACGACGGTAAGAGCACTCTCATCGGCCGGCTGCTCTACGACTCGCGCGCGGTGTTCGAGGATCAATTGCAATCCGTCGCCAAAGCGTCGTCGACGCGCGGCAACGGAACCCTGGATCTCTCGCTGCTCACCGACGGACTGCGGGCCGAGCGCGAGCAAGGCATTACGATCGACGTGGCGTACCGGTATTTCGCTACCGCGAAACGCAAGTTCATCATCGCGGATACGCCGGGCCACGAGCAGTACACGCGCAACATGGCGACCGGAGCCTCGACGGCCGACCTCGCCATCATCCTGATCGACGCGCGTCACGGAGTGCTGCCGCAGTCGCGCCGTCACGCCTATATCTCGCGCCTGCTCGGCATCGAGCACCTGGTTGTCGCGGTCAACAAAATGGACCTCGTCGGATTCGACGAAGGAGTGTTCCGCGCGATCGAAGACGAGTTCAAAGCGTTCCTCGATTCGATCGGGCAACCGGCGGCGTATTTCCTTCCGATCAGCGCGCTGACTGGCGATAACGTCGTCGCGACGAGCGGCGCTACGCCTTGGTTTCGCGGCCAAAGCTTGCTTGAGCACCTCGAAACAGTGGACGTCTCGCGAACCTCGACGTCGGCTGCATTCCGCTTACCGGTGCAGATGGTGATCCGGCCGCATCAAGACTTCCGGGGCTTTGCCGGTCAGATCGCGTCCGGCTCCATCCGGCCTGGCGACGAGGTCCTCGCGCTGCCTTCGGGAAGACGCAGCCGTGTCGCATCCATCTCGACGTTCGACGGCGAGCTGGCGGAAGCGTTCGCGCCGATGTCCATTGCGCTTACGCTCGCCGACGAGATCGACATCAGCCGGGGAGACATGCTGGTGTCGATCGAGAACCCGCCTCACGTGGCGCACAGTTTCGAGGCGGACCTGGTGTGGATGTCAGAAGCTCCGCTCGACCTCGCGCGTCCGCTGCTGCTCAAGCAAACGACGCAGACGGTCAAAGCCAGAGTTGAGGCGGTGCTCGCCGTCGTTGACCTCAACGCGATTACGATTCAGGCGGAGGCCGTGCCTGCCGAAGCACGGCCGGCAACGCTTGGTCTCAATGCCATCGGGCGCGTCCGCATTGCCGGCGCCAAGCCGCTGGTGTTCGATCCATATCGCAGGAACCGCGGCACCGGCAGCTTCATCCTGATCGATCCCGCGACGAACGCGACCGTCGCCGCCGGCATGATCGGGAACGCACTCTCGCAACCCGCCGCGCACGGTCAGGTCACCGCCGCCGAACGCGTCGCACGCCATGCGCATCGCGGAGCCGTCGTCGCGATCGGCGAAAATCCGGCGGTTGAGCAGCTGCTCGAACGCAAACTCTTCAACCACGGCTGCAACGTGGTTGTACTCGACGAAACCGTTCCGGAAGCGGTCCTGACGCAGCTGGTCAATGCCGCGTTCCTGGTCCTGGTTCGGCGCGAACCCACCGATCCGCTGCCGGACGGCGCTGTCGAAGCGGCCCAGTCTCTCTACCAGCAGCTCGAAGACACCAATGTTTTCACGCTCGCCGGCATCGGGACCCAAGGCGAAGGAATTTAGGAGGCGCTCCGCATGACAACGCAGGTCACTCTCGACAATCTGATCGATGACGCCGATCAGCTGGCGGCCCGCATCCTCACCGAAGGCGGAACGACGTGCGTGACGTCCAGTTTCCAAGCGGAATGCATGGTGCTGGTTCATCTGCTCACACGCAGCGCGCCCCGCATCCCGGTGCTGTTTCTCGACACCGGGTATCACTTCGCGGAAACGTACGCGTATCGCGACCAGATGGCCGCGGCTCTCGAACTGAATCTGGTCAACCTGCTGCCCGCGCAGTCGGTCGCCGAGCAGGAAGCGCAGTTCGGAATCCTGTATCAATTGCAACCCGATCAATGCTGCCATAAGCGCAAAGTGGAGCCGCTGTTTGCCGCCGTCGGCGAATACGACGTCTGGTTTACGGCTCTTCGTCGAGAGCAATCGCCCACTCGCGCCAACTTGAAAACCGAGGACGACTTCAAGCTGCCGACTGGCAAGAGCGTCCGCAAAGTCAGCCCGCTCGCCGCGTGGACCAATCAGGACGTCTGGGCGTACTTGAAACGCTATGCGATTCCGGCGCTTCCGCTTTATGACAGCGGATTTTCGAGTATCGGATGCGAACCCTGCACGGCATTGCCGGCGGATCCCAACAACCCGCGCTCCGGGCGCTGGGCGGGTCTAAAGCTCGAATGCGGAATCCATATCGGGAGCCAGTAGAGCGGCGGTATCTGCTGTGGCAGGCTTTTTCTTTTTCGGACGTTTTTAGAGAGGAGTCTCCGTGGAATACCTCATCGGATTCTTCATCGCGCTTGCCGTCGGGCTCACCGGCGTCGGAGCCGGATCGATCACCGCGCCGGTGCTGATGCTGTTTCTGGGCCGGTCGCCGGTTGAAAGCGTAGGCACGGCGCTGGTCTTCGCAGCCGCCATCAAGTGGGCGGTGTTGCCGCTGTACTGGTGGCGGAAGCAGATCAACTATCGCGTGCTCAGTCTGCTTTGCGCGGGAGGAATTCCGGGAGTTCTGGTCGGCTTCTTCCTGCTCGAAAGCCTCGACGTCAAGAAGCAGCAGAAGTTTCTCTTCCTGGTCCTGGGACTCACGGTGGCCATGCTTGCGCTGTTCAATCTGTACCGCGCGGTCCGCCAGCGTGAGTGGGTTCCGGCGAAGGACCGCTCGCGCTGGCTGCCGGCGATCGCGGCCGGCATCGGAGTCGAAGTGGGATTCTCTTCGGCGGGCGCGGGAGCGCTGGGATCTGTCGCACTACTTGGCCTGACGCCGTTGGCGCCGGCGCAGGTGGTGGGCACGGACATGGTTTTCGGCATGGTGCTCTCGACGGTCGGGGGCGGTTTCCATTTGTCGGCGGGCCACTACGATTCCGCCTTGCTCACCAAGCTGGTGATCGGTGGAATCGTGGGCGTCATCGTCGGAGCCAACATTTCCGCGCTGCTTCCCGCGCGCCCGTTGCGCCTGATTCTCTCGACGTGGCTCACCTTCGTCGGGGCACAGCTGGCGTGGAAGGCGATCGGCTAGGCGGACCCGGCAGTGGAGGCCTGTGCTAATCTGAAGCGCTCTTTTTTCGATAAGGATCACTTCAGGCTTTACACATGCGCCTCACTCTCTTTGGCTTCTTCGGGATTTCGTTTCTCTGCGCCGGCGCGGAAAGTATTTTGTTTTCGCGCATCGGACCTAACCAGTCGATCCTCTATGTGTCGAACGCCGACGGCTCCGCCGAACGCGCGCTGACTCCGGCGGGCGCGATGAACTACAACGCGACCTGGTCGGCGAAGGGCGACTGGATCGCGTTCACTTCGGAACGCGACGGGTCCGCTGATATCTACCGCATGCATCCCGATGGAAGCGGCGTCGAGCGTTTGACGGAGCATCCTGCCTACGACGATCAGGCTGCTTTCTCGCCCGACGGCAAGCGGATCGTGTTCGTCACGACGCGCGCCGGTGGCACCGCCGACTTGTGGATCCTCGACGTCGCCACTCGCAAGGCGCACGCACTGACCTCTGGCCCAGGCGGCGACTTTCGTCCCTCGTGGTCGCCCGACGGGAAGTGGATTGCGTTCTCCTCGGATCGCGCCAGTAATCTTCCGATGGCGAAAGGGCGCTGGGAGCGGTTGCAGGTGGCGTCCATTTATCTGATTCATCCGGACGGTTCCGGCTTGCGGCGTGTGTCGGAGCTGGGCAATTTCTGCGGAAGCCCGAAGTGGACCGCCGACAGCAAGAGTGTCGTCAGCTACTGCATGAGCGCCGAGGAAACCTGGACGTATCGCAGTCCGGGAGCGTTTGAGGGTGAGACCAACCTGGTGCGGTTCGACATCGCGACCGGGAAGCCAACGCCGGTCGTGGCCGGGCCCGGCATCAAGATGTCGCCGTCGGTTCTGCCTTCGGGTGAGATCGGGTTCTTCCGCCGCGATGCGAAAGCGCAGGGTGTGGTGTATGCAAGCGGCGGTTTAGGACCGCAGGGCAACGTTCTGCGGTCGCCCGCGTGGTCGCCGGACGGGAAGCAAGTGGTGTACGGGCGCATCGCGACCAATCGCAGCGTCGAGCCGGTGAAGTTGTGGAGTCCGAACCCGAAGTACGATCTCTACACTTCGATCTTTCTGCCGGCCTACGATGCGAGCGGCGAACATCTCGCGGTGACGAAGCGCACCGGCTCCTCGACGGCGTTGCACGTCGTGGACGAGGGCAAGCCGGCGCGCGTCCTTCTCGAGCGTCAGGGCCTGATTCTCGCGCCCCAGTTTTCACCGGACGGCCGCAAAGTGGCATTCGGGTTTGGGGTGTTCGAATCGTTTCTCGATTTCGCGATCGGAAACAATAAGCCGGTCGATCGCGTAAATGGCGGCGCGCAGGTTGGCGTGATCAACATCGACGGCACCGGCTTCCGCGCGCTCACTTCGGGCGCGAACAACAACGCGTTTCCTTCTTACTCGCCGGATGGCAATCGCCTGGTGTATCGCACGACGGGTCCGGAAGGCGACGGCCTGCGCGTCATGAATCTGGAGGACGGGTCGATTTCGACGCTGACGAAGGAGTACGACAACTTCGCGCTGTGGTCTCCACGGGGCGACCTGATCGCGTTTGTACGCCAGCTCGGCGGGAACTTTCAAGTCTTCACGATCCGGCCCGACGGCACGAACGTCCGGCAGTTGACGAATATCACCGGCAACGAGGCGCACCTCGCGTGGTCGCCTGATGGAGAACGGATTCTGTTTTGCAGCACTCGGATGGGCTTCAAGGACGAGGTGATGTATGTCGGCGCTCCGCAGCCGTACGGCGAGATTTTCATGATGCGGAAGGACGGCACGGGCGTCGAGCAGCTGACCGACAATCAGTGGGAAGAAGGCGGTCCGGCGTGGAAGCCGATGAAGAAGCTGTCCGCGCAGAAGTGACTCTTATTGGCTCAGCTCGTGACAGGCGTTGCAGCGGACGCTGGCTTCGCGGGTGCGGTGGCAATCGACGCAGGCCTTCATGGTGAGGGGAACTTCGCGGACGAGCGTGTCGCGTTCCATCACTGGTCCGTGGCAACGGGCGCAGTCGATGTTCGCGGCTTTGTGTTTCGCGTGGTTGAAGAAGACGAAGTCGGCGACGCGGTAGACGCGGGTTTCAGGAAACGGTTTGGCGTCTTTCGGCAGCGCGGCTAGAGCCTGAATGGCGGCGCTTTCTTTGCTGATCGTGCGATGACACTGCATGCACTTGGCGGCGTTTGGGAATCCGGCGCGCTCGGCGGTTCCGGCATGGCAATCGGCGCAGTCCATCTTGGCTTCCGCGTGGCGCTTGTGGCTGAAGCGGATCGGCTCGGAGGCGCGAACCACGATTAAGGCAGCGAGTACGCAACCAACGTATCTGAGTAGGCGGTGTTGTATTTGTTTCCTCCTCCCGAGGCGATGACGACGTATTGCTTGCCGGACTTCCTGCTCAGGAACGTCATCGGCGTGGCGTGCGCGCTGGCGGGCAGGCGGACTGTCCAGAGCTCTTTGCCGGTGTATTTGTCGAAGGCGCGGAAGCGGCTGTCGTTGGTGGCTCCGATGAAGACGAGCCCTCCGGCGGTGACGATGGATCCGCCGAGGTTCGATGTACCGGTGGGCGCAATTCCCTTCTCCACCAGTTCGTCAATGACGCCGAGCGTGGAACGCCAGCGGAACTCGCCCTTGTCGAGGTCGATCGCGGTGAGATGGCCCCAGGGCGGCTGCTGGCAGGGATACTGATGCTCATCCCAGAAGCGCGACTGGCCGAGGCTTTGGGTGCGATACGGAATCTTCGCTCCCTCCGGCCTGGCGATCATGCGGAGGAGCATTCCGTTATCCATCGAGTTCACGTAGAGCGTGTGCGTCTCGGGATCCCAGGATGCTCCGCCCCAATTCGCGCCGCCATTGGTGCCGGGAAATAGCAGCGTCGGCTTCAGGCCGATGGGCGTGTAGAGGGATCCGAAAACGGCGCCTTCGAGAATCTTCGCACAGTAGGCGCGCGACTCCGGTGTGACGTTGGTGAGTTCGTCGGGACGCATGCTTTGGCGCGCGTAAGGAGGCGGCTTCACGGGGCGCGGCTGCGTGGGCCAGGCTTTCTCGCCGGGGATTTCGCTGGCAGGAACGGGCACCTCTTCGATGTCGAAAAGCGGCTTGCCGGTGACGCGGTCGAACACGAAGGTGTAGCCGGTCTTGGTAACTTGCGCGACGGCGGCGACTGGCTTTCCGTTGCGCGTCACGGTGACCAGCGTCGGCGCGGCCGGGATGTCGTAATCCCACAGGTTGTGGTGGACGGTTTGGAAGTGCCAGAGCCTTTTGCCGGTGGCGGCGTCGAGCGCGACCAGGGAGTCGCCGAACAGATTCGCGCCTTTGCGATCGCCGCCGTACATGTCGGTGGCGGGCGAGGTGAGCGGCAAAAAGACGATCCCGCGCTCGGCATCGAGCGTGAGCATGGACCACGCGTTCGCGGCGGCGCGATCCTTCCACGAATCGCCTTCCCACGTATCGTGCCCGAACTCGCCCGGCAGCGGAATCACGTGGAAGCGCCAGACCAGCTTTCCGGTGCGGGCATCGAAGGCGCGGACGTCTCCGTTGGGGCCTTGCGGTTCGCCGTCGGCGGTGAGCGATCCGCAGATGATGAGGTTTTTATATACGGCTGGCGGCGAGGTCATGCCGTAGCCTTTTTCGGGAAACTGGTCGGCGACACCGTCGCGGAGGTCGATCCAGCCGGCTTTGCCGAAGCTGTCGTCCGGCTTGCCAGTCTTCGCGTCGAGCGAGAAGAGGCGTCCGTCGAGCGTTCCGACGAAGATGCGTTTGCCGGTGGCGCCAAGCCAATAGGCGGCTCCGCGATTGATGAAGAGGTTGTAGGTGCGATCGCGATCGATCTTCGGATCGAATTGCCAGAGTTCCTTGCCGGTTTCTGCGTTAAGGGCGATGACGCGGGAGAAGGGGGTGGTGAAGTACATGACGCCGCCGATGACCAGCGGCGTGGTTTCGAAGGCGCTGCGGGCGGGGGTGGTTTTGCCGTCGCTGATGTCGCCGGTGTGATAGGTCCAGGCGACTTTCAGGGTCGCGACGTTGGAGCGGTCGATTTGCTTGAGAGGAGAGTAACGGGTCTGGCCAGGATCGCCGCCGTAGACTGGCCATTCCTGGGCTGGGGCGGCGTGGCAGGTCGAGAGGAGGAGTGCGAGGGTGAGTGCGGCACGCATGAAATACAGTCGCTGGAATTCCCGGTCATCTTAGCATGCGGGCTTTGCGCGGGTCGGGAGTTTGGGGTCCGCTTCCCTTCGGAGCACTTTGGGTGGGCCTCGGATTTTAGGGCGGACGCTGATGCACAGGCCGGAGGCCTATGCCACTTTCCACAGGCCGGAGGCCTATGGCACTTTCCACAGGCCGGAGGCCTATGGCACTTTTCACAGGCCGGAGGCCTATGGCACTATTTGTGACCGCTGGCGAGGCCGGTTCTTATTAGGAAGCTGGTGTCTAGATGTCCGCTGATAAAGTCGGGGTGCTTCAGGATTTTTTGGTGGAGGGGGATGGAGGTGTAGATCCCTTCGACGACGAACATGTCGAGGGCGCGCTCCATTCTGGCGATGGCTTCAGTGCGGTCTTTGCCGTTGGCGATGAGCTTGGCTACCAGCGAATCGTAGTAGGGCGGGATGACGTGGTCGTGATAGGCGGCGGTGTCGACGCGGATGCCGATTCCGCCGGGCAGGTTGAGGCCGGTGATGCGGCCGGGTGAGGGCACGAAGGTTTCGGGGTGCTCGGCATTGATGCGGCACTCGATGGCGTGTCCGCGAAGGACGATGGGCTGAGGGATGACGTCTTCAAGCCTGGCTCCGGCGGCGATCAGGATCTGGGCTTTGACGAGATCGGTACCGGTGATGGCTTCGGTGACGGGGTGCTCGACCTGGATGCGGGCGTTGACTTCGATGAAGTACAGGTTGCCCTGCTGATCCATGAGGAATTCGACGGTACCGGCGTTGGTGTAGCCGATGGCTTTCATGGCGACGCGCAGGGCTTCGGAAATCCGGGCGCGGAGTTCCGGAGTTACGGCGGGCGAGGGCGCCTCTTCGATCAGCTTCTGATGGCGGCGCTGGATGGAGCATTCGCGCTCGCCTAAGACTTCGACATTGCCGTAGTGGTCGGCGAGGATTTGGAATTCGATGTGGCGCGGAGCCTCGACCAGCTTCTCCATGTAGACGTCGCCGTTGTTGAAGGCGGCGGCGGCTTCGGCTTGCGCGGCGGGCAGGAAATTATGGAGCTCACTGCGCTCGCGGCAGATACGCATGCCGCGTCCGCCACCACCGGCGGAGGCTTTGAGGATGATGGGGTAGCCGATTTTCTCGGCGAGGTCTTCAGCTTCCTCCATGTGCTGGAGGACGCCTTTCGAGCCGGGTAGGATCGGCACGCCGGCTTCTTCCATGACCGAGCGGGCGATCTGCTTGAGGCCCATGCGGCGGATAATGTCGGGCTTGGGCCCGATGAATTTGAGGCCGGAGGTTTCGCAGACTTCGGCGAAGTCGGCGTTTTCGCTCAAAAAACCGTAGCCGGGATGGATGGCGTCCACGTTGGTGATTTCGGCGGCGCTGATGACCGAGGGAATGTCGAGGTAGCTGCGAGCGCTCTTGGCGGGGCCGATGCAGATGGCTTCGTCGGCGAAGCGGGCGTGCAAGCCGTAGCGGTCGGCTTCGGAGTAGACGGCGACAGTGCGGATTCCGAGATCCTTGCACGCACAGATGACGCGCAGCGCGATTTCGCCGCGATTGGCAATTAGAATTTTTTTGAACATGGCGGAATGCGCGTTAGCGCTGGCGGATCGAGAAGAGCGCCTCGCCGTATTCGACGGGGCGGCCGTTTTCGACGAGCTTGCCAATGATGGTGCCGGCAACTTCCGCTTCAATCTCGTTCATGAGCTTCATCGATTCGATGATGCAGAGAATCTGTCCGATTTCGACCATGTCTCCGACTTTGACGAACGTCGCATCGCCGGGCTTGGCCGCATCGTAATAGGTTCCGACGATGGGCGACTTGACGAGATAGGCGTCGGTCTCGACGGATTTGGGCGAGGGCGTGGCCGGCGGAACCGGCGTCATGGGCACGGTGGAGCCTACGCTCGGCGGCATGGGCACGGCGGGCGGCACAGGAATCGAGATGGACGAAGGAGGAGCCGCGACGAAGCCTTCGTGCATGCCGTTCGAACGGCGAATCCGGACGCGATTATCGCCGCGCTGGACTTCGAGTTCGGCGACACCGGACTCGTTGAACACGTGGAGAAGTTCTTTGATCTCTTCGATCGTCATTAGAGGTTGATCAGCTCCTTGGGCGTCGGCGTGAGCACTTCGCGGTTATAGCGAGTGACGAGGACGGTGTCCTCAATGCGGATTCCGCCGAACCCTTCTTCATAGACGCCGGGTTCGATGGTGATTACCATGCCGGCTTCGAGTTTGGTTTTCTCGCCGGCGGCGATCCTGGGCGATTCGTGGATTTCAAGGCCCAAGCCATGTCCGGTCGAATGGATAAAGTTTTTCTCGAGTCCATGTTTTTTCAGGACGTCGCGGGCGGCCTTGTCGACCTGGCCGCAGGTGACGCCTTCCTTAATGATGGACAGCGCGGCTTTTTGCGCTTCGAGCACGGCGCGATACATGCGCTTCACCTTCTGCGGCGGAGTGCCGAGGTAGGCGACGCGGGTCATATCGCTGCAATAGCCGTCTAAGGTCGCGCCCATGTCAATTAATAATAGTTCATTGTTCGCGATGCGGTGATTGGTGGGATGCGCGTGCGGGAGGGCGCTACGGACTCCGGCGGCGACGATGGTTTCGAAGCTGGGCTTCTCCGCCCCGCTGCGGCGCATCTGGAATTCAAGTTCGGCGGCGACGTCGGATTCGCGGGGACCGGGACGGATCAGGGGGACGGTGTGCTGGAAGGCCTTGGAGTTGGCTTCGACGGCACGGCGGATGGCCGCGACCTCTTCATTGGACTTGATGAGACGGAGAGTTTCGACGAGGCCGGAAGCGGGTTTGAGGGCGACGCCGAGGGGTAGCTGGCCTTTGAGGAGGTCGAAGCCGTCCACGGTGAGGCGGGCGCTATCAAAACCTAAGCGCTTGATCTTGAGCCGCTTAATTGCTTTGGCGGCGGCTTCCATCAGGGGGCCTTTTTTAACGATTTCCGTCTTCCCGACGACTTCCTGCGCGGATTGCACCGCGTAGCGGGGATCGGTGAAGAAGAGGGCGGCGTCGAGGGTGACGAGGAGCAGTCCGTTCGAGCCGGTGAATCCGGTCAAGTACCGGACGTTCGGTCCATGTGAAATGAGGAGACCGTCGATCTTGTGCTCGGAAAGCCTTGTGGAAAGGGCGGTTCTGCGTTTTTCAAATTCGGGCATTGGTATCGGGCGGCCAATTTCATTATACCAGCGCGGTTACGACGGCCGGTGAATGCTGAATAGCGCGGTTCCAATGCCGACGGTTCGACCGCAAAACCCTACAGTTCGCTCGCAGCTCTTTGCTCAGGAGAGGGGCCGGCAAACAATTTGATTCCGAAGTTGGGGCTGGAGTCCACATTCATCAGGCGACGAGCAATCCTTCGGCGACAGATCCACTGGGCCGCGAGGACGGAATCAGAATCAAACTCCTGGCCCTCTACGAAACAGGCCGCGCCCGCTTACCAGGCACCTTTTCCTTCAGTGATCGCGGTTCTTCGCTGTGACTTTTTGCGTTCCCGTGGATATATGACACGGAGGCCAACATGGCAACAGCAGTTCTACACGATCCAAGATTCGCAACCAGGGCAGTCGCAACCTGGCGGCATACGGCGGTTTTGATCGCTTTCTTCGTTGTGATGGCCTGTGCTGGCGCGGTTCTTCAGCATCAAGCAGGACGACACCCCAATCTTGTCGAGCACAGACCCAATGTCTCCCTACTGTACGTCTGGCTGATTGCCGGAGAGGTGGCCCTCGCATACTACATCTGGCGGGGATTGCGGCAGCCAGCCGCCAGCGCTCTTCCTCAGTTGATTGGAGGGAGGTGGGGGAACCTTCGCGCCGTCCTTCTGGATACGTTGCTGGCCTTTGCGTTCTGGATGCTGTGGAAAGGCATTGCATTCTGCTGGGGGATTTGGCTGGGCTCCGGTCATGCCGCGTCGGTTGCGCCGCTCATCCCCCGAGGCGCCGCGGAATCTTTGCTCTGGGTGGTGTTGTCGGTCGCTGCTGGAACCGTCGAAGAGTTGGTATTCCGCGGGTACCTTCAACGCCAACTGACGGCGTTCACGGGTAGCGCATGGCTCGCGCTCGTCCTTCAATCGACGATATTTGGCATTGCTCACGGTTATCAGGGCTTACAGAACTGTCTCGCCATCGGGCTCTATGGTGCATTGTTTACTCTGCTGGCGTTATGGCGACAGAGCCTTCGGCCGGGTATGATTGCGCATGTCTGGACGGACATCGCTTCCGGCCTTCTGCGCTGACCCCGCGGCCACCCATGGCGGATTTCAACACCCTATACACGAAGTACTCGGCGGATGTTTTTCGATTTGCGATGTATCTATCGGGCAACCGCAGCGATGCCGAGGACATCACATCGGAGACTTTCGTGCGCGCCTGGACGGCGCCGGAGCCAATCGTAATGGCAACAGTCAAGGGGTATCTTCTGACCATCGCGCGTAATTTGTTTCTGCAGGAATGCCGCAAACGGTCCCGCAGTGCTCCGCTCGACGAGCGTGTCCGCGATCCCCGTCCCGGACCCGAGGTGGAGATGGAACGGAAGACCGAATACGACGTTGTAATGGCCGGCCTACAGCAATTGCCGGAAGCGGATCGCGCGGCGCTCTTGATGAGTACCCTCGAAGGCCTGCCGTATGAAGAAATCGCACGAGCCTTAGGAATTTCGCTCCCAGCGGTCAAGATGAAGATCCATCGTTCGCGACTCAAGCTGAGTCAACTGGAGAAAGCCAAATGAACGTTCCCAAAGAAGTGATTCTAGACCTGCTGCCGGTTTACCTGGCTGGAGAAGCAAGCCCGGCGACAAGGGCGTGGTTGGATGAGTACCTGGCCCAAGATTCCGAGTTGACGGAGGAGCTTCGGCGGATCCAGGCCGAAGGATTCCATCACGCCACGCTCCCGCCCGCGGTTCCCGAACTTGAGTTGCGATCTTTACAGCGTACCCGCCGAACGATGACTCAATTGCGGTGGCTCTTCGGCATGGGCATGGCCCTTACTGCGATCGGTCTATCGGTGGAGATTAAACTCCGACCAGAGGTCCATGTCCGCTTGCTGCTGTTGGGTTATCCGGAGCAACTGGCGCCGTGTCTAGCGGCTGGATTGGTGTGCTGGACGGCCTATTTTCTGCTGCGGCGCCGCCTTCGAGTGGGGTAACCATAGCGGGTGGCCAGGCAATCGCCCGTTGACGCAGTTTCCGCCCGTTAGGGATAGTATCGCCCCTCTTAATTTACAATCGCACTCCGCTCAATCTCACGTTCGCGCCTCATCCGCCGTCAGGTAACGTCACGTTACCTGTACACGGTTACCGCCCGCCAGGGGAATCCTATTGCAGTGCACCGTTTCCGCGCCAGCTTTCAGATCCGCCGACGCGCGAGCAGGAGCAGCAACAGGGCAGATCCGACCGCAAGGGAGGTTGCTGGCTCCGGCGTGGCAACGATGGTGAGCACCACATCGTATGGGCTCGTGAGAGTGAAACGCTGCCCAAAGGTTGTGGAACCCGTGAAAAGGTTCGGGTCTATCAGGACGTTCGCCCCGGCTGCCCACGATACCGTTCCAAGGTCCAAATCCAACCCGAAGTTTCCCAGCGAATCGGTGGAAAGTGGCAACTGCGGGGTCGCAATGCCATTTACACCATCGATCACTATAAGGACTCCAGTTGTCAAACTGTTGTTGTTTGGCGGCCCTATCCCATGAACGTGAAGCATCACGTCGGCGCTTCCCGCCACTGGGAGTACAAAATTCGAGTTGCTGTTGAAACCATAACCCAGGCAGGAGTCAACAATACAGACGCTAACGAACCTGGCGATTCGAGACGTCAGCGGGTCACTCACCACGTAGACCGGCCCCGGCCCCGGAGCGCCCTCCCCAGGGCAAAAGGCGACAAAGCATGTTGTCGCCGACAAAGCGAACGGCCCCCCGGGCGGAATACTAAAGGAAGCACTCACGCCCGGATTTCCGTAAATAAGCGGGTTGCTGATGGCGGTCGCTTGGAGAAGCGAGAAGTTCCCGAGGAGGATTGCAAAGGTCAGGAGTAGTTTCATTGACACTCTGCGATTGAAGCGGAGAACTCCGGCGCGTTCAAGTAGGACAGGGTTATCTGTACGTTAGTAACGTATGCAATCCATAGGCTTGCGCGGTCCGGCCAAGAGTTGGGAGATGAACGGGGACCGACACGTATCACGCGTGGCGGCGCCAAAATCGGTGGACGAGCCGGGTGTCTACGAGCTAGCTGAAACCCGTTCCGCCTCGGAGTGGAAACGGTGTTACAGGTAGCCTGACGATACATGACGGCGTATTTTCCGCTTGCGGGAATGAGGGGGCGGATCGGTGTCAACGGGTTCGTTGTCCCATTGTTTCGTGCCCACATTGGTTCGCGTACCTTGTCCGCTTCCGACGCAGCGCTTTGTGCTGCTCTGGGCGCGGCTCGGATTTTCGGCCACCGGGCTCCGCCGCGGGCCGGTTCTTTTGGTTTTGGGTTGTGGTGTTTGGGTCCCGTCGCTTACGCTCCGGGTTCAATCCAGGGGGATTGGGTATTGCGTCACCGCGTGCGGCGGAAGTGGTAGGTGAACGAGGCTGTCACGTAGGATCTGAGGGGAAAGCCGGTGACCCGATCGAACGGCTCTCGTTCTCCAGGCAACGCAAGGGTCTCGACCGTTTGTCCTCCGTAGCCACTCACCAGGAGGAAGTTAACTCCGACATCCACTCCTTTGCTCTGAAAAGACCGAAGGATCGCGCCGCGAAATTCGCGTACTGGAACAGAATCAAATCCACCTCCCAGCGGTTTGATGCCGACGTGCTCATATTCGCCGCGGGCCACCAGATGGAATGGCAGCTTGTCCAGAGTTCCGAGAAGACCCCAGATCAGCCGTGGGGCTTCCGCTGTCGCTTCGCCTGTAAGACGATCCCGCGCATCGGCGCGTGCGAACAATCCTTGGACAAAGCCATGACTGAAATTCCGTCGAGCCGTCGCCGTAATGGATTTCACGAGTCCTGGCCCTTCATCCTGCTGGAGACCTGTGTCGTTCGAGATACGCGCCAATTGTTGCGCGGTGGTCACGTGAGCGAGGGTGACACGGAATTCCGTCGCCGCCACTGTCTTACTCGCCACCAGCTGATAGGCGCGAGCCTTGCTCACTATTGTGCCTCCGGAGATTGCCGTTGTACCAATACGGGGATCGTTGACGTGAAACGCCTGGCCGTAGCTAAGGGACACCATCGGCAGGAAAGATACCGCCTTTGGTGGAAGAAATGTGATCGTACCCTTGGGAGAGTTGATGCTGGCGCGGCGGGAGAAGGAAAGGCCCGGCCGGTAGATGTCCTGGTTGTCGAAATTCACTTCGTCGCGCCGATACCCGAAGTTGTAATGCAGGAAACGCGCCGGACTGCCATCCACACTGACATAGGGACTGTAGAAATTGAGGGTGATGTTGTTCGCTGTGACGGGTTGGAACAGGCCTGCGTCGTCGGCTCGATCCAGGTCGAGGGCGCGCGGCGCTTCCCGCCGGAAATTCACTCCGGCCAGCAGAGAAAATGCCTTGTTGAAATGCTCCGCGTAGAGGACATCTTCGGAGTTCACGCCGCGGTGCTCGCTTTGCCGAATCCAGCCGTCCCCAAAGTTTGGCCGGACATCCAACGTGTAGTAGCGATAGAATCCCGAGAACTGGAACTGGCGACGCTCGGTGACGTGCCAGATATCGTTAAAAATGAGAGCGCCGTTTGAAGTTTCTTCCCGCTGGCGCGCATCGTAGGTGTCATTGGGGACATGGGCGTCGATGGGAATCAGACCTGGCTGGTAGGCGAAGCCGTAATAGCCGATGCCGTAGACCGTCAGCTCGTGCTTGCCCAAATTGAAAACCTTCGAGACATTTCCCTTGTACTGCTTGCGATGCTCCAGCCGCTTTAGAAATCCGTTCCCGAAGGAAACCTCCAGCCCGGCCCACATCTTGTTGGCCGGATTTGTCGGACTCCAGCCGGCAACAAGGTTCACATCGCGGTAGTCGGCGGTCAGCCGCACGATCGGCTCCAGGCGCTCTCGAAGTCCGAAGATGATTGCGGAATTCACCGAGTTGTTGCCTTCCCGGACGTTGAACGCGCCGCCGTCGACTTGCACGCTTTCAATCGCAATCGGAATGATCACATTGGGGTCCGCATAGCCGTTTCCATGGGCGTTGACCGGCAGATTGTTCTGAAAGAGAAAGCCGCCCACTTGAAAGAACATGGCGATGGGTTCGCCGTGATCACCAGCCACGCCGGGAACAAAATACTGAGGGGGCTTCACGCCCCCAGCGGGTGACTCGACAGGCATCCCCGGAATGGAGATGGGCATTCCTGGCCGTCCGGGATTTGCGTCCAGTGTCTCGTCCCTGATCATGATTCGTTGAGCGGGGTCGGGCGCAAACAACCCAACATCCGACACGTCAGCGGCAACGGTGACAGACTGATTCTGCGAAGCGACCGTGGAGAACTGGAGGGTTTCATTTTGGATGCCTTCGGTGGTCACGAGAATTGTCTTAGTGATCACCGGAAAACCCGCCGCCTCCGCGTTGAGCCGGTATTCGCCCGGATCGATCGTTCCAAAAGAGAATTGCCCTTGATCGTCGGTCTTTATTTCATGCCGGGAGGCGTCCGCACGCCGGATCAGGCGGACGGTGGCGCCGGATACGGCACGCCCTTGGGGATCGGTTAGGTTCCCCTCAAGACTTAGCGCGGCTAGGGCATGGATCGCGGTTAGGCATACAAGCGAGAGGGACAGTAGGCCCAAGTGGATGATGCGAAGCAGGTTTCGGCCAGCGAATCGCCGTTCAGTCAGTATCGGTTGCATGTAGTTTTTTGCGGCTTCTCAGTCCCCAACATTTGTTGAGAGGATGAAGTCGTGTTACGAATCTCAAAAACGTATTACGAGAAGAGCCACCGGTTGGATGTCTTTTCTTGCCTCAAAGATGTCTTTTCTGCCTGCAATAGGAAAAATCTAAAGATGGCTGTCGAAAGATCAGTTTTCAGAAGAGAGCCGGGCGAGGATGACCGGCGGGTTCACATCGCGTTATTTAGAGCTGTTTCACAGATGGAAACAGGTTGATGAGGGCGACCGGACGGTCGTGCCTCGGTGGCCTTTCCATTGTTCTAAGAAGGGGGGATATTCCCTCTATTTCGGCGCTCTTTTCGGCGGCCTCTGCGGTGGCGCATCGACCGTTTGGACCTGAGCTTCTCCAATTGTCAGGCTGCCATTCTTGACACCCTTCACGCTGATGAGCGCATCCGCCAGCGCGCGGATATCCTTACATCTGCCGCGCAGGATAATGACTTCGAGGCAGTTGTGATGATCGAGGTGGACATGCAGCGATGAGAGCACGCACTGGTGGAATTCGTGCTGCATCTCGGTGAGCTTTTCGCTTAACTGGCGGACGTGGTGGTCGTACACGATCGTAAGCGATCCGACGACATACGCGTCCGGCGCCTCGGCGGACTCTCGTGTCAGTTCCGCTCGAGCTAAGTCGCGGAATGCCTCCGAGCGATTCGAGTACTTGCGCCTGGCGATAAGCTGGTCGAAGCGTTGCAACAACTCCGCCTCAATCGCGATCCCGATCCGCTGTAGGTCTGACATTTCGTTTTTAGCTTAACTGACCAAGCCGACTGAACATTCCCCAGGAACCGGATACAAGTGGGTAGCAGTGAGATCAGAACTGTGCTTGACGAAGTTTAGTCAGTCGTAGGCACTTACAGCCAAAACAAAACGCGGGGCGCCGTAGCCCATCCAAGGCCAAGGTTGATGTTCAGCCGCCGGCTGATCTTCCAGTCGTCCTGGATACAGCGAAGCTGCATCGAGAGTCTGTAATGGTGCGCTGACAAGATCAAAGGTTGGGTAATATTACCGCTATCCAAAACGCGTCATGGCCTCTCGCTTATAACGCTGAAAGAAAATGCACTACCGAAATCAAATCTTCTCGCGCTGCGCAAAAACCGCACTCGCGGAAATCCATCGTCTTCCTTCGATCTAGTTAGCAGGAAGCGGGTTAGTATGGCGGCCGTCTCTGGCATCGATTGGCAGCCGCCGTGCTCTACCTATCCCTGCGTCCGACCTGATTTCCTGATCCTTTTTCCCCTTTGAAGGAGTCCTCCCGTCATGCTGACGCAAATCGTCCGTCTTTTCCCCTGTCTTCTGCTGCTCGCTGGCCTTTCTCACGCCCAGGGCTTGCAGTGCCTCGCCGTATCCGCGGCGCCCGTCGTACACACCGAGGGCGTCAGTGAATTAGTCGGCGACATCACCGCCAATTGCCAAGGCGGCCAACCCAACGCCGTGACCACCGGCAACCTCACGATTTTCCTGAGTGTGAACATTACCAACCGCATCGACGCCTTCAGCAATTCGGATATTCGGTTCTCCTACGACAACGGCAACGGACCCACCACCGCCGCCGCGGTCGCGCAAATCACGGGACCGAATCAGGCCGTATTCAACGGCTTAACTTTCCAGCTCTCAAACACCGGAAGCATTTCCTTTCGCATCGTGAATATCCGCGGCAACGCCAATCAGTCGCATTCGCAGCCCATCTACGCGCAGCTGGCATATAACGGCAGCAGCCTGATCAGCCTCCTCACAAACCAATTCACCGTCGCGTTCCCCGTCCTCTCCTTACTGACTTCCTCCGTCGGCTCACTCGTAGGGAGCCAGCCAGGAAGTCCAGCGCCCGGCGACGTCACGTCCTTCGCCGGCTTCCTCGCCGCCCGCAGCGCGGTTTCTTCCATCCGCGTGACCGAGGGGTTCGCCACCGCCTTCACTCCGAAGCAGACCGCGAATAATAGCGTCTCTGATTCCGGCGTCCGCCTGATCGTCCGCTATCACGGCTTCCCGACCGTCGCTCATCTCTACGTGCCGGACGTCATCGTCGGCGCGAATGGAGTCACCCAGACCTCCGTCGGCAACCTAGGACGGCCCATCGCCGGCGGGTCGTTCACCGGCGGCGTGTCGACTCTTCTTCTCGCTCTTGTCCGCGGCGCGAACTCGTCGGGCGCAGGCGGCAGTCCTGCCATTCCGGTACCCGCGGCTTCCGCGGGCGTCGTGCAATTCGACAAAGTCAGCGAAGTTTCAATCGACGAGAAGGGCGAAGCCTACGCCGTGTACGAAGTGATTTCCGCCGATCCCAACGCCGTCGAATCGGCCCAGTTGCCTACCTTCCTCACCCTTGCCTCCAACACCGGTGTGACGGCCACCAACACCAGTCAGGAAGTATTTCTCGCACCTATCTCGAACGACAACAACGCATCCGTGACCGCACCGGTGCCACGCTTCGTTGCAGTCACGCCCGGGAGCGATTGTGCCGTCCTTCGCGATTGCGGAGCGTCCTACTTTCCGCAGCTGAACATCGGCATCAACGCCGGCCTGACCTTTAACGTCCCTCTCAACGGCGGAATCAGCACGCAGTACATTCCCATTCAGAACGGCGGAGCCGGTGTCCTCCAATGGCGTGCGACCGTCACCTACGACAATGGCTCCGGCTGGCTGCGCCTCGATCCCACCTCCGGCGTCAATAACGGCACCATCCGCGTCGATGCAAACCCCGCCGGACTCGCCCTCGGCACTTACACCGCAACCATTCACATCGATGGCGGACAATCCGGCACCAAGAACGTCGCCGTCACTCTGAACGTCGGCGCCGCCGGAACCGCCAATTTCGGCATCCAATCCATCAACGTAGCCTACCCCGCGCAGACTGGATTGGTGGCGGGTTCCCGCGCCATCATCTCGGGCACCGGCCTCTCGGATGCGGCACTGGCCGTCTTCGTCAACGACGTCCCCGCCACAATCGTGGACCGCCAGGCCGGTACGCTGACGATCGTAATTCCCGAGGCCGCAGCAGGCATCAGCGTGGGTGTTCTGCGCGTCAACTCCGGAACCTCGTCCGCCACCATCCCCGTGAATCTCGTCGCGCAGGCACCGCTGATCCTGCCGGGCGGTGTCCGCAATCTGGATTTCTCCGTCAACGGACCAAATAATCCCGCCGTCGCCGGAACCGCCTTCCAGGTCTTCGCCACCGGCCTGCCTGCTGGAGGCAAGATCACCGGCCGCGTCCACGATATCGACATCTTCACGCCTCTGTACGCCGGATCCGCCCCGAACCTTCCCGGAGTCCAGCAGGTCAATCTGCAGATCGATCCGCTTTTCCCGACCTTCCAGACCTACATCTACGTCTGCGGCCAGTTCGGCGAAGGACCACGAATCTGCAGTCCTGCCGTTCCTATTTGGCTAAAAGCCAAACAGTAGCAGCTCTAATCCAGAGATTGCTCAGCCAAACAAAGAAATAGCTTGCGGGATTGAGAGGTGGTTGGAAACCATTGTTTTTGGGAGCCACCTCTTTTCCGTCCCGCATTCACACGTCTTGTTTTTTGCTGAGAGATCGTCCCTTACCGGCGCGGAAGCTGCGAATAGCGCAGCGGCAACGAATGCAGTTGTATGGATTCGAACGAGACCCACACTCCGACAGTCGGCCCCTGCAAACTCCCTAGAAAGACAACTTGAGCGCAAGTTGCCCGGAGCGAGGCGAGCCGAATTGGTACAGGGGGTTCAGTCCTGTGCCGAATGCTCCGCTTAACCCGCGCGCCAGGGTCGTGGTCGAGATTCCGAACAGAGCGCTGGTCAGCGTTCCGCTCGGCTGCCCAAAGCTCGGCGTGTTCGGCAGGTTGAAGTACTCCGCGCGGAATTGAAGCCGGACCCGCTCCGTCAGTTTGAATTGACGGCGTACGGCGAGGTCGATTTGGCTCGCACCGAATCCGCGCAAAACATTCCTCCCGAAGTTCCCTTGGCGCGAAGCCGGTGGCGCTAGGAAAGCTGCCCGATTGAATCGCTTTCCGCCGCCTACATTCGGATCGGCCAGATACAGCGGCTGTCCGCCGATGTAATCGGGCCGGGGCGTGGGAAGACCTGGAAACTGCGGTCCGCCGGTCGCCAGCACGTTCACTGGCAACGCGCTGCGTCCGCGCAGGCTGGTGTCGATGGCCCAGCCGTTGAGAATTCCTTGGGCCACGCGGTTGCCATGAATCTTCGGCAAATCGTAAGTGACCGCAAAGCTGTACGTGTTACGAATATCGAATGTGGAATTGGCGCGGTCGATGCTCGGATTCACGTTGCGGGCCGGAGCATTCAAAGTCAAATCGGACGATTCGTTATCGAGCGAATGCGCCCAGGTGTACGCGGCTAGAATCTGCAGCCCGCGCGAAAGCCGCTGCTGGAATTGCAGCTGCAGCGAGTGGTAATCGGAGCTGGCCAGGTTGCGGCTGTAATAAACGGTCGTGAAGTCGGTGTTGATATTTCCCTGATTGGCATTCTCCGTGCGAATCAATCGGCGACCGATCGCCGCCACATACGAGGTGGTGAACGACGCGTTGCGGCCGATGCCCTGCTCCACGGCGAGGTTGTATTGAATCGTGTACGGCAGCTTGAGATTGGGATCCGACGAGCCGTAGAAGACGCCATAGGGTTTCACGAAGCCTGAAGGCCGGGGCGCCGCCTGCGCGGCAGTCAGCGGGAACGACGAACTCGGCGCCGTAGACTGCCGGACACCCGGGAAGGTCGCCCCCGCAACGCCCGCCTGTCCCTGCGCCGTGTCATAAAAGATTCCGATTCCGCCGCGAATCACCGTCTGCCAACTTTGCGATTGCCGCAGTTGATACGCAATTCCCAGCCGCGGAGCAAAGTTGTTGTAGGTGGTTTTATAGAATGCGCCGTGGTTCGGGTCGATGGCCAGCGTCTGCGGACTGTCCAGCCCGATGATGTTCGTCAACTGCGTGCCGTTTCGGCCGGCGATCGGAGGATTCACCTCCCACCGGACTCCGTAGGTGACCGTCAGTCCCGGACGCAGCCGCCAGGCATCCTGCGCGAACAGCGAGAAGTTTCTCACGCGAGTGTAACCCGCCTCGCCGATATTCAAAGCAGTGAACGACGTGGTCGCCGTCAGCACTTGTGCAAGGTTTGCAAAGATAGCCGATTCCTGCTTCGAAACCGGACTAATGCTCGGCGACAACTGGCGGAAGTCGCCCCCAAACTTGATCTGGTGCGAGCCGATCACCCAGGACGTCGTATCAACCACGTTGAATTGCCTCTGAAAGTTCTCGGCGAGCGTCGTGCCGTTGATCCAACCGACCGCGGCATCCTGAATATTGAATTGTGAAAACGCATATGGACCGGGATCCGAGCCGCGAAACAAAGTGGCCAGCGGAATCGGCACTGCGCCGCCGTAGTTATCCGTGTAGAACGAACTCTTTCCGCTGTTCCAGGTTCCGTTCACCCGTACTTCATTCGAGATCCGCGGCGTCACGATCATCGTCGCCCCGCCAGTCAACACGTGCGACGTGAAGTCGATCGGATTGAGAGTATTGAGACTGACATCGGGTCGGCGCTGATTCGCATTCGAAGGCGTGTCGGCGTAGCGCCCAAAGATGGAAATCTTTTCGGTCAGCAAGTGATCCACGCGCACCGTGTTTGAGTACACGTTCGCCGGATTGGAATAGCTTCCCTGGAAAAAAGCGTAGCCGTTCGCCGCCAGTCCTCCATTCGGAATCGGAAATGCATCGAGGTACGGCCGAACGGCAGCCGGAGCTGCCGCCCGCGTGGCCAGCGATGGAACTTGGGTGATCGAAATCTGCGGCTGGATCAACTTCAGATTGTCATTCGAATAAAAGAAAAAGGTCTTGTTCCTGATCACCGGCCCGCCGATGACTCCACCGAAGTTATTCTGCCGGAGCGGAGGACGCCGAAGGTTCGACCGGTTGCCGAACCAGTCGTTCGCATCCAGTTTGTCGTTGCGGAAGTACTCGAACAGCGTCGCGTGGAATTCGTTCGTGCCCGATCGAGTGACAACGGAAATCTGACCACCCGGCGTGCGTCCGTACTCCGGAGCGTACGTCGACGTCTGTACCCGAAACTCCTGCACCGACTCGAGCGGCGCGATCGCCGTCGTGGCGCCGACGCTGGTAGGCGTCGTCAAGGTTCCCGCTCCGGATTGATTTAAGCCCAGGGAAGAAGTGACCGCCGTATTCGCGCTGACCCCGTCCACGGTGAAGTAATTCGCGTCATTCCGCTGGCCGTTGACGTTGAACTGACCGGGCTGCGCGCCGGTTGCCGGCGTCAGGGAAAGTCCCGGCGTCAATTGAAGAAGAGCCTGCATGCTGCGGCCATTCAGCGGAATATTCTCGAGGAACTGGCGATCCACCAGCGTCCCCACCGTCGCGGAATCGGTCTGGACTACCGAAGCGCCCCCCTGCACCGTGACGCTCTGCGTAATGGAACCGACCGGCATGGAGAACCCCAAAGCCACGCTGTCCTGAACGTGCAGAACGACATCGGTCTTGATCATCGTTTGGAAGCCGTCCTTCTCCACCGAGACGCGGTACCGGCCGACCGGCACGTTCGCGATCACGAAAAGTCCATCCTGGTTCGTCTTCGCTGACAGCTTGGCACCCGTGTCCTGATTGGTGGCTTCCACCTTGGCGGCCGCAATGACGGATTCCGAGGAGTCCGTAACCCGACCCGTGATGGTCGCCGAATCCGCCCAGAGAGCGCCCGCAATTGCCACCCACAGAAACAGTCGCAGCGCAAATACAGTCCGCTTCATCCGTTAGACCCTCCCAGGTATGAATGAGCATACTCGAACTGCAACGAATGGTGCAATAGAAATGTTTCGAGGCGCCTGCTCGCAAATACCTTGAGATTGTAGGTATTTTGTGTATTATCTTTGTGCAGTGATCACTGCATCCGACGATGTGACAGAATCGGTCTGGAGCCTGGAGTGAATTCCACCCCCGAACCGAATCCGCCCCCAGGCGAAATGCCGGAAGCGCCGCGCAGCGCTCTCGAAGTTCGCTTGCAGGACGCCGGAAGCCGCCTACATGGACGCCGGCGAAGGCTTGTCATGGCGATCCTTCAGGACGCGGCGGAAACTTGTTTCCTATCCTCGCCCGAAGTCGCTCGCCGGTACGGCGTCGATGCGGCGACTGTGGTTCGAACCGTACAAGCCCTCGGCTACGAGCGATACGCCGATTTTGGTGCGGACCTTCGCGAGCACCTGCTGTCCCGTCTCTCGCCCTACACCATCTTCAAAACTGAATTACAGAAGGACCGCAGTTTCGACGATCGTATCCGCCACTCCCTGCACTGCGACAGCGCTAACATCCAGGCCTTGATCTCCGGCCTCGACATCAACGAAGTGATGCGCGCCGCCCAGGCGATCCATGAGGCGCGCCGGATTTACGTGATCGGCGTCGATACCGCTTCGTCTTTGGCGTTCTTCCTCGCGTACGTTCTTCGAAGTCTCGGCCTGCCCGCCGAATCGCCGATCCCCAGCGAAGGCTATTTGCGATACACCACCCAACTCCTAGGCGCCGGTGATCTGGTGATCGGGATCAGCTTCGGACGCTGCCTGCGCACGACGATGGACGTGGTTCTAGCGGCCAGAGCGCAAGGCGTCGCTACACTCGGAATCACGGATACGCCCAACTCGCCAATGGCGCGAGCCTGCGATCATTTCCTCACGGCCCCAATCTCGAGCTCGCTGTTTTTCGGATCCTTTGTCGCGCCTCTGTCCGTCATCAACGCCCTGCTGGTAGCCTCCGCCTATTACAAGTCGGACGAATCGCTCCGCCGGCTGGAACAAATGGAAGAGAGCTATCGCTCCGGCACCCGCTGGTACGAACCGCTCCTTTAGATGATCGGTGTCGCCTTAGATTGTCAGGAGGAGCTTGCCGGTGGTTCTTCGGCTTTCTAGATCCGAATGGGCTCGGGCGGCTTCGGACAGGGGATAGCGGCCTCCGATGTGGAGCTTCAGGGAGCCGTCGGCGATCCAGCTTAGGACGTCTCCGGCGCGATGTTCCAACTCGTCGCGGGTGGCGGCGTAGGCTCCGAGGGATGGACGGGTGAGGAAGAGCGAGCCCTTGGCGTTAAGCAGGAGAGGCTCGATGGCGGCGACCGGTCCGCTCGACTGGCCGAAGGAGACCATCATGCCGCGGGGCTTCAGGCAGTCGAGGCTCTTGAGGAAAGTGGTGGCGCCGACCGAATCGTAGACGACATCGACGGCTCCGGCCAGGCGTTTAGTTTCGGTGACGAAATCCTTTTCGGTATAGAGAATGACGTCGTCGGCTCCGGCGGCGCGGGCCTGCGCGGCTTTGGCTTCGGTAGAGACAGTGCCGATGACGCGCGCGCCGAGTTTCTTGGCCATTTGGACGGTGAGCAATCCGGCTCCTCCGGCAGCCGCATGGACCAGGGCGATATGGCCGGGCTTCAACGGGAAGGTGGAGTGCGTGAGGTAGTGAGCGGTCATGCCCTGGAGCATGGCGGCGGCGGCGAGTTCGAAATTCACTTCCTTGGGAATCTTCACCAGCTGCCAGGAGGGCACGACGGCGTATTCGGCGTAGGAGCCGCGGGACATCGCCCAAGCGACGCGGTCGCCGGGCTGGATGCCGGTGACGTTGGGGCCGATGCCTTCGACGGTTCCGGCGCCTTCCATTCCGAGGATGGCTGGCAGCGGCGCTTTGTAGAGTCCGGTGCGGAAGTAGACGTCGATAAAGTTCACGCCGGAGGCGGTGACCTTGACGAGGGCCTGGCCATCAGCGGGGACCGGTTTCGGCTGATCGGCGTAGCGTAGGGCTTCGACGCCGCCGGGTTGTTCGACAAAGACTGCCTTCATGGTGTGGACACGCTCCTGACGCGGATTCGCCTTTTAAGATGTTCCCACGCGGCGTAGGCGATCAAGAAGGCGAGGCTCACGGGAAGGAACAGAAGGCGGGCGATGGTGGGTACGGCTCCGGCGCCGGTGAGGCCGGCGCGGAACAAAATGAAATGGCGAATGACGGCGCCGTGGGCGAAGTCGAGCCAGAAGACGTCGCCGTTTTCATTGAGTACGAAAACTTTGACGGGAAGGCGCGCGGCGAGCATCCATTTCCACTTGGTCATGATGGGCTCGCCGGAACAGAGGATGCCGACGGCATCGTAGCGATTGGCTTTCAATTCGGCGACGAGGTTGGCGCGGCGGGCGGGGTCGGGATAATCGCCGACGCGAAAGATGGCTCCGGTGCTGGCGTCGAAGCCTTCGGGGATTCCGGCGAAGCAGGTGAGGAGGTCAGCGGAGAGGGCTCCGTGGACGCGGATGAGGTTGGGAAGAAAGTCGTTGAGCAGGTTCCGGCCGCCGCTTTCAATGAGCAGGATGCGGTGGAATTCGGGCTGCCGCCGGGTGAAGAAGCCGCGCAAACATCCAGTTTACTGCGTTTGCTGGCTGGCTTCGAGTTGGAATTTCCCGCGCTGGTGGGCGAGGTTGGTTGAAGCCGTGATCCGGTCATCTCTTTGTCAGGTCCGGGGTTGGTTGGCGATTTTGGTGTCCGCTCCCGACGTGCTCCTTCCGAGCAGCTCGGATTCGGAGGCCGGGCGAATCGCTGGCGAAATGCGCTAAAAGGGTCCCGTCGCTGACGCTCCGGGTTCAAGTCGGTTGGCGCTTCGTTCCATTGAGACCGGGGGCACTCCATCGCATTAAAGTTGGTGTCCGGATTGGGGAGGCTGGTGCGGGTTGGCCGCTCACTTCGCTCGCGGTTCAGATGGAGAGCAGGCATGCTCTGGGTTTTGCCAGGTTAGGCTCAGCCTGCTACGAGGTTGGGTTCGATGTCTAAAAGGGACGTCTGCACGCGATCGAGGGCGGTGATCAGGTCGCTGGCGCTGACGGGTTTACTGAGGAAGCTATCCATGCCGGCCTGCTGGCAACGAAGGCGGTCGGCGTCCATGACAGAAGCGGTGAGAGCGACGATGGGGATGTTTCGCGCGGCCTCGCCGGCGTCGCCGCGGCGAATGCGAAGGGTGGTCTCGTAGCCGTCGAGCATGGGCATGTGGCAATCCATGAGGACGACGGCGTAGTTTTCGGCGCGCAGCTTCTCGAGGCACTGATGGCCATCGGAGACAACGGTCGGGGCGTAGCCGGCGCGAGACAGCAGCAGGCAAATGACGCGCTGATTCACGGCGTTGTCTTCGGCGACCAGAACGCGCAGGGAATCTTCGGCGGGCGCGGCGGCAGGCTGCGGGGGCCGGACGAAGCTGTGTTCGATTTCCGGGGCGGCGCAGGCTTCGAGCGGAAGATGAAAGCGGAAAACGGTTCCGGCGGGTGAAGTGGAGGCGATGCTGATTTCTCCGCCCAGCAGGCGGCAGAGGCGGCGCGAGATGGCAAGTCCGAGTCCGGTGCCGCCATGGCGGCGGGCGGCGGAGAGATCCAGTTGGCGGAAGGGCTCGAACAATTCGGAGGCGCGCTCGACGGGGATGCCGGGGCCGGTATCGATGACGTGGAAGACCAGAAGCGGTTGCGCGGCCGCATCCTCCTCGGTGGTTACGCGCACGTCGATACAGCCGGTGTCGGTGAATTTCACGGCATTCGCGACGACGTTCAACAGGATTTGGCGGAGCCGGCTGCTGTCGGAGAGGATCCAGGGCGGCACGCTCACATCGAGGCTGCTCGACAGGCGAAGGCCTTTGGCCGAAGCGGCGGCCGAGACAATCGCGAAAATATCCCGCACCTGTTGGCGAACCGAAGTGGGTACGGGATACGCGACCATGCGACCGGATTCGATCTTCGAAAAATCGAGGATATCGTTGATGATCGAGAGCAGCGCCTGGCCGCTGGTGCGGATCGTGTCCACCCACTCGCGCTGGTGCGGGCCTAACTGCGAATCGCGCAGAAATTCGGTGAAGCCGATGATGCCGTTCATGGGCGTGCGGATTTCGTGGCTCATGAGGGCGACGAATTCCGACTTGGCGCGGCTGGCGAGTTCGGCGGCTTCTTTGGCGTCGTGGAGTTCGGCGGCGGAACGGCGTTCGGCGGTGATGTCGAGGTTGATTCCGATGAGGCGGGAGCGGGCTCCTTCGGAGCCGATGGCGACGGTACCGGCGCGGATGTGGCGGATTTCGCCGTCGGGCCGGATGATGCGGTACTGAATGTCGTCGTGAACGCCGGCCTGGCGGAGCGAGCGAATGCGCGAGAAAAGGAAGTCGTGGTCCTCGGGATGGACCAGAGCCTTCCAGCGGCTTGGATCCGCGGTGAACTCCGCCCGCGACAAGCCATACAGGCGGAGCATGCCGTCGTCCCAGACGATGCCGCCATCAGTCTGCCAATCCCAGACGCCGATATCGAAGGCGCTGGTGGCAAGCTTCAGGCGTTCTTCGCTGACGCTAATCTGCTCATTGGCGAGCCGAGAGCGGCGGTTCGCAACTCGACGGTATGTTCGAGCTGGCTGTTCTGCTTCTGAATGTGCTCAAGGAGTTTCTCGCGATCGAGTTCGGCGGCGTGACGCCGGGCATCGAGCTTCCGCGACGCGACGCCGGTGAGTAGGATGACGCCGGTCATGCCGACGAGGCAGGCGAGGGCAAGGGTAGCGACGGTGACTTCGAGCTGCCAACCCCAGGCGGCTCCGGCGCGCAGGATCAGCCATCCGAGCACCGGAATCAGGATGGCGGCGCTGACGAGTAAGCGGCGGCTGGTCGCACCGATTTGCCCTTTCGAGAGGAGAAAGCCGATCGGCCCGGTGCGCGGACGCAGTGCGAGTATCGCGACGCCAAGGGTAGCGAATCCGAGGACGGTATGCAGTGCGACCTGGGTAAAGGTTTCGAGTCCACCCTGGATCGCGACGCCGAACAGGTAGCCGAGCAGCGGAGGCAGAAGAGTCAACTCCATCGCGATCATCAGGACCTGCGCGGCGACGATGGGAATCCGGCGGCGGCTCGAGATTAGCAGAACGGCGGGCGCGGCAAGCAGCGAACAAAGGATGGCGGTGCGGCCCATTCTGCCCTGCGCCAGCGCATCCGGAACGAACAGCGTATCGATGCCAAAGTTCCAGCCGAAGTTGTTCTCCGCTGCGCTCAACAAGGCCAGCGTGAACCAGAGGACGGCCGAGATTCGGGTGGCCCAAACGAGGTGGCGATGATGACGTCCGAGCGCAAACCAGACGCTGATTCCGCCGAGGACGAGGCCCCAGGCGGAGTTGGCGCGCATGCGTCCGAGGTCCGGAAAGAGGCCGGTCCAGTAGTGCATGCCGGTAATCCAGGCGGCGAGTACGGCTCCGCCTAAGGCAGTGCTCGCGGCGGCGAGGACGGCAGGAAGACTCGGATTCGGCCAGCGTGCCAAGCGATCCATCGCCAGAACGTTTTCGCCCCCGTACGTTTGGTAGCAGACTCTAGCGTACTCGTGTTGGCTTACGTTATCAAGACCGTACGCGGGGCTCAAGAGTACTGGCGCGGGCGCTGGGATGGTGTGCCGGGAGGGTTGCGCGCGAGGTATGGGCGTGATAGCGTTCAGGTCGATTCACGCGGCACCTCTGCGCGATTTTGAGAGGACGAACGTGGAGGAACCCGAAGCCGGGGAACCAGAGCCCCGGCTATCGGTGTTATACGGTCGAGGCCTGGAGGGCGGCTTCGAACTGGAAGCTGTAGCCGAAGCCGCGCACGCTGCGGATGTAATCCGGCGAATTTTCTTCAGCTTCGATTTTCTGCCGGAGCCGCAGGATGTAGACGTCGACGGTGCGATCGGTGACGGCGCGATCGTGTCCCCAGACGGCGTCGAGCAATTGCTCGCGGCTGAAGACGACGCCGGGGCGCGACATCAGGAATTCGAGCAAGCGGAATTCGGTGGCGGTGAGGGAGACTTCGGTACCCGACAGGTGGACGCGGCAGCTGGATCGGTCGAGCTCGAGGAGTCCGGCTTTGAGGGTGTTGAGAGGGGCGGGCGCGCGGCGGAAGTGAATCTTGATGCGGGCGACGAGTTCGCGGACGAAGAACGGCTTGACGATGTAATCGTTGGCACCGAGCTCAAGGCCGACGATGCGGTCGGTTTCAGAAGCGCGGGCGGTCAGGAAGATGACCGGGATGTGCGAGAGTTCGGTACTGGCGCGGATGCCTTTGCAGATCTCGAGGCCGTCCGAATCCGGCAGCATGATGTCGAGGATGATGAGGTCGGGGCGTTCGCGGCGGCAGAGCTCCAGGGCTCCGCGTCCGGTCTGGGAGCCAGCAAACTGAAAGCCTTCCTTTTCGAGGTTGTACTTAAGGAGGGCGAAGAGGTCGGCGTCGTCTTCAATCAGAACAATCTTTTTCATATCCGCCATGACTGTAACTGATCTTATGTTACAACATCATTGCTGACATGTCACTGCGGCGTGAATTTACCTGGAGCGTGAGTTGCCGCCGGATTCGAAACGAAGCCAAAAGCCGGTAAGTGGCTATTGGTGTGAGAGTTAAGGAACTATTCCGCCGAAACTGGTTGGGCTTCGGTTGCGGGTGGCGCTAACTCGGTTGCAGGGACGACTGGCTCCGCCGCGATCTTGGATGGCACGCCGAAGAAGTCACGGGCGAGGTTGGCGTCGGCGCATTCGAGGATCTGGATTTCGGCTTTGACGACGACTTTGCGGGCGCCGGCGGCGTAGTTGCCGGAGAGGGAGCGGGTGATCTGTTCCTCACGGCCCTGGGCTTGCGCGATGCGGCCGGCAAACAGGATGGCGAACTTGTGTCCAAGCCGCCCAATGGAATCGGTGGGCCGAAATTGTTCGGCGATGCGCGCGGCCAGACGGGGCACGATTTGCTTGAAGTCGTCTTCATTGCAGATTTCGCCGTTGGCGGTGGCGGGGCAATCGATAAGAAGGACGCACACCTTGTGGAGTCCGTCGCCGAATTCGGCTTCGAGGTGTTCGAGGAAACCAAAAGCGTTCAGGAAGCCGGTTTCGGCGTCCACCACGACGGCGGCCTTGGTTTGAGCCAGAACACGTTCGCAATCACGAACCAAGTCGCGGACGCGGGTGATCAGCGGGATGAGTTCCGATTCCGCCTGGCGGGCGCAGGCTCGAAGGCCGGCGGCCTGGTGCTCGAGCGACTTGCGCATGTCGGCGGGATTTTCGAGATCGCCGGCTGACTCGATCGAATCGGCGAGCGTTTCGAGGAGAACGGTGTAAGAAGCGGTCCGGTCGAGGACGGTTTCGAGCACGGTGCTGCCTGTCGCCGCGACGGAGGCGATCAGGGGAAGGCCGTCATTCAGATACTGCTGGGTGAAGCGGCCGAAGGTTTGAATATCCTTTTCAAACGCCTGCCGGCTGACTTCGAGTTCCTTGGCGGAGAGATCGAAGGCGAGGCGCTGCGGCAGGCGGCGCCAGCGGTTGCGGAACGCCAAGCCTACTTCCGGGCAGATTTCCGCGAGGCATTCGGAGATTGCCACGACAGTCGACAAGAACGATCGGACTGCAACATGTTGCAGCTCACTTCCAAAATCGGGAATTTTTTCAGCCACGTCCACCTCGTCACCTATCCTTCTCTACAATTCGGCCGAAGGAGTCCGGGTTCCGATGAGGGGAACACCTTAGGGCGGGTCGGAATTTCACCGCTGGTGGGTGATGGGGGCCGCGATGGATGCTGTCCGCTCCCTTACGGTCGCGGTTCGGTGCTGAGCTGGCAAGTCTGCTTCCTTACGGTCGCGGTGCTGAGCTGGCAAGTCCGCTCCCTTACGATCGCGGTGCGGAGCTGGCAAGTCCGCTTCCTTACGGTCGCGGTTCGCTGCGGAGGACGGGGTCCCGTCGCTGACGCTCCGGGTTCAAGCCGGCTGCGGAAGTCCCTCAGATTACGCGTCGGGAGAGGTGATTCGAGGGGGCAAGGCAAACTAAAGCCGTCTTAGTACCAGTTGCGATTTGGAGGGGTCCTGTCACTGCTGGTCCATTTACCTGACTGGAATCCAGAGGCTAAATTGATTTGAGGGAAAAGCCCTAGTTAGGCGGCCGCGAAGAAAGAGCCCGTGAATCAACTCTTACTGCAATATTCTTATCTGCAAGTTCTTGATTTTCTGACGACGGTGGCGTTTCTGCTGCAGGGTGTACAGGAAGGAAATCCGCTGGTGCGGTTTGCGATCAGCTATGCGCCGAATCCTTTGGGCGGTTTGATCCTGGTCAAGCTGGCGGCCATCAGCCTGGGGCTGTACTGCTGGCATCGAGGCAGAGAGCGGGTGCTGACGCGAATGAACTGGATGTTCGCGCTGGTGGTGGCTTGGAACCTGTTCTCCATGATTATCGGCGCGATGGGCCGAAGCGTGCTCGCGAGCTAAATCGTGGAGGAAGTGGTCGGCACGGTGACTGGAATCGACGGGGCGCCCATCAAGGGGGTGCTGGTGATGGGTGTCGATCTGAATTACGCGGAGACGAATGCTCTGGGCGAATTCAGGGTGCGCAATCCGGAGATGGCGCTGGTGTTCTGGTGCACGGGGTTCCGTCCGCTGGTGCGGGTGCTTCCACGGCAGTTGGCGCGGGTCGACGTGGTACTGCATCCGCAGTGATGGGTTTTAACGGGTCAGAGTATTGGGGTCCGCTTCTGGCGTGCTCCTCCGGAGCACTGTAGTCGCGGCTCGGATTGGGTGGCGGCGGGTTGGGCGGTTGCGGGTCCCGTCGCTTACGCTTGGGTTCAAGGCGGTTTGGTCCCGTCGCTTACGCTTGGGGTTCAAGGCGGTTTGGTGCCTTCGGGGAGCGCATCGCAGTGCCTACGATCCCTTTTGCATGCTTACAATAAGGGTCGTGTTTCCGTTCATCCCTTTCGTGCAGGTACAGTCGCTGAATGCGGCACTGGCGGTGCTGGCGGCGATGATCACCCCGGCGCTGCTGATCTCGGCATCGGGCACGTTCATCCTTTCGACGTCTACGCGGTTGGGGCGCGTGGTGGACCGGGCGCGCAGGATCTCGGACCGGATGGAAGAGTTGATGGCTCCCGAGGCTCCGCGATTGTTGCTGGAGGCGCGGCGGGCGATGCTGACGGACCAATTGAGCCGGCTGCGGGTTCGGGCTACTAAGCTGCAACGCAGTTTAACGGCGTTGTACCTGGCGGCGGCGATGTTTGTGCTCACCAGCGTATTTATTGGCGTGGTGGCGATCTTCCAATTGCCGGTGTATTGGCTGCCAGTGGTGCTGGGCGTGGTGGGCGCTTGTTTTCTACTGTACGGATCGCTGTTGCTGATCACGGAGGCGCGTTTGGCGGTGGAAAGCCTGAAGGTGGAGATGGATTTTCTGGGCTATTTTGCGCGCGAGCACGCGGAGCATCCGGATCGCGTGGACGCCCCGCCGGCGTAGTCGAGGACTTCCTGACGCGTTTTGCTGGCGTTGATGTGGTGCGTGGGCGCTGCCACTTTTGTATTCATGCACAGGCCGGAGGCCTATGCCACTTTTGTATTTATGCACAGGCCGGAGGCCTATGCCACTTTGTTTTGATGCACAGGCTGGAGGCCTATGCCACTTTGTTTTGATGCACAGGCCGGAGGCCTATGCCACTTTTGTATTTATGCACAGGCTGGAGGCCTATGCCACGATGCGCGTGTTAGGATGCAGGAAAGTTTCGAGGAGATTGCCGAATGCGATTTGTTTCTGGAATGCAACGAGCGGCGGTTGCCGCGGTGTTGGCGGCGGGGGCTGCCGGAACGCTGGCGGCGGTGGACTGGCCGCAGTGGCGCGGAGAAAAGCGCGACGGCGTTTCGACGGAAACCGGGTTGCTGAAACAATGGCCGGCGGGCGGCCCTAAAGAGGTTTGGAAAACGACAGGATTGGGCGAGGGCTACTCGGCGTTCGCGATCGCGAAGGGCAAGTTGTTTACCCAGGGCCAGCGCGGATCGGAGCAGTTCGTCATGGCATTCGATGTGGCGACGGGCAAGAAGCTGTGGGAGACGATGAGCAGCGGACGGTTCTCGCAGGATCGCGGGAACGGTCCGCGCGGGACGCCGACGCTTGACGGAAATCGCGTCTACGCGGAATCGGGCGATGGCGAGTTGGTTTGCCTGGACCAGGCGACGGGCAACGTGGTGTGGAAGGTCAGCATGACGAAGGATTTCGGCGGCTCGATTCCGCATTGGGGCTATAGCGAGTCGCCGCTGATCGACGGGAATTTGCTGATTGCGACTCCGGGTGGGCGCGGCGCGTCGGTGGTGGCGCTCGATAAGAATACGGGCAAGACGATTTGGAAAGCGCAGAACGATGGCGCCGGCTACTCGTCGCCGATTGCGATCGACGTCGCGAAGACGCATCAGGTGGTGGTGTTCACGGCGAATGGCGTGATGGGGCTATTCGGCAAGACGGGCGAGCTACTGTGGCGCTACGACAAGGTGGCGAACGGGACGGCGAACGTGGCGACTCCGATTTACTCGAATGGGTACCTGTTCGTTTCGTCGGCGTATGGAACGGGATGCGCGCTGTTGAAGTTCGAGGACGACGGCAAGGCGAAGGAGGTGTTCTTCAACAAAGATATGAAGAACCACTATTCGTCGAGCGTGCTGGTGAACGGCTACCTGTATGGCTATTCGGATTCCGTACTGACGGCGATGAAGTTCGATACGGGCGCGGTGGGTTGGCGGTCGCGCGCGGTGGCCAAGGGGTCGGTCGGGTACGCGGACGGGATGCTGTACGTGCTGGGCGAGGACGGCGTGGTGGCGTTAGCGGCGGCGGATCCGGGGTCGTATAAAGAGGTTTCGCGATTCGAGATTCTGAAGGGGCGGCTGCCGGCATGGACTCCGCCGGTGATTTCGAATGGGCGGCTGTATTTGCGGGATCAGGATAATTTGACGAGTTACGACGTCAAGGCGAAGTAGGGGGGCCTGGCTGTCGAGTGTTTCCGGGGGTGTTGCGGGTCCGCTTCCGACGCGATCCTTCGGATCGCTTTGGTCGCGGCTCGGATTTTGAGTTCAGGGAAGTTAGTGAGCGCGATCTTACGATCGCGCCTCGGGGTCCCGTGGAACGAAACTGCGCGGACAGAGGTCCGCTCCCTTACGGTCGCGGTTCGGTGCTGGGCTGGGCAGCCGGACACGATCGCGCCTCGGGGTCCTGTCGCTTACGCTTCGGGTTCAGGCCGATTACGGTTGCCGACGGGGTTCGGCTAGACTTTAGACTTGTCTCGTTTGAAGGTAGCGCGGCGTTCGCCAAAGTCTGCTGGGGTCTGGGCGGATGCGGATTTTCGCAAGCTTTGGTTTGGGCAGACGATCTCTGAAGTCGGATCGCGGGTGACGCGCGACGGGTTGCCGATGGCGGCAGTCTTGCTGCTTGCCGCGACGCCTACGCAAATGGGTTTGCTTACCGGACTGAGCGGACTCTCGGTACTTCTATTTGGGATGTACGCGGGGGTCTGGGCGGACCGGGTGCGGCGGAAGCCGGTGATGATCTGGAGCGACCTGGCCCGCGCGGCTCTTCTTTTTGCGATTCCCATTGCGGCATTGAACGGCATGTTGCGGATGGAATTGCTGTACGCGGTGGCGGCGCTGAGCGGCGTGCTGAGCGTTCTGTTTGTGGTCGCGTATCAGGCCTACATTCCGACGCTAGTGTCGAAGAAGCTGGTGCTCGAGGCCAACAGTAAGATCAGCGTGTCGAGCGCGATGGCGGAGATTCTGGGTCCAGGGCTGACGGGAATTCTGGTGCAGGCGCTGACGGCGCCGATTGCGATTCTGGTGGACGCGGTTTCGTTTCTCGCATCCGCGGCAAGCCTGGTTCTGATCCGGAAGCCGGAGCCGGAACCGGCAGTTCCCGTAGAGAAGGAAGATTTCTGGCGCGAGACGAAGGAAGGGCTGGCGGCGATTCGCGGGAATCGGGTGCTGATGGCGTTGGCGGTGCGGTCGGTGGCGGCGAATTTTTGTTACGGCATCATTGGGACTTTATATACGATTTACGCGATCCGCGATTTGGGGCTGACGCCGATGCTGTTCGGATTGACGGTGGCGATGGGCGGAATCGGAAATCTGTTCGGGGCGCTGCTGGCGGACAAGCTGAAACTGGGCAGCGTGTTCTTTTCGGCGGGCGTGATCCACGCGCTGGGGGCCTGCCTGATTCCGCTGGCTGGGGGCGGGCACTTCCGGATTCTGGCATGCATGATGGGATCGCAATTGATCGGCGATGCCGCCTGGGTGGTGTATTCGGTACATGAGACCAGCGTCCGGCAGGCGGTGGTCGAGGACCGCTTGCTGGGTCGGGTGAACGGCGCGATGCAATTGCTGTCACGCGGCGTATGGCCGATTGGGAGCTTGGCGGGAGGCGTTCTGGCTACTCGATACGATGCGCGAACGATGTTGTGGGTGGCGGCGCTGGGCATCCTGGCGTCTTGTGTTTTGCTACTGGGCCGGGGATCTCATCAGGAAGCGTCCAATGCTACTATCAGCGTTTGAGGGACCCACCGAGCGCTCCAGGCGAGTCCCGATAGGTTGCGGGTTTTTCGGACTGACGTCAGAACCGCAGCGGCCGCGCTGAAATCCGAACATGATATGAGGCACCCGCGATGAAACATCCGGTTCGCTGGATCCTTCTTCTTTTACTTGTTAGCTCGATTGGTTATAGCTATTCGGGAAAATTCCGGACAGGAATGCTGTCGGTGCTGGGGCGGAGTCCGGACTGTCCATTTTCGCGGGCGATCGCGGCTCCGGACGAACTGGCGAATCAGATCACGATCAAAGACAAGCTGGTTGCCGAGAGCAAGATCATGGAGAAGCGCGATGGGTACCACCGCTGGCACACTCCGGCAGGCGACTACTGGATTCCGTCGGGTAGCGAATCGACGCTGCAGTACAGTCTTGCGGAACAGGCGCGGATGATTTACGGGACGGGCGAGCAGGCGGTAAAGGAAGGCGACGTGGTGTTCGACTGCGGCGCGAATATCGGACAGTTCACGAGAATCGCTTTGCGGGCGGGGGCGAAGCGGGTGATCGCGATCGAACCGGCTCCGGAGAATCTGGAGTGTTACCGGCGCAACTTTTCAGGAGACATCGAATCGGGCAAGATCCTTTTGGTTCCGAAGGGCGTGTGGGATAAGGAAGACATGCTGACGCTGAATGTGGATCCGAAGAATTCGGGGGCCGACAGCTTTGTGCTCAAGTCCAAGGGTTCGGAGGGCAAGATTCAGGTGGCGCTGACGACCATCGACAAGATCGTTGCCGACTACACGCTCGACGAAGTCAACTTCATCAGACTGGATGTCGAGGGCGCGGAAGCGAAGGCGCTGGCCGGCGCGGTCCAAACGATCAAGCGTTGGAAGCCGCGCATCTCGGTGGCGGCGTATCACGAGCCCGAGGATCCGAAGCGGATGACGGACATCATTCTGAAAATCCGGCCGGATTACAAACGCGAATGCGGTCCTTGCACGGAAGCGAACAACGGCGTGCGCCCGGATGTTTTGTGGTTCCGCTAGGGATTCGCGGATAATACACTTCACGTGCCGAGCGACGAGTTCTTCCCTTCCTCTTTGGACGGTCCGCCTAGCCGGACTGGACGCGGCTATCTTGTGCTGGTCGCCGTGGTGGCCGCGATTGGCGCGGGATTGATCGCGTATTCGGAGACGATGGCGTTCGCCTACGACGAGGGCTTCCATCTTCTGACGGCGCAGTTGATCAAGGCCGGCAAGCGTCCGTATATCGATTTCTTTTTTCCGCAGACGCTGCTGAACGCGTATTGGAACGCCGGGTGGATGGCGGTGTTCGGCGAGAGCTGGCGGGTTCCGCACGTCGCGGCTTCGCTGGTTACGACGCTGGCGACGATGCTGACGGTGGATTACGTGTACTTCCGCTGCCCTGCCCCGCAATGGCGGTTTGTCAGCGGACTGGCGGCGGCGTTTTTAATGGGCGCGAACGGGCTGGCGGTGGAGTTCGGGACGATCGGGCAGGCGTACGGCATCTGCACGTTCTTTGTGGTGGCGGCGTTCCGGTGCGCGCCGTCGAGTGTGACGTCCCGGAAGGTGGGCTGGGCTTTCGCGATGGGTCTGCTGAGCACTGCCGCGGCGGCGAGCACGTTGCTGGGGGCTCCGGCGGCTCCGGTGATGGCGCTGTGGATGCTGTGGACCAATCGGGCGGGAAACCGGTGGGCGAAATTCGTCGCGTTCGGCGCGGGCGCGCTGGTTCCGCTGATCCCGATGCTGGTGCTGCTGGCGCAGGCTCCGCGTGAGGTGCTGTTCAATATTTTCGATTATCACTACCGATATCGCGAAGTGGAATGGGATGGCGCGGTGCGGCAAAATCTGGAAGTAATGACGTCGTGGATGCTGTCGCCGCAATCGTTGGTGTTAGGGTTGCTGGCGATTTCGGGATTGTGGTTCGTGCGATTCCGCAGCGGGTGGGAGCGGGTGAAGCGGGCGGAATTTTACTTGGCGACGTGGCTGATTGTGGCGTTCTCGATTCACATTTCGCGGGCGGCTCCGACGTTTGAGCGGTATTACATTTTGTGCGTTCCGTTTCTGGTGATGTTGGCGGCGTTAGGCATGTATTCGGCGGGGATCCGGCTGGGAACGAAGCGCTGGATCACGGCGGTGGTGGTACTGATCACGGTGCTGGCGATGGGGCGGCGGCTGTATAGCGAGCGCGACGATGCGTCGTGGGGCACGTATGAGAAGATCGCGGCGAAGGTGAAGGAAGTGACTCCGGCGGGGGCTCCGTTGTTTGCGGAGGAGATGATTTATTTCCTGATCCAGCATCCGGCTCCGTCGGGGTTGGAGCATGCGGATGCGCACAAGCTGAAGCTTCCGCCGGAGCAGGCGTCGCGGCTGCATGTGATTCCGCAGGCGGAGTTGGATGCGTTGGTTAAGGGCGGCGCCTACGCGACGCTCGAGACTTGCAAGGACGAATCGAAGATTTCGGATTTGGAACTTAGCAAGCTGTACCGGCAGAAGGCGGAGTTCGACGATTGCACGGTGTTTTGGGATCGGGCTCCAACGGGGGCGGTTGCGAAGGAGCCTTCTGGGAAGGATCCGGAATGAACGAAGTCCCGATGATTCCGATTGGCGGATTGTTCGAGGCGCATTTGACGGTGAGCGACCTGGATCGGTCGATGCTTTTCTATGGCGGCGTGCTGGGGTTGGAATTGGCGTCCGTGGTGGCGGAGCGGCGGGTGGCGTTCTATTGGCTGGGCGGGCGCGGATCGAGCATGTTGGGAATCTGGGAGGCGGGTTCGGGCCCGCAGCGGATGAGTTTGCATGTGGCGTTCCGGGTGGCGTTGGCGGATTTGCTGAAGGCGATTCCGGCGCTGCGGGATAAGGGGATCGCGCCTTTAGATTTTGCAGGGGATGCGGCTACGGAGCCAGTGGTGCTGGCGTGGATGCCAGCGGCGGCGGTGTATTTCCGCGATCCGGACGGGAATTTGCTGGAGTTTCTGGCGATGTTGGATGCGGAGGCGGCTCCGGCGCGCGGGGTGGTTCCGTGGAGTCTGTGGCTGAGGGATCAGGCGGTGCGCTAGGGTCCCCTCGCTTAGGGTCGGGGTATTAGAACCGGACGTCCCCTCGCTTACGCTCCGGGTTCAATCGGCGCGGTTACTTGCCGCCGCCGGTGGTTGGAGCTGAAGTCTTGCGGAGATCCTGCTTATCGACGGTGTAGTCGAGGTAGCCGATCATCATTTCGTCCCAGGTTTGATCACCCCAACGGACTTCCTTGGTGGGATCGGGGTTGAACTTGTTGTTGGCCGAGTTGTCGTGATGGGCGACGACTTCGAGCTTGCTGCCGGCGGGCACGGCGATTGGTTCCTTCAGGAAGTAGGTCAGCTGCCAGCCGAAATCGAAATTCGGAACGTTGAGCAAGACCTTCGAAGTTCCGTCGGGATAGACCAGCTTGAACATCATGTCTTTGCCGCGCACGTGCATGTGCGGATGGAGGCTGTCGATGTGGCTGTCGTCTTTGAAATTGAAGGTCGCAGTGGATTCGTAATTCGGCTCGCCGGGCGGGATGACGAGCTTGCGGGCAATGGCTCCGGCGGTGATGACGCGCTTCTCGACGGGGACCTTCGAGAAGATCAGGCCGACGGAGGTTCTGTCTTTGCCGGGCTTGCCGTTGGTGGTGTAGTGGATCTGGAAGACGAGCGCGGATCCGGCTTTGATCAGCTTCGCCTGGCCGGGTTTCAAAATGAGCGGCGCCTCGCCGGGGGCCCATCCAACCAGGCGACCGTCGGAATCTTCAAGGCCGCGAAAACCCTGGCCACGGGCAGCGGCGAGCGAAGCAGGCGTGAGTTCGCCGGCGGGCGGCGGAGGAGCGTCCTTGCTGGGATAGCGGACGCTGACGATGACGTGGTGGACGTGGCTGCGGTCGCCGGGGCGAATTTCGGCGAGCTGCACGTAGCGGTCTTCGGTGAAGTTGGTGGGGACCGAAAAGTACTTGTAGGGGATGGCTCCGCTGGTCGGGACCTCGAATTCGGTGGTCATGCCGAGGACGACTTCGGGCTTGCCGACGTTCCAGCCTTCGATGAATTGCGGATTCGGCTTGGCGTCCTTGCTGTCGCCTTCTTTGGCTCCGGTATCGGCCCAAGTGGAGATGGTGTCGATTTCTTTCTGAGAGAGCGCGGCGTTATTCGAGAATTCGCCAAAGTGCGGATCGGCGAACCAGGGCGGCATCTTTTTCGCGGCCACGGCGGCTTTGATGGCTTTGGCCCAGGGGCGCGATTCCTTGTAATTCGAGAAGGCCATGGGGCCGATTTCGCCGGTGCGATGGCAGGTCTGGCAGTTTTTCTGCAGGATGGGCAATACGTCTTTATTAAAGGTGACGGTAGTGGGTGCGGCGACTAAGGCGGACCCACAGACAAGTCCGGCGACGAGTACAGACTTCATGAACATCTCCCAGAAAAACAGCGATTCGGATGGTTTCTCGCTGGTTTGATTGAAATTGCCGGTGCTGGTCAGAACACCGATAACTGTCAAGACGTTAGCACAGAAATCATTGCGATACGGTGGGCGTTTAGTAAAGAATTTTGAGCGTGGAGGGTGGGTTGGGGTCCGCTTCCGACGCGCTCCTCTCGGAGCGATTTGGTCGCGGCTCGGATTCGGGAGAGTGGTCGCGTCGCCGGCAGACTCCGCTATGAGGTCCCATCGCTTACGCTCAGGGTTCAAGGCGATGCGGCGGATTTCCTCCCGGTGGATGCGGCGGCTGGAGAATTTCGTGAGCGCGAGGTTTACGGTCGCGCCCCGGGGTCCGCTTGCTTACGCGCGCGGTTCGGTGCTGCTTTGGCCGCGCGGTTCGGTGCTGCTTTGGCTGCGCGGTTCGGTGCTGCTTTGGTCGCGGTTCGGTGCTGCTTTGGTCGCGCGGTTCGGTGCTGCTTTGGTCGCGGTTCGGAGGTGTTAGCGGCGTGGCGCGATTGGCTGCAAGCGCTAGGCGAGATTTTAGAATGGCGTCCGTGCTGTGCTAACAATACGTTATGTTTCGCTGCATATGGGTATTGTTCGCGGCGGTTGTGGGGCTGTACGCGGCAACGATCGACGTCCGCGCGTTGGATCGCGTTGTCGAACAATCGATGAAGGCGTGGGGCGTTCCTGGATGCTCGATCGCGATCGTGCAAAACGACCAGGTGCTGCTGGTAAAGGGCTACGGAGTGAAGGAGCTCGGCAAAGCGGACCGCGTGACTGCGGACACGATTTTTGCGATCGGATCGACGACGAAAGCGTTCACTACGGCGGGCATGGCGATGCTGGTCGATGAAGGCAAGATGAGCTGGGACGACCCGGTTCGGAAGCACGTCGAATTCTTCAAAATGATGGATCCGATGGCGAACGAGCTGGTGACGATGCGCGATCTGGTGACGCATCGGAGTGGGCTGAGCCGCAACGATTTACTTTGGTACAACTCGCCGTGGAGCCGCGAAGAGATCATCCGCAAGGTCGCATTCGTGAAGCCGACGGCTCCGTTCCGCACGCTTTGGCAGTATCAGAACATCATGTTCGCGACGGCCGGATTCGCGGTCGGGAAGGCCGCGGGCACGTCGTGGGAAGAATTCACGAAGAAGCGCATTTTCGATCCGTTGGGAATGAAGTCCACATCGATGACGACGATTGACATCGAGAAGACGCCGGACCACGCGTCGCCGCATTCGAAGAACCGGCAGAAGGCGGTGCAGGTGACGCAGTGGCGGAATCTGGACAACATCGCTCCGGCGGGAGCGATCAATTCGACGGCGACGGATATGGCGCAGTGGCTCCGGCTGCAGTTGGGCGATGGGGCGTTGGGAGCGCGGCGGTTGATTTCGGTGAAGAACACGCGGGAGATGCACACGCCGCAGATGGTGGTGCGGCCGGAAGACTGGGGCCGCGGGTACAATCCGGAAACCAATCAGATGGCGTATGGGCTGGCGTGGTCGATTCAGGATTATCGCGGGCTGCACGTGGTTTCGCATGGCGGGGCGATCGATGGGTTCCGCGCGACGGTAACGCTTCTTCCGAAAGAGCGGCTAGGTATCGTGGTGCTGGCGAACCTGGGCGAAGACAACATGCCGGAGGCGCTGCGCTGGATGATTCTCGATCAAGTGCAGGGGCTTCCGGTGCGCGATTGGAACCAGATGCTGATCGATCGCGGCAAGAAGCAGGAAGAGACGCAGGAGACTTCGGAGAAGCTGATCGAGGAGAAGCGGCAAAAATTCTCGAAGCCGTCGAAGCCGCTGGCCGAATACGCCGGTACCTACGAAGAGCCGGCCTACGGGCGTGCGCTGGTGATGGTGGACGAAGGCAAGCTGCGATTTACTTGGAGCAACTATCGCGGGGCGCTCGACCACTATCACTACGACACGTTCCGCGTGCAGGCTCCGCGGATCGGGGGCCTGGCGCGGTTCGAGCTGAATGCGAATGGCGACGTGACGACGCTCGAAATGCTTGGCGTAGAATTCACTAAGGTCACCCCTTGAAACGAATCCAACTTATTCTCCTTGCCGCGGCAGTTTGCGCGGCTCCTTTGTATTGCTCCGACCCGGCGCAAGAGCGGCTCGAAGCCGAGCTGGCGCGGTTCACGAAGATCACCGACGGCAAGCTGGGCGTATCGGCGAAGCATATCGAGAGCGGGCGCACGATCACGCTGAACGGGCGCGACCGCTACCCGATGGCGAGCACATTCAAGATTCCGATCGCGGTGCAATTGCTGGCAAAAGTGGATCGCGGCGAGCTGAAGCTTGATCAGATGATCGAGCTGAAGCAATCCGATTTGCATCCGGGTAGCGGAACGATTTCGCAACTGCTGAAGCAGCCGGGAGTGGTGCTGTCGCTGCGGAATCTGCTGGAGCTGATGTTGCTGATCAGCGACAACTCGGCGACGGACATTTTGCTGAAGCTGGCGGGCGGTCCGGCGGCGGTGACCGCGAAAATGAAAGAGGTCGGCGCGGAGGGAATCCTGGTGGATCGCTCGTGCGCGCAGCTGATTTCGGATGTTTTGGGAGCGGAGCTGCCGGGCGAGAATTCATGGTCGCCAGAGATGTTCCGGCGGTTGTACAGCGCGGTGCCGTACGACAAGCACGTGGTCGCGCAGGAGGCCTTCTACCAGGATCCGCGCGACACGGCGCAGCCGGATGCGATGGTGGGGCTGCTCGAGAAGATTCACCGCAAGGCGCTGCACAAACCGGAGACGGCGGAGTTGCTGCTGGACATATTGCGACGCTGCCAGACGGGCGATTTACGGATAAAAGGGCTGCTGCCGAAGGGCACCATCGTCGCGCACAAGACGGGTTCGTTGCAGGGCATTCACGAGTCCGGCCTGGCGACCAACGACGTGGGCATCATCACGCTACCGGAGGGCGCGGGGCACGTGGCGATCGCGATTTTCGTGAAGTTCGCGTCGCAATCGAATGAGGTAGCCGAGAAGGAAATCGCGCAGACCGCGCGCGCGATTTACGACTACTTTCTGTACACGGCGTCGGCGCAGAAAACGGCACTGCGCTACGACAAGCTGGCGGATCGGATTGCGGATTCGCTGAAGCTTTCGCGCGGCGAAAAGGTGATTCTGCGGTACGATCCGGAGTTCTTTCGCGAGATCAGTGCGCCGTTGAAAGCGCGCATCGCGAAGGCCGGCGCGACGGTCACCGAGATCGAATATTTGGGCGTTAGCGCGTCCGATGACGGCCGGCTGGTGAAGCCTTTGGAAGCAGCGGACGTGTATTTGTGGATGCCGTTCCGAACGGAGACGAGAGCGGTTCCGGCGAGCGAGGCGGAGTTACTGAAGAAGTGGCTGGACGCGGGCGGATCGCATCGCGAGATCCATTTCCATTGGCAGCAAGGGAGTGTTTTGGCGGACGGATTGCCGACGCGGCATCCGGCGGCGTACGACGCGCTGTATGAAGCCGCGGTGTTGGAGACGGATTACAAGGCGCTGGCGGCGGCACAGGACGCGGTGATCAGCACGCTGCGATTCGGATCGATCCGCGTGCGGACACCGGCGGGGACGGATTTGCTATTCCGGTTGGAGAAGCGGCCGGTGAACAAGCAAGACGGCGATGCGTCGGCGGAGCGGATGAAGTCGGCGCAGGTGCGGGTGGATCGCGAGATCGAGTTGCCGTCGGGCGTGGTGCGGGTGGCTCCACCGGAGGGCACGGTGAACGGGACGCTAGTGATTCCGGAGGCGCGATTCGGAGAGCAGACGGCGACGATGGTGCGATTCGAGATTCAGGGCGGACGGATTACGAAGGTGACGGCGGCGAAGAATCAGAAGGCGGTGGAGGATTACCTGAAGGCCAACGGTCCGGCCGCGATGCGGTTCCGCGAGATGGGGGTCGGGGTGAATCCGAAGTTGGCGCTGCAGCCGGGTACCGAGGTGCTGCCGTATTACGGGTACGGCGCGGGCGTGGTCCGGATTTCGATTGGGGATAACGAAGAGATCGGCGGGGCGGTCCGCGGGGGCGGGTTTGCGCGATGGTTTTTTTTGACGGACGCGACGGTAGATTTGTATGGGACTCCGTTGATCAAGGACGGAAAGTTGACTTTGGAGTAGGGGGGCCGCTCACTTCGTTCGCGGGTCTGATGGATGTCGTCGCTGGCCTTGCGTTGTTCGAAGCTGGGGTCCGCTCCCTTACGGTCGCGGTTCGGTGCTGTGAGTTAGGGAGCGCTTTGAGTTAGGGAGCGCTTTGAGTTAGGGAGCGCGACCTGACCGGTCGCGCCTCGTTACTCTCGGGGCGGTGGACGGCGGTCCCATCGCTTACGCTCAGGGTTCAAGGCTTCAGTCTTCGCGGAGGACTTCCAGGGGCTTTTGGCCTAGGATTCGCCAGCTGGCCATCCAGCCGGATGCGTTCGCTAAGAACGCTGTGACAAGGGTTGCGGTTAGGGTGGCCCAGGGATCGAACTGGAAGCTGGCGTCTAGGAAGCGGGTTAGCATCAGGCTCGAGAAGACGCTGGCCATCAGGCTTCCTAGCAAGCCGGCTACGGCTCCTAGCGTCAGGAATTCTACCGAAAAGATTTTCGCGATGTGCTGCCGGGTGGCTCCCAGGGTTTTTAAGATGACGACTTCGCGCACGCGGCGGAAGCGGGTTCCGGCGACGGCTGAGGCGAGGATGATGACTCCGGCGAGGATCGCGAAGGCGGACAGGAAGCGGATGACGACGGCGATCTGATCGACGACTTCCTGAATCAGGGCGAGGGCGTCGGCTAAGTTGATCACGGTCACGGTGGGGAATTTCTCGTAGGCGGCGCGTTGGAGATTCGCGACGTCGGGGGCGCGCATGCGGATTCCGCCGTAGTACATGGTCGGCAAGCCGGCGAGTGCTTGCGGGTTGAAGATGAATTCGTTGGCGGCCGAAACGCGGATGGCTTCAGTGATGTGGACGGCGCGGACTTCGGCGACGATGGTGCGGCCGGAGGCGAGGAATTCGAGCTTCGCACCGGGCTTCAGGTTGAGAGTCTTCGCGGCGTCTTCCGCGACCGAAACGACGTTGGTGGTTTCGCTGCGGGTCCACCATTTGCCTTCGGTGACCTTGGTCATATCGGGCTGCTCGGCTTCGAACATGACGGAGCGGGTTTGCAGGAAGCGGCGTGCCCAGCCCTGTAGCTTGAGGTCCTTCAACTGCACGCCATTGATGGCGTTGAGCCGGGCGGGCGTAGAGGGGACGAGTTCAGGCGTGCCTTCGATTCCTTTCGAATTCTTCAGCAAATCGAGCATCGCGGGCGCTTGGGCTTGAGTGATATCGATGAGATAGACATTGGGCATTCCGGGCGGCGCGGTTTTTACGATTTGTTTGATGAGCGAATTCTGGACGAGATAGATGGTGAGCGTGAACATGACGCCGAGTCCGAGCGCAACGAGAATCGCCTGGGCCTGGCTGCCTTGGCGATAGATGTTGCCCATGCCCTGGCGGACGACGGCGGGCAGGCGCCAGCGATTCAGAATGGCGCGGACGGTCCGCAAGAGAGCCCAGGCGACGAAAGAAAGGGCAGTGACGCTAGCGGCGAGTCCGCCGATGAAGTAGCCGCCGAGACGGGCGGAGTCGCTGAGCCACCAGGCGATTCCGCCGAGGCCGACTAAGATGAGGCCGACGGCGGCGAGCGCGGGACGGCCCTGGGCCAGGCGTTCGCGCCAATTGCGCTTCACTTCGGCGGTATCGCGGCGCAGGATGAGCGCGGGACGGACGCGCCGGATGGCGAGCAGCGGCGGCAGGGTGAAGAGCAAGGTCGAAAGGACGCCGATGGCAATTCCCTGCAGGGCCGCGATGGGACTCCAACTAGCGCCGAGGGTGAGCTTGAAGAATTTCTCGATCAATACGGGGAGCGTATTTTGGATCGCGATTCCGACGGCAACGCCGGCCAAGCCGCCGGCGAAACCGAGCATCAGCGTCTGGATGAGATAGATCTTCATGATCTGAGTGGAGGTCGCGCCCATGGATTTCATGACGGCGATGTTGTCCATGCGCTGGGCGAGGTGAGCGTGCATGGCCATGCCGACGCCGAGGGCTCCGACGATCAGGGCGATCAGGCTGACGAGGCTGAGGAAGACGGTGGAGCGGTCGAGTCCGCCGGTGATGATGGGGTGGGTCTGGCGGAAATCGGCGACGAGCGCGTCGGGGAAAGTTTGCTTGAGTTCCTTGCGGATCTGTTCGACGGACGGCGCGGTGGGCGCCATTTTAAAGAGAAATCGCTGGGCGGCGCGGCTGCCGGCTTTGATGAGTCCGGTGCGTTCGACGGCATCGCGCGACATCATCAGGCGCAGGCCGATGTTCATGGAGCCGGACATGCGGTCGGGCTCGGAGACGACGAGCGAGCCGATTTTAAATTGAGCCGCACCGACTTTGATGCTGTCGCCGAGTTTCAGTTTGAGGCGGACGAGAAGGTCCTCGGCGACAGCGACTGTGTCGGGCTGGAGCGCGTCGGCGAGCGGGATGTCGGGATCGAGCTTCACTTTCCCGTAATAGGGGTAGCGTGTGGGATCGACGGCTTTGATCGAGACCAGAAGGGGCGCGGCGAGCTGACCGGCGGCATCGGGCGCGCGATCGACCACGGGAGCGGCCATCGAAAAGGTTTCGGTAATTTGGGTGCGTTCGACGCCGCGGGCGGCGAGCGAATCGAGAACTTTTTCCTGATCCGCGGTGGGCATGACGAACATGCGGGCGGACATATCGCCGGCCATGAGTGTCCGGGCTTCGCGGAGGAGCATGCCGCGGAAAGCGTTCGAGAAGCCGCGGACTCCGGCGACGCAGCCGACTCCGGCGGCAACGGCGATGACGACGAAGAGGAACTTCGCCATGGACGACCGCGTTTCGCGGAGAGCGATCTTGCTGGCGGTACGGAGCGTCACTCGGCCAGCCTTTCGGGCTCGGGCGAAGGTGTTTGTAGATCGTCGCTGACGACGCGGCCATCTTTTAAAGTGATGATGCGGTCGGCGTAGGCGGCGAGGGCGTTGTCGTGGGTGACGAGGATGAGCGTGGTGCCTTCGCGGCGGTTCAACGAGATGAGGAGATCGAGAACGTGCTGGCCGTTGGCGGAGTCGAGGTTGCCGGTAGGCTCGTCCGCCATCAGTATGGGCGGCTTGGCCATGAAGGCGCGGGCGAGCGCGACGCGCTGCTGTTCCCCGCCCGAGAGCTGTACGGGATAGTGATCCATGCGCCCGTCGAGTCCGACATTGCTGAGCAATTCCTGGGCGCGCTTGAGGCCTTCTCGAGTGTCTCCGCCGGCGAGTTCAAAGGGAAGCAGGACATTCTCTTCCGCGGTGAGGGTCGGCAGAAGTTGATACGACTGGAAGACGAAACCGATTTTCTTGCCGCGTACTTTAGCGAGTGCGTCTTCGCGGAGTGCGGTGATATCGACCCCGTCGAGAACCACTTTGCCGGAGGTTGGACCGTCGAGGCCGGCGAGCAGACCGAGCAGCGTGCTCTTGCCGCTACCGGACTGGCCCATGATGGCGACGAACTGGCCAGTGGGAATTTCGAAGTCGATCCCGCGCAGAATATCCACGCGATGGGTGCCGGTGTCGATCGACTTCGTGAGGGCCGACACCTGGACAATAGAAGACGGGGAGGGCATCTGTTCTTATGATGGTGACTGAAATGGCTTTCTCCTCCATAGTGGCACGCGGCGGCTTGGCGCTTCTATTTTTCTTCGTAATGGCGGGATGCGGCGGCAATCCGCCCAAGCCGGAGCCGGAGCGCAAACCGGCGAGTTCGTTGAATCCGAATCCGGGAGCGTCGTTGCCGCCGGCGGCGGCGGGTGACAAGCGGAAATTGTTTCTGGCATTCGGCGACAGCCTGACGGCGGGATTCGGCGTAGAGCCGGGCAGGAGTTATCCGGACGAATTGCAGAAGTTAGTGGATGCGGACAAGAAGCCGTGGCGGGTGGTGAATGCGGGGATCAGCGGCGAGACCACATCGGGCGGGCTGAATCGGGTGGAATCGATCATCGAGCAGAAGCCGGCGGTGGTGTTGTTGGAACTGGGCGGCAACGATGGGTTACGGGGGATTCCACTGGCGTCGACGGCGGCGAACATGGAAGCGATGATCCAGAAGTTGATGGCGTCCGGCGCGAAGGTGGTGATTGCGGGGATGACGCTGCCGCCCAATTACGGGCCGGATTACATCCACGAATTCGAACAAATCTACGTTTTGCTGGCGGCGAAATATCGGTTGGCTCGGATTCCGTTTTTGCTCGAAGGCGTCGCGACGGTGCCTGGATTGATGCAGCAGGACGGCATTCATCCGACGGCGGAAGGTCAGGCGATTGTGGCGAAGACGGTGTACAAGACGGTGAAGCCGCTGCTGGATTGAGGCGAAGCTAAAAGGCATGTTGCGTTGGATTTTTGTCGTGCTTGCTTTGCCGGCTGCGCCTGCGGCGGCGAAAGTGAAATTCGTGCGCGACGTGAAGCCGATTCTTGAGAATCACTGCGTCCGGTGCCACGGCAACGGCGCTGCGATGCGCGGATTGCGGTTGGACAACCGAGAGCGGGCGTGGATGGCGATCGTGAAAAAGCAGCCCGAGGACAGCCGCGTGTATCTGGCGTCGCGGTCGAAATTTATGCCACCGGGCGACCGGAAGCTGACGCCGACGGAACTCGAAACGATGCGGCTGTGGATCCTCGAAGGCGCGAAGTGGCCGAAGGGCGTGGTTCTCGAAGGCAAGAATCCTTTTTTGAAATAATGCGGCCTGAAATGATGCCTGGTTCGCGGCGCACGGTGGACTGGGATAATGGAGTGGCTTGCCATTCACCGATCGCGATCTCATTGCCCATATTTCAAAGCTTCCGCACGCGCGCGGCACGTTTAAGCAACTGGTGCGCGAGCTGGCTTCGAAGGATAGCTCGAAAGAATGGATCGATCAGGCGCTCGACCGGCTGACGGCGACGGGCGAACTGATCGAAACAAAAAACGGACATTACGTTGTGACTGCGCAGAGCCGTGAATACGCGGTCGGGCGGCTGAACGTGCACCGCGACGGGTATGCCTTTCTAATTCCGGATACGCGTTCGACGCAGTACACAGGCGATATCTACATTCCGAAATCGGATGCGGGACGGGCGATGCACGGCGACCGCGTGATCGTGCACATTTCGCGGATCGAGGCCGGCGGCAAGGCGGATGGCGAGCTGGTCCGGATTCTGGCGCGGGCGCAACGGACGGTGGTGGGCGAATTCCGCAAGCGGGCTCGGGGTGCGTACGTGGTGCCACACGATCCGCGGATTCAGCAGTGGATTCAAATTCCAGAGGGCCTAGAGGTTCCAGACGCGGGCAAGCAGCCGAAGGGTCCGGAAGGACCGCTGTGGGCGGCTCCGCCGAATCCGGATCGGGTGGGCGCGATGCCGGTGGTGGTGAAGACGCTCGACGATCTGGACGGCATGATCGTCAACGTCGAGATCCTCGAATTTCCAGAAGACGGCGGCAGCGGCGTGGGTCGGGTCCACGAGATTCTGGGGCACCCGGACGACTTCGGCGTGGACGTCGAAGTGGTGATCCGCAAGCATCACATCCCGCATCGATTTCCGGAGCCAGTGCTGGCGCAGGCGCGCGGGATTCCGTCGGAGATTGGGGCGACGGATCTCGAAGGGCGGCGCGATTTCCGCAGCCTCGATATCGTGACCATCGACGGCGAGACGGCGCGCGATTTCGACGATGCGGTGCATGTCGAGAAGCTCGAAAACGGAAACTGGGCGTTGCAGGTCCATATCGCGGATGTCAGCCATTATGTGCGGCCGGGATCGGCGATTGACCATGAAGCGGCGTTCCGCGGGACCAGCGTTTATTTTCCGGATCGCGCGGTTCCGATGCTGCCGGTGGAGCTTTCAACCGACATCTGCTCGCTGCGTCCGGATGTGGATCGTTTGGTTTTGAGCGCGCTGCTCGAACTCGATCATAAAGGCGATGTGGTTTCGCAGGCTTTCTGCCGCGGCGTGATCCGCAGCGCGTTCCGAATGACGTACACGGGCGTCCACCGGATTCTTGAAGAGAACGAGCCGCACCCCTTGAAGGCGCGGTTTGAAGCGATGCAAGAACTGGCGCTGATTCTGAACCGGAAGCGGGTGAAGCGCGGCTCGATCGATTTCGATTTGCCGGAAGCGTTGATTGAATTCGACGAATTCGGCGAGATGACGGGCGTGAAGCGGAGTCCGCGAAACGTGGCGCATCGGCTGATCGAAGAGTTCATGCTGGCGGCGAATGAAGCGGTGGCGAGCCACATCGAGAACGCGGAGATTCCGTCGATTTATCGAATCCACGAGCCGCCGGACGGCAAGCGGGTGATGGACTTCGAAGAGGTCGCGGCGAAGTTCGGCGTCTCGTTGGGCGTCGGCGCGATCCCGGTAAAGCGCTTTCCGATGATGGTGCGAAACCGGGATGGATCGAAAACGCGGCGGGCGTTGACGATCCCGGATGCGGAAATCGCGGTGACTTCGCGAATGTATCAGAAGCTGGTGGCGAAGATCGCGGGCAAACCGGAAGAGCGGATTCTGAGCTACCTGATGCTACGTTCGCTGAAGCAGGCGCGGTATTCCGAGCGCAACGTTGGGCATTTCGCGCTGGCGGCGCCGAGCTACACGCACTTCACTTCGCCGATCCGGCGGTATCCGGATTTGATCGTGCATCGCATTCTGAAGACGATGCTCGATGGCGTTCCGCCGAGGTTGTCGGAAGGCGAGTTGCACGCGATCGCGACCGATACATCCGATACGGAACGGCGGGCCGCGGAGGCCGAGCGCGAGTTGGTGGAGTGGAAGAAAGCGAAGTTCATGATCGATCGCGTGGGCGATGAATTCAGCGGGTTGATTATTTCCACGACGAGGTTCGGATTCTTCGTCGAGTTGAACGATTTGTTTGTCGAGGGATTGGTGCCGCTCGACACGCTGCCGGGGGATCGTTACATGTACAACGAGACGACGCGGAAGATTGTTGGGCAGCGGAGCAAGCGGACGTTTTCGATGGGCGACGCGGTGGAGGTCCGGCTGGATCGGGTAGATGCGGTGGAAAAGAAACTCAACTTTTCGATCGTCGAACCGCGGGGCGGGGGACGGGTACGCCGCGGCGAACGGCGTTCATAGGATAATGAAGTTGTGCCTGCCAGCAATAAAAAGGTAAAGGTATTCGTCGATTCCGACGGACGGTTAACGGAGCTGCTCCGCAGGTTGAAGGTCGAAACCGTCAAGTCTCCGGTCGCGGGACCGGGCGCAAAAGGAGACTTCTTTCAGCTTGCCGCTTCCGGCCAAGACGCGCCAAGGCTGGTGATCCCGGACAAAACGGCGCGCCGCAAGACGGGCCCGAGGTTGTCGTCCGCGCTCTTGCAGCATGCGATTGAAGTGTTTGGATCGGAAGCGGCGGCGAGACGGTGGATGTCTCACGAATGCGGTTCGCTAAATAATCGCACGCCGCTCGAAGTGATTCATTCGGACGCCAACGAAGCCGAGGTAGAGCGCATCCTGAGCTGCATCGACTACGGCATGATTGCATAGCGCATGCTGTGCTGGCGGATCGCAAGACGGCGATATGCCGATCTCTCCGGTTCGGGCGGCCTGAAGGCTGCCGGACGATGGCATCGCGTCGATCAGCCGGTGATTTATGCCGCGACGTCCATCGCTCTCGCGGCACTCGAATATGCGGTCCACACCATCGACCGGCCTGTCGACAGTGTGTTGATGACGATTGCGATGCCGCCAGATTCCATCCTAAACATTGAAGCGTATCTGTCAGGTCCCTTGCCAGGAAACTGGGCGTTTGTCGAAACCCAGACGCAGCACATCGGAACGGAGTGGCTGCAGTCTAAAGCATCCATTGCGCTCGAAGTGCCGTCGATCGTCATCCCGCTCGAGCGGAATTTAATTTTGAACCCGCTGCATCCTAGATTCGGGCAGGTGCGGGTGGAAGACATCGTACCGTTCTTCTTCGATCCCAGAATCTTTCAGACGGGTCTTCGCGCCAAGCCCAAGCTGCGATCCATCACGAAGAAACCATCGTAATCATTCTGAAACGCGCGACGACCGTATCATGGAAGTGATGTCCATCATGCAGCCCTTTCGCGTCGGCCTGGTCCAACTTTCGTGTTCGACTGACGCGCAGGAGAATCTGGAAAAAGCGATAGACCGCTGCCGCGAGGCCGCCAAACGCGGCGCGCAGGTGATTTGCCTTCCCGAGCTATTTCGATCGCAATATTTCTGCCGGGAAGAACACGCCGACTTGTTCGACTTGGCGGAGTCGATTCCGGGGCCGTCTACGGACGTGCTTGGGAAAGTAGCGAAGGAACACAAGGTCGTCATCGTAGCGAGTCTATTTGAGCGCCGCGCTCCAGGTTTGTATCACAACACGGCGGCGATTCTGGGGACGGACGGCAACATCATGGGGCTATACCGGAAGATGCATATTCCGGACGATCCGCTGTATTTCGAGAAGTTTTATTTCACGCCCGGCGATTTGGGCTTCGTGAATTTCGATACGCCGTTTGCGCGACTGGGCGTGCTGGTTTGCTGGGATCAGTGGTATCCGGAAGGAGCGCGTATAGCGGCGCTTTCGGGCGCGAACATCCTGTTTTATCCGACGGCAATCGGTTGGCATCCGCACGAGAAAGCGGAATACGGTCCGGCGCAGCTGGACGCCTGGAAGACGATTCAGCGGTCGCATGCGATCGCGAATGGCGTGTTCGTCGCGGCGGTGAACCGGGTGGGCTATGAGGGTCCGCCGCCGGACGTGAATCCGGGCGGAAAGACGGGACTCGAATTTTGGGGCAATAGTTTTCTGGCGGATCCGTTTGGGCAGCTGCTCGAAAGTGCGTCGAGCGATCAAGAAGAAATTCTGATTCACGAGTGCGATCCGAAGAAGGCGGAAGAGATTCGGCGGAATTGGCCGTTCCTGCGGGATCGCCGGATTGACGCCTATGGGCCGATTCTGAACCGATGGAACGGATGAGCACCGGATTCCGCATGCCAGCCGAGTGGGAGGCGCACGCCGCCACTTGGATCGCGTGGCCGCACGAGGTGACGGATTGGCCGGGCAAATTTCAACCCATAGCTTGGGTGTACGGCGAATTCGCACGGCTTGTCACACAGGTGGAACGCCTGCGCGTGCTGGTCCGCGGTCCGCAGGACGAAGCGAAGGCGCGGCTGGTATTCAAGAAGAGCGGAGCGAATCTGGACGCGGTGGATTTCTATCAGCACGAGACAAATCGCAGCTGGACGCGCGATTTTTGTCCTATTTTCGTAAAGAACGCGGTTGGCGAAGTAGCGACGACGGATTGGATTTTCAACGGCTGGGCGAAGTACGAAAACTGGCAGCACGACAACGCGATTCCGAAATTTGTGGCCGATGAACTAAAGTTGCGGCGCTTCGAGCCGCCGTTTGTTTTAGAAGGCGGCAGCATCGAAGTAAACGGCGCGGGCCTGATGCTGACAACGGAGGAATGCCTGCTCTCGCCGATCCAGGCGCGCAATCCGGGTACGACTCGCGAGGAGATCGAGAGTGCGTTCCGCGAATATTTGGGGATTCGCGAGGTCATCTGGCTTGGTAATGGAATCACCGGGGACGATACGCACGGGCATGTGGACGACCTTTCGCGTTTCGTCAACGCGGACACGGTCGTTACGGTGCTGGAGGACGATCCAACGGATTCGAACTTCGCTCCGCTGCATGAGAATCTGGCGCGGCTGAAAGCGCGCGGCGATCTGAGGGTGGTGACGCTGCCGATGCCGACGCCGTTGAATTTCGATGGGCAGCGGCTACCCGCGAGTTACGCTAATTTCTATCTCGCGAACGGACTGGTTCTGGTGCCAACGTTCAACGATCCGAATGACCGCGTGGCGTTGAATACGCTGGCGGAACTGTTCCCCGCCCGGCTGGTATGCGGCATCCACTGCGTCGATTTGGTGCTCGGCCTCGGCACACTGCATTGCATGACGCAGCAGCAACCTGCGTAGACTAGGGACGTGCTTGCGCGTGTTCCATTCATCATTGTCGCCTTGTTTGTGCTGGCGATCGGCGGAAGAATCTTCTCTTCCTACCTTCTTGAATACGAATGGTGGAAAGAGGTCGGCCAGCTCCACACCTGGTACAACCAGCTGCTGTATGGCCTGGCTCCGCAGGTGGCGGTTACGGTGGTCGCGTTCGTGGCGTTCTGGATTGCGCACGCGCGCGGGTTGAAGGCGGCGGGAACGGGACTCGGGCGATTTCCGGCCTACGCGCGGATCGTGACGCTGGGCTTGTTGTTTCTCGCGTGGATCGTGGCAGCGGCTGCGGTCGATAACTGGTCCGTGGTGCGGTATTTCGGATCGAGCGTGCTGGCATCGGAGAAATTCTGGGCGGATCCGGTGTTCGGGAACCAATGGACATTCTATTTGTTCGCGCTGCCTTTTTATCACGTTTTACTGCGCGCGCTACTGGGTGTTTCGTTCCTGACGATGGCGATCTATTGGGTGACGAACCGGGTGTGGAGCCTGAAGGACCGCTTCCCGCGGGCGCAGTTCGAGAACGGGATCGACCTCTCGGAATTGAACCTGGGGGGCAGCCTGGATTCGACATTCGTACGCGCCACGGGGGCGCTGTTTTTGTTCGCGCTGGCGGGCCAGTTCTTCCTCGACCGGTATGACCTGTTGACCGAGGATCACGGCTTCATGGTGGGGGTCGAATGGATCGGCGAAAACGTGCGGCTGCCGCTGCAATGGGTGGCGATCGGCGCCGCGGTATCCGCCGGCATTTTGTTTTTGTTGCGCAGGCCGCGCTTCGTATTGCTGCTGGCCGTGATCGTTCCGGTGAAAGCGATTGTGCCGCGGATTGTGTCGGCGCTGTATGTGCGGCCCAACGAAATCTCGATTCAGAAGCCGTACATCGATCGTCACATCCACGCGACTCGCGACGCGTATCACTTGAGCACGCGGGTGAAGGAAACCGAGTACACGGTGAATACTTCGGGCGTGATCAACGTCGAAAAGAACCGGCAATTGCTCGACAACGTGCGGCTTTGGGATTGGCGCGCGTTCCACGATTCGGTGAGTCAGCTGCAACCGCTGCGACCGTATGTGTACGAGACGACGGATGTCGATCGATATGAGATCGATGGGCAGATGCGGCAGGTGCTGCTGGCTCCGCGCGAACTCGAATTGAGTCAGTTGGGCGATGCGCGAACGAGCTGGATCAATCCACATTTCGTCTTCACGCACGGCTACGGTCTGGTGCTGGCGGAGGCGAATCGCATTACGCCGAATGGCTTGCCGCTCTTGTTTATCCAGAATGCTCCGCCGGAAATCAAGACGCCGAGTTTGAAGCTGACGCGGCCGGAGATCTATTTCGGCGAGCAGCTTCACGAACCCGTGTTCGTGCGGACGTCGCAGCCGGAATTCAATTATCCGTCGGGTTCGGATAGCGTCTCGACGCGCTACGACGGCAGCGGCGGCTTCCCGATGTCGAGCTTCGGAATGCGGCTGGCGGCGGCGGTTGCGCAGACCGATTGGAACATTCTACTCACCGGATATCTAACGGCGGAGAGCCGCATGATGGTCCATCGGCGGATCGGGGAACGGCTGGAGACGCTGGCTGGTTTCGTCACTTGGGACGCGGATCCGTACCTGGTGATCACGAAGGCGGGGCGACTGGTATGGATCGTCGATGGATACATGACGTCGAGCGCGTACCCGTATGCGCGAGCGGTATCGAGTGAGCGGCTGGGGCGCGTGAACTACCTGCGCAACTCGGTTAAGGCGACGATCGATGCCTACGACGGCACGACGACGCTGTATCAATTTGACGCTATCGATCCGCTGGTGCGGGCGTATTCGCACTTGTTCCCGGGATTGTTCAAACCGGCGTCGGAGATGCCGGCGGATTTGCGCGCGCACACGCGGACGCCGGAAGGGATGTTCCGCGTGCAGTCGGAAATGTACAAGACGTTCCACATGCGCGACGCGGAGGCGTTTTACAACAAAGCGGATTTATGGGACGTGGCGACGTACACGAATTCGCAGCAATCGAACCGTCCGGACACGATGGCTCCGACGTATGCGTTTGCGACGATTCCGGGCGAGACGAAGCCGGAATTCGTGCTGATGCTGCCGTTCACGCCGCACAACAAACAGAACCTGACAGGCATTATGATGGCGCGCTGCGATGGCGATCATCAGGGCGAGATTGTATTCCTGCAATTGGCGAAGCAGGCGATTGTGGCGGGGCCGCTGCAGGTGGAGGCGCGAATCAATCAGGATCAGAATATTTCAAAAGATCTGACGTTGTGGAACCAGCAGGGCTCGCAGGTAGTGCGTGGGCAGATTCTTCCGCTGCCGGTGGATAATAGCATTCTGTACGTGGCTCCGATCTATATTCAGGCGGCGCAAGCGAAGATGCCGCAGCTGAAGAAAGTGGCGCTGTCGATCGGGGAGACGCTGGTGTACGCGGACACGTACGAGCAGGCGTTGGCGCAAATCAGTGGCGTTCCGACGAAGGCCGGCGGCGGGCAGGACGCTCCGGCGAATTCGACGGTGACGACGACAGAGACGAAGGGCGTTCCGGCGTTGGTGGTTCCGGACGTGCGCGCGGCGGTCCGTGGCCACTTGCAGAGGTATCGGGAGCTGACGTCGCAGGGCAAGCTATCGGAGGCCGGAAAAGAGCTGGAAGCGATCGAGTCGCTAGTGCGGAATCAGCGGTAGCGGGTCCGCTTCCGGCGCGTCTCTTGCGCTGGTCCGCTTCCGACGCGTCCCTACGGGCCGCTTTGGTCGCGGCTCGGATTTATGCGCGACTCGGGTTCAAGCCGCTGAGTGTTTATTGCCAGTAATAGCGGAGGCCTACGTAGGCTCCGGCTAGCGTGCCGAGGTAGTAGTTATCCTGCTTGGGCGAAGTCTTGAAGTGGAAGGCCTTGCCTCCGAATAGCACTTCAAAGCGGCCGGCGCGGATGGCGGCGGCGGCATCGGCGTCCCACAAAGTGGACCGGCCGGGCAGGGTGAAGCCGGAAGCCCTAGCTTCGACGCGGAAGCGGCGGCCGAAGGAACGTTCGAGGGCGAGGCCGAAAGTGGGGAGCAGTATATTCTTCGCGCTGGTGACGACGGTGGGATCGGCGGCGCCGGTCGAATCGACCAGTAGGGGGGCGGCGACACGCCCGTTGATGGTCACGTACTGCAGTTCCCACAGAGTCTTCAGGCGGAACTTAGATCCCTTCACCGGAAACGGATAGGAGAGGTAGTCGAGCGAAATCTTCAAGTCCTGCAAGGTGTAGCGGGTGCTGATGACAACGCCTTTGGCAAAACCGGTTCCGAAGAGATTCAAATCGGTGGGCGCGTGGCCGTCGCCACGTTCGGTCGCGCGAAAATAGGACACGCGGATGGTGTTGTCTTTGAGCAACGGAATCGAAACGATCGCTCCCGGCGTGAACTTGCCTTTGCCGGGGAAATCGAGGTCGCCCGGCGTGATGGTTGTCTTCTGGGAGCCGCCGCGCAGGTCGGCGGTCTGCGGAGTCTGCCAGTAGAACAACTCGATGGAGAAGAGGCCGTCGCCGGTAGCAAGGTCCGCGGGATCGACTGCCGGCTTTCCTTTTTGTTGGGTCGAGGCCGGCGTTCCGGTTTTGTCGGCGGGCGCAGCGGTCGGCGGAGGCGCCGTCTGGCCGGGCTGCTGCGGGGGCGTCGTTTGTGCGAAGCCGACCGCGGCCAGAGCCAAGGTCAAAGCGAGTTGTATAAATCCGGTGCGAGCAAATACGATCACGAGTCTCCTCTATCCGGCAACGGAGCCGCGCTGGGATCCGGCGGGAACGCCAAAGTAGTTATACGGTCGATGTGTAATTTCAGGTTACAAAGCTTCTGCCCCCGCGTGCACCTGTGATTTTTCGGAACAGGTGACGCCCATCGCGCTAGGATGGGGCCGATGGACGTCTGCGTTATGCGTCGGAGCGCTAACCGCCGAGGCAGTAGATCTTGCCGTCCTGCGAACCGATCACGAGTTTGCCCTGGGCGATGGCGGGCGACGCGGATAGCGGCGAACCGGCAGTGAACTCGTCGAGCTTCCTGCCGGTTTTTCCGTCGAGCACGTACAGATTGCCATCGTTCGATCCAATGTAGATGCGGCCCTGCGAGACGGCGGGCGAGGATTCGACGCGGGCTTTGGTCGGGAACGACCAGGCTTCCTTGCCGGTCTTTTCGTCGAGGGCGTGGACTACTTTGTCACGTCCACCGAGGATTACTTTGCCGTCAAAGAGCGCGGCGGACGAGTAAAAGGGGAACTCTCGCTGCGGGGCAAAGCGCCAAAGCTGCTTCTTGGTTTTGACGTTGAAGGCGAGAACGTCGTTGTTGAAGGTTCCGAAGTATGTGGCGTTGGCGCTGAACACCGGGGAGGCTCCGGCGTAGGAGCCGGTCTTGATTTCGGTGACTTCGACCCCGTCGGTGATGCGAATTCCGCGAAGGACTCCATCGCAACCGGAGATATAGGCGAGACCTTCGTTGATGCTGGCGGTCGCGTGGACTGGACCGTTGGTCTTCACTTTCCACAGAGCCTTGCCGTCCTTCAGGTTGAGCGCGTAGAGATTGCCGTCGTAGGATCCGATGATGACGCGGTCGCCGACGATGACCGGCGACGCCTTGATCTCGCTACCGGCCGGAAAGGTCCACAGTCCTTTGCCGTCGGCGGCGTTGACTCCATGGACGACGCCGCTCAAGTCGCCGATGACGACGATACCCTGCGCGACGGCGGGCGAAGATTCGCCAACGCCTTCCTTGGTCTTGTAGCGCCAGCGAACCTTGCCGTCAGCGAGGTTTAATGAGATGAGCTCGCCGGCTCCGGAGCCGAAGTAGACGGCGTTGTCGGCGATCGCGGCGGAAGACTCGACGGTGTCGCCGGCGTCAAACGTCCACAGAAGTTTAAGCTTCGCGGGGAGCGGTGAGGTAGTCACGCCGGTGAGCGACGGATTGCCGCGGAACTGCGGCCAGTTGTCTTGCGACTGGGCCAAGCCGAGCGTTGCGGCGGCGAGCAGGATGGGAAAAATCAGTACGCGCATTCGTAAATCTCGAGCGCGCCGGTTGCATCGAGGGCGCGCGGGTTGAACTTGCCAGTCCATTGGGTGGACGCTTCTTCGGCCATCCGCGAAAGCGCTTCTTTAGAGATCCCAGCGTCGCGAAGACTCCCGGGAAGGCCTGCGGATTCCGCCAGCTTTTCGAGAAATTCGGCCAGGTCTTTTGAATACAATTCCTGATATTTATTTTCGAGGTTCGAGTTCCAGCGGACCACGTGCGGCAGCAGGATGGAGATGGCGACGCCGTGGGTCAGATTGAAATTCGCGGTCAGTGGATTCGCGCAGGCATGGGCTGCCCCGAGCATGGAATTCTCGATGGCGAGTCCGGCGAAGTGGGCGCCGAGCAGCATCGCTCCGCGGGCTTCGAGGTCGTCGGGTTCCTGGAGGACGCGTTCAAAATTCTGTGAGAGCAGGCGCCATGCCGAGCGCGAGAAACATTCCGACAAGCCCGTCCGGCGGGTGGTGACGAAGGTTTCGACAGCGTGCGACAGGGCGTCGTAGCCGGTTGCGGCGGTGACTTCACGGGGCTGGGTAGTGGTGAGCTGCGGATCGAGGATCGCCATGCGGAAGCTGACCTTGGCATCGCCGCAGGCCATTTTGACGTGGGTTTCGGCGTCCGAGATCAGGGCGTAGCTTTGGGCTTCGCTGCCGGTTCCGGCGGTGGTCGGCACGGCGATCATAGGCAGCATCGGCTTCGCGGCTTTACCGTAGCCCCAGTAGTCCCTCATGTTGCCGCCGTTGGTGTGGACGAAATTGATGCCCTTGGCGCAATCCATCGAGCTACCGCCGCCTAGGGCGACGATGAGATCCGGCTGATGCGCGGCGGCGGCGAGGCGTCCGGTCTCAACCATGTTGGTATCGGGATTGACGCCGAAATCGTGAAAGGCGGCGACCTCGATGCGGCGCGCCTTCAGGCTTCGAATGGCGGCCTGCGCGTAGCCGGCGCTGACCATCCCAGGATCCGCGACGACGAGCGCGCGCTTGCCGTCGATCTCGCGCGCGAGTTCGCCCAACCGCGCGGATTCGCCAGCGCCGTACACGACACGAGTGCGGGGACGGAAATCAAAATTCAGCATGAATGTTCTAGGATGCTTTGCACAGCGGCCCAGGTTACTCGGCCCGCGTCGACCGATCAAGAACGCTTTTTCAGTGTACCGGATGAGACTTGGTTCGAGAAAATGCTCCCTCCTCTTGGACGTGGAGGAGGAGATTTCGAGAGGCTACGGGGTGCCGCTTTGCGGTTTCGTGCGCAGGGCACGGGCTTTGTTGACGATCTCTTTGACCTCGGCGCGCAGGGCCGGGCCGTAATACGGAATGCCGTCTTTAATGGTCCACTCGATGCCGTTGGTGTGGACCACTTTCCCGTCGCGCAATTCATCGACGCCGATGGGATAGAGCACCTTCAGATTCTCGACCGGATTGCCGTCCACGATAATCAGGTCCGCGGCATAGCCGACGCGCAGCCTACCGAGGCGCGCTTCCTGGCCGAGGATCTTTGCGTTGTTCGCCGTCGCGTGCTGGATCACTTTAAGGGCCGGGAATCCGGTTTCCTGCTGCAGCTCCATTTCGCGGATCAGGCCGAAGCCGTAGAGCGAATAGATGAAGCCGGCTGTTCGCGCGGGGACGTTTCCGATGGCGGTGATGGTGTCGCTCTCGATCAGGATGTCGAGCGGGCCGGACATCGGCGTTCCACTGCCGTCGACGACCATCGCATTGCGAACAACCAGCCGGGCATGGCGCTTTCCGGCAATGCCTTGGGGCTGCGCCATGGCGAGCGACGCGAAGAAAGCGATCAGCAAGAGGCGGCGCATTGAATTTGAGGATAGCGGAATTCGCGGTTCCTACGTGTTGGCCTTTTCCTTTTTGTTCAGGTCTTTGTTGTTGAGGTAGGACTGGCGGCTTTCCATTATCAGCTTGCGTGCTTCGACCGGTCCGCGCCAGCCGTCGATCTGCGTTTGCTTCCCTTCGAGTTCCTTATAGATGGTGAAAAAGTGCTCGATTTCGCGGCGCAAATGAGGCCAAATCTGATCGACCGAATGGATTTCCTGATAGCGCGGACTGCTGGTTGGAACCGCCAGCACTTTCTGATCGCGCTCGAAGGAGTCCACCATTTCGAGCACGCCGAGCGCGCGGACTTCGATCATGCAGCCGGTAAAACTGGGCTCCGACATCAAGGTCAGGACGTCGAGCGGATCGCCGTCTTCGGCTAGCGTTCCCGGGACGAAGCCGTAATCGCCCGGATAATGGAGCGGCGAATAGAGTGGGCGATCGAGGCGGAAAAGGCCCAGCTTGCCGTCGTATTCATACTTATTCGGGCAGTTTTTCGGGATTTCGACGATCATCCGAATCTTCTCTGGGATCTCGGGCCCGGGATCTAGATCGTACAAGTTCATCCCTTTTAGTATCCGGCAACGGGCGGTCGGAATGCCCCTTGCGGGGATGGCCAATCGATGTATAATTATTCAGAGGAGTGAATAAACATCCGATGGCTGCCGCGATCCATTCCGCTCCAGCGATACTTTCCCGCCGGCCGAGTTCGCACGCACACCTGATGGATTTGCGCAGCGACCTCGATCTCTCGCTGGCAGATCTGATCAAGCTGCTGGATCTGGCGGCCCAGGTGAAGGCGAATCCGGCGCGCTACGCGAACGCGCTGAGCGGCAAGTACCTCAGCCTCTTATTTGAGAAGCCCTCGCTGCGGACGCGGATGACCTTCGAACTTGCGATCAAGCAACTGGGCGGCGACGCCGTGGTCAGTGTCGGGCCGATCGCCGAGCGCGAACCGGTGAAGGATGTTGCACGGAACCTGGATCGCTGGACCAACGGAATCGTAGCCCGAACTTTCTCGCAGCAGACCATCGACGAACTGGCGGAATGGTCATCGGTACCGGTGATCAACGCGTTGAGCGACCTGTATCATCCGTGCCAGATTCTGGCCGACATGCAGACGGTGAAGGAGCAGTTTGGCAAGTTCGACGGGCTGAAATTAGCCTTCGTCGGCGACGGAAATAACGTAGCGAATTCGCTGATGCTGACCGCGACGCGGCTCGGAATGGCGGTATCGATAGCGAGTCCGAAGGGGTTCGAGCCGAACGCGCGGATTGCGACGGAGGCGGCTCGAAACGCGTCCGCAGCGGTCCAGATCACGAACGATCCAGCGGAGGCGGTCAGCGGTGCGCACGTTATTTACACGGATGTTTGGGCGAGTATGGGCCAGGAAGCGGAAGCCGAAGAGCGCAAGCGGATTTTCGCGCCGTTCCAGGTGAACGAAGAGCTGTTTACAAAGGCCAGGCCGGACGCCATATTCCTGCACTGCCTGCCCGCCAAGCGGGGCCAGGAAGTGACGGACGCGGTGATCGAATCGCCGCAATCGGTGGTGTTCGATCAGGCGGAAAACCGGCTGCACGCGCAAAAGGCCTTGCTGCTGATGTTGCTGAGCTAGCGTTCCAGCGCGCAAAATTCGTCAGTACACTAAAACGTTGAGAACGGCGGTGCAGGTCGAATGAGACTGTTGCGCCCGCTCGACTGCAGTATTGAAGGAAGGTCAGATGAAATTGTGGGGTGGCCGATTTGAAGAGGGGCCCTCGGAAGTCTTCGAGCGATTTTCGGGGTCGCTGCATTTCGACAAGCGGCTGATAGAAGCGGACGTGCGGGGCTCGCAGGCCTTCGCCCGAGCGCTCGAACGGGTCGGAATCCTGACGGCCGGGGAACGCGAGACGTTGGTGAAGGCGTTCGACGCGATCCTGGCGGAATCGCGGACGGCGGCGTTCTATGAGGGCGCGGACGACGAAGACGTCCACACGTTGGTGATCCGTAAATTGAAGGACAAGGCGGGAGCGCTGGCGGACAAAATCCACACCGGACGCAGCCGCAACGAACAGGTTTCGCTCGATACGCGGTTGTGGCTGCGCGGCGAAATCGATCGCACGCTGGAAGTTTTGACGGCGCTGATGCGGTCGCTGCTGGATCTGGCGCGTCGGTATCCGGACGCGGTGATTCCGGGCTACACGCACATGCGGCGGGCGCAGGCCGTGCTTTGGCCGCACTACCTGCTTGCGTATTTCGAAATGTTCGATAGGGATCGCGACCGGTTGCTGGATGCGCGCCGCCGCGTGAACGTGATGCCGCTCGGATCGGGCGCGCTGGCTGGTAGCGGATTCCCCTTTGACCGCGCGGCCATCGCGCGGGACCTGGGGTTTGAATCGATCACGCGGAATTCGATGGACGTGTCGGGCGATCGCGACTTCGTGCTCGATTACCTTTACGCCGCCTCCACGATCCTGCTTCATTTGAGCCGCATTGCAGAGGACTGGATTTTGTATTCGTCCGAAGAATTCGGTTGGATGGAATTAGGCGACGGCGTCACCAGCGGATCCAGCCTGATGCCACAGAAGAAAAATCCGGATTCGCTCGAATTGCTGCGCGGCAAATCGGGCCGCGTGTTCGGCGCCTTGACGTCGCTGTTCGTCACGATGAAGGGCCTGCCGATGACATACAACCGCGACATGCAGGAAGACAAGGAACAGTTGTTCGAAGCGGTAGATCAAACGCAGGGCGCGCTCGAGATGATGTGCGTCGTCGCTGCCTCTACGACAATCAAGCCGGCGATTCCTGAAGCGGCTGCTGCGGCGAGCTGGGTGGTTGCGACGGACCTGGCCGAAGCGCTGGCGCGTTCTGGCGTCGCGTTCCATCAGGCTCATAAAATCGTCGGACGGCTGGTGCTCGAAAGCGTCCGCGACAATCGTCAACCGGCGGATTGGACAGCGGAGCAGCTGGTGGCGTTCGCGCCCGAATTCAGGCCCGAGATGATCAAACTGATGTCGCCGCGCGAAGGCATGGCGAGCCGCGTGGTACCGGGCGGGACGGCTCCGTCGGCGGTCGGTAACGCGTTGAAGGAAGCCGCGGAACGGCTCTAGAGTAATGCAAAAAGGATTCCGGCACGGCCAAATTCTGAAGCTGATTCGCGCGAAGGCGATCCACACGCAGGAACAGCTGGCGCAGGAGCTTCGAGCGGTTGGCGTGCCGGCGACGCAGGTGACTTTGTCGCGGGATATAAAGGAACTGGGCCTGGCGAAAACGGGCGACGGCTACCGGCAGATTGAGCCTGAGAATTCGGGGCCCGATATCGCGGACATGGCCGCTGAATTCCTGCAGGACGTCCGGGTGGCGCAGAATTTAGTGGTGCTGAAGACTTCCGTCGGGCACGCCAGTTCGATCGCGGTCGCACTCGATCAGGAAGATTGGCCGGAGATCACCGGCACGATCGCGGGCGACGATACGGTGCTGGTGATCGCGCCGGATTCGAAGACGGCCGAAGGCTTGCGGCAAAAGCTGCTGAGCTACATTCGCTGATTAATCCTTAAGGATGTCGCCCCAGACCACCTGATAGGCTTCGAGATCGCCGTCGAGATTTCGTCCGGCGCGAATGAAGACGCGGGAGTTGACGGTCGCGGTATCGACGCGTTGTCCGCCGTCGAAATAGCGCGTATCCAGGCGCTTCATCAGCATGACGTCGCCGGTCCGCGTCTTGACGGTCACCGACTGGCTGTCCTGCCGCATGACGAGGCCGCTGAAGGTCAGATCGCCGCGCGGCGCGAAGCTTTCGGTCGGACTCGGAGCCGGACGCCAGCGCCGGCTTTTGAGCGTCGGATCGATCACGTGGACGGTGCGCGCGTAGCAGGTGTTCGAGCCGGGCTGGTGGTCGGCGACGACTTCCATCGTTTCGCCGATTGTGATATTCGACGCCGTGATCCGCTGATTCTCGCGCTCAAAGTAGGTGCGGAAATCGAAGCCGCACTTGTACACAACCTTGTCCGAGGTGCGCATTTCGAAGGTCGCGGCTCGAGCGAGCACCAGCTCTCCGCGCAGGATGCCGATGGGCGGTTCCACTTGTGCGAACGACGAGACGGCGGCGGCGATTCCCAGGACGAGCGCGCGCATGAACATGATTATATAGAGAGCCATTTCCGCGCGTGGTTGTTACAATGGCGAATTGACCACTGAGCTTTTGCGCGCGGGCCGCTGGTTTCTCGAATCCGGAATTCAGGAACCGAACGGCGGGGTGGCGCGCTACCATCGCACCGACCAGCAACGGAACGCCGGGATTTCGACGGAAATCACGGGGTATGCGATCAGCGCGTTGGTTTATTTCAATAAAGCGACGGGCGAGCGGGAGTTTCTTGAAGCAGCGATCCGGGCGGCGGGCTATCTGACGGAAGTTGCCTGGGACGATAACGGCTCGACGATTCCGTTTGAGACGCTGGGCGAGGGCTCGAGGGGGTTCACGTACTTCTTCGATTGCGGAATCGTTGTGCGCGGCCTGCTGGCGCTATGGCGCGAAACGCAGCATCCGGATTTGCTCAATCGCGCGAAGCAGATCGCGCTCTCGATGGCTTTCGACTTCATGGGCGACGATTGTTTCCATCCGATTGTCGAGCTGCCTGAAAAACAGCCGCTGCCGCACGAGTCGCGCTGGTCCCGCATGCCAGGCTGCTATCAATTGAAGTCGGCTCTGGCGTGGCGAGATATCGCACACGCCGCGGGCGAGCCGCAGCCGATGCAGATGTGGCGGCAGATGCTGGCTTTTTCGCTGGCGACGCACGAAAGCTTTCTGCCGGGTGATGCGAATCCGGAAAAGGTGATGGACCGGCTCCACGCGTATTGTTATTTTCTGGAGGCGTGTTTGGCCGAGCCGGATTTCGAGGCTTGCCGGGATGCGCTGGCATTCGGAATCGCGAAAGTGGCGGCGCTGCTGCGCGAAATCCGGCCGCAATTCGAGCGATCGGATGTGAACGCGCAACTGTTGAGGGTTCGGATTCTGGCGGCAAGGGCGGAGATCGTCAGCTTGGATGAAGAGGCGGCGAAGGACGAGGCGGCGGCCATTCGGTCTTTTCAGCGGACGGATGGCGGATACTGGTTTGGCCGCAAGGCAGGCGCGTTTCTGCCGTTCTCGAATCCGGTTTCGACCGCGTTTTGCGCACAGGCGCTGGCAATGTACGAGGGCCGCGAAACGACTCTTGCCGAACTGATCTAATACGAAATTATCGTGCCTAACGCTGTCAAAATCCTGTTCGCCGCCGGGAGCCCGGCGACGATTCCGGGTGTCATTGACAAGCTGCGCGCCATCGAGCCGAACCTCCCGCTGATCGTCGTTTCCGAATTTCCAATCGCGCCGGAATTGGGCGAATGGATCGCGTACAACCCGTCCTGGAGCATCCGCGAGAACATCGCGTTTTGCAAGTCGAAGCTAGCCGGACGGCGTCTGCGGCTGGCGGCCACGATTCTGGAGCCCCGAATTCCGCTGGGCAAATTGCGTGCGATGACGGCGATGATGGCGGCCCCGCACCGGCTGTTGGCGTTCAACGAAAACTACGATCATTTCCGGCTGCATCCGCGGAGCGCGGGTTCGATTGCGAAGCACGGATTGTGGCGCGCCAAGAATTGGATGCGGTTTCACACACGTCCCGGCGGCGGCGCCTACACATGGTGGTGGCGGCTGCGGAATCCGAAAGCGATGGAGCGGCCACTTGCTTATCGCGTCGCGAAACTTGCCGGCGATTATTGCACACAGCGCAAGGCGCTGCGGGCGAGCCGTGCGTTCGCCGACCTGCCGGCGACGAAGGTGCCGGAAGGAATCAGCGTGGTGATTCCTTCGCGCAATGGCCGCGAATTGCTCGATGCCTGCTTGCCCAGGATCGAGGGCGCGTCGGAGATTATTGTCGTCGATAACGGCTCTAGCGACGGCACGGCAGACTGGCTGCGTGAGGAATTTCCGAACGTTGTCGTCGATGTAATTGCCGAGCCGCTTTCGTTCGCGAGCGCGGTGAATCGCGGCATCGCAAAAGCCCAGTTCTCGCATATTTGCCCGCTCAATAACGATATGGAAATAGAGCGCGGGTTTCTGGCCGCACTGCGCCGCGCGTTTGATGAAGTTCCGCACTTGTTCTGCGCAACGGCGCAGATTTTTTTTCCGCCCAACAAGCGCCGTGAGGAAACGGGCAAGGCCGTGATGCCGTGGCCGGAAAAGAATTCGACCGACTTTCCGCTGCGCTGCGAAATTCCCGCCGAAGGCGAAGACATGAGCTACGTCCTCTATGGAAGCGGCGGCTGCTCGCTTTACGAAAGTCGCCGATTGCGCGCTCTCGTAGGCTTCGACACACTTTTTGAACCGGCCTACTGCGAGGATCTTGACCTGGGTGTTCGCGGCTGGCAACACGGGTGGCCTAGTGTGTTCGTCAGTGGAGCGCGAGTGCTGCACGGCCATCGCGCGACCACTTCGCGATACTTCACCGGGGATGAACTGGAGCGCATTCTCGAACGAAATTATCTGCGCTTTCTCGCTCGAACCATTCAGGAGCCGCGAGTGTTCGATCTCCTGTGGCGGCACGCGATCGACCGGCTGAATCTTCGGAACACGGCGGGTTCGACGGCTGCGCTCGCCGCCATGCACGAAGCGCGCCGCGCACCTTCCTGGATCCGGCTCACGAGCGGTGTGGCGGAGTCGGTTTTTCTGCCGCTGCTGACAGGCGCGGTCGCGGTTTTCCCTGGAACAGCGCCGCGCGACAAGCCGGTGGTGGTGGTCGCAAGCCCTTATCTTCCCTTCCCGCTTTCGCACGGCGGCGCGGTGCGAATGTTCAATTTGATGCGGCGGGCGGCGGCGGATTTCACGATGGTGTTGGTGGCGTGCGTGGATGAGCCGGTGGTGCCGAAAGAGCTGCTCGACATCTGCGCGGAGGTGGTCACGGTGCGCCGCACTGGCAGCCACGCGCGTCCGTCGTCGGCGCGGCCGGACGTGGTCGAAGAATTCGATCTTCCGGAATTCCACGCCGCGTTGAAGCAGACCTGCGACAAGTGGCAGCCCGCGATTGTGCAGTTGGAATTCACGCAAATGGCGGTCTACGCCGAGGATTGCCCACCGGCCAAGACGGTGCTGGTCGAGCACGACATCACTTACGATCTGTACGCGCAAATGGTGCGGCGGAAGCCGGATTGGCAGACCCGCCAGGAGCACAAACGTTGGGTGAAATTCGAAAAGACGGCCTGGAAACAGGTGGACGTGGTCGTCACGATGTCGAAGCAGGACCGCAAGATGGTGGGCGGCGCGCGCCAGGTTTCGACTCTTGAAAATGGCGTTGACATTGAGCGTTTCAGCCCGTCTGAGGATCCCGCCGAGCCCAGCCGGATGCTGTTTATCGGCAGCTTCGCGCACCTTCCGAATCTCCTCGCGATGGAGTGGTTCCTGCGCGAGACGTGGCCGCTGCTGGCGCATCTGAAGCCGGTGCTGCACGTGATTTGCGGGTCAAAATATCAATATCATCTTGAGCGCTTCCGCGACCGCGCGACGCTGAACCTCGACCAGGCGGGCATCGAGGTCGAGGATTTTGTTTCGGACGTGCGGCCCGCGTACCGGCGCGCCTTGGTGGTGATCGCGCCCCTGCTTGCGTCGGCCGGTACCAACATTAAAATCATGGAAGCGATGGCGATGGGTAAGGCGATTGTCAGCACCTCCGGCGGCGTCCACGGGCTGGATGTGAAAGACGGCACCGATGTGGTGATCGCCGATTCGGGGCATGAGATGGCGGCGGCGATCGGTGACTTATTTGTGAACGCCGACAAGCGCCGATTTCTGGAGCGACAGGCGCGCACGACCGCCGTCAGTCACTACGACTGGGACGCGATTGGGCAACGGCAGCGCGAGTTATACGAGCAGCTGATCAGGCCAGCGAAGCGCTAGAGCTTGATGGCGAACGCGGCGTAATCCAAGCCGCCGAAGAATTGCAGGCGCACGGATTCGGGCAGTTCGAGCAACGCGGGCATGTCCTCCCACGCCGGGTGCAGCCGTTCGATTTCGATTCGCCCGAATCCGGCTTCTCCGAGATAGAACGCGAGCAGCGCCGCGGGCACCGGACGCGTGTGCGTCGGATCGATATAGAAGTGCGTTGCGAAGATCGCGAGGCATTCCGGGTTCGGCGTTTCGAATGCGACCAGCGCGCGGGATTTGGTTTTTCGCGCGAGAAGGGGAATCAACTCGGCGAGCTGCGCGGGCCGTAGGTGTTCGATCACTTGCGAGCAGTAGACTCCGCCCAGCGAGGCGTCGGGAGCACTCTCGAGATACGCGAAAAGATCCGCCTGCTCGATGTCGAGGCCGGCTTCGCGGCCAAGTGAAACCAGTTCCGCGTTGGCTTCGATGCCGCGCGCGGAAATGCCGGCTTCTTTCAAAGCGGCCAGCATTTCGCCGCGTCCGCAGCCCAGATCGAGGACGTTGGCCGCGCCGCGGAAGCGGTCCACATAGATGTTTTGCCGGCGCGCGATTTCTTCCTGCGAACCGCGAAAGCGCTCCGCGAATTTCAGCCAATCGATCGCGACATGACCGTTGCCGACCGCGGGCGCCGAGGTAAATGTGGAAGGAGCCGCGGCCCGTTGCCGGACCAGCCGCAACTCGGCGTGGATCATCCGCTCATATTCCGCCCGGACCTGTTCGAGGTCCGCCCAAAGGCGCTTTTGCACGTCGATCGTGTTCTTCTCGAGCGTGTGGGTGAACTCAGTATGCTGCTTGGCGGCGAGGTCGCGGAAGTTCTGTTCAAGCAGCGTCACGCGAAGCTGAAAGGCGGTCTGCAATTCGCCAAGCGTCCGCAAAATATGGATTTCGCCTGAATTCTGGCGCTCCTCGTAACCGGCGCGCCACTCCTGCCAATTCCGGCGGATGTCGCCGAAATCCTGTTGCACCGCGCGCGTATCGCGGACGGCGGCGTCGATGCGAATCGCGTTTTCCAGATGGCGGGCGTCGGCGCGGGTGACAGCAATCTCGTGCTCAAAATGAGCGGCGAGCTGCGTCATGGCGCGATTCACTTCGCTGAGCGCTTCGATGGCCGACTGGGCGGATTCGGCGGACGCGCGGTTGAACTCCACTTGCTCGCGGACGTGCCAGTCGAGCGCGCGGGCGATCAATTTCTTGAAACTTTGCGCGATCGAATTCGCCAATCCACCGGGACGCGGATTCACCTTGCCGATGGCTGCGACCTTGGCGTCCATCGCGTCGCGCGCGCGCACCAGCGGCATCAGGTCCGGCAGAGCGACTCCAGTGGAGCGGATTCCGCCGGACGGATGCTGGGCGCGCACGCGATCGCGCACCTCTTGAATGGCGGCGACGATTTCGTCTCCAGCCGGATCCGGCTGTGGAACGGGACTAGCCACGCTTGCGGCTCCAACTGGCGGTGATTTTCGAATACACGCCGCCGCGCGGAGTAAACTCGCCGATCACGGTGGCGCTGATGGGCCTGGTTGCCGCCACGACGTCCTTCAAAAAGCGGTTGACCGCGTTCTCCTGAAAGATGCCGAGATTGCGGTACGCGAGCCAGTACATTTTGAGCGACTTGAGTTCGAGGCAGCTCTTGTCGGGGACGTAGCGCAGTGTCAGCGTGCCATGGTCGGGAAGGCCGGTTTTCGGGCACACGGACGTGAATTCAGGGGTCGAGATTTCGATTTCGTAGCCGCGATATTGATTCGGCCAGACTTCGATCTCAGGCAGTGGCGCGTTGACACCGGCGCGCGCGTGATCGTCTGTATATTCGGGTTTCTTCTTCATTTCGTTTCGACCACCGGCGCGATGTGTTTGCTGAGCAATTCGAGGAACAAGCCGACGTCGGTGACGACGCCGATGGCTTGCCCCGTTCCACGATCACTGACTTTGGTGGCGACGGCTGGATTGATATCGACGCAGACCAGTTTCACCCAGCTCGGCAGCATGTTGCCGACCGCGATCGAATGGAGCATAGAGCCCAAGCAGAGCACCACGCCGGCTCCGCGTAGATGACCGGCGTAGGCATCCTGGGCGAGGTTCATATCGGTGATCGTATCGGGCAGTGGTCCGTCGTCGCGGAGGCTTCCGGCGAGGACGAAGGGCACGTCCGCCTTGACGCATTCGTACATGATTCCGCTGGTGAGTTTGCCGGATTCGACCGCTTTGGCGATGCTGCCAGCGTGGTAGATCGCGTTGATCGCGCGCATGTGATTGCGATGCCCATGCTCGGCCTGGCGGCCGTCCGTCTGGCGAACGCCGAGCGAGGTGCCGAGCAGGCAGGCTTCGATATCGTGGACGCCGAGGGCGTTACCGGCCAGCACCGCGTTGACGCATCCGGCGCGAATGAGCCGGGACAGGGGAGCAGCGCCGCCGGTATGTACGACTACGGGTCCGGCGACGACGACCACTTTCAGGCCGGCTGCACGCGCCTGGTCGATCAGCGCGGCGGTTTGGCGGACGGCGGTTTCCACCTGCCGCTCGCTGGAAATTCCGTTGGACATGAACGCGAAGGAGAGGCGGTCGCGCTCTTTCGATTCGGGAATGACGCGGATGCCGCGCATTCCTACGACGACGCGATCTCCGGCGCGAACATCGCGCAGGCGGCGGCAAAGCGGGCCGGCGTCGGTGAGGACCACGAGCGCGTCCATGCGCTGATTCTGGACGTCGACCCATTGGCCGCGCAGGCGGACCTGCGTCTTGTGGTTGGTGGTCGAGTAGAAATCTTCAGGGGCGCAGCAATTGCGCTCGACGAGCTTCGAATCCGCGTCGCCGCCGTCGGCCGGCGTACAGCCGAGACCGAGCAATTGCGCCAGTAGCACGTCCATGTCGGATTGCGTGGGAGTCTCGACGCGCATCCGCAGACGGGACAGTTCGGAGTTGGTTCGCCCGATCGAGAAATGTTCGACATCGAAGCGGCCATTGCATTCGACCACGGCGTCGAAGATGCGCTCCATGATGTGCGAATCGATCAGATGTCCCTGGGCTTCTACAACTTCCTGAAGCCAAGGGCCGGAACTGGGGGTATTCATGCGACTGCTTCCAGCATACCCGCCCGTTGGCCGGGGCCCAAATTCCTTATGCGAAGGCGCTGGACTCGGGCGAATTTCCTGACACCGTTTCTTCTCCGCCGCCGTCCAAACAGCAAGAGCCGTCGGCGCGAAAACCGACTGCTATACTTCTAGATAAGCGGAGACCTCCCTCATGAACAGGCGCTTTCAATTCGTTGTCGTCGGATGCTCTACGTGCCTCGTAGCACTTCTCCTTTTTGGGGCAGTCTCCGGCAGAAGTGCCACCGCCGAGGATCCGTACAGGCACCTGGGCGTCTTCTCCGAAGTGCTCTCACGCATCAAGAGCGAATACGTGGAAGAGCCGGACATGAAGGCCGTCACGTTGGGCGCTATCAACGGGCTCCTCGAATCGATCGATCCTTACGCCAGCTACCTGAACGCCGACCAGTACAAGCAGTACATGAAGCAGAAAGATACGTCCAAGGCAGGGGTCGGCCTAGTGCTTTCGAAGCGCCTCGGCTACGTCGGCATCATTTCGACGATCCCCGGATCCGCCGCGGCGAAAGCCAACCTGACCACTGGTGACGTGATCGAAACCATCAACGGAGTTGCAACGCGCGACATGCCGCTGGCCTTCGCGGAACTGCTGCTGAAGGGCGACGCCGGCACCAACGTCGAAATCACCGTATTGCGCGTCCGCAAACCGGATCCGCAGAAAATTACGCTGGCTCGGACGGTAATTATGTATCCGGCTGTCACGGCGAAACTGCTGCCGGATCAGACCGCGCATATCATTGTTCCGAGCCTGCTTGCGCCGCGCGCGAAAGAAGTCGCGTCGATGGTCGAAGCGATGCAGAAGCAGGGCGCGAAACGCATTGTCCTCGATCTCCGCAACTGCGCCACGGGCGGACCGGAAGAAGGCGTGAAGCTCGCGAACCTCTTTATGGAAAAGGGGCTGATTTCCTACTCGATCGGTCAGAAGGTGGCCCGACAGAATTATGAAGCGACGGCTTCGAACCAGATCAGCAAACTGCCGATGGCGGTGCTGATCAATCGGGGTACCGCCGGCGGATCGGAAGTCGCGGCCGCCGCGCTGCTCGATTCGAAGCGCGCCGAACTGGTGGGCGAGCGCAGCTACGGCGACGCCGCCATACGCAAGACTTTGAATATGGATGACGGCAGCGCCATCATTCTGGCCGTCGCAAAGTATTATTCGCCAAACGGCAAAGCGATTCAGGACAATGCCGTGACGCCGCCGGTCGCGGTGATCGACACCGATCCGGCCGCCGACATTGATGAGGACGGGGCGGATCAGACGGAGCCGCCGCCCGCCAAGGGCGAAGACGTCATGCTGAAGAAAGCGATCGAAGTGCTGACGGCGACCAAGGCTACCGCCAGCGCCAAGCCGGCTGCGCCGAAGAAACGCGCCGTGCGCGCATCGATCGAAGACCGCCTGGCTTATTCAAGCCCGGCAGCTTAGGACAAATGCCGATTTACGAATATCGATGCGGTTCCTGCGGCCGCTTGTTTGAGGTCATCCAGAAATTTGCCGACGAGCCGTTGACGTTGGATCCGGAATGCGGAAAAGGTCCGGTCGAACGGCTAATTTCCGCTCCCGCCTTCCAGTTCAAAGGCACCGGTTTCTACATCACCGACTACGCTAAAGGCAAAGACGGCGGTGCGAAGAATCCGTCGTCGGCATCGCACGGTAGCGGCGAATCGAAATCGTCGGACTCCTCTTCGAGCGGATCGGACGCCAAGTCCTCGTCTTCGGAAACGAAATCGTCAGAGTCGAAATCTTCAGCTGCGAAGTCTTCGGAATCGAAGACCGACTCCAGCTCCGCGCCAGCGAAAACCGAGACGAAGTCAGCCGCTAAAGATTAGCCGCGTTTAGGCGAGCCTAGCGACGACGTCGCCGAACTCGAAGACGAAATACGTGCCGTCAGCGATCAACTGCGTATCGACTTCGAAAACGCTATCGAGCACACGCCCTCAAGTTGCGCCGGCGTGTAACCGTCCTTGCGGAATTCGCACGGACTGCCCAAACGGCGGCGGATCGCACCATATCGGGCTGACTTGCGTTGTGCGAGGCGACTTTGCCGGGCATCGTCATCTACACAGATCGCAAACTCTCCGGCAGGAATTCAGCCGGAAAATCCTGGAAGCAGACCGGGCGCGCAAAGCGTTCGATGGCCGCGGTGCCAACCGAGGTGAAGCGCGGATCGGTCGTCGAGGGATACGGTCCTCCATGCTGCATCGCGCCGCAAACCTCGACACCGGTCGGATAGCCGTTATAGATCAGGCGGCCTGCTTTGCGCGTGATCAGCGCGAGCAACGAACGATATTCCTGAAGATCGTCCGACGTTCCATGCACTGTCGCGGTCAGCGTGCCGTGCAGGTGAGACGCCACAGTTCGTAGCTCGGAGTCGGAGGCGCAACGGACCACGATCGTCGAGGGCCCGAAGACTTCCTCGCCCAATTCCTCATGCTCTAAAAACGTGCGGGCGTCGGTTTCAAAAAGCGCGGGCATCGATTGCGAATCGGTCAGGGTAGTGGTCTCGAATGGACGCGTCGTGCGGAGGCCGTTGGTCGCTTCGAGACGCGAAACAGCATCGCGATACGAGCGGGCAATTTGCGGCGTGAGCATCGTACCCACGGCGCCCGCTTGGAACCGCGAGCGCAGTCGCTCGACGACGCCGTCAAACGCGGCACTCTCAAGGCCTACGACCAAACCGGGACAAGTACAAAACTGTCCGACGCCCAGATTGACAGCCTGCGCGAGCCCGTCCGCGAGAGCGTCCCCACGTTCGGCGACGGCGCCGGGCAGAACGAAAACCGGGTTCAGGCTGCCCATTTCCGCGAAGAACGGAATCGGCGTGGCGCGGCTGACAGCGGCATCGAACAGCGCGCGGCCGGCGCGCAGCGAACCGGTGAACGCTCCGGCGGCGATCGCAGGATGGCGGACCAGCGCCAGGCTGACTTCGGGACTCGATCCGAACAAAATCGAAAACACGCCGCTGGGCAGGCCCATCTCCGCGACAGCCTCGCGGATGGCTCCGGCAACCATCGCTGACGTATTCGGATGGCCAGGATGCGCCTTCACGACCACGGTGCAGCCGGCGGCCAGCGCCGCCGCCGTGTCTCCTCCGGCGACCGAAAACGCCAATGGAAAATTGCTCGCCGCCCAGATGGCCACCGGCCCGAGCGGAATCAAAATCCGTCGAAGATCGGGTCGCCGAAGCGGCTTGCGGTCAGGCATCGGGGCGTCGATGCGCGCGCCCTTCCATGCGCCCTCGCGAACCAGATTCGCGAACATGCGCAGCTGATTGGTGGTCCGCCCGCGCTCGCCGGTCAGCCGGTCGAGGGTCAATGCCGATTCGAGCGACGCGATCTGCAACAGCGCATCGCCCAAGGCTTCGATGCCGGTGGCGATCCGCTCGAGAAACAGCGCGATCCGCTCCGGCGGGAGCGCGGAGTAAGCGTCAAACGCTTCCGCCGCGGCGTTCGCAGCATCGTCGATCTGGCTCAAAGATGCGTCAACGCGAGGATTCATCATGCCAGTCGCTCCACTCGATTCCTCAGCCGCCCGATTCCATCAATGCTCATTTCAATTTCATCTTCCGGCATTAGCGTAAAGGCATCCGGCGGAATCACGCCGGTGCCGGTCAGCAGGAAGCAGCCGTCCGGGAACGATGCTTCGCGGCACAGGAATCCGACCAACTCCGGCAGAGTCCGCTTCATAGCGGCGAGCGTGGTTCCACCGGTGAAGACGGTTTCCCCGGCGCGCAGGATCAAAAGCGAAATGTTTGTCGTTGGCGGCAGCGGATCCCGCGTCACGAGGATCGCCGGGCCTAGCGCGCAGCACTTGTCATAGGTCTTCGCCTGCGGAAGATACAGCGGATTCTCGCCCTCAATATCGCGCGAGCTCATGTCGTTGCCGATGGTGTAGCCGGTGATCTTGCCGCCGGGGGAAACCAACAACGTAAGCTCAGGCTCGGGAACGTTCCATTGCGAATCGCGCCGGATGCGGACCGCGTCCCCGGGGCCGACGACGCGATGAGCGGTGGCTTTCATGAAGAGCTCCGGGCGATCCGCCTGATAAACGCGATCGTAGAAATCGCCGCCGCCTGCAGTTTCCGCTTCCGCCATCCGCGCCGACCGGCTGCGGAAATACGTCACGCCGGCAGCCCACACTTCCTGCTTTTCGATCGGAGCCAGAGGCTTCGCCGGAAGCGGCGACGGGCTGCCGTTTTTGAGCGAATCCAGAAATTCATAGAGGTCTTCGCGGATGGTGAGGCCCGGGGACACGTCGGACGGAACAGCAAACGCCTCCCCCGGATTTCGTTCGACCACCCATCCCGACGCCGTGCGGTAAAGCAGCAAGGACACTCTCCTCCCCAACGCGGCGAATCGCAACTTTACGGCCGCCTCGACCATTCTATCGGGTCATAGAGGCGAAACATTGGTTGCCACTTATGTTTCGCGCTCTAATGGACGAACACTTTGGTGTGCGGGTATTTTGCGGCCACGTCCCGGCCTCGTTTCGCGCCCAGCAAACTGATCGCAGTGCTCCAGGCGTCCGCGAACGCTCCGTGCGACGCGATGACGGTGACAGTTGGCGAACCCGTCAAACCCATGCCGGTCGCCGGGTCGAGGATGTGCGAATAGCGGACGCCACTCGCATCGACGTGCTGCTCTGCATCGCCCGACGTCGATACGGAGCAATTGCGGAGCACGCGCACAGCTTCCGCAATCCCGATCTTCCAACCTGCCGTTCCGGGCGGCGGACCGCCGATCGCCAAGTCCCCGGCGATGGCGACCATCGCAATCCGGGCACCGGTTTGCCGCAGCGCGATCAACGCCTCTTCCGCGGCATATCCTTTGCCAATTCCGCCCAGATCCAGTTGCATGCCAGCTTCATCGAGTTGGAGGGTCCGATCCGCCTGGTTTAGATGAAGCTTGCGCAGCCCCGTGTGCGTCAGCGCCTCGCGAACGGCCGCCGCGTCCGGAACGCGGTGCGCACGCCAGAGGCGCGCAACGGGTCCGAGGGTGATGTCGAAAGCGCCGCCCGATTGCTGGCCCACGTCGATCGCGATCTCGAGAACGCGAAACAAATCCTCGCTCACCTTAACGGGAAGGCCCACGGCGTCCCGGCACGCGCGATTCAGTTCGCTATTCGGCTTGTAATCGGAAAGAATCGCGTCGAGCGCGGCGATCCGATCGAACGCCGTACGGAACGCTTTGCCGGCCGCCGCCGAATCATGCGCATACAACTTGACGCGCACCAGCGTGCCCATGTGCGGCTCGACTGCTTCGAACATTTGAAGTTGCGCGAACGCCAGCCCCGCCGGCATCAGCAGCAGGCAGCCGAGGCTACTGCTCATCCCGTTCGACTCCGTTATTCCAGTAACGGAACATCGCCTCGCGATCGGGAAGTTTCGCCGGACGCACCAGCCTGAATCCGAGCCACTGCGCATCGGTCAAATACCAAATGCTTTTGGGCAACTGCGGGTCCTGTTGCTTCCAGGACAAGTCGCTCGCGATGCGCGCTGTGCACGTGGACGAAGCCGCTGGATCATTCCACGATCCGCCGCGCGCCACCTGCGGATATGGCACCGACGAGCGGATCCAGGGATTCGCTTGCGCGCTGGCGGTGTATGGCCTGTACTCGTCGAGGGTCCATTCCATCACATTGCCGAGCATGTCATAGAGGCCCCACGCATTCGGCTTTCTGGTGGCTACCGGCTGGTATTTACCTTTGCTGTTTTCGAGCGACCAGGCGGATTCCGGATTCGCTTTCGGCGCATCGGAGACGCCCGCTCTGCATGCGTATTCCCATTCCGCTTCCGTCGGAAGCCGGTAGAATTCGCCGGTCTTCGCGCTCAACCATTCGGCGTATTTATTCGCAGCGTGCTGCGTCATGCTGATCGCCGGAAAACCGTTGATGCCCATTCCGAAGCTCATTTCGACATAAGGCCGCGTCGGCCGGCTGACTCCGTCCACGGCGTCGTCCGGATTGCCGGATTCGCCCGCCATTCGAGCGAACATGAACAACCGGTATTCGTCCCAAGTGACTTCGTGGGCCTGCATCCAAAACGCATCCACGCGGACCTCGTGCGGCGGTGCTTCGTCCGGACGCTCCGTTGAGCCCATCGTGAACTCGCCCGCAGGAATTGGAACCATATCGAAAGCGACTGTCGTGTTCGGAATGGTGACGCGATACGCCAGGGCTTTTGCAGGGGCTTTCAAAGCGCGCGACTTCGCGACGATTCGCGCACGAATGCGGTTTACGGATTCCTGTGCTGAGATTCCCGCCGGCAGCTTGAGTTCGACAGGCGTTGTCCAGTTGGCGCCTTCCGCGATCCAACGCCGCAGAATTTCCAACTGCGCAGTGGCCAGTCGCGGACCACCCGGGGGCATCTTACCCGCTACGGATTGCGTGTACAGCGAACTCGCCTCCGGCTTTCCAGGCACGACGGTTTTCGCGACGACGGCCGCGCGCGTGGCAACCGACAAATTGCCGGCCGGCTTCGCGACGCTGTGACAAACCAGGCACTGCGATTCAAGAATCGGCGCGACATCCTTGCGAAAATCAACGGCCGGCTGGGCGATCAGCGCGCATGGCAATACTGCCGAAATCATCGCGACGGACAGCGAGCGTGCCACACGCATAACCTAGTACAGCTTGTTGACGCCCGGCAGCGCGCGCGGCATGACGTCCAACTTGGCGTTCCAATCGATCACGTCCGGCACCAGCTTTTCCTGCGAATTCAGCGCCTGCTCCCACGTGACTTGTTGACCGGTGTACGCCGCCATGCGGCCCATGATCGCGAGCATCGTACTGGTCGCCAGCCGCTTGCCGTCGTTGATCGGCTGATTCTGACGGATCGACGCGAACAGGCGATCATGCTCGCGCTGATACATGTCGTATTTCGGACCGCTCCACGACCAGGTGGTCTTGCCTTCCAGGTGCGGGACCGGCCCTTTTCCGATGGTGCAGGTGCCTTCACTGCCAATCATGTAATCCGCGTTTTCGTTATGGCAGCCCTCGATCTGGCGATTCGCGCAGAAGGCGCGCATGCCATTCGCGTACAGGTAATTGACTTCGTAGTGATCGTAGATATTGCCGCCTTCGGCCGGAATCGTACGCCCGCCCACGCCGACGCAGCTGACCGGCGGCTCGTCGTTCATGGCCCACGCGATCTTGTCCACGCTGTGGACCGCCTGTTCGACCAGACTGTCGCCGCACAGCCACACGAAGTTATACCAGTTGCGAATCTGCCATTCGGTGTCGCTCATTCCAGCCGGACGTGTGTTCGCCGGCGGCATTGGCTTCACCGGACTTGTGTAATAGGTCGCGTAATAGGCGTTCAGCTTGCCGATGGCTCCGTCCTTCACTTTCTGGAACGTATCGACGATCATGTCGTTGTAGCGCCAGCAGAAGCCGGCGACCAGAGCCAGATTCTTCTGCTTCGCGCGCTCGGCAGTGTCGAGTGCGGAGCGGATGCCGGGCGAATCCGTGGCGACGGGCTTCTCACAAAACACATGCTTATTCGCAGCGATACAGGCAGCCAAATGCGGTGGGCGGAATCCGGGAGGAGTCGCCAACAGGACCACGTCGACGCCGCTATCGATCACCTTCTGATAGGCGTCCAGGCCGAGGTAGGCTTTCTTCGGATCGACTTTCACGCGCGAGGCGATCCGCGTAATCTTCTGCAGCGACTCGAGTGATTTATCGATGTTCGCCTGATCGATGTCGGCGACCGAAGTCAGTTCGGTGTAGTCGTCGGCCTTGAGTGCTTGCGAAGCCGCGCCGCTACCGCGTCCGCCGCAGCCGACCAATCCGACCTTGATCGCGTTGGTGACGGTCTGTGCGGTAATGATCGCCGGAAATCCGGCAGCGATTGCCCCGCCGCCAATTTTCAGGAAGTCACGGCGGTCGGTCGGGCTCTGTTCAACCTTCATTTGCTGCCACTGTAGCACAGGGTTCGGGAGCTTGAAATCCGCGTGATACGGCCGAAAACCACCAGCGCTGTTACACTTCGGCCATCCCGCTCCACCCGCGCATCAAGCATTTCAATTACTTAGAAATGGCACGCAATTTGCATTCTGATAGGCAGAAGCGGCGGCGCCAATGACCGCTGCAAAGGAGAAAACAATGAAAACCAAACTCATGCTTCTCATGCTCTTAGCGGGGTCCTCGATGTTCGCGGCCTCGCGCTTCTCATTCGGTATCGGAATCGGAGCTCCGGTCTACGGCCCTCGTTACGTGGTCCTTCCGGCACCACCTCCGCCCCCCGCCTACTACGGCTACGGCTACGCCCGCCCTTACGCGCCGGAACCCGGTTATTCCTGGGTTGACGGATACTACTATCCGGTCGCCGGACGCTACACGTGGCGCGCCGGTTATTGGGCACGGCCCGCGTACGCCGGATCCTACTGGGTCGGACCTCGGTATAACAGCGGACGCTACTATCACGGATACTGGGGCCGCCGTTAACCGAACCACTCCCAGGCTCGGCTCCGGGCCGCGCCTGGGATACACGGCCAGTCATTCCGGCCTATGCTAGCCTGAGCGCATGTCCACGAAATTCGGCATTCCACTCTTCGCTCTGACCGCGCTTTTTCTAACCTCCGCAACCGCCCAAACGCTCAACGTAAAACCGGGACTCTGGCAAGTCACCTCAACCCGCGAAGGTGCTGGTGCGCCGCCCTCCATGCCGCCGGAAAAGCTGGCGCAGATGCAGCAAGCCATGGAGAAGATGCCTCCGGAAGGCCGGGCGCGCATGGAAGCCATGATGAAAGGCGCGGGCGGTGGTTCGACAACGTCGCAAAGCTGTGTGTTGGCGGAGGACCTCAAAAAGCCGCTGGCTTTGGGCGCCAGCTCCGAAAACTGTACCCGCACGGTGTTGTCGTCCAGCCCCACCGGCCAGGAAATACGCGTCGAGTGCGACAGCAAAGGCCGCAAGAGCACCAGCATGATGAAGATGAGCACGGCGGGTCCGGAAGCATGGAACGCGACGTTGGACGTCAACATGACCGGTCCGCAAGGACCGATGATCATGAAGACGAAAATGGCCGGCAAGTGGTTGAGTTCCGACTGCGGCTCGGTAAAGTCGACTTCGCAGAAATAGGCTGGCTGACTGCGGACCTGCGAACCAGCTAGTGGACCATCCGCGATCGACCTTTACCCGCCAACAGATCGAGGATGATCTGGTCGGTTGACTGGAAAAGAGTCCCCGCCCTGACGGGCGGGGCTATGATGCAAAGAGTTACGCACGAAAGGGATTCACACGGACAGCCCATCAGGTTAGTGGACGATCCGGTCCAGATGCCAGCCGCCCTGTTCGAGAAACCGGAATGTCGCCGGAGCGTCGGGAGTGAAATCGCCGCGCCGCACGCCCATCATGGGCAGCGCGCCCGTGAAGCAACTGTGACTCACGTACACGCCGACCTTGGCGTCCACGATCTTCGCGCCCGGTTCATCCTTGATATTGACGACCTCGAATACCGCGAGGTTGAACTGCCCGCGAACCTGCGTGTACGGCTTTACGGACGCATTTGTGAGCACCACGTCGTCGGTGAACTTCGCCGCTCGTCCCTTTTCTGTCAGTCGGGCCACCATTCGATCGCCGACGCTCACCGGAGCATCCCACAGCTCCGACCGGACGCCGCAATCCACCTGCGCCTGCGTCAGCATCACCTGTTCCGCATCGAGTTGCAGCGGCCTGGGTTCGAGCAAGTCCTTTATCTTGCTTTCGCCGAAACCGCCGCTATCGCAGCTGGCCGCGGCCAAAACCAGAATCCCTAGCAAACCCTGGGAAAGACGGATCATCGAACTTGACTGTACGCGGCCTCGCGCCGGTGTGTCAAGTCTTTGAAAGGAATGGATTCTCATACAAGTAGAGTGGAAACGTCCACTGGCGAACGGTGGCCCTCCACCACGACGATTCCGCTGTCGGTGACATGGAACCATTGCCGGTCGCGCTCCAAATCGTAGCCGATTGTCGCGTCTTCCGGAACGCGAACATTCTTATCGAGAATGGCGCGCCGGACTTTAGCCCGTCTTCCAATATCGCAATTATCAAATACGATCGAATCCTCGACCGACGCGCCTGAGTGCACCTTGACGCCGCGTCCCAGAACCGACCCCTTCACGGTGCCGCCGGACAAAATCGAGCCGCCGGCAACAATCGAATCGATCGCCATGCCGCGCCGCCCTTCTTCGTCGAAAATAAACTTCGCGGGCGCGTCCGAATACCCGGCCGTGCGCAGAGGCCATTGCCGGTTGTACAGATTGAGGGCCGGCGTGACGTTGCGCAGATCCATGCTCGCGTCGTAATAAGCGTCGATGGTTCCGACATCACGCCAGTACGCCAGTTGGCTCGGCGGATCGCCCGGAATCCGGTTGCTCTGGAAATCGTAGGCGAACATCTCGGTCCGCCCGATCAAGCCGGGCAGGATGTCTTTGCCGAAATCGTGCGAACTGTTGGGATTGGCCGCGTCGGCGTACAGCTCACGCAGCAGCAGCCCCGTCGAGAACACGTAGTTCCCCATCGACGCGAACACCTTGTCCGAATCGCCCGGCATCGTGGGAGCATCCGGATTCTTTTCGTGAAATCCGACGATTGAGCTGTTCTCGTCCACTTCGATGACGCCGAACTCTCGCGCGAGCTCCTTTTCAACAGGGATCGCCGCAATGGTCGCCTGCGAACGCCGGTCCACATGGAACTGGATCATGTCGCGGATGTTCATCCGGTAGATGTGATCGGCGCCGAAGATAACGACGATGTGCGGATCGGCCTGCTCGATCAGATTGATGTTCTGATAAATGGCGTCGGCCGTGCCGCGGTACCAGTCCTCCTGCGCGGTCCGCATCTGCGCGGGAACGGGAATGATGAAGTGCTGGCGCAGCAGCCCGGTGGCCTCCCAGCCGTCGCGAATATGCTGCAACAGGCTCTGGCTCTTGAACTGGATCAGAACGTAGGTCGAATAGATGCCGGAGTTCACCAGGTTCGAAAGCACGAAGTCGATAATCCGGTATCGGCCTCCAAAAGGCACAGCTGGCTTGGCTCGTTCCTTGGTCAGCGGGTAGAGGCGCGTCCCTTTGCCCCCAGCCAGCACAAATGCCAGTACACGCAGTTGCATGGTATGGACTATTCTGCGAGAAGCGAGGGCACTAACGCAAACAAAAAGTTCGGGAAATGTCGGGGGGCTCTGAATTCGCGGCCGTAGGTGGATAATGGTTCGGAACCGTGCAACGCGAAGAGATCCTCAGGAAACTACGTGAAAGGATTGTGGCCTTCGCGGCATCCCGTTATCAGAGAGACCTGGCGGAAGATGTCGCCCAAGAGGTTTTGCTGGTGCTCGAAGAAAAATATTCCGCCCTCGACCGGATTGAGGATTTGCTGCCGGTTTCCCTGCAAATCGCACGATTCAAGATGACGGCCGGACGCCGCAAGGTGGTCCGGCGGGGTGAGAATACACAGGTTTCGGTGGATGATATGCCGCTCGCCGATCCGCAGCCGGATCCGGAATCCGATGCCGCCAGGCGCGAGCAACTCGACCGGATCGCCACCGCGGTCAAGACCCTGGGCGAGCGTTGCCGCGACATGTTCCGGTGGAAACTGGAAGGGCTGACGTTTCCTGAAATTCAGAAAAAACTCGGCGCCGACAGTCTGAATACGATTTATACCTGGGATCTGCGCTGCCGCAAACAGCTGCTCGAACGCCTCGGCGGCGGCTGGGGCTCGAAGCCGGAAGGGGAACCGAAATGAATCCGCGATTGAATCCGGACGAAGCGCGCAAGCTGCTGGGCGGCTACGCGACCGGAACGCTCACGGATTCGGAGCGCGAAACGCTGATGTCCGCGGCGCTTGAGGATCAAAGCCTGTTCGACGCGCTGGCCGAGGAGGATGAGCTTCGGGAGTTGCTTCAAATGCCGGGCGCCAAAACCCGCCTACTCGCCGCCACCCGCGAACAGCCCTCCGCCTATTGGTTCGGAATTCCGTGGCTCACTCGGCCCCGGGCTCTTTCGTTTGGCGGACTCGCCGCGGTGGTCGCGGTGACGGTCGCGTTTCTGGCGCAAAAGCCCGAAGTCCAGTCGCAGCGCCCCGCTCCGGTTTCTGAAATCGCGCAGGCTCCCGCCGCGAAGCAGACCGAACCGGCTGTCACCAAAGACCAACCGCCCGCCGCTTCCGGAACGCGTGCGCCGAAGGTCGTCCAGCCCGCGAAGACAGCGCCGGCTGGTACGAGCCGACAAGGTCCGGCGGAAAAGGCAAAGAAGATGTCCGTTGCCGAAACAAGCAATGAAGTGGTCCGCGACGAGAAAGACAAGCTCGCGCGGGATCGCGATAGAGTACGGCGCGTTGCGGACGGCAGGCGCGACGCCGCTCCGGCCGAACCGGAATCGAAGAAGACGGAGTCCGCTCCGCCGCCGCCCGCGTCACGAACTCCGCCAGTGGTGGACGTGCCCTCTCCGAAACCGGTCGCACCACCGGCTCCGACCGCCGGAGCGCCGCCGGTTCCAAATCCAGGAATCCGCTCGGGCCTCGCCCCCACGCAACAGCAGCAGCGTCCGACGCCCTCGCAATCGCAGCAGGCTCCGGCAGTGAGGTCCGCGCAACAGCCGGAAGCGACCATCCGCCGTGCCGAATCGCCCGGATCGGCGAAATCCGCAAGTGGTGGCGGAGGCACGGCGACGCCGTCCGCCGCGGAGCAACAACACTCGAAAGAAGCCTCGCAAGATTCCGTCGCCAGCGGACGCCTCCGAAAAGCCGCCCCTGCCTTGGCCGCTCAAAATACCGCGGCCTCGATCACGCTTCGCTACAAGTTGGACCGGCCAGCCGGAGACGCGCCCACCGAGCTCACCGTCGAAACCTCGATCGGCTTCGTCTACATCCTCCACCGTACACGCTCCGGCTGGGACACGGTAGCCAGCGGAAGCGGACCGCACGCGCTCACTGACTTGGGCGAATTCGCGGTCGTCGCCAGCCGCGTCGAACTACCGAATCCGGCGATCGCCATCCACAGAACGCCCGCGAGTCGCATCGTGGTTTCGAGCTCCGGCGATGGTTTCACGTCGATCTCTAGTCCAGAAGCCTCGGTGGCAACGACTCTGCGGGTTCGCGCCCGCTAAGCAGAATCGCAAACGTCGCGCCGAGAATCACCACGCCTCCCGCGAGCGCAAACGGGCCCGGCTTCTCGCCGTGGATCAGCATCGACCAGATCGGATTCAAGGCCGGCTCCATCAGGATCAGCAGCGAGGTTTCGAGCGCCGGAACATGCTCCACGCCGCGCGTTAACAGGTAGTACGCCAGCGCGATCTGAATCACTCCGAGCCACGCGATGACGGCCCAGTCGCGCGCCGTGCCATAGGATTCGCTCTCGCTCCACACCTTCGGCAGGCAAACCAAAAACACCATCAGGTTCCCGGCGACCGCCGCGTTGAGGCCCGACCCGTTGCCTTTCCGACTCAGCCAGCGGAGTCCGCAGATCATCAACGCATAGGTCAGGCCGGACGCGATCGCAAGAATGTTTCCCGTTACCGGATCGGTCGCCGTTGCCGACGCCACCGCTTGTTCCCGCAGCACCAGCACCAACCCGCCTGCCAGCAGGCCCATCCACAACAGATCCGTTTTCTTGAGCGGTTCCTTCAGTAGCCAAGGCCCGAGGATCAGCAGGTAGAGCGGCGACGTCGATTGCAAAAACGTTGCGTTCGCCGACGTCGTTAACTTGTTCGACAGCACGAACAGCGTTAGCGTCGCGGCATATGCGGCGGCGACCAGTAGCGTGCGCCGGTTCCAGCCCTTGCGCGTTTCAGGGAGCAGCAGCGCCATCACGATCGCCGCGACGCCGGAACGAAACGCTGCGACCTGCCAGCCGGTCAGCGACGTCATTTTGACCGCCGCGCCACCGGTCGAGAACAACGCCGCGGCTAACAGAATCTGGATCCGCGCTTTCATTTTCGAGGTGCGGCGTTCAGCTCGATGATGTGCCGGTCGGGATCTAGAATGTAGATCTGTGGAAAGCCAGCCACCGGATTCGGACGCGCAATCATGTGCCGCGGATCATCTGCTTCCGCGTCTTCCCGGAAACTACGTTCGTGCAGAAACGCCCGGGCCGCATCGAAATCCGGGACGCGCAAAGCGAAGTGGACGTCGCGTGTATCGACCGCTTTCCCGCCACGCATCGTCGCGTCCTCGCAAACGATCAGATGCAACTGCTGCGACGCGCCGACTTGAAACCAAGCCCCTGCAAATCCGAAAGCCGGACGCCTAATTTCTTTCAGCCCCAGCGTCTCCGCGTAGAATTTCTTCGATTTTGCCAGATCGCTCACGGTCAGGCTGACGTGATGAATGGACTCGTACGTCATCGCCTTACTTAAGGCTCCAGTACAATCCGCTCTTCCATCGCCGCCTCAACCGCCTTGCGCGAATACGGCATCGGATGATACTTGCCCGCGGCCCAATCCTTCAGCAAATCCGAATAATGCTTGCTTGACGGATCGCCGCTCTCGCCCGGGACGTTGGTCATCATCGAGCGGTCCCAATCCGCAAGATCGAGCACCTGGCGGTAGGAAGCACCATTCGTCTGGCGGAATCCAGGACCCGACGTGGCGTTCACCGTGTTACCGTCGCCAGGCCGCGCGATGGGATCGAGCGAGAACTTCTGCCCAAGAGGATGCTTGAGCGCGACTTGATGAAGGTTGCCCCACTTCCATGTTTCCGGATGCGGCAGCCGCTTTTCAAGATCGCGCAGCGTCAGCGTCAGCGAATCGCCCACCACGCGAAGATCCGACGACTTCTCGAGACCAGCCAAAACGATTTCGGCATTCGGAACATGCCCGTACGTCTCCGCCGGATACTGCATAGCCGTCACGTACGCGAGCCACAATTCGTAAATCAGAGCAGGCCTCGAATCCGCCGTCATGCGCGCATCCCACTTCAGAAATTCATTCAGCAGCACCGCGTGCCGCGGATCGCTCTTCGCCTTCCACTTCGCTACCACGCGCTGGAACCGCCGGGCCGGCAGCGAAACCACGTCCTGCTGCAATTGCTCAAAATCGACAACCGAAAACTTCTGCCCAGGCTTTGACAGCACCTGGTCAATTCGATCCACGCGAAATGGCAACGACCATTCGTAGGAAAACTGCTTCGTGTACCCCGGCGGCAGAATCTTGTTATTCGCCGTCGCCACAAAATGTTTTGCCGGATTGTAGACCTGCGGATGATCCGCCGTGGACAGGTAACCCTGCCACTCGTATTCACCGGTATCGCCAGGAACCGGCAGCAGGCCCGTGCCGTTCTTTCGAATCGGCGCATAGCCCGCCGCGATCCATCCGATATTTCCCTGCGTGTCGGCGTACACCAGATTCTCCGACGGAACCTTATAGTGATCGACCCCGGCGAGAAATTCTTTCCAGTTCTTCGTGCGAGCCAGCGACAGCGCCGCCAAGTACCCGGCGCCGCCCGGATCCGCGCCCACCCACTTCAACGCATAGGCCTGATTACGCTGCCGGTCCTCGAAGATCACCGGACCGTGGATGCTGTGCTTCAGTTCGACCGTCACATCGGCCGCGCCCTTCACTTTGATCGTTTGCTTTTCCGTTTCAAAGTTCTTCCACGCGCCCTTAATCATGTATTGATTCGGATTCGCCGGGTTGATTTTCTCGACAAACAAATCCTGCTGATCGATCTGCGCGATCGTGAATCCGAATCCGACATTCTCGTTGTGGCCGAGCGCGACGCCAGGCAGCGCCGGCTCCCCGGCTCCGATCACGTTCCAGCCGGGCGCAATGAGGTGCACCGTTTTGCGGAGCGAAGGCAAATTAATCGGCCGATGCGGATCGTTCGCCAGCAGCGGCTTGCCCGTCGTGCTTTTCGTGCCGTCCACCACCCAGTTGTTGCTGCCCACGCAATCGAGCGGATCGCAATCGCTGTCGCCGGAACGCAAGCCGGCCGTCACCGCCTGATATTCGCGCAGCACTTCAGGATTAATTCCCGCCAGATCCAAACCTCGCGGAGCCTCCAATTTGATGAACGGATCCGGCGGATTCATCTTCTCAATCACCGCCGCGCCGAATCGCGCGATCTCCACGGCGCGGGTGATCTCGGTCGTGAGATTGCGCGTCATCACCAGTCCCGCCATGCGCGCCGTGACGTCCTCCGGCTCCCACAATCCGGGATCGTATCCCGCCGCCTCAAATTCAACGGTGCGTTTCCCAGCAAGCGATTTGATGTACGCGTTGATGCCACGCGTGAACGATGTCGCGATTACTTTTGCGTCCGGAGAATAGCTCTTCCATTCCGCATCCCAGTCGCCGCGATACCGGATCAGCCGCGCAAAGCGGTCCCGTGAAATCATTTGTGGACCGAGCACCTCCGCCAGCTTGCCGACTCCCTGCCGGCGCCACAAATCGAGCTGAAACAGCCGGTCTTTAGCCGTAATCCAGCCTTGCGCGAAAAACAGATCCTCGGTATTCTTCGCGTAAATATGAGGCACGCCCCACTTGTCGCGAAGAATTTCGACCGGTTCCTTGACGCCGCCGACGCGCTCCGCCGACACCACCAGACAGGCCGCGATCAGCAAGGCACAAATACGATGGAGCAAGCGATTCCTCTCGTTGTCGAACCGGACTAATCGCCGATATGCTTCGCGACCCAATCCACGTGGCGTTGCATGATATCGAGTACGAACTTCGGCTCCTGCGGACCATGCGGAGTTCGAGGATACACAACCATTTGCGCCTCAACGCCGCGGCGCTTCACGCCTTCATACATCTCATAGCCCTGCGTCGCCGGAACGCGAATGTCCTGCTCGCCATGCAACACCAGCAGCGGCGTGGTCACGTTCTTCATGTAATACAGCGGCGACTGTTTGATGTAGCGGTCCGGCTGTTCAAACCAGGCTCCGTCGAAGTAGTCGTCGAGCGTGGACGGAATGTCGTTGGTGCCATACATCGAAATCATGTTCGAAAGGCCCGCGCCCGAGACTGCGCACTTGAAGCGCGAAGTCTGTCCGACAACCCAATTCGTCATGTAGCCGCCGTAGCTCCAACCCATAACCGCCAAGCGATTCGGATCCGCGATGCCTTGCTGAATCAGGTGATCGACGCCGGTCATCAGATCCTGATAATCGCCGTTGCCCCAATCCGTAAAGTTGGCGGCTTTGAAGCCAAGACCGTACGAAGTCGAGCCGCGGGGATTCGCCCGCAGCGTCGCCCAGCCCTTCGCGGCGAACGTCGCGATCGGATACAGTCCGGAAGCGCCGATGAACGATTCGTTGAACGCTCCCGCCGGACCGCCGTGGATATTGAGGATCAGCGGATAGCGCTTGCCATCCTGATAACCCACCGGCAGCGTCAGCAAACCTTCGATTTCCTTGCCGTCTTTGCTTTTCCACTTGATCACGCGCGTCTCGCCGATCGCCAATTTCGGCAGATCGACATTCGCCGCGCTCACCCGCACCGGACTCGCCGAACCCATTGACAGCACATACGCCTCCACCGGCTCGGAGGACGACTGGAACGAGAATCCAGCATGCGTGCCGGTCTTGTTCATCTTCACGCCGAAGCCGAAGGTCCCTTTCGACGGCGCGAACACCGCGACGGGCGGTCCGTCGATCGGCATCGCGTACAGCACGGCGCGGGTGCCCTTGCCTTCCGTGAAAAAGACGTGGCTCGAATCTTTCGCCCAGTCCGTCAGCACCGGGGCCTCATCCAATGAAGGAGGCAGCTCGCGCATTTTGCCATCTTTGAGCGACATCAAAACCACGCGTGTTCCCGCGATGCGCGACGAGCCTAGTGTCCGCGTAAACGCGAGATAACGCCCGTCCGGAGAATACCGCGGCGACGCTTCGGTGAGGTTGCTCGCGGCCAGTGCGCGGATGTTGCCGTTCTCCACGTCGGCTTCGAAGATGTCCGACTTACGGCCGTCGTTGGCATTCGGAGTCGGACGCGTTTCGTAGGCGATCCTTCGGGAATCCGCGGACCAGTCGAACTGCCCGACGCTATACGGGCCGGACGCCGCCTTCTTCTGCGCGCGCTTGCCGTTCATATCCGGCTCGACCGGAACCATCCATAGGCTGGTGTTTTTGGGATTCTCGTCGGCGATATTTATGTCGCGCTTTTCGCGCTTGGCCTTGTCCTCTTCGAGATCACGCTCGCGCCCGGTAAACGCGATCCACTTTCCGTCCGGCGAAAGTTGAAACTGCGCGACAGTACCGTTGAAGGCCGTGATCTTTTCGCCTTCGCCGCCATCGACAGCGATGCGCCACACCTGACGCCCGCCGCCACGATCGGAGCCGAAGAACACATACTTTCCGTCGTTTGAAAACTGCGGAGAATTGGAACTCTTATCGCCTTGCGTCAACTGCATTCGCCCGGAGCCATCCGCGTTGGCGTAGAAAATCTGCAGGTTCGTCTCGCTCTTATCGGCATCCATCAAAGCGCGGCTCTGCGTCCACGCGACCGCCTTGCCGTCCGGCGAAGGGGTCACATCCATGACGCCCTTTACCTTCAGGGCGACTTCCGGCGTCCAAATGTCTTGCCCGCACAAAGCGAGCGGCAGCAGCGCGGCGAAGGCGTATCTAGCGAACATGTTTTTCCACCCAGTCGAGATGTCTCTGCATGATGTCCAATTGAAATTTCGGTTCGCGGGGCCCGTGTGCCGTGCGAGGATACGTAACCATTTGCGTTTCGATACCGCGCGCTTCGAGCGCGTGATACAGCTCGTAACTTTGCGAAATCGGAACGCGGTCGTCCTGCTCGCCACCCAGGATCAGCGTCGGCGTCGTGACGTTCTTGACGTGCGTGATCGGCGAGCGCTGGATGTAGTAATCGCGATTGTCCCAAGGCGCGCCGAACGCATCCAGCTTGTTATTGCGGATGTCGGAATTGCCGGTCTGGCTGATCAGGTTTTCGACGCCGGCTCCGATCGCCGCCGCCTTAAAACGAGTGGTGTGCGAAATGGTCCACGAGGTCAGATAGCCGCCGTAGCTCCAGCCCATCACCGTCAGCTTTTCTGGATCCGCCACGCCGTCGCGGATCACCAGATCCACGCCCGACATCACGTCCTCGTAGTCGCCGCCGCCCCAATCCTTCAAATTCAGGAAGCGAAAATCACGGCCATATCCTGTGGACGCGCGCGGATTCGGACGGAACACCGCGATACCTCGGGAAGAGAACGTCGCCAGTGGATAGAGGCCGGGACGACCGAGGAACTGTTCGGTGCTGGCGCCATAAGGACCGCCATGCAGCAGGACCACCAGCGGAACTTTCTTGCCCTTCTCAAAACCAACCGGCAGCGTGAGCAGACCTTCCACTTCCGTGTTGTCTTTCGAGCGCCACCACAGGACGCTGGTCGCACCCACCGGCAGATTCGGTAAGTCGGAATTTGCCGCGCTCAACTTCACAGGCTCGCCGGATTCGACGCTCTTCATGAACGCCTCCGGAGCCTCCGAGGAACTCTCTCGCACGAATCCCAAGTGCGTAGCGCTCGCGTTCAAGTGATAGCCAGAAAGCACGCCCGACGGCGCATAAAGCAACTTCGGCGGACCGTCCACCGGCATTGCATAGATCGCGTTGCGCGTCGCGCGTCCTTCTTCAAACACGATCCGGTCGCCGGACCAGCCCAGCAGTTTCGGAAGCCGGTCGTACGTATTGGGAAGCTTGCGCTCCGGTCGTCCGTCGCGCGGATGGAGCACAATGTGATCGTCGCCCGCCGACTGAACCGGCACCGAGCTGCGCACGAAAGCAAGATACTTTCCGTCGGGCGAATAGCGGGGCTGGCTTTCGCTCGCCGCGGTCGCCGCGATGGCCTTTTCTTCCTTGCTCGCGATTTCCACTTCGAAAATGTCGCTCTTTGAAGCCACATTCGCCTCGGGCGTCGGACGCGTTTCAAATGCGATCGACCGGCCATCCGGCGACCACGTGAATCCGCCAACGTGCTTCGAGGTCGAAGAGATTCTGGCCGGCTTTGATGACGCGCCGATGAGGAGAGCCCACAACGAATGGTTGCGCGGATTCGCCCCCACCACTTGCCAGTCGCGCTTTTCCTTGCGGGCGCGCTCCGTTTCGACATCCGGCTCGATGCCCGTGAAAGCGATCATGCGGCCGTTCGGCGAAATTACATACGCACCAAATCCGCCTTTCCAATCGAGCACCGCTTCCGGTTCCTTGCCGGCGGCATCGGCGCCTTGCGGAATCCGCCACAGGACGCGCCCCGATTGATAAAAGAGATAACGCGAATCCGGCGACCAGGCAATCGACGCTCCGCGGCCGATCAGCTTCCGTTCCGATCCATCGGCGCGGGCAGTGAAGATCTCCGTGATCTGCTCGCTCTTTTCGGTCTCCATCACGGCGCGCGTCTGGGTCCAGGCAGCCGTACGGCCATCCGGCGACGGCACGACATCGCCGACGATCTTCACCTGCATCTGCAATTCCGGAGTCCATTGCTGAGCGAACGCCGTCGATGCGAGGCAAGCCGCGACCAGCAGCCTAGCGAACATATTTATCCACCCAGTCCAGATGCCGTTGCATGATGTCGAGCACGAACTTCGGCTCGCGCGGACCGTGCGGCTGGCGCGGATACGTCACCATCTTCGCCGTCACGCCGCGGGTTTTCAGCGCGTTGTAATACTCGATTCCCTGCCCCAGCGGAACGCGGACGTCCGCCTCGCCGTGCAGCACCAGAGTGGGAGTGGTGACGTTGTTGATGTGCGTAATCGGTGAATGCTTACGGTAATTCTCGAACGCCTCATACGGCTCGCCGCCGAAGTAATCGGGAATGAAGCTGGTGACATCGGCGGTGCCGGTGAAGCTCCAAAGATTGGTCACGCCGGCGCCGATTACGGCGGCCTTGAACCGATTGGTTTGCGTAATGGTCCAGGACGTCATGAAGCCGCCGTAGCTCCAACCCATCACCGCCAGGCGATCCGGATCCGCCACACCCATCGCAATCACGTGATCGACACCGGTTTGATCGTCTTCGAAATCCTTGCCGCCCCAGTCGTTGTAATTCGCAAAGCGGAAGGTTTTACCGTAGGCGGATGACCCGCGCGGATTCGGCCGCAGCACCGCATAGCCGCGCGCGGCGAATGTCGCGATCGGGTAGATCGTCCCCCGGCCAACGAAGTTCTCGTTAAATACGCCGGTCGGACCTCCGTGGATATTCAAGATCAGCGGATACTTCTTGCCCGGCTCGTAGTTCACCGGATACGTCAGCAGGCCCTCGACCTCCAGTCCGTCCTTCGATTTCCACGTGATGGCCTCGGTTTTTCCGACCGGCAACTTCGGCAGATCGGAATTCGCGCGGCTCACCTGGACTAACGCCGTCGTGCCGACTTTCATCACGTACGCCTCGACCGGCGTATCGGTGGTCTCGTGCGAAAGTCCGACCCATGTGCCTTTCGCATTCATGCGGGCACCCGAAACGACGCCGCGCCGCGGCTCGAAGATCACCTGCGGAGGTCCGTCGACCGGCAGCTTGTACAATGCTGTCTTCGTGCGCTTCCCTTCCGAAAACAGCAATCCCGAAGAGTCGCTCAACCAGCCGATCACGTTAGGCTGCTCGTCGAAGCTTGTCGGTAATTCCCTTTGATCGCCCGTCGCCCGCGACATCAGCACAAAGCGCCGCTCACCAGCCCACTTAAACGGCGCCGGAGCTTTCTGATACGCGAGGTACTTTCCGTCCGGCGAATAGATCGCTCCGGTGCGAATGGCGGGCGTCGAAGCCACGGGCTTGATCGCGCCCGATTCCAGATTCACTTCGCTAATGTCGCCCTTGGTCAGAACATCGTTGGCTCCTGGACTCGGCGCGTGCTCGAAGGCGATCGCCTTTCCATCGGGAGACCAGGTAGCACCCGCGACGTGGAACTTGCCGTCGGTCAACTTTCGCGGCTTGCGCTTGCCGTCCGCATCGGCCTCGGCGGAAATGACGTAGAGGCTGTGATTCGACGTGTTCGAATCCACCACCTTCCAATCGCGTTTCTCCTTCATCTTCTTATCGTCGTCGGGCGACGACTCGAGGCCCCAGAAGGCCAGCTGCCGGCCATCCTGCGACAATTCGTAGGCTCCAAGTTGGCCCTTGAATGCCGTCAGCGCTTCCGCTTCCCCGCCCGAGACGGCGATGCGGTAGATCTGCTGCTTGGCCGTGCGCGAGCTCAGGAAGTAGACAAACCGGCCGTCCGGCGAGAATCCGGGAGACGTTGAACTGCCCTCTCCGCGCGTCAATTGCATGCGCTTCGAGCCGTCGGTCCGGCCCGTCCAGATTTGCGAAACCACTTCGCTCCGCTCCGGCTCCATCACGTTTCGCGACTCGACCCAAACGGCGAGCGTGCCATCAGGCGAAGGCGTGACGGATGAGATATTGCGGAACATCATCGCGAATTCGGGAGTGAAAGAGGTCGGCGCCTGGGCCACGCCGGAGCCTGCCAACAGTACGATAGCCGCGCCCGCGGAGAAGCTTTTCTTGAGAAGAAACCGGACGTTCATATTGGCATCTAGCATGCCACAATCGGACCGCGTCCGTTCCTGAATTGGCGCGATTCAGGGTGCCGGAATCAAGGCGGAGAAACTATAGCCTCCGGCTGCCGGCTCGTAGGCGCCGAAGTTGCCGCGGTAGAGGAAGGCAGGCACCGTGTCGCCCGTGTGCAGAAGGGGAATCGATGAGGGTCCAGCGATGCGTCTCTCGTGGATTTGGTGGAGGTAGGAGATGCGGATTTTAGAGCCGCGTTTCAGGTTGGTCGCGGTGCGCGTGACTTTTGTGACGACGGCGTCGATTTGTACAGTGACGGTCTTCGTGGCCGCCGCGGGCATGGCCTTCTTCACCTCAATCTCAAGGGCTTCGGGCGCTTCCATCTGCCATTTACGATACGCGGACGGCGGCAGCTCGGCTTCGACCGCGACGGCCGCCAAAACAATCATGAGGAAACTACGGCGAAGCATCACCCCAGTTTAAAGGGCATCCGGCGCAGGCGCTTGGCAAGCGGGGACCACGGGCACCCCGGTTCTCTTCCAAGGATCCGCCCGATTCTGGTGCGACCTACTGCTTCCGTTCCTGCAAGCTGCGGGCGATCTTGCGCGTCCATGCTCTGGGCACCATCCTGGTCGACCAGGCGAAGATGCGATTGCCGATTCCGGGGATGGCGATGACCTTGTCGGCCATGGTCGCGCTGTAGGCATACTCGGCGACTTCGACGGCGGTCATAACCAGTGGACTCGAAGTCAGCTTGGTGCCGATGAGTCCAGCGCGGCTTTGAAACCCGGTGATCACGGGACCGGGACACAGCGCGGTCGCGGTGACTCCGGTACCTTTCAACTCTTCGGCGATGCCTTCGGTGAATGACAAGACGTAGGCCTTGGTCGCGTAGTAGACCGTCATCAGCGGACCGGCCTGGAAGGCGGCGGTCGAGGCGACGTTCAGGATGCGGCCAGAGCCTCGCTTGATCATCGGCGGCAGGTAGAGCCGGGTGAGCGCGGTCAGCGCCGTGACATTCAGATCGATAGAGTTGATCTGCTTGTCGTAATCCGTTTCCGCGAATTTGCCCAGCAGGCCGAAGCCGGCGTTGTTGATCAGGACATCGGCGGTTGGGGCAGCGGCGAAGATTCGCGCGGGAGAGTCGGCGAGCGAAACGTCCTCGGCGAGCACGACAGCCTGGCGCCCAAACTGTATTTTGAGTTCGTCGGCAACACGCTCGAGGGCTCCGGCGGTGCGGGCGATCAGAACGAGGTCGAAGCCTTCGCGGGCGAACACCCGGGCGAGTTCGAGGCCAATGCCTCCCGAGGCTCCGGTGATTACAGCGAGCGGCATAACGTCACCACGGCTTGCGCCTCAGCCGAGCGGCCTTCGCCGACCGGACCGACTTTCTCCGACGTCTTGAATTTGACGGACACGCAGTCGATCTCGAGGCCAAGGATGGCGGCGACGCGATCCCGGATAGCCTGGCGGAAATCCTTCAGCTTGGGTCGCTCGAGGATCACCGTCGAATCGACATGGACCAGCTGATAGCCTTTGGCCAGCGCAAGGCCCAAGGCGTGTTCGAGGAAGCGATCGCTCGACGCGCCTTTCCATTCGGGATCGGTATCCGGAAAGTGCATGCCGATGTCGCCGAGGGCGGCGGCTCCGAGGATGGCATCGGTGATGGCGTGGAGCAGGACGTCGGCGTCGGAGTGGCCGTCGAGGCCGAATTCACTGGGGATTGTGATTCCGCCAAGGATTAGCGCACGCCCGGGCGCGAGGCGGTGATTGTCCCAACCGATGCCGGTCCGATATTCAGTTTTCACCGGGCGAGTGCCTTTTCTTCGGCGAGAAAAAGCCGCGCGAGGTCGAGGTCTCCCGGACGCGTGATCTTGATATTGCGGTCGCTGCCCTGCACCACGCGGACGTCCACTTGTTCGAGCCGCTCGACCAGGCTGGATTCGTCGGTGCCGGTAAAGCTGTCTTCCTTGGCCTTCGCGAAGGCCTGCTGCAACAGATCGAAGCGGAACACCTGCGGAGTCTGAGCGAGAACCAGATGCTCCCGCGGCAGGGTGGAGCGAATGAGATTCTTCTGCACGCGCTTGACGGTATCGACGGGAACGATGCCGACAATGGCGGCACCGTGTTCCGCGGCCTCGGCGATCACTTGTTCGACGAGGTGCGGTTCGATGAAGGGGCGCACGGCGTCGTGGACAGCGACGAGGTCCGTGTCGGCCGCGATCGAGGCGAGGGCGTTCTCGACGCTTTCGTGGCGGCTGTCGCCGCCTTCGACCAGGCGAACCGGTTTGCCGAGGTGCTCGCCGTGAAGCAACTCCTCCGCCCAGGCGAGGTCGTCGCCGCGGAGTGCGACCACGATTTCCGTGACGACGGGAACGCTCGCGAATTTCCGGATGGTGTGGAGCAGGATCGGACAGCCGTCGAGGATTAAAAATTGCTTACGGCTGGCGGAAGGCTTTTCGAGGCCGGGTAGTACCGGAGCGCTCGACGTGGAGCTGGCGCCCATTCGCGTTCCGAGGCCCGCGGCGGGCAGGATCACCGAGACTTTCATGGACTTCTGATTGTATCCGTTCCGGGTGGGCAGGTATAGAGAGCTTTCCTGTCTGCTCGCGACTAAGTGGCGTAGGACTCCGGCCTGTGCAACTACAATCTGCCGGAGGCAATAGGATTGTGATCGGGGCGTGATTCGATGCGCCGGATGTTACCGGGTGGTTGCGCATTGTGCTCGCACAACAAGCGGCCGGCCTGTTTGAAGAGGATTTCAGAACTCTGGTCCTGGGTCGCCTGCGGAGCCCGGCGATGTGGTTCGCGTGTACGGAACCGGGTTCGGTGTCCTTTCTCGAGAGTGTTCCCCTCGCTGGCGCTCGGGGTTCCATCCAGCTACCGGATGGGCTCTCGATTTCTGCTGGGATGCGCGTTGTGTTGGGCGCTCCTTTTAGATTTCGGAGGGGTGGGTTCTGGGGAGCGTCATGGTCAGGAAGAAGCCGATGAGCGGGCAGATAGTTAGGAGTGAAAGGGCGAATTGGAGGGAGGTGTGCTGGGCGAGGAAGCCGGTGAGCGGGATGAAGACCAGGCCGGCGAAGCCCCAGGCGAAACCCATCATCAGCGCGGACACGGTTCCGGCTTGGGCGGGCGCTAGTTCCTGCGCCATGACGACGTTGACGGGCACGGTGAACAACAGCATCAGGCCGCCGATAGCCAGGCTGACGATCGATATGGCGCCGGTGGTGAAGAAGAAAAGCGCGAGGAACGGAACGCAGGCGATCATGGAAAACAAAATGATGCGGCGGCCTCCAAAGCGATCGGCTAAATTGCCGCCCAGGAATCCGCCGATGGCTCCGCACATCAGGTAGACGGTGAGGGCGAGGCTCGAATCGACGAGCGACATTCCGCGCTCGCGATGCAGGTAGAGCGGGAGGAATTGGCCGTATACGATTTGGACGGCGGAGCGCAGGAAGACCAGCATATAGAGGATAGTGAGAGGCTTCCAGACGGCGATTAACGGGGCAAGGTCGAGGCGTTTTCCAGCGGATTCCGAGTGCGGTCCCGATTTGAGGAAGATCAGCAGGACGACGGTCATCAGGACGCCGGGCACGAGTGCGATGTAGGAATATTCGGCTCCGGCGATGGTGATGATGGCGGAGAAGAAGGTGGGTCCGATAGCGAGGCCGACCGAGCCGGAGCTAATGAACACGGCCATCCAACGTCCGCGGTGACGGGCGATTCCGAGGGTCGCGCGGGCGGATGCTTGCGGATGGAAAGATGCGATTCCGGCGGCTCCGATGGCTACGAAGGCGAGCGCCATGCCGAAGCTGGTGGCGCGTCCTATTAGAGAGATGAAGATTCCGGCGAGGGCGGGCGCGAGGGCGGTGAACAGCTTCGAGTGATAGCGGTCGGAGAGGAAGCCGTAAGCGGGCTGGACGAACGAGCCGGAGAAGGTCATCATGGCGCCGAGCAATCCGGCCTGGGTTAGCGTCAGGTGGAGCTTGTCCACGAGGATCGGCTGAAAGGCGCCGAGGGCGCTCGAGTAGAGGTCGATGAAGAAGTGCGCGGCGCAGTAGAGGCCCAGCGCGAACATGCCGGTTTCCGTTCGACTGCGGAAGGATACGGCGGGGGCCGCGGTTAACACGCTGGGTTCAGAGCTCATCGCGAGGGAAGTTTAATTATATCGTGGGGCTGGCGTCGTTGATCAATTCCGCTAACGGTAAAGTTGCGCAGATTGAAAGGATGCGCCAAATGGGGATCAGCGGTAGTCCCTGGGCGGGTGTCAGGGACCGGCTCGGATTCGGTGAGGTGCGGGCTTTGTTGGCGCGGCTTGGAAGCGCTTACTGCGCGGCACTTCGTGCCGCTTCGTGCGCGCCTCGACGGTTCGCTTCTGTTCGCGTCGTCATGGCGTGGTCGGCGGTACACTGTAGCGAGATCGGATCGCTTCCTGCGTCTTTGAGTAACCACATGCTGGTGGTGGACGCCTTGATTTCGATCCATTGCCTACTGCCTGGAGAGTGCATGCGCCGTTTGCCGTTGCTTCGAATTTTTGCTGTTGCCCTTGCTTTGATTGCCTTTGCCGTGAGTATCCCGGGTGCGGGTGAGCCTGGCACGCGCCTGTTGCGGACACCCACGGTGAGCGCGAAGCAGATTGCATTCGCGTATGCCAACAACCTCTGGATCGTCGAACGCTCGGGCGGCAACGCGCGGCGCCTTACCAGCTTTCAAGGGCAGACTTCGAATCCGCATTTTTCACCCGACGGCAAGTGGATCGCGTTTAGCGGGGATTACGCAGGGAACACCGATGTCTACGTGGTTTCGGCCGAAGGCGGCGAGCCGAAGCGTTTGACGTACCATCCGGGTGCGGATACGGTGCAGGGTTGGACGCCGGATGGCAAGTCGATTCTGTTTGCATCGGCGCGAGCTTCTTTGGCTCCTAGTGCGGTTCCGCGATTTTGGACGGTGCCTGCTGAGGGCGGCATCGAGGAGCCACTGGCGCTTCCGCGTGCTTACCAGGGTAAGATGTCTCCCGACGGAGCGCGAATCGCATACCGCATGAATAATTCTTGGGACGAGGAGCGGCGCAATTATCGCGGCGGACAGAACCGGGCGATTTGGATTGTGGATTTGAAGAGTTTCGACCTGGTTTCGCCGCCTTGGACGGATTCAAAAGAAGAGGATCCGGCGTGGATCGGCGATTCGGTATATTTCATTTCCGATCGCGACGGCGTGGCGAATGTGTGGTCGTACGATACGAAATCGAAGAAGCTGGCGCAGGCGACCAAGTTCAGTGATTTCGATGTGAAGTCGCTCGATGCGGGCTCGGGCGCGGTGGTGTTCGAGCAGGCGGGTTACATTCACGAACTGGATGCGAAATCGGGCAAGGCGCACGTCGTCCACATCACGGTGAAGGGCGATTTTCCGTGGATGATGCCACGCTGGGAAGACGTCACGAGCCGCTTGTCGAACATTGTGATTTCGCCTACCGGCAAGCGCGTGGCGGTGGAAGCGCGCGGTGAGATTTTCACGATTCCGGCCGAAAAGGGCGATATTCGCAACCTGACGAACACGAGCGGAGCCGCCGAGCGCGATCCGGCATGGTCGCCGGACGGCAAGTTCATTTCGTATTTCAGCGATCGCTCGGGCGAGTACAAGTTAGTGGTCGAGACTCCGGACGGCCTGGCGTCGAACCGGCGCGAACTTTCGCTGCCGAGTCCGTCGCATTACTACACGGCGTCGTGGTCGCCGGATTCGAAGAAGCTGCTGTATTCGGATACGAATCTGAAGGTTTGGGTGCTCGATATTGCGAGCGGCAAGGCGAAGATTGTGGGCAACGATCCGTGGATGGTTCCGACGCGCACGCTGAATCCGGTGTGGAGTCCGGATTCGAAATGGGTGGCGTATGCGAGCCGGCTGAAGTCGATGTATCACGCGATTTTCGTAAGCAATGTCGAGACCGGCGACACGAAGCAGATCATGGATGGGCTGGCGGATTCGGTGTGGCCGGCGTGGGATGCGAGCGGAAAATATTTGTGGTTCCTGGCGTCCACGGATTTCGGATTGAAGTCGCAGTGGCTGGACATGACGTCGTACGATCACGATGAAAATTTCGGCCTGTACATGGCGATCTTGAAGAAGGGCGAGGCGAGTCCGCTGTTGCCGGAGAGCGATGAAGATGCAGGTGTCGGGAGTGCTCCGGCGGCTGGAACTGGTGGTGGACCCCGAGGACGCGGCGGTGCGGCTGATGACAGCGCGGCTCCGGCGGCACGCGCCCCGCGAGTTGCGGTGACGGTGCAGATTGACTTCGACGGAATTGATCAGAGGATCTTAAGCGTGCCGGGCGTGCCGGAACGGCAATATTCGCAATTGCGCGCGGGTGTTGCGGGCACGGTCTATTACATCGAGGCTTCTGATCGCGGGGGACGTGGCGGTGGCGGCGGGCAGGGCGGACCGTCGGGAACGCTTGAGCGCTACCAGATCAGCGCGCGCCACGCGGCTCCGTTCATGACGGGCGTGGTTAGCTACGATGTCAGCGCGGATGGACACAAATTGGTGTATCGCGCGGCGGGCGCTGGCGGCGCCGGCTTACGGCGGGGTGTGGGTCCGAATCCGGATGCCGCGCCTGCGCCGCAGTTGTTCCTGGTCGATGCGGACCGACAACCTCCGGTAGCCGGAGCCGGGCGGTTGAACGTTTCGCTGCGAATGTACCTCGAGCCGAAAGAGGAGTTCAAACAGATCTTCTATGAAGGCTGGCGCAATCAACGCGACTATTTGTACGTCAAGAATATGCACGGGTCCGACTGGACCAAGATGAAAGAAATGTACGGGCAAATGCTGCCGCACGTGAATCATCGGGCGGATCTGAATTACCTGCTGGACACGATGGGAGCGGAGATCGCGATCGGCCACTCGTACGTGCGCGGCGGCGATATTCCGCGAATTCCGAACTCGCGCGGCGGCTTGCTGGGCGCGGATTTGACGGTGGAGAACGGTCGCTACAAGATCGCGCGGATTTACCACAACGAAAGCTGGAATCCGGATTTACGCGCTCCGCTGGCGGCTCCGGGAGTGACGGTCGCGCAGGGCGATTACATCCTGGCGGTGAACGGGACGGAGTTGAAAGCCCCCGACAGCATTTACCGTTTGCTCGATGGAACGGCGGACCGGCAGACGGCGCTGACGGTGAACAGCCGTCCGACGATGGACGGCGCGCGGCAGATTATTGTGGTTCCGACGGCGAACGAACAGGGCCTGCGCTCGCGTGCGTGGGTGGAATCGAACCGGCGGCTGGTGGATAAACTTTCGGGCGGCAAGCTGGCCTACGTGCATCTTCCGAATACAGGGCAGCCGGGTTATACGAGCTTCAACCGATACTATTTCGCGCAGCAGGACAAAGAAGGCGCGATCATCGACGAGCGGTACAACGGCGGTGGTTCGGCGGCGGATTACATCATCGATGTCTTGCAGCGCGACTTCGACGGCTACTTCAATAATGTGGCGGGCGATGGGTATCCGTTCACCAGTCCGGCGGCCGGCATCTGGGGTCCGAAGGTGATGATCATCAATGAAATGGCTGGTTCGGGCGGCGACCTGATGCCGTACATGTTCCGCCACCGCAAGATCGGTTTGCTGGTCGGCAAGCGGACCTGGGGCGGTCTGGTGCATACGGCGGACACGCCGACGTTCATCGACGGCGGTTCGATGATTGCGCCGCGCGGCGGGTTCTTTTCGAAGGACGGCAAGTGGGCGGTGGAGAACGAAGGGACGGCTCCGGATATCGACGTCGAGAATTGGCCGAAGGACGTGATCGCGGGCCACGATCCGCAGCTGGAACGCGCGGTGACGGAAGCGTTGCGGATGCTGAAGGAGAAGCCGGTGAAGCGGATGACGACGGAACCGGCGTCGCCGACGTGGGGTCAGCGGAAGGTGCCGATGACGGCTCCCGCAGGCGGAGCGGGTTCGCAGCGGGATCGGTAGCAGGCGCTGTGATGGATCCGCGCCTTGACGAATTGCCGCCCGCGTTGCGCTACGTTTTGGATGCGGAGTTGGCGGCTGGCAATACGATCGCTGAAATCTCGAATGGCTTTCCGGCGCCGCCGGTGGGTTTTTGCGTGATGCTCGGTGAGATGTTCCGGGCGGCGGAAGAGACGCGCGCCGGATTGGATTGGCGGCGGCGATACAGCTCGACGTCGTCGGGCGAATTGACGGGCGCGGACCGGCGCTGGTTCATCTTGACGCCACCGGATCCGGCGGACGCGGCGTATCCGGATATGAATGCGATCCGCGCGGAGTTGGAACGCGCGCAAGCGGCGGCGGATGCCGAGATGTATCGGAAGCAGGCGCTTGAACAGCCCACGCCGCCGTGGTTCTGGATGGTTACGCATCCGGAGTTGCCCGAGCGGAAACATCCGGCAAGCAAACTGTACACAATCCAGATCGATCATCGCGGAGAGATGATCACGTACCTCGAACCCACGCGGTCGGCGACGGTCATCTGTACTTTCTGGAATTCGCGCGTGTCGATCGCGCGGCGGACACTGAGTGGTTGGTGGTACCAGGCGGAGCGCCGATCGGAAGCAATGACGCCTGAAGAAGCGGATACCGCCTACGCCAATATTTTAGAGATGCTGCAGCGGGAATCAGGCGCGACGCGGGTGGAAGAAGAGTAACGATCGGCGAGGGCATGGTGTGCGGGGCACGGACGCGGTAGACTAGAGATTCCCTCCGTGATTTCTGTAAATAACATCACCATGCGCTTCGGCGCCAAGATTTTGTTCGAAGATGTCTCCGTGACGTTTCAGCCTGGGCGGCGCTACGCCGTGACGGGTCCGAACGGCGCCGGTAAATCGACGCTGATGAAGATTCTGACCGGCGAATTGGATTCGACCAAGGGCGACATCACGAAGCCGAAGAAGCTGGGCGTACTGAGCCAGGATCAGTTTGCGTTCGACGAATTCCGCGTCGTCGATACGGTCATCATGGGCAACAAACGCCTGTGGGACGCGCTCGAGGAGCGCGACCATCTTTACGAGAAGCCCGAGATGACCGACGAAGACGGCATGCGTTTGGGCGAGCTCGAAGGCGTGGTCGGCGAAGAGGACGGTTATTCGGCGGAGAGCGACGCCGCGGTTTTGCTGGACGGCTTGGGCGTCGAAGAAAAGCTGCACGAACGCAAGATGAGCGAGTTGCAGGGCGGGCAAAAGGTCCGCGTGCTGCTGGCGCAGGCGCTGTTCGGGAATCCGGCGGCGCTGCTGCTGGACGAACCGACGAACCACCTCGATCTGGATTCGGTGCATTGGCTGCAGGATTTCCTGATGCGGTACAACGGAACGCTGATCGTGATTTCGCACGATCGGCACTTCCTGAATGAAGTCTGTACGCACGTTGCCGATATCGATTATCAGACGATCATCATGTACACCGGCGGGTACGACGACATGGTGCTGGCGAAGACGCAGATCCGTTCTCGGATCGAATCGGACAACGCCCAGCGGGAAAAGAAGATCGCGCAGTTGAACGAATTCATTGCGCGGTTCTCAGCCGGTACGCGTTCGTCGCAGACGACTTCGCGTAAGCGCGAAGTGGAGCGTTTGCAGACGTCGGACCTGGCGCGCTCGAACATTGCGCGTCCTTATATCAAGTTCGAGATGAAGCGGCCTTCGGGACGGCATCCGCTCGAGATCAAGGGACTGAACAAGTCCTACGATGAGCTAAAAGTGATCCACGATTTCACGGCGAGCGTTCCGCGCGGCGAAAAGATCGCGCTGATGGGCCGCAACGGAACCGGTAAGACGACGCTGCTGCGCTCGCTGATTCGGAATGCGCCGGGCTTCATTGATGCTCCCGACAAAGAGTTCACGATCGACAGCGGGACCGTGGAATGGGGTCACGAGGTCGCGGTGGGCTACTTCTCGCAGGATTCGAAGGAATCGATTCAGAAGGGCATGACGGTGATCGAGTGGCTGCGGCAATTCGATTTGCAGGCTCCGGAAGAAGAGCTGCGCGGCTTGCTGGGTCAGATGCTGTTCAAGAGCGAAGAGGCTCTGAAGCCGACGGCGGCGTTGTCCGGCGGCGAAGCGGCGCGGGTGCTGTTCTGCCGCATTATGCTGCAGAAGCCGAACTTCCTGGTGCTCGACGAACCGACGAACCACTTGGATCTCGAATCGATCAACGCGTTGAACATTGCGCTACAGAAGTACGAAGGCACGGTGTTGCTGGTGACGCACGATCACGATCTGATCGACGAGGTCGCGACGCGCGTCTGGCATTTCGATCACGGCGAACTCGAAGACTTCAAGGGACCGTATTCGGAGTACCAGACGAAGTCGGTTGCCAAGGTTTAAGCCAGCGGCAGGCCTGAAGTGGCGCGCGACACGTTGTCGTGCAGCGTGATGATTTCTCCCAACGCTCCGGCAACGAAACCGGATCCGATATCGGGCATCAGTTGGCAAGTCGCGTAAGAGATGCTTGCGGTGCGATAGCGGGCTTGCCATTCATTGAAGTGGTTCTCGACGGTCGCATTGAGGAACGGCCAGCGCATGGGCGGGGCAGCCACACCGCAACGCCACGGCTTGGGGGTCAGGCGGGCGCGGAAGGATTCCTGGGTGCCGCACAAGCGCCGGTAGAGCGGATCGGAATCGACGGCTTGAAACACGGTCTGGCACAGCGGATCCTTCGAATCGAAGAGCGCGTGAGTCGCCAGCAGGCGGAGTCCGGCTCGCGTGCGATAGACCCGCCAATTCCAGTTGGGCTGAGACTGCGCCCAAGCGTAGGCGCGCGACAGAGCGTAATTCACGAGCGGCTCGGCTGGCGGCGCGTTGCCTGTAAGGAACGAGTCGAGCATGCCGCCGATCGAGCTGGCGGAAGCGGTGTCCTTAGGTTCTTCGAGGTCGATGTCGACGAACATGGCGTTGGCCGCATTCAGGACGTCGCAGCCGTACGAATTCCGCGTTACGACGGCGGAGATCTGGCCGTCGACGTAGCGCATTTCGTGGAGTACGGGCTCGCGCAGAGGGCGATCCGGATAGCCGTATACGATGCGCTCCCGGCCGTGCATTTCGAACTGCTGATGCATCACGGCGGCGGCGGATCTTGCGCCAGCTTGCGCTTCCTCGAAGCTGACGTCGGAGGAGCGCCAGCACGAGAATCCGTCTTTCTCGCCGTGGGCCCAGTATTTCGGAAATTTCATAATGCGTTCTTCGAATTCGCCTAGCTGTCGATCAATCTATCGTAATCGTCGTGACGACCGATCCAGAACCAGAAGAAGTCGTTGTCGCGGCGCCGCGCGAGGGCACGATAGCCGCGGCCTACACGAACCGACCAAAACGGCCCGGTCTGCTTCAAACGCAGCGACGGATGGCTAGCAGCCCGTGTCTAAAATCACTTTCCTTGGAGAATGTTTCCGCATAAAATGGCTCATGGCGATGGGGACGAGGGTCCACCGCAAAAAGCTGATATTGTTTGTTGGCGTTCTTCCGAATTTCTTTCGGCCACGCGTCATAGTGATGCCAGAATAGCGGCAATGCATGCGAGCGAAAGTTCACTTCGCTTGAGGATCACGCCGGTAACGAAAACCTTCTTCGGACGGGCGGAAATTTCCTGAGTCAATTTGGGCATCGATTTTGGCCAGGAGATCCGAACCGGGACCACCCTCGGCAAAGTCCCGCTCCACTTGACGGTCCCACGACTCATCCGCCAGATCCTCGAACCAATCGGCAACTGCTTGCGCTCCGAGTCGGAAAGGTGAGTGATCGCATCCTTGATGCCTTCGACGGTCATACGACAACAATAGCCGGATTCAGAAAGGGCTGCAATTTCGAGGACGTTAGAGCATCTCGTCCGAGCGAATCCCGAGAGGCGACGACTCACACAATCACGCGACGCATATACGTCGATTGGCATGTCAGATGGAAGACGGGGACGGTTCGCTGATTCTTACAGAGGATTACCGCCTCCGCTACTGCGCTGTGGGCAAGCATTTTCTCATCGAAGGATGAGCCTGAAGCGGGGCGTTGAGGGTGGGTGAGGCTGGAGTCTTTCTTTTTTGTTTGAGGAAAGAAGCAATCGTAGGCGCTGTGGGAATGTGGGAAACGCGGGAGCGTTTTCCAAGGGC
>JBBQWZ010000008.1:0-142351 GCA_038210135.1 Bryobacterales bacterium
GAAGCTTTGAACTGAAGCCCCGGTGAACGGCGGCCGTAACTATAACGGTCCTAAGGTAGCGAAATTCCTTGTCGGGTAAGTTCCGACCTGCACGAATGGCGTAACGATCTGACGACTGTCTTAACAATCCGCCCGGCGAACTTGTGGTTCCGGTGAAGACGCCGGATGCCCGCATCAAGACGGAAAGACCCCGTGCACCTTTACTATACCCTATCAATGAACTATGGGGTGCTCTGCGCAGGATAGGTGGGAGGCTTTGAACCCGGGTTTTTGGACTCGGGGGAGCCAGCGGTGAGATACCACCCTGAGCATTCTGTGGTTCTAACTTGCTCCCGTGATCCGGGAGAAGGACATTGGTAGGCGGGTAGTTTGACTGGGGCGGTCGCCTCCTAAATTGTAACGGAGGCGCGCGAAGCTCGGTTCAGGAGGTTTGGAAATCCTCCGCGCGAGTGCAAAGACATATACCGGGTTGACTGCGAGACCAACAAGTCAAGCAGGTGCGAAAGCAGGACTTAGTGATCCGGTGGTTCTGAATGGAAGGGCCATCGCTCAACGGATAAAAGGTACGCCGGGGATAACAGGCTGATCGGAGTCAAGCGTTCACATCGACGCTCCCGGCCCAGAGGGCGCCCCGCACCTCGATGTCGGTTCATCGCATCCTGGGGGTGTAGAAGCTCCCAAGGGTTAGGCTGTTCGCCTATTAAAGCGGTACGTGAACTGGGTTCAGAACGTCGCGAGACAGTTCGGTCCCTATCTGCAGTGGGCGCAGGAGAATTGAGGGGGGTTGACCCTAGTACGAGAGGACCGGGTTGAACAAACCTCTTGTGTTCCAGTTGTCACGCCAGTGGCATAGCTGGGTAGCGAAGTTTGGTTAGGATAAATGCTGAACGCATATAAGCATGAAACCTGCCCCGAGATGAGTTCTCCCAAGCGAAAGCTTTGAAGGGCCGTGGTAGACTACCACGTTGATAGGACGGATGTGTAAGCGCAGTAATGCGTTGAGCTGACCGTTACTAATAGCCCGTTCGGCTTGACCATAAAATTAACTGTGAATATACAGTGAGACACGGCGCTCCGTAAAGTGAGCATGCCGGTCGGTGAAGCAGCCAGTAGTTTCCCATCGATAATTCAGCGTAGCCAGCCGGCGACTAATCCTCGCAGGCTGGCTGCGAAGACTAAGTTTTTATGACTTCTGGGTGACCGTAGCGAGAGGGTCCCACCCGTTCCCATCCCGAACACGGTAGTTAAGCCTCTCAGCCCCGATGGTACTGCACGCGCGAGTGTGTGGGAGAGTAGGAAGTTGCCCGATTAAACTGGTTCTCCGAAAGGAGAGCAGTCCATAAAGCCCCGGCTTAAACCCCGGGGCTTTTTCTATTTCCGGCGCCCGTTGGCTTCCTTTTGCAAAACTCCGCCATGCCGGTCCGTTGGTATTGCTTTGGTGCGACTCCCCCAGGTCGTTGGCTTCGTTTCGCAAAATCAATCCTGGCGACCTGTTGGCTTCGTTTTGCAAAAAGAGCCCGAGCGTATCGAGTATCGCTAAGTTACAGATTCTGCGTAGCCCAGGTGATCGCCTTCATCAGCCTGGCTTCGTTTTTCCAGCAGGGCTTTCGCACCAGATGGCTGCTTCGTTTGGCAACAGCCGCGCGGTAAGGGAAGGCCTTGCGACGCCCGATCCGCCTCCAGGCCAATCCTGAATTCGTAAACGCTAGTCCTGCCGAAGCGCGACCATCGGATCGATCCGCGACGCCCGCCAAGCTGGACCAGCGGCGGCTAGCATCGCGATTGCGCCTACCGAGAACACGACCATCGCGTAGGTTCCGGCATCCATCGAACTCACACCGTACAGCATCGAGCCGATCAGTCTTGAGACGGCGATCGATAGCCCGACGCCGATGACGACTCCCGCGAGCATCAGGATCGCGGCGCGGGACAAAACCAGACCCATGACGTCACCGCGGGCGGCGCCGAGCGCCATCCGGAGGCCCAACTCCGAGGTCCTCTGGGTGACGACGTAACTCATGACGCCATAGATTCCGGCCATCGCGAGCAGCAGGGCGAGTATCGCGAAAGTTCCCGCGAGGAAGGTCCGGAAACGCGGCGCGGCAATCGAGGTCGAAACCATCTCTTCCATGGTCGTGAACTTGACTGCCATTTCCGGATTCAAATCGTGGGCTTCGCTGCGGACCGCCGAAATCAAACTGGACGGCGGTGCCGCACTCCGAACGATGACCTGCAGTTCGTTGGCATGATACGGATGCTGTTCGAGTGGCATGTACAAGGTCGGAAGCGGATCCGAGCCAGGGGAATCCTGACGGACATCGCCGACCACTCCGACGATGGTCATCGGTTTTGCCGTGAACTGGTCGAGTCCGCAGACGATCTGCCGGCCGATCGGATCCGCGCCCGCGAACACCTGGCGGACGACGTTCTCGCTGACGATAATGACGCCCGGCGCGTCGAAGCGATCGTTGGGCGTGAAGTCACGTCCGCGCAGCAGCGGGATTCGCATCGCGGAGAAATAGTTCGGACTGCTGAGCGTCCAGTTTGACTGGGGGCGCTTTTCCCCCTCGCCGGTCGAATGCATGCCGATCACGGCGTAGCTTCCGTTTGATCCGTACTGCCCAGCGGGCAAGCCCATGGCGGCGGCCGTCGAGGTCACGCCGGGAAGTTGCCCGAGCGAAGGCAGAAGCTTATCCACGAAGGCACGGCCATTGTCCACATATTGACTCAGTTCCTTGGCCGGGGCGTGGGCGTACATCACCAGTACGTTGTCCTTCTGGAAACCGAGATCAGCGGCATTGAGTGCAAGGAAGCTGCGAAAGAACAGACCGGCACCGGTCGCGAGCACAAACGAAAGGGCGATTTCCGCGATAACCAGCGAATTGCGGAGTGTCTGCGATCCTCCGCGAAGAACGCCGCGCGAACCAAAGTCCGAACGGGAGGCTTGCAGAGCAGGAAGCACGCCGAAGGCGACCGCCGACAAGATCGCCATGCCCATCGCGAAACCGAGCACGGTGTAATCCAGCCGAATATCGCCGGTTCTGGGGAGGTTCGCGGGCGCGAACTGCAATAAGACGCGCATGCCGAGCCAAGCGAGTAAGAGCCCGAGCAGACCGCCAAAAACGCCGAGAGTCAGACTCTCGATCACGAGCATCTTAACGATGCGCCCGCGCGAAGCACCTAGCGCCGTGCGTACCGCGATCTCGCGGGCGCGGACGGTGGCGCGTGCGAGCAACAGATTCGAGACATTCGCGCAGGCGATCAGCAAAACCAGCAGCACGGCGCCGAGCAACAGGTAGAGCGTGAACTGAACCGAACCCGTGAGCTGCTCGCGCAGCGGCATAGCGACGAACGTCCGGCCTTGATTCGATTTCGGGTAAGACGCTGTGAGCTGGGCCGCGAGACTATCAAGGTTGGCTTGGGCCTGGCGCGTGGTGACGCCCGTTTTCAGCTTGGCTAGAGCGCGATAGTTGAAGGCGGTTCGATTCAAATTCTCGGGGACGTAGGGTGCGGCGAGCCAGACATCGGCGGTCGCGGGAAAGCGGGGTCCGTCGAGGACGGCGGAGATTTCATACACACGCCCGTCCACTTGGACGGTCTTGCCGATCGCGTTTTGCGCGGAACCGAAATTACGAGCCGCGAAGGCCTCGGCTATAACCGCTCCGGAGTTTGTTAGCAGTGCGGTTTGCTGGCCGAAGATGCCGAAGAACTCTGGATTCACCCAGAACACGCCAGTGAACTCCGCGCGGTCGCGAAGCTGTACGCCGACTTCTCCGCCGTAGTAGACGCTTACCGCATCGAAGGCTTGGGTGGTGGCGCGTAGGTCCAGGAAGTCGCCGCCGGTCACGCGAGGCGAACTCGCCTGCCGTCCGGCCGTCATCGTGTTCAGGCTGATAATGCGTTCGGAGTCAGGAAAGCGCAGAGGCTGGAGCAGGACTCCGTTCACGACACTGAAGACAGCGGTACTGATGCCGATGCCGAGGGCGAGTGTGACGATCGCCATCAAGGCGAACCCCGGATTCCTCAGAACCGCGCGAACGGATTGGATTACTTCGGAGAGCATGAACAGACCACCTCGCTTTGAAGAGGGCGATGGGAATCTCCCGCCTTGGAATCGCCCATACGATTGAGTATCGTCCGACGCGGCTCCGGTTACGCAAGCGTTGGACTTCCAGAGACTGGATCGCGAACACGGCCGCGGCCCTTTGTCCGAACTATTGCTTCTCAATCACCCCTTTTTCCCCCTCTTCCATGCGGAAAACCGTTCCCCGATTTGGCACGGCTGCCGCAGTTCGTCAGTGGGTTAATGGCCGGCTTCGATTCGGGCTTCCGCCAACTGGTCCGCGGCCACGTTGGTCGGAATTCTCTTCAATCTGGCTGCCCGAACAACCGAGGCGACGGTGTCGAAGATGCCGCGCACTCGCGATTCAAGGGCATCGAGCGTCCATCCATGCAGTCCGACGCCGGCAGTCATCACTCCGCCAGCGTTTAGAACATAGTCGGGTATGTAGAGGATTCCCAGGGTCGCCAACGTTTCGCCATGACGATCTTCGAGCAGCTGATTGTTGGCTGCTCCGGCGACGATTTTTGCGCGCAGCTCGGGAATGGTCTGATCGTTCACGCCGCCGCCCAGCGCGCACGGCGCGAAGATGTCGGCATCGGCGGCGTGGATGCACGAGGGGTCGGCGACTTCGGCGTTCCAGGTCTCGACAGCGCGTCGGACCCGCTCCGGGTCGACGTCGGCGACGATCAGATGAGCTCCGGCTTTGAAAAGGTGTTGGCCGAGGCCCATGCCGACGTTGCCAAGGCCTTGTAGCGCGACTCGGCGATCACGAAGATCGCTGGTTCCCCAACATTCCTTCGCGGCCGCTTCGATCCCGCGAAACACTCCGAGGGCGGTCCAGGGGGAAGGATCGCCGGCTCCGTGTCCAGTGCGGCCGCCGACCCATCTTGTTTCGCGCGCGACGAACTCCATGTCGGCGGCGGTGGTTCCGACGTCCTCTCCGGTGGAGAAACGACCGCCAAGTCGCTCGACGAATCGGCCATGCGCGCGAAACAAAAGCTCGCGATCGAAGCCGCCGCCAGGTGCGATAATCACGGCTTTTCCGCCACCGACGGATAGGCCGGCGATTGCGTTCTTGAAGGTCATGGCGCGAGACAGGCGTAAAGCGTCCGTGAGCGCGGCGTCCTCGTTCAAGTACGGAAGAACGCGCGTGCCGCCGATCGCCGGACCGAGTCTGGTGCTATGGATCGCGATGATCGCGCGGTAATTGGCGCCGGGATCCTGGCAATAGATGACTTGTTCATGGCCGGTCGCGGCGATGCGGTCGAATAAGGGAATGGGCATCCTGAATAGACGAATGCTACCGCGATCCGGCACCCTGGCCGCGTTCCAGAAAATGCCTGCACGGGCGCGCGGAACGCGGCGTCCGAGTGGATTGTTCCATCGAGAGCAGTTCGATTCTTCCTTCCCTGCATCGGGCGGAGAATGGACTGCCTCCGCAAATGCAGTCGCGGCAGATTCGGTCGGCGTCGACGATTCCGTTCGAGCAGCGTGTACTGCTGTCGGCCTTCGACGATCCGGTGAGCCAGCATCATCTGGACGTGTACATTACCGCGCGGAAGGTCGCGCAATGAGCTTTGGAATGCAAACTCCGCGCGGCGACCTGTTAAGGGCCGACGCGCGGAGTTAGGTTCGGAGGCTAGCTACTCTTAGCGGATGCCAAAGTGCAGACTGAACAGGATCCGGTCGGAGTGCAGGTCGCGCCATGCCCAGTACTCGTCCTGGAGATACGGGTCACAGCCGTCCCAGCCCACGTATTCCATGTTCCGGTCGGCGAGAAAGACCTGGAAGGCCCGGTCTTCGCCGACGGACCAATAACGGCCCGGGTAGCGCGAGACGTAATAGCCGCGGCTTATCGGTGCCACGTAGCGGACATGATCGTCGCGATCATAGCCGCGATTTTCGAAGCGACGATCGTAGTCGCGATGTTCGAAGCGGCGATCGTAGTCGCGACGATCGACTCCGCGATCGTTGTCGCGATGTTCGAATCCGCGGCTCGCATAGGCGTTCCGGTTTCCCTCATAGCGGGGAGCGCTGGCGACCGGCGCGCGGTTCTGGAACGAGCTGCGTTCGTCGCGGGCGAAATTGTTGTTACGAACTTCGCCGCGATTCTGGTTTCCGCCGGAGCGGTTTTCGAAGGACTGCGGAACCTGTCCGCCAGCCGGGCGCCCTTGGTTTTGATAATGACCCTCGTTAGCGTTCCTCGAGTTGTCCTGGTCATTACGGTTTCGAACCTGCGCGGCGAGCGGCGTCAACAACGCGGCTCCGAGCAGGAGCGTTTGCATCGTACGGTTCTTCAAGTTAGCGGACATCTTCGTGTCCTCCTTCTGGCTATTAGAACGATCTCGATGGGCCTCGGTTGCAACTCTGTGGTCCAAAACCACGTGAATTTCCTGTCATCTTAAATCGCTAAAAAGAGTGCAAATGGGCTGAAAAACACCACTTGGCTGGTTTCAAGCGGTGTGGTTTGTTAAGGGCAAACAGCGAGCTTCATGCGCAGGTCTACGCGATCGATGCCGGGAGCAAATCCGTCGCGGACGAGGCCCGCGGGTTTGAAGCCTTGCTTCTCAAAAAACGGGGCTGTGTTTGAAGGCGCGGCGAGAAATACCAATTGAGCGGAGTCCAGCTTGGAGACTTCGCGAATGCAATAGAGGAGCAGGAATCGCCCCAAGCCCAGCTTTTGGGAATCGCGGCGAATCATAGGCCAACGGATGGTCGCGCTCGCGTGTTCCGGTTCGAGGGAGTAGCCGCCGCATCCGACGACAGAATCGTCGTGCTCCATGACGAGGTAGGTTCCTTCGAGATTGGCAAGAAACGACGCGAACTCGGCGCGGTGGGGAGCGTGGAGGACGTCGGCGTTCGAATCGAAGACGGCGAGGCAAGCGTCACGGTCGGTGGGCGCGAAGGGCCGGATGTCCATGGGTTCAGTCTTGCGGATTGTGGCTGACGACGCAAACGCGGTTGTCTGTGGTGATGCTTGTAGTCGGGAAGCGCTTACTGCGCGGCACTTCGTGCCGCTTCGTGCGCGCCTCGACGCATTCGAACTGCGGTCGCGGATAATGAGGAGTCCTTCTTTCATCTCATGCAAGCTTTCAAGTTCGTTCTCGAATACGATGGTTCAAAGTTTTCCGGCTGGCAATCGCAGCTCAACGCGCGCAGCGTCCAAGGCGAGTTGCAGCGCGTTGCGCGCGAATTGATTGGCGACGGCATCGAGATTCAGGGCGCGGGCCGGACAGACGCCGGGGTGCACGCGCTCGGTCAGGTGGCGCACATGAAACTGAAGGACTCGCGCAAGAAGTTCCGGCCGGAGCAGTTGCTGCGCGATTTCAACGACGCGCTTCCGGCTTCAATTGCGCTGCTCGAATGCACCGAGGTTCCGATCCGCTTTCACGCCCGTCATGATGCGACCAGCCGGGCCTACTTCTATCAAATTTCGACGCGCAAGACAGCGTTGTCGAAGAAGTACGTTTGGTGGATCAAGGAAAAGCTGGACGTCAAGAGCATGCAGGAGTGCGCGGCTCTAATCGCGGGCCGGCACGACTTCATTTGCTTTCGCGCAGCCGATCCGTCGCGGCCAGATGAGCCGACGACGGTGGTGGTGGAGTCCGCCGAGGTCGGGGTAGACGATCATCTGATCGTGTTCCGGATTGAGGCTTCGCATTTTCTCTGGAAGATGGTCCGGCGGTTGACGGGCACACTGGTAAAGGTCGGCAAGGGCGAGGTCAGCGTGGACCAGTTCAAGGTTCTGCTGGCTGGGCGCGCGTCCCCGAAATTGGATGTGGCGGCGTGGACGGCACCGTCGTCGGGCTTGTTCCTCGAAGCGGTCCGCTACTAGTCTCCCGGCGGGGCTCGAGCATCCAGCGATTCGCTTGTATGCTTGCATGTAATGCTCCCACGTTTAGTTTTGTTTGGATTCTGTGCGGTGATGGCATTCGCGCAGGACATCGGCGTTGGCTACGTCGAGGACGTCCAACTCCCGGCGGGTGCGGTTCGATCGTACCCGGTCAAGTTGCAGGCGGGCGATTATCTACAACTTGGCGTAAAGACGCTGCTGGGTCCGGTGACGCTGAACGTCTTTGCTCCGGATGGCACGCGGATGAAAACGGCTTCGGCGACGCCGCCAGGTAAGCTTGTGATCTCGCTGCTCGCGGAGCCTGCGGGAACCTATCGCGTCGAATTGATCGCGCCGCAGCCTTCCACACTTCACTTCGAAGTGGAACGGCTGGAGGCGATCGACCAGCGGTTGAACAACCGGACTGCGCCGGAAGCGTTCACGAGTTCCAAGATTAAGGCCATCCGCGAGGCGAAGGATAAGACGGCTGCGGTGGGGGCGTTTTGGAAGCAAGTGCAGGCGGTCGGCACTCCGCTGACCGAACCGATCGACGGCGACGCCAGGAATCTCCTCACGACATTTGTGTGGCGCGCGACGCGGGAAACGCGCAACGCTCTCGTGATCTGGAATCCGTTCTGGACTGCGCGCATGAACGATTTCAGGATGACGAATATCGAAGGCACCGACGTCTGGTACCGAACGCTGCGGATTCCGCGAGGGGCTCGATTCACCTACCAGCTTTCGATTAACGATCCGATGCGCACGGATCCGTCGGCTGCGCCGGAGCGGCTTGCGACCTCGATTGCGGATCCGTTCAATGCGAAACAACGCTTCGGATCCTCGATCGCGGAACTACCCGGCGCCGCGCCATACACGTGGTCCACGCCCCGCGCCGGTGTTCCGAACGGAACGATTTCAAAGCATAGCTTCACGAGTTCGATTCTGAAAAACTCGCGGAATATCTCGGTGTACATCCCGGTTGGCTATTCGCCGCAATCGAAGCCGTATGGCTTGTTGATCGTTTTCGATGCGGAGGCGTATCTGCGCGCCGACCAGGTTCCGTCGGATGTGATCCTCGACAATCTGATCGCAGCGGGCCGGATCGCTCCACAGGTGATGGTGTTGATTTCCAATCCGAGTCAGCAGGTTCGCGGATTGGAGCTTCCTTGCAATGCCGACTACGCGGAGTTCCTGCACGGCGAATTGGTGCCGTGGGTTCGCGCGAACTGGAATGTGACGCGCGATCCGCATCAGGTGACGGTGGCGGGTTCGAGCTACGGCGGACTGGCTTCGGCGTGGGTAGCTTACCGGCATCCGGAGACTTTCGGCAACGTGCTTTCGCAGTCGGGATCGTACTGGTGGAGTCCGCGAGGCGATCCGGCGCATCCGGAAAAAACGGAAGAAGGCGCGGAGTCGGGCTGGCTGCCACGTTTGTACATGGAGAGCGAGAAGCTTGACGTTCGTTTCTATCTCGACGCGGGGTTGTTTGAAGTGGACTTGTCGGGAAGCGGAGGGTCGATCCTGGTTCCGAATCGGGCGATGCGGGATCTGCTTCGGGCAAAAGGATACGAGGTCCACTACCAGGAATTCACCGGCGGCCATGATTATTTGAGTTGGCACGAGACGCTGGCGGACGGACTGTTGGCGCTGCTGGGCAATCAGGCTCCGGCTTTCAGTGGGAGTGACGCGGCCCGGGTAAACTGATGAGTTTTGGCCGGACCACTTCGCGGGTACGTCCGCTCAAGGGAGCGGCACGATGTTGCAGACGACTCCGCCGGCGATGAATGGGTGGAGCTTCATCAGCAGGATTTTCAGCTTGTCGTTGGGCACACGCACGCAGCCGAAGGTAGGCCGCAATTTTCCGACTCCGTTCAGATCGCCTCCATGGATGAGGATTCCGAAGCGACCGTTCTTTGCAGCAATTTTCGCTTGACCGCTGATCGCGGTCAGGACGACGTATCCATTCGGGCCGTAGCTGTGCGCGATCTTCGGAGTTACGACGGGATTTCCGACTTCGCAGGAGTAAATTCCGAGGGGAGTGTCGCCGAACGGCTTCAAGGGATCGCGGGCTGGATTGCCGTGGAGCGCGGCCTGCTGGTCGTCGGCTTTGCCATAGCAGGAAACCGGGCCCAAGAGCACTTCGTCGCCAATCTTGAGAGAGATGAGGCCGAGCTTCGAGCGGTTGCCTGGAAGCTCTACCAGGATTGTCGTGTTTGTCATTCTGCACGCAAGCTAGCGCGCGAAAATGCGCGGACAGGGCAGGCGGATTTCCAAGTGGCGGTAAAGGCGGCAGATTAAGTTGTTGGAGTTGCGTGACCGTTATGGGCTGATTCGCCTGCGACTGCGCGAGATTCGTGAGCGCGGCCTGATGAGAGTGTGTCATCGAGCGGAATCCTTACCGCGGGCGGGGTCTATTAGAACCTAAAGTCCCGTCGCTTAACGCTCCGGGTTCAATCGCGCGGCGGGAGTGAGCGTTACTCGTTGGGTCGCGATGGAGCACTTACTGCGTTAGGGCTTCGCCCTCGCTTCGTGCGCCTGGATGCGTCGCCCGGCGGGAGATGGCAGGTTTATCACCTGATGGTCGCGTCAGGAGATTTGGCTGGTAATTACCTTGGTGGGTTCCATGCCGAAGCGCCGGAGAATGAGGAACTCGCTTAGGTTTTCAGTAGTGAGCAAGCCGACCAGTTTGTCGCCTTCCATCACCAAGGCGCAGGCTCCGGGAGCGGACATCAGCGGGAGGGCTTCGGCGAGATCGAGATCGGGCTCGACAGCCAAAAACTCGCGGTCCATCACACCGGCGACGTAGGCGTCGGGGCCTTCGGTGGCTAATGATCGCAAGAGCAGGTTTCTGCCCAACAGTCCGACCACCTGATCGGAATGCACGACAGGAAAATCCTGTTGCGAAGTGGCCAGCAGAAGATTCGCGGCATCACGAATCGTGTGTCCGTGGGAGAGCGTCGAAAATTGCGTGACCATGGCGGAGCGCACCGGTACTCCGTGAGTGAGCATGCGGCCCATCGCGGCGGCGCCTTCCTGCGCGGCGCCGAGGTAGACGAAGAACGCGATGAAGACCAGCATGAATTGCGGTGCAAGCAAGCCATAGAGGCCCATCGCGAACGCGAGCATGCGTCCGGACCACGCGGCGATGCGCGTGGCTTCTTCTTCCGGCTTAAAGCGAGCGAGAACGGCGCGAAGGATGCGGCCGCCGTCCATCGGGAAAGCGGGCACCATATTGAAGAGCGCGAGCAACAGGTTGCCCTGCGCGATCCAAGCGAGCAGGTTCGAGTCGGTCGGCTTGGCCAGGATTTCGAGGGTGACGTACTGCTTGAAGTAGAACAGGTAGATCAACAGGAAGCCGGTGATGAGGAGGTTGACGGTGGGTCCAGCGAGGGCGATCCAGAGTTCTTCGTTGGGCTTGGGAGTGCGTTCGAGGCGGGCAATTCCGCCGATGGGGAACATTACGATTTCGAGAGTTTTGATTCCGTAGCGGCGGCTGACCCAGGCGTGGCCGAGTTCGTGGAGCAGGACCGAGAAGAAGAGCCCGAGGATGAACGCGACGTACATCCAGTTGGATAGATTACTTCCGAGGCCCATGACGACGAGGAAGATCACCATCAGGACGAAGGTGAAGTGGAAGCGGACCGGAACGCCAGCGATCCGAAACGCTGTGAACGTACCGGCGATACCAGAACGTTCGCTGTGCGGGGAAGTAGCGGGCACTCCGTAGCCTCCCCATTACGATATCAGGTTGCGCCGGAGCAAGCCTAGGCAAGGGTTTGGGGCAATGCCAGCGATACGTAATCCGGGCGGTCGGCGGCGGACTGATGGCGAAAGGTGCGCAGAACCTCGCCGTGGAAGATCAGAAAAACGCCGGGCAGTTGAAAGCCGTCACCGGCTTGCGGTCCAATTCCATGCTGCTTGATGATGCCAGCTTCGATGCCCCGAATCCAGACCTTCGGCCCGAATAACGCACTAAGAGATCCGCGGGCAAGTCCAAAGGCTCGATAGAGAGTACGATTCGGATCGCTGATTCTAGGCAAGTCTTCGAGATCGTATTTTTCAAAAAATTCAGAAGCCTGGTCTTCTTCGGCCATGTGCACCACGACGAGTTGAGTGCCAGTCCTTGCGATGGCTTCGCGCTGCACCGAGAGGTCCGAGAGCGCTTCGCGGCAGAAGGTGCAGCCGAAGTGACGAACGAAAACCACCAGCACCGGAGCTTCGCGCGACATTTCCATCAAGGACGCGCCGTACTGCGATTTCGCACGCATGGAAAGCTTCTGGATGTCGGGCGAGGTGTTGAGTCGGCGGCTCAGTTCCCAGCGGTACGCCGCCCAGAGGATCAAAGAGAAGGGCAGCCACCAAATCAGATCGTTGGCGACATTCAGGACGCCGAATCTCCAGGGGAGGCGTCCCGATAAGGCGGCTTGGAGGAATCCGATGGGGCCTAGTACTTTGCCAAGCAGCCCGGCGAAGATGACGGGCCAGTAGCGAATCGGATCTCCGGCCGCGATCCAGTAGGCGGCTCCGTACACTCCAACGATCATACCGATGCACTGCCAGAGTTCAGGATAATTTGGCGCGGGCAGATCGAGCAGCGACCAGATTGCGCCGGGAAACAGGACGGTCCACGCGCCCCAGGCGATGTTATAGGCGCCGGCGATCTGGAGGACCGGGCGCATCCACGGGCTGGTCGGCGATTTGAGAATTGCCATAAAGGAGAAAGGGCGCGTTGCGATTTAACCCGCTATAACCCAATGATGCCGCCAAAACGGAAGCGGTTAGGTTTTATTTCATAGCAGTTGGCTCTGATTTCTTTGGTATAGCGGCGTCAGGGCGTCTGCTCCCAGTAGAGATCAAGGCGGCCAGAATCTGGCAGGGATCTTTCGGAGATTGAGCGATGACACCGGCTCGTTCTTCGAGCAGCAGGCGAACCTTGTTTTCCTCGCGGATGGCGCAGAGCAGCGCGGTGGCCGCTCGCGCTGAGCTGAAAAAGAAGAGAATGGACGAGTAGATTCAAGAGAAAAGCGAGCCCTTAAACGATGGAAACCCTTCCGCCTGTACCACTGACCCTTGAAGGGTCGAGCGTGCTGCACCAGATGATGCGGATCAACTGGGCACAATGGCGCAATATGACCGCCGCGCAAGAGAAGCACGTGCTCGACGAGGCGGCCGAAGTGCTGCAGTCGATTGAATCCGACAAGCAGTTTCCGTCGGCCATGTATTGGCTGCTGGGACACAAGGGCGACTTGATGTTCGTCCATTTTCGCAAGTCGTTTGAAGACTTGGCGGCGGTCGAGTTGCGGCTTTCAAAACTGCATCTGTGGCAGTATCTGGAGCCGACCACGTCGTATCTCTCGGTGGTCGAGCTGGGACTCTACGAATCGACGTCGAAGGTGTACGGGGCGCTCGCGGAGAAGGGGGTTGTTCCGTATTCTCCGGAATGGAATGCGGGGATTGAGGAGACGCTGAGCCGTCAGCGCGAGGCGATGAAGAGCAGGCTGTTCCCGGAGATTCCGGCGCAGAAATACATCTGTTTTTATCCGATGGACCGGCGGCGCGGGGAGCACAAGAACTGGTACGAGGTTCCCATGGCGGAGCGCCGGGCCATGATGGACCTGCACGGGCAGATCGGACGGCGTTACGCGAGCGACGTGAAACAGATCATTTCGGGGTCGATTGGGTTCGACGATTTCGAATGGGGTGTGGACCTGTTCGCCGAGGATCCGCTGGTGTTTAAGAAGCTGATCTATGAAATGCGATTCGATGAAGTGAGCGCGAAATACGCGTTGTTCTCTTCCTTCTATGTGGGCGTCCGGCGCTCGCCAAGCGACATCTTCGAGATTTTTCTGGCTGATCTGAAGCGGTAATTACTTCAGGCGTGCGGCGGCTTTTTCGCGATTGATGCGCGCGTTCTCGTAGTTTGGATTCATGCGGAGAGCGGCGTCGAAATCTTCGACTGCCTGCTTCCAGTTTCTCTCGAGCATGTAGGCGTAGCCGCGGCCGTTATAGGACAGCGCCAGGTTCGGATCGAGGCGGATGGCTTCATTGAAAGCGGCAATCGCCTCCGCGAATTTCTTGGCAGCGGTTAACTCGCGACCTCGCAAGTTGAACTTTGCCGCGGCTTTGGGATCGGCGGCGATGGCGGGCTTCGCGCGCTCGGTCCTCGCTGATTCTGGCGCCGAGGGCGGTGGCGGCTTTTGCGCTGCGTCTGGTTTCGGAGCTTCCCGCTTCTTGATTTCCTTGGGAGCGGATTTCGCAGACTCTGCTTTGGGCGCCGGGTTCCCAGGCTTCGAGTACGACTTCGGAGAGGCGGGCTGCGGTAGAGCCGGATTCGTCACGGCTGCCGGTTTTGGCGGCTCCGGCGTGGCGCTCGCCATTTCTGCTTTTCGATTCCGCTCGGCGACTTCGGCGCGGGCTAAGACTTCGCGAATCTCGGGCGAGGACGGATCGAGGCGTGCCGCCTCCTTCAAATCAGCGACGGCTTTGTCAAACTTCTCGAGCAGAAAATACGCGGATCCGCGGGCGAACCATCCGGGCGCATAGGTGGGCGACAGGCGGAGTGCCTCCGTGCGGTCTGCCAAGCCGAGGTCATGCTGGCCCAGTTGATGATACGATCCGCCGCGTGCGACCCATACGTCTGGCAGTGTCGGAGTTAAATTCACGGCACGGTTGCGATCCTCGAAAGCCTGCTTATGTTCACCGAGCGCCGCATAGACGGTGGCGCGCGCCATGTACAGTTCCATCGAGTCCGGTGTCAAGGCGACGGCTTTGGTGAAATCGTCGATCGCGTTCTTGTATTCATTCATCCGCGCATAGGCGGAACCTCGCAGCGCGTACGCTTTGGATTCGCGGGGGTCCACGCGCAGCACTGTGTCGAAGTCGGCGATCGCGCGCTTGAAATCTCCGAGCTGACCCCAGCAGTAGCCGCGCTCCAACTGGGCGACCATGACGTCGGGCTTTAACTTCAGGGCTTGATCGAAGTCTTCGATCGCGTCGCGATATTTGCCAAGAGCTTCCTGTTCGAGGCCGCGGCCTTTCCAGGATTCGAAATCGTCGAGGCGCAAACGGATGGCTTGCGAATAGTCGCTAACGGCTTCCGCATGCCGGTCGACCTTGGCGAGAGCTTCCGCGCGCGCGCGATAAATTTGCGCGGTTACCAGATTATTTTTCAAGGCGGCCGAGTAATCTTCGATGGCTTTCAGCGGCTCGCCACGTTTTGCGTACAGATCGCCGCGTAGCTTGTGCGATTCGGAAAGGCGCGGGTCGAGTTGAATGGCTTCGGTGAAATCGGCGACGGCTTTGTCGTCGGCTTTTATTACGAGTTGCAGTCGCCCGCGCCGGATATAGGCGCCGGCGGTTGGCTGCGCCTCGATGGCCTCGGTGCACAAATTGAGAGCATCCTGCCACTTCCCTTCGTTTTCGGCGGTTTGTGCGCGTTCGAGTGCGCGCTGTGCTTTGCGGTTGTTCTGCGCGTCCGCACAGCCAGCCGCCAACAACAATAAGAGAATCAGCCGTATCGCCATAGCCTTAGTCAATAGTGTACGGAACCCGAGGCGGCGGAGTCCTGAGAAACTGGATGAGAGGGAACGCGGAAACGGTGAGGCGCGTCCATCGAAGCAAGCTCGTCCGCATGACTACTTTTCGTTTGATTACTTTTATGTTTGCAGCCGCCCTAGCTGCTTCCGCGCAACCGGCGCGGACCAAGAAGGCGACTCCGGCCAAGCCGGCCGCAGCGCCAGTGGCTCCCACCGAGTTCCCGGTAGAATCGGTAAAGGTCACCGGCAACAAGCATTTCACTGAAGCTCAAGTTCTTGCCGTTGCGGCGCTCAAACTCGGGTCTCCCGCGAATAAGCAGACATTCGACCACGCGCGGGACCGCCTGGCCGCGACGGGGGCGTTTCTTGACATCCAGATGTCGTATTCGGCGGCGCCGTCGAATGCGGGATATGCCGGCGTGATTCACGTCGTCGAGGCGTCCGAAGTGTATCTGGTACGGATCGAAGACCTTCCGGTACCGGCGGAAAAATTACTCGCGCACATGCAGGCTGTGGATCCGTTGTTCGGAGAAAAGATACCTGGCACCAAGGAGTTCCTCGCGCGCTGGACCGCTGAACTCAACCAGACGGTAAAGAGCCTGGCACCGAACTGGAACGATCAGGTGGAAGGAAAGCTAACGGCGGATCTCGAAGTTTTGTTCCGCCCGGGCACGCGCCGTCCGAGTATCGCGGAGGTTCGATTTCTAAACAATTCCGTGCTGCCGACAAGTACGTTGCAGAATGCGCTGAATGCGGTGGCGATCGGCATCGTGTACACGGAGGCAACGCTGCGAACGATGCTCGATATGGCGATCAAGCCGCTATACGACGCACGCGGAAGAATTCGCACCACGTTCCCGAAGATTGAAATCGAGAAGCATAAGAACTCGGACGGCGTGGTTCCAGTGATTACGGTGGACGAGGGTCCGAGCTATTCGATCGCGGCTGTGCGTTTGACTGGCAGCGACAGACTAACGAAGAAGATGCTCGACAAATTCGACATCAAGATCGGCGATATCGCGAACTTCGACCGGATCAAGGAAGGGCAGATCCGGATCGAAGAGGAACTTCGCAATCAAGGCTATTTGAATGCGGCTTCTAAATCGGAGCGAGCGACTGACGATCAGAAACACACTGTCGATGTGGCTGTGGTGGTAACAACGGGTCCGCAATTTCTGTTTGGCAAGCTGACGATCAAGGGGCTGGACCTGATCGTGGAGCCGCAGATCCGGAAGGCGTGGAGTCTGGCGCCCGGCAGGCCGTTCAACCCGGAGTATGCCGATAAATTCATCAAATATATTAAGGAGGAGGGCGTTTTTGAGAATCTAGCGAGCGACACGCGGGCAGAGAACGAGATCGACGCAAAGACGCACGTGGTGGATGTGACGTTGTACTTTAAGGGCGCCGCGCCCGAGAAGAAACCGAAGATTCGACAACCGGAGCCGGAGCCTGCGAAGCCGCCGATTCAAGATTTCCGATAGTGGGCCTCCGCAGAGGTGATGCGCTTGGCGTAGCGATCGTAGAGCGCCTTCGGAGCACTCCCGCGCTAAGCTCTAATTCGAATACTCGCTACTTCCGCGCTTCGGCGAGGTCGCGAGGAACGTGTCTGCGCCAGCGCTCAGCGAGCGTGGGATCCGATCGCAGACGTTTGTCGATGAGCTCGATTTCTTCTGGCGTAAAGTAGTTTTCCCGCTTGCGTGCGACCGAACTCGCGGGAATGTTTTGGTAGACCCAGCGGCGATAGGCGATGAGGCCCTGGGCATAACCGCGTTCTATGGCGACGAGGTCCGTGCGGCGTTCGAAACCGGCGGTGTAGTGTTTCGAGAGCAGGCGAACCAGTCCGATTCGACGGAGTCTGTTTCCACTGCCGAGTTCGACGACGTGTCCCAATTCGTGAGCCAGGATGGCGCACAGGCCTACTTCAGGAACGGCTCGGTCGAACATCGCCGGATTCACTTCGATGAAATAACGCATCGGCAGGGGCAGTAGGAAACGCGCGATGCTGAAGCGCGTTTGGAGGAAGTCAGTCGAACTTCGGAAGGCGCGGAGCCGCACGTCACGCCTGCCTAGCTCGGGGTAGGATGCGGATTCGACGCGTGACAGGGCGGCGGGTGCCGACACGTAGTCGAGGGCGCCACAATGCAGGACAGGCGCCTGTCCGCAGGCGATCGACGACGCGACGAGGGACAAGAAAACGGTCTTCATTGGGATTTCTGAAATCCTATAATCATTCGCAACAATGCTGTCAGGGTAACCGGCTGGTGACCCTGCGCGCGCTTCGCCGCTCCGATTTCGAAGGCGATTCGCCACTGCGCAAACAAGATTCTGTAGGCTTGCCAAAACGGGACGGCTGGGTCGTAGATGTGCGTGGCTTCGGAGGTGACGCCGTTTAGTTCGACGACTTTCAGGTTGCGGCCGCACCGGAGATCTGCGGCGGATGGCACGCGGATATCGAAGCGACCGAAAAAGAAGCCGTCGAAAGTCTTGGCGATGCGGTCGATGGTCTGCTCGAGCTCCGGTGTTCGGAGCGCGATGCCATTCAAGAAGATCGAGCCAAGAGCGTGCGTGCCGAGTTCGACCAGTTGCACGGGCTCGCCGTTTGCGGGAACGCGAGCGAGATGGTCGTGATTCTTTTTGAGGTACAGCTCGGCCATGCAGACGGCGCGATCGTCGCCAAGGATCAGGCGTTCGAGTGTGCGCTTGCCGTCTCCGATCAGAACCGGCATCCGCTTTTCAGTAATCGAAAAAATGTGCCCGGCTCTCTCAGCCGCGAGGCGATAGTAGAACACGCCGTATTCGACGCCGGGAACGTACTCCTGAATAATGATCGGGCCCGAACTGCGATCCAGGTAATCGCGCAACTCGGCATCCGACCGCACAACGGCCACGCCGGAACCTCGTTGTCCGACGTCCGGTTTCAGGACGACGGGAAAGGTCAGGCGATGCTGCTTGAGAAACGCTGTTGCCTGGTCGATTTTCTCAGATGTAAGTAGCGCGAATGCCGGCAGCCACTCCTGCGCGCCGGCGAAGCTGCTCAATATCGTGCTCTTGGATTCGCCGACAAAACCACCGCCGGCGGGCATTCCAGGATTGGAGGCGGTGAAAAGCGTCGCGCCGCGATATCGAATCGCGAGCCATAAGATGTAAACGACGACGGGCGGATACACGGCCCAGGGCGGCCAAAACTCCCAGCGACGGAGCCGGCGCCAGCTGCCGACCAAACCGCGGCGTCCGCGGTACGTCGTGAGCGCGAGTGCCCGTCGAACCAACGTCAACATCGCGACGCCGCCGAGGATCAACTTGATCCATAGGGGGAGCCCGACCATGGCGGAGAATCGCAGCAGCGGGCCGCCGAAGCCGGCGGACGCTCCGACTAATAGTGGGGTCCAGAGGATCGAGGCGATCGCGAAATAGCCGGCGAACTTCCAGAAGGGAGTGTGCAATATGCCGGCGGCGACGTAGGTCGGCAGTCGCGTTCCGGGCGTAAAGCGGGAAACAAAGATTACGGTCGCGCCGTTGCGCTCGAGCCATTCCGAAGCGCGCTGTAAGGATGCTTCACTCAAGAACCAGCGGAGAGGCGCGCGGCGAACGGCGGCGCGTCCGATCCACCTTCCGGCGAGGAAGAGCAGAAGATCGCCGACCAGAATTCCGATGAGGCAGGCCGAGGTCGCGAACACGAAGTCCACGCGTCCCTCGGCAACCAGGACTCCGGCGCCGATGCACGCGAGATCCTCGCTGACGAACGTTCCGAGAGCCAAGCCGAGGAAGAGGACGAGAAGCGTGACCGGCCCCGGTTTCGGCCAGTGCCGCGTATCCATAGGGAGCGCGGCCTGCGCGATACGGTCAGGCAAGGCGGTGCGGCGGAGAGTGGCGGTTCCGGCCTCGACGCGATTCCAGAAGGAGTGCATCGGCTGGACCAGCGGGGCGGGGTCTTCAAACACCATGAAGTGATTGCTGGGTAGAATTTCGAGTTCACTCTGCGGAACCAGTCTGGCGTGTTCTCTAGCGGCTTCGACGGGGACGAGCGGATCATCCGTACCGTGGAGGATCAGCATCGGGCCTGCATAGCGTTCGAGGATGCCGCGAAGCGGACGTTGGTCGGAATCGTAGAAGTTGCGCGCGTAGGCGATCCCCATGTCGCCACGATTCCAACGGCCGAAGCGGGGAAGTCCGAGATCGAGCAGCTTCAGGCCCGCGTATTGGGCGCCGTGAATGATGTGGTTGAGTTCGTAGTCGCCAACCATCTCCATCTCCTGTACGCCGATCGCGGAGAGCATGGTGATGGAGGCGATGCGATCGGGAGCGGTCCGGGCCATGTGGAGCACGACGCCGCCGCCCATGCTGAATCCGACAAGGTGGACTTTGGTGATGCCGAGCTTGTCGAGCCACTCCCACGCATATCCGGCGTGGGACCGGAAGGAGTAGTCGGGGATGTCGTTGGTCGATTGGCCGAAGCCCGGAAGGTCTGGGGCGAGGAGACGGCGGGGACCCTCGAATTTCGAAATGAATAAGCGAAAGACGGCGCCGTCGCCGGGGCTGCCGTGGATGAGGACGACGGGAACTGGCGCGTTCCGATCGGACGGCTCGTCGCGGTACGCGAGCCGGATTTCGCCGCCCACTTTTCGATCATTGACGACCGTGGGGATGGTGACGGCGCGTTGGCCGGGTTCGAGTGGAGGAGGCTCGATGGATTCCCGCCGCTGCCAGTGGGATACAGCAAGCGCGAGAAGATAGGCGGCGAATACGACCTGCCGCCAACGCCACTTCGGGGCGCGGACGGGCGGGCTGGAATCGGAATCGAGCGGTCGGGTCAGAAGGATAGCTCCGGCGGGTCCTGCTTTGATGCGCGTCCGCGTGATAGCGGAAATCACCGAAACGCTCAGGAATATTCCGCTATCGCGATCTTACTCCTGATTCGCGAAAGTATTGCAGGCGGCGAAGTCGCCGGTGTCGAAGCCTTTGCGGAACCAAGCCATGCGCTGGGCGGAGGAGCCGTGGGTGAAGCTTTCGGGCGACACGCGGCGTCCGGCCATCTTCTGGATGCGGTCGTCGCCGACCGCAGCGGCGGCGTTGAGGCCGGATTCGATATCGCCTTCTTCGAGGATGCCGCGCTCTTTGGTCGAGTGGCCCCAGATTCCGGCATAACAATCCGCCTGGAGTTCAAGGCGGACCGAGAGACCGTTTCCGGAACGTGGATTGGCTTGCTGCGCGCGCCGGACTTTGGCTTCGGTGCCGACTAACTTTTGCACGTGATGGCCGAGTTCGTGAGCGAGAACGTAAGCCTGCGCGAACTGGCCGGGAACCCCGAAGCGCTTTTTCAGTTCGTCGTAGAAGCCGAGGTCGATGTACACTTTCTCGTCGCCCGGGCAGTAGAACGGTCCGGTGGCCGACTCGGCCATGCCGCAGGCGGAATCGACCGCATCGCGAAAGAGGACCAGCTTGGCATGCCGGTACTGGAAGCCGATGTTCGGGAATAGTCCTTCCCAGGTTTTTTGGACATCGCCGAGAACGAAACCGACGAAGTCCACTTCGGGTTTCTCACGCTGGGAACGGACAGGATCGGCAGGCCGGGACGCTACGGGAGCGCCGGTTCCACCCCCACCTCCGCCCCCTCCGAGAAAGGGCGAGAGGAAATCGCGGCCGAAAATCAGGCTGAGAACGCCGAGAACCAAAATCCCGCCAATGCCCACGCGTCCTCCACCAGAAAAACCGCTACCACCGCCTCCGCCGCCGGTTTCGTCTCTGCGGTCTTCAATATCTTCGTTATCTCCGCCCGGTGTCCAACGCATGGGATCTCCTACTTTGATGCTAGACGGTAGCGGGCTGTCACCTCAAGTGGTTTTGACCGCTCGATAGATAGATCCGTCAGTGTCATCAAGTGTTCATTTTCTCGTAACAGGAACGCGGTTTTCGATTGGTAGGGTTGTGTCTACACCACCCAATCTATATGCGTAAAACCACGTTTTCCGTTCTCGCAGTCTGGGCCCTCGGGCTTACCGGCCTTTTGGCACAGACAGATCAAGCACGTTTTGCGGGCACCGTTTCCGATCCGAGTGGCGCCGTGATTCCCTCCGCCACCATCAAAGTCAAAAATGAACGGACGGGCGCCGAGCGCAGTGTAACCAGCAATGACCGGGGGCAATTTCTCGTAGTCGGCCTGCTTCCAGCCGAATATACCGTTTCCGCACGCGCCACCGGACTCGCAACGAAAGAATACAAAGGGCTCCGCTTGGAAGTCGGCGAGTCGCGCAACCTTTCGATCGTGCTGCAGCCCGAGTCGGTGTCGCAGACGGTCGAAGTGGCCAGTGGCGATCTCGCCAATATTGATACCAGTTCCGCGAAGATCGGCGCGAATATCAGCGAACGCGAAGTGGCGAGCCTGCCGCTGAACGGACGTCAGCTTTCGCAGCTGTATTTGCTCGCTCCGGGCGCGCAAACCGCGGGCGGCGGCTCGTTCGACAACATTCGCTTCAGCGGGCGCGCCAATCAACAGAACGCGGTGCGTTTTGACGGCGTCGAAGGAAGCTCGATTATCGACGCCTCGCCGGGTAACCTCAGCGGAGAAACCTCGACGGGTTTCCGTTTGCAGGCGAGCCTTGAGACCATTCAGGAATTTCGCGTCGAGTCGAGCAACTATCCGGCGGAGTTCGGAACCGGAACTGGCGGGCAGATCAGCGTGATCACCAAGTCCGGCGGAAATCAGATGCACGGATCGCTGTTCGAATACCTGCGCAACAGCGCGATCGATGCGCGCAATTTCTTCGACGGCACGACGAAGACGCCGCTCCGTTTGAATCAGTACGGCGGATCGATTGGCGGCGCGATCGTCAAGGACAAGCTGTTCTTTTTCGCCGCGTACGAAGGTTTGAAGCAGCGGGCGGCTGTGAATCTGGTGGCTACGGTGCCAAGCTTGGCGGCTCGCGCGCGCGCGGTCGCGGCGATCAGGCCGTTGCTGGCGGGTTACCCGATCGGGCAGACGGCCTCGAGCAACCCGGACCTCGACATCGCGAGGTTTAGCGGTAGTTCTCCGATCGACGAGGATTACGGTAGCTTCCGGCTCGATTACCGGCTGAACGATAAACATTCTTTCTACGTGCGTTATTTCCGCGACCAGGGTTATTTGCAGAGTCCGCTGGATGTGAGCGGCAGCTATTCCCTGGTGACGGCAGTTCCCCAAAATGCGGTCCTAAATTACCAGTACATCGCCTCGCCGACGGTCATTAATGAAGCGAAATTCGGAATGAATGCGGCTAAGACTCGTGTTTCCGGCTTCGCGCCCACGATCGCTGGTGTTGATACTGCGGCCTTCGCCGTCTCGTTTACCGGGTCGGTAGCGATTCCTGGAATTGGCGGACAGGGGGCTTCAGCCGGCGCCTCGTCGTTGGGGAATCTGATCCGCTCGAATTCCACGCAGAATGGGCGCGGCCAGCCGTATACGAATTACACGATGAGTTTTGTGGATAACCTCAGCGTGATTCGCGGGAACCACAACCTCAAGTTCGGAGCGGAGATCCGTCCGGTCCGGCTGTATACGGATCGTCAGGGCGGCACCACCTACACGTTTCCATCGTTGAACGCGCTGCTGGCGGACACGCCGTCGCAGATTCAGGTGCTGGGCGACGTCAGTGGTCCGGATCCGTTCAACAACGGCGCCACCGGCAACCGGTTTCTGAAACAGACCTATTCGATTTTTTACGCGCAGGACGAATGGAAGATTCGGCCGAACTTCACGATGTCGTACGGACTCCGCTACGAATACTACAGCGTGCTGCACGAAGATCGCGATCTGTATTCGCTGTTCATCGCGAACCAGGGGGTGCTCGCTCGCGGACCCTGGTACAACACGTCCAAATTGAATTTCGGACCTCGGCTGGCCTTCGTCTGGTCGCCTGAGAAATTGAAGAACAAGACGGTGTTGCGCGTTGGCGCCGGCTACTTCTTTGGGCCGGGCCAGACTGAGGATCAGGTGCAGCCGATCGATTCGGATCGCCCGACAGTGACAATTACCTCCGGACCGAATCTGGCGTTCCCCATCGATCCAAAGCAGATTTTGTCCACCTTCACGGCGACAAATTTCAGCGGATATCAGCCGCGCGCATACTCTTCGAATTACCAACTGCCGGAGAAGATTCTCTCCTACACGTTCTCTATCCAGCAGGAATTGCCCGGCAAAGCAGTGCTGACCGTCGCGTATGTCGGGAGCCAGGGCCGCAACCTATTTCTGCGGAGCTGGACGAACGGCATTGTCGGCGTCACGATGAATCCGACGACCGGAGCCGGTTCCGCGGTGCTGCAATATGGCAGCAGATTCGCGCAGATCGACTATAAGACCAGCGGAGGCACGGATCATTATGATTCGCTCCAGACCACGTTGAATCGCCGCTACAGCCACGGGTTTACGCTGGGCGCATCCTGGACGTACGGCCATAGCATCGGCAATACGGGCGGATCGAACGAAGCGCAGACGGCGCAGAATCCGTTTAACTTTTCGCAGGATCACGGCAACAACGCATTCGACGTCCGGCACAGCTTCAACGCAACCGTGTTGTACGAGGTTCCGTTCGGTAAGGGCCGGAAGCATCTCAACAACGGCGGACCGGTGGATTACCTCTTAGGCGGTTGGGAGGTCGGGGGCGTCGTGAATTCACGCACTGGACTCCCCGTCGATGTGACGCTAGGGCGCAACGACATTGTGTATCAGGTGAATGGCACGAACACGTTTGTAAACGCGCCACGCGTTACCGATGGCGTCGTACTCACCACGCCGGTCATCAACAATCCGTATGGCGGCGCATTCCGAAATAACCGCCGGCCGAACGTCGTCGCGGGTGTCGATCCATTCCTGAGCACTGGCGACAACAGATACATTCTGAATCCGGCGGCGTTCTCGATTCCGACGCCGGGAACGTTTGGCAATCTTGGACGGTACGCGCTGCATGGCCCGGGATTGGCGCAGCTGGATTTCACGCTGCACAAGCGTTTCCGCATTTCGGAACGGATGAACACGGAATTCCGGGCAGAGATTTACAACATTCTGAACCACACCAACTTCGCGAATCCGGCGGCGACGCTCGGCAACGCGCTGGGTACGGGCACCAACCAGATCCAGCCGGGCCAGGCGTATTCGTCGGCTGCGGCCGGCGGCGTCTTCGGTCAAGCGACCTCGACCGTGACGAAGGATGTCGGACTCGGCGCACAACGCCAGATCCAATTCTCGCTACGGTTCAACTTCTAATCGCACGGTTCGGCCTGCGGGTCGAAATGAAGGCGATCGAGGGTGTCCTCTCCCAGACACCTTCGATCGCCTTTCTTTCGTTGGCGCGCTAGGGCTGGCGACTGGGCGTCGAGGCGGTCTCTAGCGGAACGTCCGCTGGCTTCGTTTCGCGCGCGGTAAGGTCGGTGGACGCGAGCGCACGCTTCCAGCTCTGCGTCTTCTGCAAGTCGCGGAATGCCTTTTCCATCGCGTCGGCTTTCTTCTGCGGCCAGACGGATCCGCGTCCGCCGTTGTAGTCATCGGCGAAAGCCTGCATGGCGACAATCAGACGATTAAAGCGGTCGGAGAAGAGCTGCTGTTCGGCCTTTGAAATCTCTTCTTTGGACAGCAGGACTTTAGTCTTGGCGCTTACGGCCATGGCTGCGATTTCCGTCGCCCGGGTGGGATCCATGACGGATCCTGCTTGCCCGAGCGCGAATAGCGGCGCGAATAAAAGGACTCCCAGGAGCTTCGACACGATCCCCTCCTCGTATTTCGATTATGTTACAAAATCGCTACAAGTCAATGAATCTATCGGCAGGGTAGGGATAGTCTTCAGTTTTTTGGCATTCGAAGGCCTATCGCTGGACGCGGCCAGAGCCGCCGCCTTTGAGCAATCCCTGGACGTCTTCGACGCTAAGCCGAGCGAAGTCGCCGGGAATGGAATGCTTTAGACACGAAGCCGCGACCGCGAATTCGAGGGCGTCGGCCGGAGATTGTCCTCCATGGAGGCCATAGATCAGGCCTCCGGCAAAGGAATCGCCGCCGCCGACGCGGTCCACGATGTGGGTGATTTCGTACTTCCTGCTCAGGTGGAATTGCTTCCGATCGTGCAGGCAGGCGGACCAGCCGTTCGCCGATGCATTGTGTGATTCGCGCAGGGTGACGGCGATCATTTTGAGGTGCGGGTACTTTGCGAGCACGGTCTCACAGAGATCTTCGTAGGCGCCGACATCCAGTTTGCCGGAGTGGACGTCGGACTTGGCTTCGATGCCTAACGCCATCTGGCAATCCTCTTCGTTCGCGATGCCGACGTCCACCAGTTCAAACAATCTGGACATGACTTCGCTGGGGGACTTGCCGTACTTCCACAGATTCTTGCGATAGTTCAGATCGCAAGATATGGTCAGCTCGGCGGCGCGCGCGGCTTCCATACTTTCGCGCGCGAGGGTCGCGGCGGACTCGCTCAACGCGGGCGTGATGCCGGTGATGTGGAACCAGCCTGCGCCGTCAAAAGCCGATTTCCAGGAGATGTCGCCTGATTTGGCGATCGCAATGGCGGCACGATCGCGATCGTAAACCACTTTCGAGGCGCGTTGATTGGCGCCGGGCTCGACGAAGTAGATTCCCATGCGGCCGGGTCCGCGCGCGATGCAGGATGTGTCTACGCCGAAGCGGCGAAGTTCCGCGATGCAGCCGTCGGCGATCGGATTTGAAGGCAGCACGGTGACGTAGCGAGCAGGCATTCCGAATCCGGCTAAGGCGACGGCGACGTTGGCTTCCCCTCCGCCGAAGGTGGCGATGAACTGCGGCGTTTGCAGAAAGCGTTCGAATCCAGGGGGCGCCAGGCGGAGCATGATCTCCCCGAAGCTGACAACAATTTTGGACATTCTCCAGTGAGAATAACAAGCCAAGTCCGGCTGGTGTGTTAACGATTCCAGATTTTCGCGGCTTCGGAGGGACTCTTCGCGACGGACGTTCGCATTTCGCCTGGCGTCATTCCGGTGACTCGTTTGAAGACGCGCGTCATGTGGCTTTGATCGGCGTAGCCGGCTTCAGCCGCTAGCGTCGCAAGATCCATGCCGCCTTTCGTCAACTGGCCGCATGCCCAGCGGACGCGGACGCCTTCGACGTATTCATGCACTCCGACGCCGCGCCGGCGCCTGAAAGTGCGAGAAAGATGAACGGGATGGACACCGCCTTCACGCGCGAGATCTTCGAGCCGCAGCCGTCCGCGGAATTCGGTGTCGATTCGGTCGGCGACACGAGCCAGCCAGCGCGGTGTCATTTCTTCGCCGAGATCAGGCAGGCGAGTGACTTCAGCCTCAAGTTCCGCGATGTAGGTCTGGAGCGCAAGTTCGGCGACATCGACCCGCGTGAATTCGCGGTAGAGCGCGGATGCGAGCCAGACGGAGCGGCCGCCAATGCGATCGGCTCCGGCGCGGGGGAGTTTTCGCTCAAATTCGGTGCCATTCGATTCCGGAATCTCGAGCGTAAAAAAGCGCGCTCCGCCGATTCCGATTTCATCAGCGTGTTCAAAACCCGCCGAGTGAAACACGATCGTGAAAGGCGGGTACTCGAGCGAAAATCCGGCGGCCTTCTCCCGGTATGCGCCGTTCACAAGGAAGTTGAAGTAGGGACGCGAGTGGCCGTGTGGCGGCACCTGCCAGGCCTGTGTATGTACGACCTCGCTCAGGACGTGGTTTCCGTGCGGACTGGTTGCCGGAACGGAGAGGCGCCGCGGAACCGCTCCGTAATACTCGCCCGCGCCGAGATTTTTGCCCATAGGTTCCCGTTGTACAAGACGCGAACCGAGGGGTACGGATAGCATGGATCATGCGCCGAATTACTTTGCTGGCAGGGTTTGCCTGCTTTTCGTTCCTGAGCCTGGCTGCGGAGACTCCGCGAGTGGCGGGTCCGGTGTACAACGCCAAAGGAGAACTGATCCGTCCCACGGATTACCGGGAATGGATCTTCCTGACTTCCGGCATGGGGATGACGTACGGGCCGAACGGGCCGGCGGAAGGACAGGATCCGGCGTTCGATAACGTCTTCGTGAATCCGGCGGCGTATCACGAATTCGTGAAGTCCGGCGCGTGGCCGAATGGAACCATCTTCATTCTTGAGATCCGCAAGGGCGTCGCCAACGAATCGATCAATCGGGGCGGTCGAACGCAAACGTCGGTGCAGGCGATTGAAGCGGCGGTTAAGGACGAGACCCAATTTCCCGAGAAATGGGCCTACTTCCACTTTGCTTCGAAAAACGGCGAACCGGCCAAGGAAGTGAAAGCGTTCCCGAAGTCGGCGGCCTGTTTCGCGTGCCACACCGAACACGGGGCGGTCGAGAATACGTTCGTGCAGTTCTATCCGACGCTGCTCGAAATCGCGAAAGCAAAGAAAACCTTGAAAGCGGCTCACGAGCCGGCGTCCAAATAGACAGGCTACTTCGCGCCGGCAAAATTCAGGACTATGTTCAGCGAGAACGCAAACAACGCGGCACCCATCAGCACGCACACCGGCAGCGTGAGCACCCACGCGAGAAGCAGGTTCCGCAGCGTTCCCATCTGCAAGCCGGAATGATTGGCGGCCATGGCGCCGGCCACGCCGGAGGATAGGACGTGGGTGGTGCTGACGGGCAGGCCGAAGTAGTCCGCGGCGCCGATGGTGGTCATCGCCACCAGTTCCGCGGAGGCGCCTTGCGCGTAGGTCAGGTGTTCTTTGCCGATCTTTTCTCCGACGGTGACGACGATCCGCTTCCAGCCGATCATCGTGCCAAGGCCAAGTGCGATAGCAACGGCGACCTTCACCCAAATCGGGATGAACTTCGTCACACCGTCGAACTTACGCTGCGCAGCCTGCGCGGCATCTTTTTCGGGCCCGGTCAGCACCTTCATTTTGGTCATTTTATTCAGCGTTTCTGAAAGCAGGTACAAATCGCCGCGTAGAAGCCGCCGTTGATCGCGCGTGAATTCCGAGAAATTCGGTTTGCCGTCGAGCCGGTTCGCGATTTCGCGGCTCTTCGCGGCGACGGCGGCAAAGGTCCGGTCGGAAGGAGTTCCACCAGGCTTCAGGTAACTCGACAGGGCCTCCGACGCGGCCTGCGGCTTCGGCACTTCGGCGGAGCGGGACCGGGCTTCCATCTGCGTGGCCAACTGGTGGCTCTCGATGACTACCTCCTGCATATGCTTTGGATTGGTCGCCAGATTCACGGCGTATCCGGCGGGCGCGAGGCCAATCAGGATCAGCATGATCAGGCCCATGCCTTTTTGGCCGTCGTTCGATCCATGCGCAAAGCTCACCCCGGTACATGTCAGCATCAGGACGCCGCGAATCCATAGGGGCGGCGCTTTGCCCTGCGGGGAGGTGTACAATTCCGGCATCTTGATCAGCGATTTCGAAAGCAGGAGAAGAAGATAGGCCGCGCCAAAGCCGACCAGCGGCGAAATCAGGAGGGACATACCGATCTCCTCCGCCTTCGCCCAATTGACGCCCTCGCCCGCCTGAAGGCCTTTGTTCATAATGGAATTCGCCAAGCCGACGCCCATGATGGAACCGATCATGGTATGGGAGCTAGAGGCGGGAAGCCCGAAATACCAGGTCCCCAGATTCCAGATGATGGCGGAAACAAGCAGCGCGAACACCATGGAGAATCCGGCGGCGGAACCGACGTTCATCACCAGTTCGACAGGCAGCAGGGAAACGATTCCGAATGCGACCGCGCCGCTCGATGTCAGCACGCCGACCAAATTCCAGCAGCCTGACCAAACGACGGCGGCATTCGGCTTCAGGGTATGGGTGTATATGACCGTCGCGACCGCGTTGGCGGTGTCGTGAAAGCCATTGACGAATTCGAAGGTTAGAGCCAATGCGAGCGCGAGCACGAGGAACGTAATATTCGCGCCCGAAAGTGTATCTCCGAACAGTTCCAATCAATTCCTCCGGGACCAAAGCTAGGCAACAGCATGTTGCCGCCGGTCCTCAGCGATCGCGTCGTGGCAAATCGCCCGGCAATCGAGTTGCCAGCTTGGAGCTGGGCTTCGAGGTTGGCCGGACTTCCTCAATTAGGTCGCTCGGTAGAGTGTATAGGATATGGAAGGGCGAAAAGTCACAATTTCATGACAGGGATCCGGCCGCCTTGGCCGCGGCCGGAGTGGAGGGCGGAAACCAGGGCTCAGCCCGCCTTTTGGAAGGCGCGCCGGCCATAGAGGTGGTCGAACAGATTTCCTTCGTGCGGCTGGTCCCAGGAAATCTGCATGGTCGGAATGCCGCCGAAATTGAGGCGTCCAACATGCGGAGAAGCGAGCAGGCGCTTCCGGAACGCTTGATTCTCGGTGATGGCAGTGATGACGAGCGACGGTCCGAGAATTTCCGGCATGGTGGATTCGGGCGTCTCGACGACGCTGACGAAGGGGAACAGGAATTCGCGATTTGCCAGGGGATGGTCCGCGGAGCATTCGATTACGGTCGGTAGCAGATACGTGGAGCTATCCAGTTCCACGCAGCGATCGCTGCCGCGAAGCTCGCTGGTGACGTCGCGCGCACCGGCCAGATCGTTGTCGATGATGCCGGAAATGCGCTGGGCGATTTTGGGATCGGCAAACGGCGCGAGGGGAGCGGCGGGATCGTCGGCGGGTTTGGGCGTCAGCTTGGCCAGCCGTTCGGCGAGCGCGGCGGCGATCTCTTTTCCGTGGCGCGGAACCCAGACGCCGGATGCGTTGACGCATGAGCGCCCCGAGTTCTCGGAGATCGACGCGACCATGACGTCGAGATATTTCTCCCAGTTGTCGATCTGGTCCTCGCCGAACACGATCTTCGAATAGCCGGGTCCGTGGACTTCGACACGCGGATCGTTTTCGTATTTCTTGGTGGCGGAAACGTCGCCGAAGACCATTCCGCGTCCGCAGTGGCGCAGAATTTCTCCCGCTCCGGCGTGATCGCAGGGATAGTATCCAAAAGCTTCTTTGGGCGCACCAGCCTTAATCAAAGCCTGAATCATGCGGAAGGGCGTCCAAGGCTCGGCGCTACCCGGTTTCAGGAAAAGCGCCGTTTTCATGGCAATGGCGGGGGCCCAGAGCGAATGGACGCCAGGGGAATTGTTCGGCAGTACGACGCCCAAAGCCGCGGCGCGCGGAACGAAACTAAGCGCGTATCCGGCATGCATGCCGTAACCGCGGTCGAGGATATCGAAGCCGACGCCGCGCGTCAGCCCATCCAGCACTTCGTTCATCTTGTCCAGCACGCCATGAATTTTCTTCATGTTCTTGCGGACCATGACGTACGGCATTCCAGTGGTGGCCGAAAGCTGACGGACGTAGTCGTCGGCCGATTGCATTTCGTCGCCGATCGGCAGCGTTCCGGTGAGAAAATATTCGGCTGCGGTCTTGCAAATCGCGAGAAGTTCGTTGGTGGACAGTTTCGCCAGCGCGTCTTTGCCGCGTTGCTGATCGAGCAGGTCCCGGCGAATTACGCCTGCGTTTGCCATGCTCAGTTCGACATACGGCTGCTTGGTCTTAAAATCGGGAGTTTTGGCGACGTCCAAGCTGCGATAGGGTTCGCCGAAGCGGAGGATGGGAATGTGGAGCATAAAGAATTTATTGTAGATCCAATGTGGATACTGGCGATTTGATGCACCCGGGGGCTTCGTCGATGGCAAACCTGTCTCAATTAAACGAAACAAACCAGACTGGCAGCGATCGCCAAAAGGAGGCTTTCCATTGCTGATGTTCCGTTCGATCGCGGGGATGACGGCGCTTTCCGTTTTACCCCTGGCCGCGCAGTTCACGAGTCTGTCTACGAACAATGACGGCTCGCTGCTGTTTTTCACGACTCCGCTCAGCCAGACAGGCGTCGGACAACCCAACTTCGGAAAGGTTTTTGTCGTAGATTCTACGGGTGTCCGGCCCTGGTTGTTACGGACTCGCCTGGTAGACGGCAACGCGACCGGAAATGCCTATACGACCAACGCCTACAACCTGGTGGGCGTTTCCGCTGGCGATAATTCAAACGTCGCGGTATCCAGCGTGATCGGTTGCGTTGGTTTCTCCGTGACGCTTTGCGGTTCGATCAACCGGACGGACGTGTATAACGCGAATCGGGAATCCGTTTTTTCGGGCGAGGGAACTACGGTCCTGAGTCGGAACGGAAATTGGGCGCTAGTTCGCAAGATGCCGGCTGACTTGATCCCGCAAATTGTCATCGTGGATTTAGCTAGAGGACAGCAATATACAACGGCTTCCCTGCGGACTCTCAACGCCGTTCAAAGTATTGCCGACGACGGGACAGCGATTGTCTGGCGGTCCGCTGGACTCGTCATTTTGCGGCCCGCCGCGGGTACGCAGACGTTGAGCAGCAGCATCTTTCTTACCAGCGAGACGCTGGTCGCCGATTCCGCGGTAATCGACGCGCGGGCGACATCTGTGGTGTGGCGCGATGCGGCCGGGATCCAGTTGAGTCCAGTGACGACGCCGTTTTCGCCGATCATTCTGGATCGGAACGGAACGGATCCGCGGATCAGCGCCGACGGAACTGTCGTGCTGTTTCGGGCGAAACCGCAAGGCGAGGACGATGTCCAGCTCTTCGTGATCCGCGCCGATGGATCAGCCCGGCGGCAGGTCACCGACGAACCCGAAGGAATTCAGAGCGCCGTCCTTTCGGGTGACGGCTCGATCTCGTGGGCAGTGACAAACCGGGGACGATTGCTCCGGGTTGAATTGCGCACCGGACTGGTGAGGGAGTTCACCGGACGAGTTCCGGCGGCACTTCCCGCCTCCTTCTCGCCCGACTCGAAATTCGGTGCAGTGGCCGCGCAAGGCCAGCCATTTACAATCGCGGCTTCGGTGACCTCGACGGACGCGATCGAAGCACGACTCGATGGATTCAAAATTCCGGTGTTAGCAATCGGAGACGGGCAATTGACCTTGCAGATGCCATGGGACGCGGATTCAACACGCGTTCATGGATTGTCTTTATCTGGTGCCGCCGCCAACCCCTGGGAGGGCGCGTCGCTCGCTGTGTTCGCACCGAAGTACCAGCCGAGCTTTTTGCGTTCCGCCGACGGCTTCGCCGTTGCCGCCACCGAGAAGTTCGATGCAGTGATCAGCGACGCGCGTCCGGCCCATGCAGGTGACATCATTCACTTGTTTGGCACTGGTTTCGGCCCCGTGACGCCAGCGGTTGCGACTGGCAGTCCCGCTTCCAGCGTCACGCTGTCGAGGACGGATTCTCCGATGAGCTGCGTGATGCACCCGAACACGAACTTAGATCCTGCCGTGGCGGTGACGGTGTTGTTTGCTGGTTTAGCTCCGGGGACGATCGGATATTATCAGGTTGATCTGCTGCTGCCGAAGTCGCTGCTGGCTGCTCTATATGAACTCAGCTGCCAGGTTTCTACCTCCGGCCTGTTCGCTGCACTCTTGCCGGTGCAATAGCTTCATCTCGCGCGGAACTCATTCGACGATGTAGCCGTCGATGTCCACGTAAATGTCGGATGCAGCCCTATTTTTCCGGCCGGTGACGCGGACTTCGAAGGTGTGAAGTCCATCGCCGGCCGCCGCGAAGGATCTACGCGCTTGCCATTCCGGCAGGGCCGCGTAGAGGTCGATAGATTCGCGCTCGACGCCGTCGATGAGCACTTGGGCGATTCCGCGGTTGGAGGCCTTGGTGAATATCCAAGAGATCTTCGATCCCGAAAAGGCGACGCGGAAACTCTCGCCCGGCGTCGCGGAGTAGGTAATCGTGTGCTCGAAGGTCTGCGGGAATTGCGAATCGCGAATCCAGGCTCCGCGATAGAGGATATGCAAATCCTTGTCGTCGTACGTCCCGGGTTTGGCAGCGGGGCGTGAATCCGCTTTGCAGGTGTCCAGCACGCGCGCCAATTGGAAGCCGCCGGATTCCATCTGTTTTTCCGTACAGAGGTTGAGCATGTCGCGGGCCTGCACACTCGCCATTTGCACAGCGCTAACTTCAGTGGGCGCGATGACGTAGCGAATTCCGAAGCGTTCGATCAGCTTCAGGACGTCGTCCGGTGCGACCGCGTTCCGCAGCGCGTTCTCGAACTTCCAGGAATGCCAGCTCGCCGAGTACACGGTCGCCTGCACGCCGGCGATCTGGTTGCCGGCCAGGAACGCTACCGTCTGGCCGGGTGCGACTCGATTCAACTCGCGGATCAGCTTCCGCTGGGGCGTGTAGAACTCCATATACTGCTCGCGTTCGGCGGCGTCGAACCAGTTCAGGAAGAGATCCCGGTGCTGATAATCGGACGCGGCCAGGAAATAGATGTTCAGGCAGAATACGATCGCTGCCCCTGCTGCGAGCCAGCGATCGCGTGTAATTACGAGCGCGATGGGAATCGTAAGCAGGACCAGCGCCGGGTAGGCGTAACGCAGATAAGTGAACGCCTGAAACTCCATAACTACGAACCCGATGGTGGTGGCCAGGCAAAGCCGGGCGAGCGTCGGCATTCTCTTCCAAGAGAGAACCGTTAGAGGAACGAAGAGCAGCCAAGCGAATCCGGCGGCGCCATCCTGGCTCTCGAGATAGCGCGAAGTATGGATGGTGAGGTCATACAAAATGCGCCACGTCACGCCGCGCGGGAAACGCCCATCAATCATCGTCCGGTCTTCAAAGAGCGGCGAATGAAACGTGCCGTTGAAGAATGGAAACACCGGGTTCCCGGTGATTGCGTAGGCGGTGACGTAAGGTATACAAGCGAACGCCGCGAAGACGGAGATCCACAGCGCGCTCGTTTTCCAGGGCCTTGCGCGGAGCTTCCAGATCAGCAGTGGCGCCGCCATCAGCACCATCGGCAAGCTGCCGAATTTCGTCGCCATGGCAGCGCCGAGCAGGATCGCGGAGGCGATGGGGCGGTCTTCCCAGATTGCAAGAAGTCCGGCGAATAAGAACAGCGCCCACAGATTCTCTACGAAGAGCGAGGTGGTGACCAGGAAGGCAACCGGAGTCGAAGCGAAGAGAGCGACGGCAAACCACGCCCTCTCCCGCGGCAGATGCGCGGAAAGTACGCGGAATAGGCCGGCGCAAATCGCGACGAGCCAGATCCAGTTCAAAAGTTTGGATGCATACTCTCCGCCGATCAGGAATGCGAACGATGCCAGCCAGTCTCCGTTCATCGGCATCACCGCCCATGCCAGGCGCGTAGCGTCGAAGCTCCATGAATGATGCGCCGCGATCCATTCGGGGATCACGAGATGCATGGCGAGTCCGTCGCCGCTCGATTCGGGGGAGAGCGCGGCGAGTAAGTGCAACAGCAGCGAAAATCCTGCCAGAGAGAAAGCGGCCCATTCGGTTCTAGTCATCGCGATGATTCGCGTGGTGCGATTTCGCAGAAGGTAGATGACGAATGCGATTCCGATCGGTGTCCAGAGCCAGCGCGTGTTGATGGGGAAGTGGGCGGCGAGGCCGAAGATGGTGGCCAGCACCGCGGCTCCGATGGGCAGATCGAACCAATCGAAGACTGGCAGTCGAAACTTCGGCCGAAGCCAAACGATGAGTGCCGAGAGGACTGTGCAGCCGAGCGTGACACCGATCAGCCGACCGCTTCCGCGTGGCGTCCACATAGTCTGGGATAGCAGCCGCGTCTGCCAGAAGCCGCTGATCAGGAGCGCCGCGAGCGCGGCAAAAACAGCCCGCAGCAGAGTCTGCATTTATTCCGGATCGCCGGCCTTGGCGGCATTCGCGCGGCCGAGCTTGGAGGAATCGGCTGACGGTTCCGGTGCCATCGAGAGTTCGGGCGTCCTCGACTTGGCTCGCGTGAAAACAAAGTCTCGCTGCAGCGCGAAGTTTGCCAGGAAGAGCGCGCTTTCGGCGCAAAGTTTTGAGACCATCACCGGCAATTCGAACAGATACATCAGGAAGTGGATCAGCCCGAAAGATACCAGGCCACTGGCGGCGACCAGAATCAGGTAACGCGGCAGGGTTGCGCGGTGATGATCGCCGGATAAGAAGACCGCCCGGCGCGCGAGGCCGTAGTTGAACAGCACGCCGACGGCGCGGCCGAGAGCCTGCGACGGCAGAATCTCATCCGAGTAGCGAAAGGCGAGCCAAAAAATAATGTTGTCGAGCGCTGCCGTGCTGAGCGACAGCAATCCGAAGCGGAACAGGACGAAAGTGATCTTTGCCGAGTCGCGCAGGGGATTGAAGTGCGATGTCGGATTTCCGGGCTCGTAGATCGTGCGAATGGGCAGTTCGCGAATCTCGCAATCCTGGTGCTTGGTCGCGGTCAGCATGTCGAGCTCAAATTCGTAACCCGACGATTCGATGCGCAATAACTCCGGCAGCATTTTGACTGGAATGCCCCGGAGCCCGCTTTGCGTGTCGCGCAGACTGCGTCCGAGCACGACTTTCACCAGTCCGCGCGTCAGTACATTTCCGATTCGGCTTCGCAGCGGAACGCCGCCCTCAAAGCCTCGCGCTCCGATGATGAGGCTGGCTGGATTGCTAAGCAGCGCTTCGCCCACGCGGCGAACGTCTTCCGGTGCGTGCTGGCCATCGGCATCCGCTGTCACCAGCCCGGTCAAGCCGGGATACGTTTTGAGCGCGTGGTTGATTCCGGTTTTGAGCGCGCTGCCCTTGCCGAGATTCACGGCGTGCGTTAGAACGGTGGTCCCGGGAATCCCGCGAACGCTATCGAAGAAGAAATTGAAGCGCGGCTCGCTGCCGTCGTTAATGACCAGGATGGCCGCCCAGGATTGGGAGGCGAGTTCGCGCACCAGATCCACCAGGGCCTGATTGGGTCGGAACGCGGGTATGACGACAACGAGGTTCATGCGCGCGGCTGTCGAAATTATATCCCGCGCGGCATGCCGCTACGCGCATTGAATGGCTAGGCGAAGACGATTCGAGTGAGCACGGTCGAGCGGTTTCGCACTGATTATCCGCGAATGGGGAACCTCGACCAATTTCGTCGCGTCCGCTTTCGCGACCGGATACAGATCGACTTCGGCGGATCCCTCGTTGCTCTCCAGTTTCGCGACGCTGTCGGGCGCGGCGTATCCGAGAATTACGGCGCCGCCCGCCGTCTTGTGAACTTCAAAAGAGAGAAAAGAGTTTCTCGAAAACAGCGGGCTCTCGAAACTCGCCGGGGCGAACGTGAATCCGTAGAATCCGGGCGGAATTGTATTGACCGGAGAGCCTTCGTGAATCCCAGCTACCACTTGAACCTGGTTGCGCGCGCGGATCTCTTCGACAGTAGACGTGACTTCAGTATTCATAGCGAAAACCTATTTTACGAGACCCGCTTTTCATGTTTCAAGGTGCTAAACCATCCGCTTCGCATATTCGTGCTGGATGTAATCGCACGCGCGGACCGTTAGCGCCATCATCGTGAGGGTCGGATTCTGATTGGAACTCGAAACCCAGCAGGCTCCGTCGGTGACGAATACATTTTCGACATCGTGCGACTGGCAGAATTTATTAACCACGCTGGTCTTCGGGTCGTTACCCATACGGGCCGTACCGGTTTCATGGATGCAGAAGCCGGGCGTCGAAACTTCTCCGTAAGTCTTGACGTCCTTGGCGCCCGCGGCTTCGAGCATCTCCGCGCCCTGCACCTGTGCGTCGCGGTGGATCTTCTTTTCGTTGTCGCCGTATTCCATCCGCATCTTCAACGTCGGCACACCCCAGGCATCCACGCGGTTCGGATCGATCTCGACCCGGTTTTCCTTGCTCGCCAGACACTCGCCGAAGCCGAGCAGCGTCACGTCCCAATATCCGTTGCGGACCTGTTCCTTATAGCCTTTGCCGAAGCCGTCGGCCTCAAAATCCGGATTTGCGTTGCTCCACCCCTGATAGCCGTAGCCGCGAATGAAGCCGTTGCTGTGCGATTCGGTCACATTGCGAAAGCGCGGAATATAGATGTCATTCGGCCGGTGCGGACGCCCTAGCCACGGCTTGCCTTCGAGCATCGGCAGTCGCCCGGTCGAGAACGCGTTGAAGACGTGATCCATGAGGTACGACCCCAGGACGCCGCTTGAATTCGCAATTCCGGAGTTCAACAATAGCCGCGTAGATTCGAGTGTGGATGCACAAAGCATGACTAATTTGCCACGGACTTCGCGAGGTTCGCGCGTGATGCGGTCGATGTAGGAAACGCCCGTGGCTTTGCCGTTTTTCATGATCACTTGTGCTGCGACCGCGTCGGTCAGCAGCGTCATGCGGCCGGTTTTCATGGCGTCGGCGATAGTGGTGAACGGGCTCGAAAAATACGAGAACGTCGAACAGCCACGCTCGCAAGGGCCGCAGTAATGACAGGCTGCGCGGCCGTTGTGATTTTTCGTGAGAACGGCGGCGCGACCGATTGTTACCGTGCGCCCGAACTTGTCCTTCGCGGCTTTCTTGACCATTTTCTCCCCGCAGGTCATTTCCATCGGCGGAAGGAACTGGCCGTCGGGCAATTGCGAAAGTCCTTCGACTTGGCCGCTGATCCCGACGTAGCGTTCGACTTGGTCGTAATACGGGGTGAGATCCGAGTACGAAATCGGCCAGTCGTCGCCGTAGCCGTCGTGCGACGCCGCTTTGAAGTCGAGGTCCGACATACGATAACTTTGGCGCCCCCAACTCAGCGTACGGCCGCCGAGAACGCGCAGCCGGATCCAATGGAAGGGCTTGTCTTGGGTATACGGATTTTCGTGATCATTCACAAACCAGTTCTGGTTGTGTTCCGTGCACGCGTAGCAAAGTCCCTGGATCGGGCGATTGGCGATGATCTTCGGCGACATCTCAAGGTACGGAAGCTGCCAGCTTTGCTGATGCTCGGTGAAGTCTTTGGGCGTGATCTTCGGGCCTGCCTCGAGCAAGACCACGCGCATGCCGGCGGCGGTCAGCTGTTTGGCGGCCCATCCGCCGGTCGCGCCGGAGCCCACGATCACTGCGTCGAAGATCTCGGGCTCACTCGCAATTTGAGGCATGAAAGCCCAGTATACGAACTAGAGGACGGCGAATTCCGTGCGGTCCGCTCCGGCTTCGACCAGGACGCTACGGCCTGCCGCGCCGCCGGTCCACTGCCAGCGTTCCTCCACGCGGATGCGCCCGTCGGCCAACAATTCGGGAACGGATTCGCAGCGTCCGCTGCGCAATTCGCCGAGCTCGTTGGCGTGCTGATAGCGCATTTCCAGGCGCCCCGATGCATCCGCGTTCGCGACTAAGCTTCCGAAGCGGACTCCGCCGCCTTCATAGGTCGCCCATACGCGGCGGCCTTGCTGCCGGTAATGAAACGTAGTCTCTCCGTTGACGTCGCCGTTCGGAGTGTTGCCGGCTGATACCAGGGTCCGCTGGTCCCAGCTGATTTCGCTGGCGCCCACTTCGGGTGCGGGCGGCTCGGCGAAACTTGGGAATCTTTGCTTGAACGAAAACGCGAACGGACCCGGTCCACGCTCGCGAAGCCATGCCAGGCGGGCGTAGCCTTCTTCCGTCGAGGGAATGTGTCCTGCTGGAATCCACCATAAGGCGAACGGCGATGCCGTCGGCGCTTCGAACCACTTCAGGCGGTTCTTGAATACTTCCACGTGATCGGCTTTGTAGGTGTACGCGAACAGCGCATCAACGCCGGTCCAGACGGACATGTTCAGCAATTCCATGGAATCCTTGCTGTTGCCGACCCAGCGCCAAACGAAGCCCGGGGCGAGATCCGCGATCGCGTTCACAGGATTCAACTGCGCGACAAAATCAGCCACCAACGGCGAATCCAGAGGCGCGCGGAGCCGAGCGACATTGATCTGCGCCAAGTGGTAATACATCCTTTCTATTTGGCCCGCAACGGCGACCTCCGTCAAGTATTCTGTGGCCGACGCGCGGCCCTCTGGTAATCTTGAATTTCCATGACCACTTCCGCGGCCCTGCCGAAGATTCCTGGCACTTGGTCTCCACAATCTTGGCGAACCAAGCAAGCGCTGCAGCAGCCGAACTATAAGGATGCTGTGGCGGTCGAGCGGGTTCTGACGGAGATCGGGACGCTGCCGCCGCTGGTTACGTCCTGGGAAGTTTTGTCGCTGAAACAGCAACTGGCGGAAGCGCAGCAGGGACGCCGTTTCGTTCTACAGGGCGGAGATTGCGCGGAATCGTTCAGTGAATGCAATTCCGCGTCCATCACCGCGAAGCTAAAAATCCTGCTGCAGATGAGTCTCGTACTGATCCAGGGCAGCCGCAAACCGGTTACGCGGATCGGACGTTTTGCCGGCCAGTATGCGAAGCCGCGCTCTGAAGATCTGGAGACGCGCGATGGAATCTCATTGCCCGCGTACCGCGGCGACATCGTCAACCGGCCGCCGTTTACCGCTGCTGACCGCGAGCCGGATCCGCAGTTACTTTTGCGCGGATATGAGCGTTCCGCTCTGACCCTCAATTTCATTCGCGCGCTGGTGAAGGGTGGCTTCGCGGATCTGCATCACCCGGAATATTGGGATCTCGCATTCGCGCAGCATTCGCCCCTGGCCGCCGAATATGGGCGCATTACATCGAGCATTGCGGAGTCGCTGCAGTTCATGGAAAGCATTCTCGGCGTGAAGGCGGGCGAACTGGATCGCGTTGATTTCTTCACCGGTCACGAAGGACTGCACCTTGGTTACGAGGAAGCGTTGACGCGCGAAGTGCCGAGGCGCGAGGGCTGGTTCAACCTCTCGGCCCACTTCCCATGGGTCGGCTTGCGCACCTCGCAGATCGACGGCGCTCACATCGAGTATTTCCGGGGTATCGTGAATCCGATCGGCCTTAAAATCGGAGCGTCGACGACGCCCGAGCAACTCTCGCGGCTGGTAGAGGTTCTCAATCCCGCGGACGAGCCGGGGCGTCTTACGCTCATCCATCGGTTCGGCGTTCGACATCTCGCCGAAAAGCTTCCCTGCCTGGTCCGCGCGGTTCGCCGCGCCGGTAGGAACGTACTGTGGATCTGCGATCCGATGCACGGGAATACGCGGATGACTTCGAGCGGTATCAAGACTCGCAGCTTCGAGGATATTCGCCATGAACTTGAAACCGCGTTCGACGTTCATGCAGCGGAAGGTTCTTACTTGGGCGGTGTTCACATCGAACTCACCGGGGGCGACGTTACCGAGTGCACCGGCGGTGCCCGCGGCCTCACTGAGGAGGATCTGAAAGTCGCCTACCTCAGCGAAGTCGATCCGCGGTTGAACTGGGAGCAAGCGCTCGAGATCGCAATGCTCGTCGCGCGCAAGATGGCCAGCAGCCGGGCCTGATTCTGCCCCTTTTCATCGAGGAAAAACAGGAGTATGATTCAGCTGGAATCAAGTGTGTGACCGGGTTGAGTCCGGGTTACACGATGGCCGGTGGGGCTTGCGCCTCAGTTCGGCTCACGGATCCGGAGCGACGCGAACAGCGGCCCGCCGGATCGGCCGGCAGCTTTCCGCGCAACAAACGCGGAGGAGGTTCGTTCTATGTTCGACAGCCTCGATGAACAAATCAAGAAAGACGACGCCCGAGATGTAACACCGCGCGAGCGCTACCTGCGCTGGGGTCTGACCGCAATCGTCACTCTGGTGCTGATTGGCGGGTTGTACTTCGGCATGCACATGATCGAAGGCGGCTGATAAGCCGAGCTCGCATCAGGCGGAATTTGAGGGCGGATCGCGAGGGAGAAGTGTGCCTGGAACGCAGTATAGGTGGATAGAATAAGTGTCACGCCGGAGCCTTGCCTCATTACGGTTCCCCGCAAGGAGTGAAACGTGAGCGTTCCAGAATCCGTTGCCGCCGCAATGCGCGCAACCAACCAAATTTTCTCGGCCGCAGTGGCTGCGCGGGATATCGGCGCTTTCGACGCGGTTTACACCGCGGACGCCGCCATCCTGCCGCCGGGCGCGCAAATGATCGACGGTCGCGAACCGATCAAGGAGTTCTGGCAAAGCGCCATTGTCGGAATGGACGTCAGGACGGCGGCGCTTGAAACGGTCGCTGCCGAATTACTCGGACCGCACGTTTTTGAGATCGGCCGTGGCGCGCTGACCCTGGGAAATGGGCAGACTGTTGCCGTGAAGTACGTGGTCCAGTGGCGCCAGGAAGACGGCCTGTGGAAATGGCACGTGGACATTTGGAATCTGAATGGGTAAAAGCGAGCGGAGACTCCGCTCGGCCCATTGGGACTTAGTTCGCGAGCAGCACAATCGATCCGCGCGAGAACGCGAACTTGCGTCCCGTCGAATCGATGATGTTGACTTGAGCCGTATACTCGCCCGGGCTGAGCTTCGAGAGCGGAATCTGGAATTGAAGCGGTAACGTCGCGAATCGCGACGCGGCCAAATCGCTTTTGCGCAGAGGTTGTGACGCGAAGACTTTCCGCCCCCCTTGCATCAACGACAGCTCAGCCATGACGGACGCTTTCTTCTGGTCATTCAGCGCCGGGTCGTAGACCTCGAGATAGACCAGCAGGTTTTGTTCCTTGCGGAAGACGCGCGTGACGCTCGGGACCAGCTTCTGTCCATCTGCGACCAGCGGGCTTAGGGCCAGAGTTTTCGCTTTCTCACCCGCCGTGCCGACCGCCGCCGACAGCTTCTCTTTCTGATTCGACCAAACTACGCTCGACACGCGCAGTCCTTTGCTTTGGCCCGCCAAATCGGGAATTGTGAAATTCGATTCGAACGTTCCCATCTTGCCCGTTTGATTTTCGCGGACCAGGAATTTCAAAACGTAATCGCCGGGTGGCAATGATAATCCCGCGTCGTAATGCAGTTGGCGCTTGGCTAGCTGCGCCGCGGATTCCTCAGTGAACTTCACTGGAATCGTGTCGCGGACGCCGCCGACCATCTTTCCGCGCGGATCCCTGACCTGACCGATGAACTCGATTTCAGTGCCTTCGCCGCCCTTTTTCTTCGCCAGCGCGATGGCGCTACCTGGGATCTTTACCGAGAGCGGAACGAAGTAGCGATCCTTCGCGATGCGGAAGTAATCGATTTCGAGCGCGATCGGCAACTCGCTCACCGGATCGCCGGCCACCAGCGCTTCCTCGAGCTGGCGTTCTTTGTCGGACGAGTTGAATTTCGCCCACGTCTTCTGCGCGTAATATCCTGCGCGATAGTCCAGCTTCGCCTGCAAAGCGGCGTTCGCCATCTTTACCTGAATCTTGCGGAACCGCCCGTCCTTGGCGTCGTTCGATGAATAGTAGCCGAGGATGTAGTAACTGTTGATATCTTTTTGCGCCTGCCGAATGCCCATCGCGAGGTCGTTGTTATCGAGAAGGGCCTTGCCGCCGGTGTCGGCGGCGAGCGAGAACAGCGTTTCCTGCTGATCCTGGAACTTTGCTTTTTGCTGGCCTTGCGACCGGCCGCTGAACACAGCCGTGCCGCGTGGGGAAGCAGTCGACGCATCACCGGCGGGCGGAGTCGCTACCAGGCCGCGCGCGTCCACTGGATAGAAGGCGACATTCGCGCGAACCGCGGCGTTGATCGTCGATCGCAGCTGCGATTGATTCTCCATACCGGTTTTGCTGACGCCGCTTGAGAAATACACCAGCGCCTTCTTTTCCGCATACACGCCGAGCTTCTTCGCCGCGGTTTCGAGAGCGGCCAGCTTACGGTCGGTATTGAACATGTTGAATTCGCTGTCGTCGGCAACGAAGCCGCCGCTGTCGTCGTCTTCGTCGGCACCGGTGGCGCCGTCGGCGGAGAGGTCCGCGCCTTCGCCGAGCGACATCTTGTGGAGAACATCGAGGAGAAGTTCGCGATCGGCGGTGAACTCCTGCACGATTTTGAAGCGATTCGAAAAGGTCATGATCGCGACCAGATCCGTTGTCGTCAATTGTTCGCGGACGAACTTCTCTCCGGCATCGATCGCGCGGACCTGATCGGTCTGCGGCATCGACGAAAAATCGAAGAACAGCGCCAGCAGGCGTTTGTCCTGAAACTTAATCGGATTCGCTTTCCCGGTCGCGGCGGTCGCGCCGGCGGCGATTTGCGTCGGCCGTACGGCTTCTACGATCGTCGCGGGCGCGCCTTCCTTGAGCACCGGAAGCGCATCGCCGTCGAGCTTCTGCAGTTCGAATACGTCGATTCTCTGCGGCTTACCATCCTCAAGAAGAATGAAATCTTCTTTCTTGAGGTTCGTCATCAGATTGCCAGCCTTGTCACGGGCCGCGACGTTCACGACCACTAGATTACTGGTGATGCTGAACGTCGACGGCTGGGCTTGTTGAGCGCGAACCGACGGATTCTGGATCATGCCCGCGGCAAGCAGAAAAACCAGGACTTTTCGCATTTAGAAGCGGAACCTCAAGCTGCCGGATAAACTGCGCATGCCGCCCGCGGCAATCGCGCGGCCATAGTCGATGCCGTTCACGGTGGTGCCGAGGCTCGAAATATTGACATGATTCAGCGTGTTGTTGGAGTCGATTCGAAATTCAAGATTCCGCCGCTCCGCTAGCTTGAACTGACGGCCGACGGAAAGATGGAGAGTCCACGACGACGGGCCTTCAATCGTATTTCTACCGGCGCTGCCGAATGCATTTGCAGCCGGAACGGTAAAAGCCAACACGTTGAAGTATCCGCCACCCGCATCGACCGGAAGCCCGGTTGCGTCCGCTCGGGCGGTTCCGACCGCGCCTCCCGTAGCCGAGCGGTTGCCCGCAATGCGAGCCGTGAACGGGGCGCCGGAGCTTGCCGTCAGGCCGCCATTCAAGGTCCAATCCTTGAGCGCCTTCTGGAATTTTTCGTGGCCGGTCAGCAGCGTGCTGTTGTTGCCGAACGGCGAGGTGTAGATGAAGTTGCTGGTCAGCGTGTGGCGCCGGTCGAAGCTGGACAAACCGCGTTCCGCCGCCAGGTTCCGGTCGTCCTGCGCGACCGCGTTGGCTCCTCCACCGAGCGTCGATGAATTGTCGATCGACTTCGCGAAGGTATAGAGGAAGTTGTACGAAATCCCCTTGCGGAAACGGCGTGTCAAGCGCGCCTGGCCTGCGTGATAGATCGAATTGCCTTCGGGCGAATCGTAAGTGAAGCCGACCGCATTGCTGATGTCGCGATTTGCTGACGTTGTCGCAAGCAGTTGCGCGGCGCGGTTGGGAATCCGCTGAATGTCGAGACGAGTGCCTTTAGTGCCCAGATATCCAAGCTCGAGGACAAGCTGCCCGGGAACGTTGGTTTGCACCGATGCGTTCCACGTCTGCGCGTAGCCGACCAGATAGTTCAAGTCGATCGCGTAGGTATTCAGAATGGTTTTGTTCGCTGGTGTGGTTGCAAGTCCACTGGCGAGTGAGAGCGTAGGTACGTCAACGCCGGCGGTAAGAGTTGTCGTGGTCGCGAAAGGCGGTTGCGCCGCGAGTTTCGCAGCGAAGTTGTTGAACACGCCCCCGTTGTAATACCAGCCGTAACCAATTTTGACGACCGTCGGTTTCTCGGCTTTAGGCTTCCACGCGATGGCGACGCGCGGAGCCAGATTGTTCTTGTCGGTCTTGATCAATGCATCCGGAAATGCTCCCGAATACGGACCGGTCTGGCCGGGAAGCACGGCACTCACCGCCGTAAAGCCCGAGGCGATATCCAAGTTCGCGATGTGGCCGTATTTCTCATGCAGCGGCGGGAACAGCTCGTACCGCAGGCCCAGGTTGATAGTCAGATTCTTACGGACCCGCCAATCGTCCTGGCCGAATGCAGCGAACGTGATGCCGCGCATATAGGTGCTGGTGCCGCCGAATCGGACGCTACTGGTCTGCGCGGAACCGAGCAGGAAGTCCGCGAAGTCGAGGCCGGTCTTCGCTTGCGTTACACCGTTGACGATGTTGCTGGTAGTCGCGCCAGAAAAGGAGAACGTGCCGCGCGCGTTCGAGTCGGTCCGATTGTCTACGTGCAGGCGGCTGAACTGCTCTCCAAAGCTCAAGTTGTGCTTGCCCTTGGTAAAGTTCACGTTGTCGTTCAAACCGAACGTCTGCACTCTCGACAGAACGGCGCTCGAATCCGACAGCGAGCCGTAGTTCGTGAAGCTCAAGTTGGGTGGACCGAAGTTGATGGGATCTCTCGAGGTTCCGGCGATGCCAAGGAGGCTGGCAACGTCGGTTCCGAACGCAAAAAATGGCGTCGTCTGACTTTCATTGCGATTGAATGTGGCGCGCAGCGTGTGGAAGCTGCGGCGGCCCAGGTTGTGGGTCCAACTCACATCCGCATTCACGCCGGATCCCCCGGTTTCGTCGCGATAACCGAAAATCTGCTGATTCTGTCCGCTGCGGTGTTGATAACCGAAAGAGAATGCCAGCCGGTCCTTCTTGGTCAAGGTCTGGTTCACGCGTAGGTTCAAATTCTGCGCATTCTGCGGAACCGCCAACAGCAGCTGATAGTTCTGCACACTGCCCGGCTGATTCGGATCGGGGAAGTACGGGAGCAAGCCCCTCGCGATCGAATTGAGCCTCGCCAGCGGAATGGAGTTGTTGGCGAACGGCAGATGCGTGTTCGGATCGTATATTACGCCGCGCGCGAGATCGAAGACGCCGGATTTTTCGGCTGCCGTTGGAACCGTTGTCGTCGCGCTAAACGGATTCTTCGCCAGATTGCCGGAATAGTTAATGAAGAAGAAGGTTTTGTCGCCCTTGTACAGCTTCGGAATTCGCATCGGACCCCCAATCGAGGCGTTCACCCGATTCTGTGCATACGAAGCACGCGGGAGATCAGTGCCGTTGATCGAGAAAGGACGAGCGTCGAGAGCGGAATTCCGGAACGAGTACGACAAGGCTCCGTGATAGCCCTCCTGTCCTCTTCGCGCGCGATTGCCGATCATGAAGTCCGGAGCGCCGGCACCTTGACCGGGACGCTGTCCGCCCCGTCCACCCGCGCCGCCCCCTCCACCACCACGGCCCCCGCCGCCTCCACCAGGTCCGCCGAAGCCGCCGCCGCCCGCGCCTCCAGGGCCACCGGCGCCGCCCTGCTGCATCCGGGCTTGCATCTCGTCGGGGTTCATGCCGCCAGGGCCGAACCCACCGGGGCCACCCAGGCCGCGCATATCCGCGTCCGACGTTTGCACGCCGCGGCTCAACGAGCCGTTTAGCAGAAAGGATTCGTTAGCGCCATCCGAATTGACCGTGGCATCCGGCGGAGGCCCGATGTTTCCGGCTGCCTGGATCTGCGATTCGAGATCCGCGCGAGCGCTTGGCTCGGCGCCGTCGACGGCGGCTCCGTCGGCTCCGGCTCCAGCCGCACCCGGACGCCCACCAGGTCCGCCCGGCCTTCCGAAGAACGTCCGGAGCGCCAAGGTGAAGTCCGCCGTGCCAGATCCTGTTTCCGGAACGGTTACGTCCTTCTTCATCGGATCAAATCCGAACATTTGAATATCCATCGACCAGACACCGGGCGCCAACCGCTCCAAGCGGTATCTGCCCGTGGCGTCGGTCAACGTCTGTAGAACAACAGCGCCCTGCGTCGCACGCACAGTGGCGCCCGGAATCGGCTGCCCTTCGCTCTTCACCACGCCCGTTTCGACGGACCCGGTTTGGGCGCAGAGCAGAATGGCGGAAGCCGCCAAGAGACAAACGATTTTCATCCGGACGCCCTCGTGAACTTGAAACGGGATCGACTACTTCGCGCGCTTGGCGGTCATTTCGCGAGCAGGAGTGTCCATCCCCTCGACCTTCGCGCTCAGTTTGATTTCGTCGCCCGCTACCGTGCCTTCGAACATCTGCACAAAGCTACGCTCCTGCATCGTGCGTGAAATCTTGAAGCTGATCTTGTCGCCGCTGATCTTGCCTTCGGTGATCTCGGTCGGGCCGCCGCGCCCGCCGGTTACGGTTCCGGTGAGCTTCGAGCCATCGGCTTTGAAGTCGAACGTCTGGGTTTGGGTTCCGCGCTGGGTGGTCGTTTCAGCCGTCCACTTACCCGTTACATCGGCTGCAAACGCCATCACGGCACACAGCACTCCCATTACAATCATCCGCATATTCATTATTTTAATCTCCCTGGAATTCTTCAGAATGGAACTGACGATCATATGACGCGGAGGTAAGGAACCGAGGTTACAGTCCGCCCGGAGATCGCTTCAAGCGTCTGTTCTTGCACGCTGAACGTGCGAAAGCATGAATAAAGCTACATGCAATTTCAGCAGGTGCCGCTCCAAACCGTTTCCCAACCGGGTCGGTTCGATCTGGACGTGGACGGCACCGCGGGGTTCGCCGCCCGCGCCATCTTTGACACCACGGGCACCAAAGCGTTCGCCGCTATTCCGCTGTGATACCTTGTGGGGGTCCAGGCGCCAGCCCGGCTCCTCATGAAACCAAATCTCGATTCTTTGCTGACCGAAATCACGGACCACTTGAAATCGCGCGGTCTCATTGTGTTTCCGACGATCTCGCGCGTCCCGGATGGCGTGCCGGCGGCCTTTTGGGATTCGGCGGCCCACCCCGATTTCCGCGAGTTTATCGCCGCCGCCGAAGCGGCGGGTGCACGCATCATGCTGCTCGAAACCCGGAAGCTGACGGAAGAAGATCTCGACGAGGCGTTCGAATCGCTGGCCACGTCCGGTGTAGCAAGGGAGGAGCATCGCGGCTTTGAGCGGCGATTGAAAGAATTGCGCGCTTACGAGGGATTCACGGCTGTTATTGAGCTTTCCTTCGATCAGCCGGACCGCATCTTTATCTTCGAAGTCCGAACCGAGTGGTACACCGAGTTCGAAGACATGCTCGACGAAATGGAAACTTTCGCAGGTGTGGACGACGAGGAGCCGCTTGGTGGCGGCTACTACTCCCGCAATTAGAACGGGTTCAACGAATCCAAGCGACTAACGGGCGACAATAGGATTTGCTTGCGTTGGCTCCTTCCTGAACCCGATCCCGGCTCGGTCGCCGCACTCGCCGCCGGGCTGAACCTGCATCTCCCGGCAGCGAGAGTCCTTTGGCAGCGCGGCTATAGGGAACTGGCGGACGCTCGCCGATTTCTGGCGCCTACGCTCGACGACCTCCACGATCCCTTCCTTTTAAAGGACATGGATCGCGCCGTGCCGCGCCTGCTGGCAGCAGTCGCCGGCAAAGAGAAGATCCTCCTGTACGGCGACTACGATGTCGATGGAACCAGCTCGGTGGTCATTCTGATGAGCGCCCTGCGCCTTGCCGGCGGGCAGGTCGAATTCCACGTTCCGCACCGTTTGCGCGATGGCTACGGCATGCGTAGCGACGTGGTCGAGGAGGCGGCTGCGCGCGGCGTGAAGCTGATTATTAGCGTCGATACGGGCATTCGTGCGCAGGCCGTCGTCGAACACGCTAACGCGCTGGGCATTGACGTCATCGTCACCGATCACCACCTGCCCGAGACGAGACCAGGCGAAGAGTCCGCCGCCCTGCCGAATGCTGTGGCAGTGCTGAACCCGAGCCGCGCCGACTGTGGCTATCCGGAGAAAAATCTCTGCGGGGCGGGCGTTACGTTCAAGTTAATCCAGGCTTTCTTCAGCCGCCTGGACTGGCCCGCGCAGAAGACGCGCCGCCTTCTTGAAAGCTTCCTGAAACTTACCGCCATCGCCACCGTCGCCGACGTCGTGTCGCTGACCGGAGAGAATCGCATCATCGTGAAACACGGCCTGGATGGCCTTCGCGACGTGCGCAACGCTGGGCTTCGCGCGCTGATCGATGTATCGGGATTCAAGGACGGCGACATCTTATCCGCTGGTCAAGTCGCGTTCCGAATCGCTCCGCGTATCAACGCGGCCGGACGCATGGCGTCGGCGTCGGATGTTGTCGAGATGTTTCTGACGGCCGATGGAGACCGGGCGAAGACCATCGCGCAACAATTAAACGACCTCAATACGGAGCGTCAGCAAACCGAAAAAGCGATCGTCGAGAAGATTCTCGCGGAAGTCGAAAGCTCGCCGGTCAGCGATTCCGATTCCGCGCTGGTGTTCGCCGGAGAGGGCTGGCATCGCGGCGTCGTCGGTATCGTTGCGTCCCGGGTTATCGATCGCTTTCACCGTCCTACATTCGTTCTCGGAATCGAAGATGGCATCGCACAGGGGTCCGGCCGCAGCATCCCGCAATTTCACCTGCTCGACGCGCTCGAATCGATGCCCGATCTCTTCAGCAAGTTCGGTGGACATCGGCAAGCGGCCGGACTGACGATGACCTCCGCGAATATCGAGGTGTTTCGCCGCCGCCTCAACGAATACGCCGCCAGCCGCCTGACGGTCGACGATTTCCAGGCTTCTCTCGAACTCTCCGCGACCATCGATCTCGCCGAAGCAAACGACGAATCGATCGCGCAAATTCTTGATTTGGCTCCATTCGGGTACGGGAATTCGGCGCCCGTGTTTGCGATTCTTGGTGCGGAGCTTACCGCCGCGCCCGAAATCAAGAGCGATAAACACGCCGTCTTCAGGCTCCGGCAGACCGGGCGCAACTTGAGGGCGATGGCATGGAACTTCGCCGAGCGCGCAGCCAAACTCCAGGCAGGAGACAAGATTGACGTCGCTGTGGCGTTCGAGCCGGATGCCTACTCTGCGGCCAAAGGCTACGCGCCGTGGCAGGCGTTCGTCAAAGATATTCGGTAGCAACGGCCTTGACCAATAAACTGGTCTTGACATCGCTTGCGGTCAGTGATACAAAATCAACATGTCCCGCAAAGTCGAAATCGTAATTGAAACTCCCGCCACGCCGGAACAGGTTTGGCGTGCCATCACCGACGGTCAGGAAATCGCCAGCTGGTTCGCGCCGGAGGTGACGGTCGATCCCGGTGCCGGCGGCTCAATGACATTTTCCTGGGGCGGCGGCATGGAATTCAGCTCGCCGATCAAGGCTTGGGAGCCTCTACGCAATCTTCAAACCGGCGAGGATCGGGAAAAGGACGGCGTCAATTATCCAATTCGCATCGACTACTTCATCGAAAGCGAAAAGGGCGTGACCCGTCTTCGCCTGGTCCATTCGGGTTTTGGCGATTCGGCCGATTGGGACAACGAGATCGCGGGTTACGAAGATGGCTGGGCCATGTTCATGGCGATGATCGCCTATCGGCTCAAGTACGCGAATCAGTCGGTTTGCCAGGCGACCGTGTTTCGCAGTGTTCCGCTTCCGCGTGCGGAAGCGTGGGCCAAACTTACCGGCGCAGGGGGACTGTTTCAAATTCAGGACGGCCATTTCACGCTAAATGGCATGCGAGGAAACGTCGAATTCACGAAGCCGAACTTCTTCCGCGGCGTTATTCCGGGTTGGAACAACGCTCTCTTCAGCGTTTTTTGCGAGGGCGGAAAATCAAGTATGGTTACCGTCGCGCTGATGCTGTTTGGCGACGCGAGGAATGATGCCGATGCGCGCCGCGCGGACTGGAACGCCGCGCTCGATGGCTTGTTCCCGGCCGTCAACTCGGATTCGTAAGAGCTCGGATCACGGGTCCGACCCGGCTCCCTGTTTTCGATAGGATAAGCAGCATGCGCCGCGTATTCGCTTTGACGCTCTGCCTGTTCGTCCTCCCCGCGATCGAAAACGGTGACGAGATTCGAGCTGGCGTGTCGGCTGGCCGCGCATTCGACTCGCTTCCGCTGCCGGCGTCGGGATTCCAGATTTATATGCTCGGCGAATTGCATGGCATCGCGGAAAACGAAGAAGCGGGTATCGCCTATTTAAAGCGACTCTTCGCGAAGTCTGGCGTCCGCGACGTCGCGATTGAAGAGGATGCGTTCTACGAGCCGGACGCGCAGGCATTTGTCGACGGAAGGTCGGACAAGCTGCCCGAAGACCTCTGCCTTCGCGCGGGCATTCTTCGCCGGATCCGCGATCTCAATCGTGAGCAACCAAACGCGCACATCCGCGTCCATCTCACCGACGTGGACTCTCCGGCCAATGTCATTCGCGAGCATCTGCTTGTTTTGCGGAAGCGGCTTACTCCGGCAGCAAGCGTCGCGATTCCGGACGCTGCCGATTTGAAGGAGCGAGGTCTGGACGCGGTTGCCGCGCTATGGCGGTTCTCGATGGATAGCCGGACACGCTCCGAATTGCGCACCGTGGAGCACTCGATACGAGCCTTTCAGGATGGTCTTGAGGCCAGTACGGGCCGGGGCAAGGGCAGCCCGTACCTCGAAGATCGAGAGCAGGCAATCTTCAGCAACATGGAAGATCTCGTTCGGAGCGAAAAGATCCCCGGGCTTCTGGTGCTCTACGGCGACGACCACGTTTCACGCAGTATGCGAAACGACGGCGGACCGAAACGGAATCAGCCATTCGCGCCTGTGGCTCTTCGCCTCGCAAAGGCAGGTATCAAGGTTGTCTCGATCGTGACCTTCCCGCTGGCTGGCCGATTCTCCTGGCGAGGCCAGTCGAGCGACATCCTGTGGTCGGCGGACGACGGGCATCTTGCGTCCGGCGAAACGTTCACCAAGATCTTAGCGGCGTCCCAGGGCGCGAGTTTTTTGTATATCGAGAAGGCCCGTCAACCGGGCGTGATGATTCCGAGCCAGGATCTTTCGAGTTACGCCGTAGATGCCTACCTGCTCTTCCGCACCGCGACGTCAATGCCGAATCGCTGCGAGCACTAAATTTCTTAGATCGCCTAGCGTGGTGGGCAGGGCGGGGAGATGGGCGAAGTGAAGCTGTAAGTTTTTGCTTAGGCTACGACGCGGTAGTAAACAATCAAGTCGATGTCGGGCGGGACTACGCCAGCCTGACGCAGCATTGCCGTTACCTGGCCAGCGTGCACCGAGCCGTGATTTACGACGTGGTTGACGATGTGACCGAGCGGGGTTTCGTACGGGTCGCCCTTCAAATTGCGATAGGCGCAGAGGGCGTCGAAATCGGAGACGGATTCCGCCCAGCGCAGCCAGCCCATCTTCACGGCGGGCCATTCGCGTGCGAGAAATGCGAGGTCAAATGGCCCTTCGCCGTCGGTTGGAACTCCGGTGCCAGGGCCACCGGCGACGCGCGCGAGCCAGATGCGCTCGGCGACATAACAATGCCCGAGCGTCGCCTCGATGCTCTTGTGGGAGACACCCCATTCTTTCGCGGCCACTCCGGCGGGCAGGGCGGCCGCGGCTTCCATTAGCTTTTCAGCAGCCCACGCGGAGTAGCCCAGGTGAACCTTCGCTTCCTTGGCTGTCATGTGCGTTTTAGCGGTTGAGCCACATCTTCATCGAGCGGGTGACGAGGTCGGAGGCGTCTTGCTGGACGAAGTGGCTCGCGCCGGGAATTGTGATCAGCGTGAGATCTTTCCCCATCCAATCCCAGGTGTTATTGAGCGCGCCGGATAAGAGCGCGGTGTCGCCGAGACCGTGAATCATCAGGACTGGCATCTGCGTTTTCACGACAGGCGATTCGTCGAGGGTGTAGGGTTCCCGAGGGTAATTGCGCTTGTAGTAGTTCAGCATCGCTTCCATGTCGCTTTGCTTGAACGCTTCGACGTAATGCTTACGCGCCTCCGGATCCTTGACCCAGCCGGTAAGCGCTTCCGCGGTCAGTTTCAGTTCGGCCGCCGACTTCATCTGGAAGTTGCGGGCGTACTGGCTGTTCTTTTGCTGTGCCGGATTGTTGACCAGTTCCCGATTGAGGCCTCTCGGATGCGGCAGGTTGAGGATGATCAGCTTGTCCACCACTTGCGGAACGCTGAGTGCGGTCTGCCAGGCGACCATGCCGCCCCAATCGTGACCGACCACGATGGCCTTCTCTTTGCCGAGGCTCTTGATCACGGCGACGACGTCCCCGACCAGGAACTTCATGTCATAGTTTTCGACGCCCGATGGCTTGCCGCTGAGATTGTATCCGCGCTGGTCGATCGCGACCACCTGATACTGGTCGGCGAGGCCCGCCATCTGATCGCGCCACGTGTACCAGAAGTCTGGGAACCCGTGGATCATGACGACGAGAGGACCGCTACCCATCGTCGCGTAGTGAATCTTCACGCCATTCGAATCGGCGTAGCCGTGCTTCACTTTGTCCCAGATGTCGGCTGCGGGCAGCAACACCGCGGTCAACAGCAACATCCCCAAAAGCTTCTTCATGGAAGTCCCCCTCCGCCATACTTTACAGCGTTAATTCCTCAAAATCCAGCAAGGATTCACGACTTCGAGCGCTCCAGCGAAGCGAGCATCGCCGCTTTGCGGGCCAGAGTGTCCGGAGTGAACCACGGATCGACCGGCGGGCCCGGAACTTCGGACCGGGTGTAACCGCTGACCCGGCGCGTCATCCGCTTCATCTCCGCGAAGACCGCAGCCGGCTTTTCCACCCACGCTGTCGCGATTGCTTTCGCTCGATCCAACACCTGCTCGACCGGCACCAATTCGTCTACCAGGCCGATGGACGCTGCTTCGGGACCTTTGATCGCGTCGCCTGTCAGGAGCATCCGGCGTGCCTGGCGCGAGCCGACGGCATCGATCATCATGCGGTAGATATTTTCCGGGAGCACGGCGCCGATATTGATTTCGTTTACCGCGAATCCGAACGCGCCCTCGGCCATCACGCGCACATCGGCTGTCAATGCCACGATCGCGCCGCCGGCGTAGGCGTGGCCGGGCAGGGCCGCGATGACCGGTTTTTCGAGAAACAGGATCTCCTCGATCATTTCGCCGAAGGTGACGAAGCAGTCCGTCAGCTGGGTACGGTCGTAGCGAAACACTTCGGCGATATCGAAGCCGGCGCAGAAGAACTTTGGACGGTCGCTCGCGAGGACCAGGGCTTGCGCGTTCGCGTCCGCCGCGATCTCCCGGACGGCGTCGCGCATCTCGCGGCACATCGCCGTATTCAAGCCGTTGGCTTTGCCGCGAGACATGGTGAGGATGGCGAGATTGCCTGCGCGCGCTACGTGAATGTGATCCATCGCCATATTGTCCGCTAAACTAGCGGCGATGCATGCCGACACATCCGCCGTCCGTCACGGCGAAGAGTTGAACCTCGAAGTTCTCCAAAATTATCTCAGCGGAAAGATCGACGGCGCGGAAAGCGGGATCCGCGTCGAACAGTTTCCGGGCGGACATTCGAACCTCACGTATTTGCTCGAAATCGGTGGGCGGGAGTATGTTTTGCGGCGCGCGCCGCTGGGTCCGGTAGCCCCGAAGGCCCATGACATGGCTCGTGAATCGCGGGTGCTTGAGGCGATTCACCCGCATTTCCCTCCGGCTCCAGAAGTGTTCTTGTTGTGCGAGGACCCCAGCATTCTTGGGGCGGTCTTCTACCTCATGGAGCGACGCCGCGGGACCATCATTCGCGACAACGTTCCCGCCGATATCGCCGCTGTCGAGGACTACTCGCGCCGGTTGAGCGAAGCGTTGATCGATTGTATGGTTCAGCTGCATGCGATCGACATCGTTGCGACAGGGCTCATCAAAATCGGCAAGCCGGAGGGCTTTCTGCAGCGCCAGGTCGGCGGTTGGGCGGAGCGTTGGCATCGCGCGGTGCTCGAACCGCAGATGGCCATGAATCGCGTGATCGAGTTTCTTGAGAAAACGATTCCGCCGTCCGGAACTCCGACGCTGGTGCATAACGATTTTAAGCTCGACAACGTCATGTTTGCCCACGGCAATCCGGACAAGGTGGAGGCGGTGCTCGATTGGGAAATGACGACGGTCGGTGACCCGATGTGCGATCTCGGTCTGACGCTTTGTTACTGGATGCAAGGCGGCTCGCCGGATCTGGCTTCGTACGGCGGCAAGTCCGCGCATCCTTTAAATAGCGGACCTGGGTGGTACACGCAGCAGCAGATTGTCGAGCGCTACGCCGCAAAGACGGGGCGGGACCTGTCGGCGGTCCAGTGGCACATTACGCTTGGGTGGTTCAAACTGGCGGTCATTATTCAACAGATCTACATCCGTTACGTTCGCGGGCAGACGCAAGATGAGCGGTTCGCGCATTTCGGTGAACGCGTCGCGGCTCTCATCGTCAAAGCACAAGCTTCGTCGGAGCTGGCGGGTTGAGCGTCGTCTACCTGATCCGCCACGGCCAGGCCGGCACGCGCGAGAACTACGATTCGCTTTCAGATTTGGGCCGGGAGCAGGCGCGGGCACTCGGTGCGGATCTGGCGCGTCAGGGAATTCAGTTTCAACGGGTGATCGCTGGTGGATTGCAGCGCCAGCAGGAAACGGCTCGCGAGGCCCTATCGGCATTGGGAGGTCCGGCGATGGAGGCGGATCCGCAGTGGAACGAATTCGACTTGGCGAATGTCTATGCGGAGATGGCGCCGCAGCTCTCGAAGGCCGATCCGGAATTTAAGCGTCAGTATGACGAGATGCAGCTGGCGATTGCCGCCAGCCGGGATGCCCATAGCGCTCCGATCCATAGGCGCTGGAACGAATGCGACCGGACGGTCGTCACCGCCTGGGTGGAAGGCCGGTATCCGATGCAGGACGGCGAAACCTGGATCGCGTTTCAACAACGGATTCACGACGCGTTCGAACTGCTTACGGCGACGATGCCGGACGAGGGGAACATCGCTGTTTTCACCTCGGCCACGCCGATCGGAATTTGCTCCGGACAGACCTTTGGACTGCGGGATGGCCGCGCTTTGCAGTTTGCGGCGGTGATGCATAATGCCGCGATTACGAGTTTTCGCGTGCGGGCGAACGAGGTCCGGCTGTTTTCATTCAACGTCATCGGACATTGTCAGGATGCGGCGATGCGAACGTTTCGCTAAAGGCTTTTCTCGATTGCAGTTGTACCACCGGGTTGACGGATTCTTCGAGCTTAGAATTCCAGGTCGTTCAATCGATTCGGAATTGAGTTGGCGATTTCGCGGTACCGGTTTTCGAAATGGTTCGTGCGAAACGAAGCCAATGTTTGAGGTCCGCTTCCGACGTGCTCCTCGGAGCACTCTGGGCGCGGCTCGGATGTGGGCTGCGAAACGAAGCCACGGCGATTTGTCAGGGCTCGGAGGCCCATGCATCAACTTGGCTTGCACAGGCCGGAGGCCTATGCACCTTTCGAGCGGCATTTCGACGGGAATCGCGAAACGAAGCCAATGTTTGAGGTCCGCTTCCGACGTGCTCCTCGGAGCACTCTGGGCGCGGCTCGGATGTGGGATGCGAAACGAAGCCAAGGCGAGTTTGGCTCAGGATGCGAAACGAAGCCACGGCGATTTGTCAGGGCTCGGAGGCCGATGCAATAAGTTGCTTGCACAGGCCGGAGGCCTATGCCACCTAATAGCTAGGCCCATGGCACCTATTAGAATGGAAGCTTGGGACAGATCTCTTATCCGGCTTTCGAGCCTTATTTTCGCAACGGTCATTTGATGACTATCGCCGGCAGTTTCTGGAAGCGTCCGATTCCGGAAACGCTCTGTCCGATGGTCACGACCTATTACAAAACGGAGCCGGACGTTCAAATTCTGGTGCATTCGCAGACTCCGCCGGACGCCCAGGGGATCCTGATTCTGGTTCACGGCCTTGAAGGGAGTAGCGCATCGGGGTACATGCAGAGCATGGCCTTCGCGGCCCTTCAGGCGAAATATGCGGTCCACCGGTTCCACATGCGGAGTTGCGGCGGCACCGAAGACCTCGCGCTGACAAATTACCACGCCGGGCAAACCAGCGACCTTCTGTTTGTCCTGCGGGAACTCCGGCGGCAGAATCCGGATTTGCCGATCTGGCCGATTGGCTATTCGCTCGGCGGTAACGTGGTCTTGAAGTTGACTGGCGAATTGGGTCCGGATGCGGGCGAGTTGTATCAAGGAGCGATAGCGGTCTCGACGCCGCTCGATTTAGGGGCTTGCGCGGTTGCGTTGAAGAAGAAAAGGAACTATCTGTACGATTCGAGCTTTCTGACGAGGCTGAAAGCGCGGATGGAGAAACGGTATCAGCAGGCACCCCACTTGTACTCTCTTGAGCCGCTGAAGCGGGTCCGCAGCGTGTGGGATTTCGACAACCTATACACCGGGCCGTTATTCGGGTTCGGGGATGCGAACGGCTATTACGGCACGCAGTCTTCAAAGAACTTTCTCGGTAAGATTCAGGTGCCGACGCTCGTCATACATGCGATGGACGATCCGTTGATTCCGTTCTCGGTCTATGATGAGCCGGCGCTCGAGACGAATCGGTTCATACGATTCGAGCCGACTGAGCATGGCGGGCATGTCGGATTCATCGCCCGCAACCAGCCCCGTTTTTGGCTGGACCACCGGATCGTCGCCTGGTTGAATGAGGAGCGGCGCGATTTTTTGGCGCGGCCGTTAGAAAGGGAACACGATCAGTCGAACGCTCGTCTGTAATGAGGAAGGCCGCTTCGCACTGGCTGGGATTGACCTTAAGTTACGGACCTTGTGAGAAGAAGTCCGCTCCCTTACGGTCGCGGTTCGGTGCTGATTTGGTGAGCGTGACCTTACGGTCGCGGTTCGGTGCTGATTTGGTGAGCGTGCCCGTACGGTCGCGGTTCGGTGCTTGGGTGCTGAGTTAGTGAGCGCGATCTTACCGATCGCGACTCGGGGACTTCATTATTCAGTGAGATCAAACGCTTCATTTCTCGAATCCGCCCGCGTGGCGGCTGACTCGCTCCGCGGGAGTAAGCTGCGGAGCTTCCTGACACTGCTCGGGATCATTCTGTCCACGACGACATTGATCGCAGTGATGAGCGTGATCCATGGCATGGACGTGTATATCGCCGAAACGGTGTCGAGCATGGGTTCGGACGGATTCCAGATCGTGCGCATGGCATTTGTCGGGAACTTCGATCCCAAGAAGTTCATCGAGATGCAGAAGAAGAATCCGCAGTTGACGCCGGACGAATATGCGTTCCTCAAAGAGAAGGTGACGCTGCTGCGCGAAATCGGGATGTCTTCAAACCGCGCAGCCAAAGTCGCGCGGGCGGGTGACCTGATTAATGGCGTCGTAGTAATCGGGGGAACTCCGAATGCGGGCATCATCACGAACACGCAAGTGGCGCTGGGCCGTTTCCCGAACGAAACCGATAACAGCCGCAAGGCGGCGGTGGTGGTCCTCGGGAACGACTTGAAGGAGCGTTTTTTTGCCGATAGCGATCCAATCGGAAAGACAGTGGAAATCGACGGGCGTCCGTTCGAAGTGATCGGTGCGGCGAAGTCGAAGGGAAGCGTCTTCGGGCAATCGCAGGACAACTTCGTTTCGATTCCGATTGAGACTTTCTTCAAAATGTACGGGGCGCAAAAGGGCATTATGTACGGTGGACTCGCGCGAGATCGAGCGGTGCTTGAGCAGGCGCAGGATGAGGTCCGGATGCTGCTGCGCGCGTACCGTCATCTGCCTCCCGGCGCGGGCGACACGTTTTCGATTCTGTCGTCGGACACACTGGTTTCGGCCTTCGACAAACTGACCGCCGCGGTTGCCGCCACGGCGGTCGCCATCGTCAGTGTGTTCATGGTCGTCGGTGGCGTGGTGATCATGAACATCATGCTGGCAGTGGTGAGCGAACGGACGCGCGAGATCGGAATCCGCAAGGCTTTAGGCGCGAGACGCGTCGATATTCTCAGCCAGTTCCTAGTGGAGTCTTCCATGCTCTCGGGAATTGGCGGATTGATAGGCGTGGGTATTGCGTGGTTCGTCGCGGTGATCGTCCGCAACGTGACGCTGGTACCGATGACGGTTCCCGCGACGGCCGTGATCACAGCCGTGACGCTTTCGACGGTGGTGGGACTGTTCTTCGGCATCTATCCGGCGCGCCAGGCGGCGAAGCTGGATCCGATTGTCGCGCTGCGGGCGGAGAACTAACCGATGCGGGTCCCCCAAGGATTGGAGACCATCTGGTCCGACGTCGGGCTTGCGCTCCACACCATTCGCGAGCACAAGATGCGCGCGTTTCTTACCGTGCTCGGCGTGATCATTGGTGTCGGAACGATCATCGGAGTGGGATCGATATTGAGCGGCCTCGATGGCGCCATCACCGGAGTTTTGCGCAGTTTTGGGCCGAATACCGCCATCGTTTTCAAGATGCGGATGGGTCCGTCGTTCGGCAATTTGAAGGCGGAAGAGCGAATGCGCAAACCGCTTGCATATGCGGATGCCGTGGCGATCAGCGAACGCTGTCCGGCAGTGGAGCGGGTGAGTCCGTACCTGTTCTCCCCGAGCGCGTTTGGTTTCGGCATCGACAAGGCGCGCTTCAAGGGCAACGACATGTTCCGCATTCAGCTCGGCGGAACCGATGAAGGCTACGCCGAAGGCGGGCAGGCGGAGATGAAAAGCGGCCGGTTTTATACCGACGTTGAAAATCATCACCACATGCCGGTTACTGTGATCGGCGAGGACGTGGAGAAGGCGTTGTTTCCGGGCGGCGACGCGGTGGGCAAGAAGATGGAAGTCAACGGGCATGAATTCGAAGTGATCGGTGTCATGTTCCGGCCTTCGTCGTCTTTGCCTGGCCAGGATGACACACGTATTCTGATTCCCTATTTCTCGATGCAGAAGATGTTTCCGAACGCGCGCGAGAACATGCTGGTGGTCGTCGCCAAGGACGGTAGACTGCCCGCGGCGATCGACGAATTGCGCGCAGTCTTGCGCATCCAGCGCCATGTCGCTCTCGACAAGCCGGACAATTTCGACATCTCGACGGCGGAGCAGATGGTTGAACAATTTCGCAGCATCACCGCCGTCACCGCGCTGGTGATGATCGTGTTGAGTTCGATCGGGCTGCTGGTGGGCGGAATCGGCGTGATGAATATCATGCTGGTTTCGGTGACTGAGCGGACGCGCGAGATCGGGATCCGGAAAGCTATCGGGGCGCGGCGCATCGATATCGTGGTTCAGTTCCTCACCGAAGCGGTGGTGCTGACGGGCATGGGCGGCGTGCTCGGACTGACCGTCGGCTGGATCATCTCGCAGGGAGCGCGGCTGGTTTTCCCGACGCTACCCACCACCGTTCCATTATGGGCGGCCGGTCTCGGGATCGCGGTGTCGGTCGGAATCGGACTGTTCTTCGGGATCTGGCCGGCGAACAAGGCGGCGCGACTGGATCCGGTGGAAGCGCTCCGGTACGAATAATTCGTTCGGGCGTTTTTCGTTTGAGCTACGCCTGCTCAAGCACTTACTGCGCTCGCCCTCGTCTCGCTTCGTGCGCGCCTCGATTCGTTCCAGCTCGCGACTCGACGAAGTTCGCAAGATTCGATAAGCCTTGGCGCGCGAGTTCTGGGACAATTCTGTTCAATGGCAACGAAGAAATCCGGTAAGCAGGCATCGATTTACGCCGAGCATCCTGGCATGAAGAGGGTTGCGACGTCGATGAAGAATCTGGTCGAGCGGACCGGAAAAACTCTTGACGAATGGGCTGCCATCGTCCTCAAAAAAGGTCCAAAGACCACTCAAGAACGGCGCGAATGGCTGAAGCGGGAGCACGAATTTACGACCAATTATGCGGCTTGGGTGGTGGAGCGCGCCGAGGGGGATGACGGCGAATACCAGCCGGACGAGTTCGTCGAGAAGTTGTTCGCGGGCCCGAAGGCGGGGCTGTGGCCGATTTATGAAGCCCTAGTGAAGTTGGCGTTCTCGACCGGTAAAGACGTTACGCTGACTCCTTGCTCGACGATGGTTCCGATTCGGCGGAAGCACGTGATTGCGCAGATCAAGCCGTCGTCGAAGACGCGGATCGATTTCGGCTACGCGTTGAAGGACACTGCTCCAACCGGGCGGCTGGTTTCGACGGGCGGCTTCGAGAAGGGCGACCGGATTTCTCACCGCATCGCGATCACGTCGGTCGATGAGATCGACGGCGAGGTCAAGATGTGGCTCAAGCGCGCTTACGAGATGGACGTCTAGCGGGCCTGCCTAAGCTCCGCCAACTGGACTCCGGGGCGGCGTTTGAGGGTCGGGCGGCCGTCATCTTTGTTGTCGGAGGGACCGGCGCCGGGTGATTTGCGAAGCGTTGGTGCGTCTTTGCCGCCGGGCGTGCGGCGGTTTTGCAGAGCATAAATGCGCTTTTGCACGGCTTCGAACTCGGAGGTCGAGACGACGTATTCCGATTTGCTCTTCAGAAAATCCTGGATGTTCTTTTGCGCTGCGATGACGCGCGATTCGGACGGCGGGTGGGTGGCGAAGAGTGAGTTGAGCGTTCCGGGTTTGCGTTTTTCGAGAGCCTGTATTTTTTCCCAGAAATCGACAAACGCGCCCGGATCGTAGCCGGACTTGTACATATATTGGAGGCCAAGCACGTCGGCTTCGGCTTCGAAACCACGCTCGAACGCGTACATGCCCAGCGGATTCAGGACGCCGGCGGCCTGGCGCGCGCCGACTCCGATCCAGCCACCCGTGAAGATCAGCGGGACGCTGGCCAGGTTCGCCATTTGCGCGCGGCTGGCTTGGCGGGTGCCGTGGCGGGCGGCGATGTGGGCGATCTCGTGGGCGAGTCCGCCGGCGAGTTCGGCTTCGGAATCGCTATGGAGGATCAGGCCGGTGTTGACGAACAGGAATCCACCCGGAAGCGAGAGCGCGTTGACCTCTTCGGCGTCGATCACCTGCGCGGTGAAGGGAACTTTGGCGTCCGAATTCCGGACCAGGTTCTGCACCAGGCGATTGATGTACTCGGCGACTTGCGCATCATCCACGATGCGCGAGGTTTGCGCGACCTGAGCGGCGAGTTGTTTGCCGAGGGCGATTTCTTTTTCAAGGGAATAAAAGTTGACGCCTTTGCCGACGTCGCGATTACCGATCTGCTCGGGGTCTTTTTTCTTGTTGGCTGGGGGCTTGGTTTCCTGCGCGGAAAGCGTCATGGCGGCGGCAAGAAGAAGGGCGAGATTTCGTTGCATGGCTGCCTCCTGCGCTCCGATCGTGCCAGTTCACTTTCGCGCAGGAACGGCGGCACGACGCAGGCGCAGTTCAGTCACGCGTGCGGGGGAGTCTTGGTTTCGCGAATGTTGCAGAGCCCGCTGCCATCCGTTCCGTCGAGGGTCCAGCGATGTTCCACACCCGGCGAGGGGCCACATTGACTTTGAGCTTCTGTTTTGTTAAAAATTCAAGACAACCTTGTCGTTCGTGCTTCATCAGGGCGCGGTTTTTGTATTTACGCAATGTTCGCTAGCAATTGGGGAAAGGGGTTAGGATGATTCTCCGACGAAGCAGCGCCTTTACGGCGCTCTCTCTATTTTCATTATTAACGTGCTCGGCGTTATTCGGTCAGGATGCGACGGGACGCGTGCTTGGTACTGTTTCGGATCCATCGGGCGGTTCTGTGGCGGGCGCGACGATCACTGTAACGAATGTTGCGACTAAGGTCGCGCGTACGACGTTGTCCGCGCCGGATGGCAGCTTTCAGGTTTTGCTTGTTCCGATCGGCCAGTACATGGTGGCGGTGGACGCCAAGGGTTTCCGCAAGTCGGTTACCAGTTCGCAGTCGCTTGAGATCAACCAGGCGCTTCGTGTCGATGTGAGGCTCGAGGTCGGCTCGACGAGCGAGACCGTTCAGGTCGAGGCGAATGTCAGCGGCGTCGAGACTGTGAGCGCGGCGCTGGGCGGTGTCGTAACGGCATCACAGATTACGAACATGCCGCTCAACGGCCGCAACACGCTGGACCTCGTGTTCATTCAGCCCGGCGTCATTCCGGCATCGACGGGCGGAGCGAACGGCTTCTCCATCGGCGGCGGACGAACGGATTCCGTGACGTTCCTCTTGGACGGCGGCGTTAACAACAACCTGCTGAACAACGGTGTGGTACTGAATCCCAATCCGGATACGGTAGAGGAGTTCAAGGTCATCACGAACAGCTACAACGCGGAATACGGCCGCGGCGGCGGTGGCGTGGTCAGCGTCGTGACGAAGTCGGGGACCAACTCACTGCACGGCAGCCTATTTGAGTTCGTCCGCAACACGAACTTCAACGCGAACACCTTCTTCAACAACGCGAATAGGCTGCCGATCGATCAACTGAAGCGCAACCAGTTCGGCTTCGCGGTGGGCGGACCCATGTTCATCCCGAAGGTCCTCGACGGACGGAACAAGCTCTTCTTCTTCCTGAGCTATCAGAAACAGATTCAGCGCCAGACCACTTCGACCGCACAGATTCAGGTCTACACGCCGGCGGAATTGAATGGCGACTTCTCGAAGTCGAACGCGGGCAAGAACGGCCCAGACGCCGGCGTCGCGTCGTTCCTGCAGCAGAATCCGTTCTTCCAGCCGAACGCCGGGTTGGCGGCGCAGGGCATCATTGATCCGACCCGCTTTAACTCGGTCGCCAAGAACTACCTGAAGAACAACCTGGTTGGCTCGTCTCCTTCGGGCAGCCTGATTTCACAGGGCAGCGCGACGAGCGATCCGTATGAATATACGGGCAAGGTCGACTACGTGCCCACGGCGCGGGATCGCATTTCGGTGACCCTCGGCGTGAACTTCAACTCGGCGATCAACCCGTTCGCGGGTGCGAACGTCATTGGCTATCCGAATTCCACCGACACCAACCGCAAGTTCGGCGCGGTGAACTATACGAAGATCATTACGCCGTCGTTGCTGAACGATTTCCGCTTTACAGTGCAGCGCAACGACAATTTCCAGGCCGTGCCGGCGGCGAACCTTCCGAAGCCGGCGGATCTTGGCATCGGAATCACCTCCGATCACCCGACAGGCCCGCCGAACCTCTCGTTCGCGTCCGGCATGACAACGGGTTTCAGCGTCCAGGGTCCGACGCAGTTGATTGACAACACCTACACCTGGTCGGACGTGATGACGTGGAACCGCGGCAAGCACTCGATCAAGGGCGGCTTCAGTTACACCCCGTACCAGAACAACACGGTGTACGACTTCTACATCAACGGCACCTTCTTCTTCAGCGGTGCGGCCGGCAACGGCGGCATCGGCAGCGGCAACGACCGCGCCGACTTTCTGCTGGGCCTGCCTGACGAATTTCAACAATTCCCGGAAGCGCCAAGCAATATCCGCAGCCACAACGTCGGCTTCTTTGTCCAGGACGAATGGAAGGTTCGCAGGAATCTGACCCTGACCTTCGGCCTTCGCTACGAATACAGTTCACCGAAAATCGACACGCAGGGCCGCTCGTTCAGCCTGCTGCGCGGTGCGCAATCGACCGTGTTCACGGGTGCGCCGAAGGGCCTGCTGTTCCCGGGTGACAAGGGCGCTCCGGTTGGAGCGAACTTCCCCGACCGCAACGATTGGGCTCCGCGATTCGGGTTCGCTTGGGATCCGAAGGGGGATGGCAAAACCTCGATCCGCGGCGGCTTCGGTGTCTTCCACGACATCCTGAAGGCGGAAGACAACTTGCAGTTCAACGGCCAGGCGCCGTTCTTCGGCTTCGCCGATCTCTTCTACGATCCGTTATCGAAGAATCCGACGAAGGAAACCAACTACTTCACCAACCCGTTTGTCGCAACGGGCCAGCCGAATCCGTTCCCCTCGAGGAAGCCGCCCTCAAATCTGAACTTCGATGATGCGGGCTTCCTGCCGGTCGGTGGCGGTGGCGTCTACTTCGTGGATCCCAATCTCCGCACGCCGTACGTTTATCAGTACAACCTCAGCCTGCAGAGGGAACTGGCCCGCAACTATACATTGTTGGTCGCTTACGCTGGATCCAGCTCGCACAAGTTGACTTCGCTTGTTGACGCCAATCCGTTCATCCTTGGCACGACGAACCGTTTATTCAACGCGACGCCGGGTAACACGAGCGGAAGCTTCAGCTACCTCGACGAATTCACGAATGCGGGCTACGCGAAATACAACAGCTTGCAGACGGGGCTGACCAAGCGATTCGCGGATTCCAAGGTCGGCGCAACATCCTTCCAGTTGTCCTACACCTACGGCCGCTCGATGGACAACGAGTCGGGCTTCCGCTCGCGCAACTCGCGTGTCGCTTACTACAACGCCAATCAGTTCTACGCTCCGTCCGACTACGATCTGAAGAGCTTTATCTCCTTCAGCGGCGGTTGGACGCTGCCGTTCGACAAGCTGTGGACGTCTGGTCCGAAGCGTTTGTTGGGTGGATGGAATCTGTATCCGATCTTCACCTACCGCACCGGCCAACCGCTCGATGTGACGTCGCAGATCAGCCGCAGCCGGACCCGTACCGGTCCTTCGGCGGCCGGCGATCCGAGCATCGTTCGCGCGAACTTAATCAATCCGGCCTTCGCGTTCTACGATCCGAAGACGGTTCAGAAGGCCGGCAACAACCGGACAGGGAACTTCTACTTCGACCCGACGGCGTTCTCGACGGCTGCGTATTCGGCGGCCGGATTCAACCCGGTTGCGAATCCGTCGCAGCGCACATATGGTTCGTTGCAGCGGAATGCGTTCCGCGGCCCGGACCGCACGAACCTTGACATTTCCATGTCGAAGTCTCTTGCAGTCTACAAGGAGACGGTGAAGGTGGAGCTTCGCGGCGACTTCTTCAACGTCTTGAACCACGCCGAGTTCGGCAACCCGAACACAACCATCACCAGCAGCCAATTCGGGCAGATCTCGACGACAGCCGCGCCGCGCATCATCCAGATTGCGCTTCGTCTGACGTTCTAAGAGAAAATCCGTATCGCAAGAATCGGGCGGCACTTCCTTTCGGGGAATGCCGCCCGATTTGTTTTGCGCGGCGAATAAATCCATGGGGGCATTTTGCGGACTGCCCCTGGTTTTAACCGGCTGACCCCATTCTGAATTCATTGCGAGTCATTGTGATTGACCGATCGCGAACATCGGTTTCTAATAAGGAACATTGCTTTCAGGCGCGCAGCCTCCTTCGGCTGTGCCTGGTTCGGGTTAGGCGGATACAGACCGCACGGCTGTTTTGGGTCTCTTGGGGGAGCTGGGTTTTTGGCCACCGGGAGAGTTGTTGGGGAACAACTCTAGCTTTGGGGGTTTTCTTCATGGTTCGCAATTCCATGCGGCTATTTCTAGCCGCTTTGTTCCTGACCGTCTCTCTTTTCGCCCAGACCAGTACGGTGCTTTCCGGCACCGTTACCGATCCCTCAGGTGCGGTTGTTCCAGGTACGGTTATTACGTTGACCAGCCTCACGACCGGCGCCGTACGAAGCGATACGTCGGACGCAAACGGCGTCTACTCGTTTCCGCAACTGGTCCCAGGCCGTTACGACATCAAAGCTGAGAAGACCGGCTTCAAGACGGTAGTGAACAAGGATCTGGAGATCCTTGTGAATACGTCGCCGAGAGTCAGCCTGAGATTTCTCGACGTCGGCTCGGTCACGGAGACCGTTGTTGTAAGCGCGCAGGCGGGCGCGGTGAATACGTCGGACGCGACGATCGGAAACGCCTTCAATTCGACGCAGGTCCGCGACCTGCCCTTGAACGCCCGCAACGTCGTGGGGTTGCTGTCGCTGCAGCCGGGTGTCACGGCGGGCGGTTCGGTAAACGGGGGGCGGTTCGATCAGGCAAACGTGACACTCGACGGCGTAGATGTAAACGATCAGGACAATTTCGGCGGAGACAGCAATTCCGGCAACGCATTCTTCAGCGTGCTGCGCGTGACGCCGGATTCGCTGCAGGAGTTCCGCGTGACGACGACCAATGCCAATGCCGACCAAGGGCGCTCGTCGGGGGCGCAGATCGCACTGCTGACGAAGTCGGGCGGCAACCAGTTTCATGGATCGCTTTACGAGTTTCACCGCAACACGCTGACCACAGCGAACGACTGGTTCAGCAACAAAGCCGGCCTCGACCGGGCGAAGCTGATTCGCAACAATTTTGGCGGATCGATTGGCGGACCGATCAAGAGGGACAAACTGTTCTTCTTCTTCAACTATGAGGGCTTCCGCGAGGCGAAGGGGCAAGTGACGTCGTCCGCGGTGCCGCTGCCATCGCTCGGCCAGGGAATCGTCCGATATTTTTCAGCGAACGGCGCGAGCGATCCGAGCTGCCCGGCGGGCACTCCGTCGGGGGTATCGTGCATTAACCGGCAGCAGATCAGCGCGGGATATCTGCGGGCAAACGGGATAGACCCGGGAACCAATTCCGCAGCCCTTGCGATTTTGGCGGGTGCCGCTTCGCGATATCCGGCCAACGACACCACTCTCGGTGACGGTCTCAATACGTCGGGATTCCGCTTCAACTCTTCGGCGCCCGTCAGCCAGAACACGGCGACGGCGAAGCTCGATTATGTTTTGAACAATAAGCACAACATTTCGCTTCGCGGAAACTACCAAAATGACACCTCGCTCGGAGCATCGCGCTTTCCGGATACGCCGCAAGTGGCTATCTGGTCGCATCCGCGCGGTTTGAGCGCGGCGGACACCTGGACGGTTTCGCCGAGCATCGTCAACTCGTTCCGCTACGGAATCACGCGGGACGCGATCACGACGGGCGGCGATTCGAACCAGAATCTGACGAGCTTCCGTTTTATTTACCAGCCGTTCAATTACACGCGAGGGCGCGTCCGCACGACGCCGGTGAATAACTTCGTGGACGATTTGACGATCACGAAGGGGAAGCACTCGCTGCAAATGGGCGTGAACATCCGGTTGATTTCCAATAATCGCAATGCCTACTCGCTGTCCTATGACGTGCTGAGCACCAATCCGTCCGGTTATCAGGCTTCGGGCGATGTGCTGATTCTCGATTCGGCCGGGAACAACATTTTTTCGAATCTGGCGTCAAAGTCAGCGGTGAACACGCGTGACGCGCTGGCCGCCGTGATCGGGCGATTTAGCCAGTACACGGCGAACCTGGTCTACGACCGCGCCGGAAAGGTGCAGCCGGTAGGCACCGCCGTCGCTCGTACATTCAGCACGCAAGAGTACGAGGGGTACTTCCAGGACTCGTGGCGAATCCGAAAGAACCTCACGATCAATGCCGGCTTGCGCTGGTCCACCAGCACGCCGGTTTACGAAGCGAACGGCTTCGAGGTGAAACCGACGGTCAGCTTGAGCGACTACTTCGATAAACGAGTAGCCAGCTCCAAGAACGGGATTCCCTTCAACGACCCGATCAATCTAGACTATTCCGGCAAAGCAAACGGCAAGCCGGGTTTGTACTCGCAGGACTGGAATAACTTTGCGCCTTCCGTTTCGGCGGCCTGGCAGTTCCGGAAGAACATGGTGTTGCGCGGCGGTTACCGCATCAGCTACGACCGTATCGGTAGCGCCCTCGCGACGAACTTCGACAATCAGAATACGCTTGGATTTACGTCAGCCGCGGCGATTTCAGTAAACACCTATAACGTCACGACACGGCTGGCGCCACTCCTGACCAGTTTGGGACAGGACGTCCGCAGCTTGCCGCGATTGACGATCCCACCGACGCTGGCTTTTCCGCAAGGCCAGCCGGATGACTCGTTCCGCCGCATCGAAACGACGTTGGACGACAAGCTGACCACGCCATACAACCACTCGTTCAACCTGAGCATGGCGCGGGAGCTTGGCCGCGGGTACTCGATTGAAGCCGCTTACGTCGGCCGCATCGCCCGCAGCCTGCTGATCAGCCGCGACGTGCTGACGCCGAACAACATCACGGATCCGAAGTCGGGGACGGATTGGTATACGGCCATCCGGGCGCTGATTAACCTGCGGGATCGGTCGACACCGGTCACTTCCGTTGCGCCGATCCCGTTCTTTGAAAACCTGCTGCCCAAAGCAGCTGGAAGCCAGACGATTCTCGGCCAGAATGTGAATCTGACAGCCACGCAGGCTGCCTACCAATACATCGCTCGTAGGGTGGTGGGCGGCAGCAACAGTACCGACTACACGACGTTCCAGGATGATTTCGATTTCGCGGGAGCGGGCAGCAAGCCGGTGTTCTATCAACCGCAGTATGGCTCGTTGTCAGTGCTTTCGACCCTCGGGACCTCTGACTTCCATTCAGGACAGTTCACGTTCCGGAGACAGCTCCAGAACGGGTACTCGTTCGATTTGAACTACACTGTGGGACACTCCCTCGACACGGCGTCGGGCGCGCAGAATACGGGCTTCTCGGCGGCAACGGCAAACTTCGGTGCGCCCTTCGTGCAGAATCCGTATGACCTGAACATTAATCGGGGAAATTCGAACTTCGACATCCGGCACAACGTGAACTTCAACTATCTCGCGGAGTTGCCAATTGGCAGAGGCAAGACATTCCTACCGGACCTGCGCGGAATCGGCCAAGTGCTGCTCGCCGGATGGACCAGCACCGGAATCTTCCGGTGGGCTTCTGGTTTGCCGTCCGGCCAGCCGCAGGATGCCAGCCAGTGGGCGACGAACTTCAATGCGCAGGCGCGCGGTGTCGCGATCCGGCCGATTGAAGCGAGTCCGACGCGGACAGGGGATCCCAACCTCTTTAGCGATCCGGCGTTCGCCTATAACAGCTACCGGAATGCGTATCCGGGCGAAGCGGGAAACCGCAATGTCCTGCGTATGCCGAGTTCGGTGAGCATGGACATGGGTCTCTTCAAGAGTTTCGCGATCCTCGAAAGCCTAAAGCTGACGTTCCGCGCGGAAGCTTTCAACGTCACCAACACGCAGCACTTTGGGTTCCCGCTGACTGGGGTGGCGGCGTTCTCGAGCTTGGGACTGGCGCGCGATCCGTGGACTTCGCAAACGCCTGGCGGGGCACTTCCGGCGCCCCCTTCGGCGTTCGGCAAGTTCACTTCGATCCAAGGGACTCCGCGAATCTTCCAGTTTGCGATGCGCATCGATTTTTAGCTGTATCGCATCGATTCTCTTAGACGGAACAAAACCTCCGAACTCGGGGGCGGCTTCACGGGCGCCCCCATTTTTTGTTCAGAAGGCGTGCAGGAGGCCGAATCCTTTGATTGACAGATAAAGTAGCGTGCCTAAGGCGATCGAAAATCCGTGGGGAAGGCGCATGGCTCGTTCGCTTCGTACATCCAATTCAGGGCTCTTCGCATGGGGCGGCCGCCCGTGGGCCAACTCGCCCAGAATCACGGCCACGTTCTGGAGGGTTTGCTTTAGACGCCCACGGGCGATCACGAACACGATTGCGACGACGCCACCGGCCAGCGCGCTCAGGACAAATACGGTGAACCAGCCACGAGGTCCGGTGAAGGCTCCTACGGCGGCCATCAGCTTGACGTCTCCGGCACCGACGGCGCGTAGCGCATAGAGGATCACGTAGATTGCGAACGCGGTCAGCAAGCCCAGGGCGCAGACGCCGACGGCGGAAAGAGTTCCGCTGCATATCGACAGCGCAAAGGCTGTAGCGGCGCCGGTCAGCACCAGCCAATTCGGAATCCGCCGCCGCCAGAGATCAAAAAGAGCCGCTGCGATAACGAATACGGCGAGACTGATTCGAGAGGCTTCGGGCACCGACTATTGCTTGGGTTCGGCTTTCGATTTGTCGAGCAACGCCTTGATGTCGGCGGGCGTGTCGAAGCGGTCGGCGCCGAGCTTTTCATTGACGCGCACGCTTTCGAGCGTAATCGTAAACTCGACTCCGGCGGCCTTCTGGACTACCTTTGTCGGCATCAGAAGTCCGTTGAATTCGCGGTAGTCCGCAGTTACGAACTCGACCGGGATTTCGCCCATGGGGCTCTTGACAACGCGCGCGCGCTTGAGAATCAGGCCGCTCTTCTTGCTGTACCAGGCCGTCTCGACGGCGCCGTCGTTCGGCGTCAGTTCCAATTTGTAGGCGTCTTCGCCGTTTACCGGTTCCATGCCCAGCGTCTGTACCTTCTTATAAAGTTTGCGCCACAGCAGCGGCGAATTGAACATGGCGTCGCGCAGGGAGTCCACTTTTTCCGAACCTTCTTTGATGCGCGGACCTTGCATAAACGATTTCTCCCACGAGATTCCGTTAGCGACGCCGGCTTCAATCTTGCCGACCCCTTCGAGTTCCATCACGGTGTAGACCTTGTCTGGAGCGGCGGCGTAGGCGGTCATGGTTCCCTTGATTCCCTGCGCGGGCATTTCGAGTTTCGCGATCGAAACCTCGGTCGTGCGCATTTCGTAAATGGCCTTGCCGCCGGTGACTTCGATGTAGCGGTCGAGGATGGATTCCGCTTTTGGCGCGTCACGTTTGGGGGCATCCTGCGCGAAACTGGCGGCAGCCGCCAACGCGGCTCCGAGTATGATGGCAAAACGGCGGGTCATTTCTTCTTGCTCCTGTCGATCCACTCTAGCGCGGCTTCGAGCACGGTATCGTGACCAGCGAGCAGCGCTTGTTTCGTCAGCTTCACTTCCTCGTCGGGAAAGACTCCGATTCCTTCGAGCGGCTTTCCGCCTTCTGAAATGTAGTTCGCCTGGGCGTACTGAAAGCCGTCTCCGTTTGGAAGCTTAGTGATGATGCTGGGCAACGCGGCTCCGGCGCTGCGGGTTCCGAAAATCCGTGCGCGGCCAAGATCCTTGAGACCACCGGCGAAGATCTCGGAGGTCGAAGCGGAGGCTCCGTCGATGAGCACGGCGATGGGTCCGCGGAAGGTTTCGACCCGCGGATATACGACAAATTTCATCTGCGTGTTGCGCATCAACATGGTACCGAGCCGTTGATCTTTCTTGTCGATCAGCCAGCCCGCCATGCCCATCGCCATGCCGCCAATTCCGCCGGGATTTCCGCGTAAATCGATGATGAGGCCGTCGCACTTCATGCACGAACTGACCGCGTCACCGAAGCCGCCAATGAGCCTTGGCGGATCGAAGAACATGTTGAAGGCGACGTATTCGGAGCCCCGCACTTTCTTTGTTTCCAGCCAGACGTGCATGCCCGGCAGATTGCCGAACTTCGCGACTTGGCCGCGCGGCTCGGCGCGAGCGATACTCATCTCGCGCGGCTGGCCACTGGCGTCGATGAACGTGATGCGCACGGGCTCGGAGTCCGGACCCTGCAGTTGCGTGAGGACTCCGCGAGACGTGATGAGATCGAGAGAGAGCGAATCCTTGAAGGCTTTGAGAAGCCGATCGATCGAGGACGCGATTTCCTTTCCTTCGATCTTCGAGATCACCCAGCCGGTTCGAACACCGGCCTTCTCGGCTGGAGATTCGGGGTCCACGCGGGTCACGACCGCTTCGCCATCAAGGACTCGGATGTCGATGCCAATCGAGGCGGATCCGGCCGGAATTCCATCGCCTCCGGCGCTCTCATATACGTCGGATGGAAAAATTCCGAAATGGGTTTGTTTCAGGCGGCCCAGCATCTCGCGCAGAATCTCGCGTACCTCGGAAGTAGACTTCGCGGCTTCCACTTTCGGCCGGTATTCTGCGTGGATGGCGTTCCAATCCAATCCGCCGGGTTTCGGCTCCCAATGCTTGTCGCGAATAGTGGTCCAGACGGTCTCAAACGACGCGAGGTTATTCGTTTTTTGGCCGGAATCCGCTGGCTGTGCGCACAGTGCGCATGCCGCCAAAAGCGCGGCCGCAATCTCGCGAAACAATGTCATTGCCTCTTCAGTGTAGCGGCGATTCTCACTCGCCAAATGCAATTGGGACAGACCGTGACGAGGGCAAAACTGGTGCATCCCGCGATGCCCCTGTGCGATCATCAACTTTACGGAGGAATCATCGATGACGTTGAAGTTTGTGCCGTTTGTAGTTCTAGCCGCCGCCGGAATGGCCCATGCCGCGGACGCGATCAACCGTTTGCCGGTCGCCGCGGCAGTGTTTAGGGAAGTCATGTCGACTCCCGACAAGGCGATACCGCAGGATTTGCTGGCGAAGGCACAGTGCGTGGTGATCGTTCCGGGCCTGAAGAAGGGCGCGTTCATCGTGGGTGGAAAGTATGGCCGGGGTTTCGTCGAATGCCGGAAGAGCGGCGGTGTCGGCTGGTCCGCGCCGGGTTCGATCCGCGTGGAAGGCGGCAGCTTTGGATTCCAGATCGGCGGCGCGGAAGTGGACGTGATCATGCTGATCATGAACACTCGCGGCGTGGATCGCCTGTTCGGCAGCAAGTTCACGCTAGGCGGAGACGCGAGCGTGGCCGCCGGACCCGTTGGACGCACCGCATCCGCTGAAACCGATGCCGCGATGACCGCTGAAATTCTGACCTGGTCGCGGACGCGTGGACTGTTCGCCGGAATCTCTCTGAACGGTGCGACGCTACGGCCGGACGAGGATTGGAATCGCGAATTGTACGGCCGGAAGATCAAGCTGAAGGAAATTCTGGTGACCGGCGAATTGAAGTCTCCGGATGCCGCCGCCGGACTTCGCGAAGAACTCAATCGCTATTCCAGCCGTAAGTAGGTTGTACTTAGCGCCTGGTGAGACCAAGCGAGCCAGCTTAGGATCATGCCCGAATCCGACGTCAATTCCCGTATGCGCGCGGACTGGAATGCGCGAGCCCGCGAAGATGCGGGTTATTACGTCGCGTTCGGGCGCAAGGACCAATCGCCGGAAGAGTTTTTTGCGACAGCTGGCGAAGTCGTCAAAGGTCTGCGGTGGGAGTTACGGCGCATTCCCGAGAATCGGGGCGCGCTGACGGCGCTCGAAATCGGGTGCGGACCTGGCCGCTTGCTGCGGCCCATGAGCGCAAATTTCCTCGAGATCCACGGCGTCGACGTTTCGGACGAGATGGTCGACTTGGCGCGGGTGAATCTGGCCGGACGTTTGAACGCGTTCGCGCATCATTCCGACGGCGCGACGCTCGCCGCCTTTGCCGACGAAACCTTCGACTTCGTTTATTCCTACGCCGTCTTCCAACATATTCCCAGCCGCGAAGTGGTCTTCGAGTATTTGCGCCACGCGCATCGCGTACTGAAGCCGGGCGGCATTCTGCGCGCCCAGTTCAACGGGCTTCCGCATCATGATTCCGCCTACGACACCTGGAGCGGCATCCGGCTTTCAGCCAGTGAGTTGCTGAGTTTCGCGGGCGACCACGATTTTCAGGTTCTGGCGCTCGAAGGCGCCTCCACACAGTACATGTGGTCCACGTGGCGGAAGCATCCGCGGGGGTGGTTCAACCTCATGTTTGACCGCATGGATCAGCCGCTCGAACTGGAGACGCAGCCCGCGATCCGGCGCATCACGAACGCCGAAAGCACGGAGCCGGTCGCGCCGAGCCGGGGCCGCTATGCGTCGATTTCTCTGTGGATTGAGAATTTGCCGGCGGATTGCGGTCTCCACCATCTGCGGGTCACGATCGGCGCGTCTTTCGGGACGGTCACCTATATCGGTCCGCCCGATGCGAGCAAATTGCAACAGGTGAATGTGCTGCTGCCTCCGCTTGAGGCAACGGGCCTGCTTCCTGTCGAGGTCACCTGGCTCGGTACCGCGCTCTGTCCACCGTCCACTTTGCGGGTGATTCCGCCGGGTCCGCAGGTGCCACGCATCCTGGCTGTTACGGATGGCGTTAACCTGCTTTCTGGAACGACCATTCAGACGCGGGCGGTGAAGATCGTGGTTGAAGACCTGATGCATCCCGATGAATTTGGCGCCCACGTCAGTGGGATGCCGGTGGAAGGCCTGGAGATTTTCTGCACCGATCCGAGGCCGCAGCGCTTTGAGGTCAACTTCCGGCTGCCGGAACCGGTGGGACCGGGTCCGCACGATCTCACTCTGCATATTGGCCGGCGCCGCTTCGCGCCGATCGCTCTCGAAGTCGTGTGAGCGCGAACGATTCAAGAGACGCGCGCGAACGTTGGGATCGACGCTACGCCGAGCGCAAAGGATTCGATTGCCGCGATCCGCGAGCGATTGTCGTCGAAGCGGCAAAGCTGAGTGGACGCCAGAGGAAGAGCGATGATGCTCTGGATCTCGCGTGCGGGCGAGGCCGCAACTCGATCTATCTCGCTCGAGCTGGCTGGAACGTTACGGCAGTGGATATTTCGCAGGTCGCCCTCGACGACCTGGCGGAAATCCCGGCGCATCCGGGTAGGATTCGAACCGTGCTGGCCGATCTCGAAGCGGGCGAATTTCAAATCGAACCGGCGTCGTACGACCTGATCGTCGATACGTTCTATCTGCAGCGCGATCTATTTCCATCGATCCGCAAAGGGCTGAGATCCGGCGGCTTATTTGCGGCGGAGATTCCGATGGAAGATGCGACCGCGTCGCTTATCGATCCGGGATATCTGATGAAACCGGCGGAATTGCGGGCGCTTTTCGACGGGTGGACGATCGACCTCTACCAGGAGGTCAAGAGCGGCGAACACCAGAGGAATGTCGCGCGTCTAATTGCCCGGAATCCGATTGCGTGAGCTACTCGCGGGGAGAATTTCGATGCGTAATCTCCGCTGAACCGTTACGCCACTAATTTTTTTACTTTCGCTGACCTTGACCGTGAAACTCGACAATGCTGGCATCCTTGGCCGGTCGGATCGCGATTGAAATCGGAATGGCAGGCTACGCTGCCCGCGAGTGCCTAAATCCGCTGAAGCGCGCCCGTGCGTTCGACTTGGCCATAAGGCAAACTGACCTCGCCAGGTTCATTTCCGCGCAGATCTGTTCGAGACGCTGCTCGCGGAAATAGAAGCGGACCAGAATTTCGCGCTCTGTCGCCGATAAATTCTGCAGCATGTCGGTCATGAACTCGCGGTTCAACAGGCGAGTTGCTTGATCGATCGGAGCGGCGGATTCCCGCGGCGTACCGGTGACGTAGTCAATTTGAATCTTCGAGTCGAGAACTGGATAGCGCATGGTCATAGGAAAAACTCAGTTGTTTCACCTATGTGCACGCTCGGTACCAATCCGGCTCACTATCGTTTGTATGGGATTAGGGGCGGCTTCCTGCGTCATGGCACAAAGGCTATGGGTTCCTACACCCCATGGACTAACCATTTCGTATTCCTTGGGTGGTATCACCCATTTTCGAAAGGGCTATTTTGGGGGTAATGTACGCGGATGGAAATTGGATCCTAAGCGAGGGCGCTGGCGTCGAGGAAGCTCTTAAGGTCCGCTTCATCGACTCCCGGTTCGCCTGGAGCGACGTTCGATAGCTTTCCTTCGCGCATCCAACCTTCGAGCGTATCGACCAACGAATACAGGTGATCGAACGAATCGACGACAAACAGCAGCGGCTGAAAGTGGTCGATCTCAAATCCCTGGTTGATGGCCCATTCGAGCTGGATCGGGACCCTTTGCACTTCGGGCGAATCGATCGCGTGGGCGATCTCGCCGTACGAACTGAGCAGTCCGCTGCCGTAAACCTTGAGGCCATCGGGCGAGCGCATCAGCCCGAATTCCACGGTAAACCAGAAGAAGCGCGCCATCGCCTTGATGATGCTGGTCAGTGTGCGCAGCCGCTCGTGCTCGTCGCGAATGCCGTTGGCCACTTCCGCCGCCGTGTGCGCGCATTCCCCGAAACGCACCAGCGTGTTCGCGAAGTTGGGGTCGGTGTGCATGGGCACGTGGCCGGCGATGTCGTGGAAGATATCCGGCTCCGGCAAGTAGTCGATGCGGTCTGCCCGGCGGATGGTGATGGTGGTGGGAAACTCTCGATTCCGCAGGGAATCGAAGAATAGAAATGCGGGGACGTACCCGCTGACGGGCTTCGCCTGGAAGCCGGTTAGCGGATGGAGAAAGCGATTTACGTCTTCAAGCTTCGGAACCCGAGCCGGATCGAGGCAGAGGGATGAAATGCCTGCGAGGAAGTGCGGGTTTGCATAGCGATGCCAGCGGGGCAGCATCCGGGAGTACAACTGCCGCCAAGTTGCGTGATTTTCCGCAGAATAGAGCTCAAAGGGTTGATGGATATAGAGTTGGCCGTTCTGGCGAGCTTGCTCGATGAACGGAGCTTCGGTCGTCGTCAAGCCGGGCGCGCCAGACAGTACTAGCGGGCTTGGCGTCCTATTCTCAATGGTTTCGAGCATCCCAGTTACTCTATCCGCCCTTATGGTAGCCGAAGTTCGGAAAAAACACCACAAGAATGTGGTGCTTCTGGGTACCGAGATAAATTGACAGCCGATCTAAGGTCTAACCCTGGCTTGAATCGACCTAAGTGGTTGATAGTATGAGATCAGAGGCTTGTAATGAAATACGTAGCAATCTTGCTGGGTGTCGCCCTGTCCACGTCACCCGTCTGGGCCCAGGCGATGCTCGACCGCGCCGCGGTTGCGGCCGGAGGAGGCATCGGCGTCGCCAGCGGCAAAAAGGTCAGCGATGGGATGACCGCGATCTTCGGGAAGGTCGATGGGCAGACCAAGGCTGCTGCGAAGGCGGATGCCAAGGGAGACAAAGGCAAGAAGAAGGTCGAGCCGGACGAACCGATGCTCAAACTAGGCACGCCGCAGATGGTCGGCGCTGGTCACGCGGACGTGGCCAAGGACGGCAGAATTCCGGCCGCGCTCGGGCCGAAGACGGCTTCACGCCGCGCGGCCGCCGGATCACCTCAACACGTCGCGTCGAGTGGCTTCATTGAGGCGACGGTTCCATTGCCGCCGGTCGCGCCGCCCACTCCGGTGATTGCGATCGTGCTGGCTCCGCCGCCGCCCCCTCCGGTCCCGGAAATCGTAGCAACTCGCGAAATACTAGCGGCCATCCCGGTTGGCGCAACGCGCCAAGACGTCCTCGCGAAACTGGGGACGCCGTCCTCACGCATCAGTATGTATGAGGATGGAGAAGCGGTGGAGATTCTTCGCTTCCAGTCGAAACGGTCGAGCGTGGGCGCGGTGCGAATGGTGAACAACGCCGTTACCGAAGTCATGGTCGTCGAGAACTAGGCATCAAGACTGAATCGGGCGGGTTAAGCCGGGGCTGGTAGCTTCTCCCAGTCTGCCGCCTCGCCGAACTTGGATCCAGACAGGGTGGGATCGATGTTCTTCACTAATCCATTCAACACCGCACCAGGTCCGACTTCGACAAAGCGGGTCATGCCTGCTTCGCCGAGCGTCCGAACCGTCTCCGTCCACCGAACAGGATTCGGAACCTGTTGAAATAGAGACTCTCTTGCTTCGCTTCCGGACTGGATAATTTTTGCCCGCCAATTATTCACCAGCGGAATTGCCAAGTCCGAAAACGGCGCCGCGTCCAGATCCAGCTTCAAGCGCGCTTGCGCCGGGGCCATTAGAGCGCAGTGGAAGGGAGCGCTGACCGGCAGTAGAATCGCGCGCTTCGCTCCGGCGGCCTTGGCAAGTTCGCATGCGCGATTCACGGCTCCGGCGTGTCCGGCGATGACTACCTGGTCGGGCGAATTGAGGTTGGCGGCCGATACAACTTCGACCGTTCCATCGGGAGCGACAACGGCTCCAGCGAGGACTTCCTCGAGCTTGCCGTCGGGTAACTTTAGCAGGGCCGCCATCGCGCCGATCCCTTGCGGAACCGCGTCCTGCATGTAGCGTCCGCGATTGCGGACGATGCGAACGGCGTCGGCGAAAGTCAAAGATCCGGCCGCGACAAGGCCCGAGTACTCGCCGAGCGAGTGGCCGGCAACGAAGTCGCAGGTCCAGCCTTTCGCCCGTAGGACGGCAAGCGCCGCCACGGAAACCGTCAAGATGGCGGGTTGGGTATTTTCGGTCCTCTTCAAGTCCTCGTCCGGGCCCTCGAAGCAAAGTTTCGATAACGCGAACCCGAGGATTTCGTCCGCTTCGGCAAAAACGGCAGCCGCTTCCGGGTAGGCGTCGGCGAGCGATTTGCCCATGCCGGCATATTGAGATCCCTGGCCAGGGAAGAGGAAAGCAGTTTTGGACATGAATACTTATTGTAAGAAACCGACGGGTATAACGCGCGAAGTTGGGGTTGCAAAAAACGCGTTCCAATCCGGCGTTACAATAGCGAATACTCGTGCGACTTCCTCAAATTTGCGTGGAACGGCCCGTTTTTGCGGCCATGCTCATCCTGTTTCTGGTGGTGATGGGTTGGTTCAGCTTCATGCAACTTGGCGTGGACCTGTTCCCGAAGAGCGATCCTGCTACTGCGTTCGTCAAAGTCCAGATGCCGGGTGCGAGTCCGGAAGAAATGGTGTCGCAGGTCGTCCTTCCGCTCGAAGAAGCGATCGCTTCCGTGTCCGGAATCGACGAACTCAAAGCGTACGTCTTTGAAGGCGCCGCGAATATACAGGTCACGTTCGTGCTCGAACGCGAGATCGGAGCAGCGACCGAGGACGTCCGCGAAAAGGTCAGCGGGGCGGTCCGCAATCTTCCGCCGAACGTGCTGCCGCCCGTGGTTCAGAAAGCGGATCCGGATAGCGACGCGGTGATCACGCTCGCGGTGAGCGGACAGAAGTCGGTGCGCGAGTTGACGGAGATTGCCGACAAGACCATTCGACGCGCGATCGAAACTGTGGACGGAGTCGGCGGTGTGGACATGGCCGGAGGCCGTAAGCGTCAGGTGAACCTGATGCTCGACCTCAACAAGATGAATGCCTACCGTCTGACGGCGCAGGATGTGCGGGCTGCATTGATCGCGGAGAATATTGAAGCTCCGGGCGGGCGCATCGTTCGGGGCCCGAGCGAACTTGGTGTCCGCACCAAAGGCCGCGTCGAGAGCGTGGATGAATTCGGCGCCATCATTATCAAGAACGTCAATGGGGTTCCGATCCGGCTGCGCGATGTGGGGTACGCCGAAGACGGCATGGCCGAGCGGCGGACGTTTTCCTACTACCAGGGCAAGCCTTCTGTCACGTTGGACGTTCGCCGGCAGATTGGACAGAACACCGTCAAGGTGGTTGAGGAAGTCCAGAAAAAAATTCAATTCCTCAAAAAGTCGTTGCCGCCCGGCATCAACATCAATGTCATCAAGGAACAGGCGACGTACATTCGCAATTCGGTCGAGGCGCTCGAGGAGCATCTGATCATCGGCAGCTTGCTTGCTTCGATCATCGTGTGGCTGTTCATCCGCGATTGGCGAATGGTGTTGATCAGCTCGATCGCGATTCCGACATCGATCATCTCGACGTTTACGCTGATGCGGCTGCTCGATTTCACGCTGAACTCGATGACGCTGCTGGGGCTGACGCTGGCGGTCGGCATTGTCATTGACGACGCTATTATTGTTCTCGAGAACATCTATCGGTTTATTGAAGAAAAAGGCATGGAGCCGCGTCAGGCGGCGATTGAGGCGACGCAGGAAATCGCGATGGCGGTGCTTGCGACCACGGTTTCGCTGGTAATTATCTTCGTGCCGATCGCGTTCATGTCCGGCTATGCGCGCAAGTTCGTCAACCAATTCGGCTGGACGATGGCGATCTCGATCATCGTTTCGATGGTGGTCGCATTCACGCTGACGCCGGCCCTGAGTTCGCGCATGTTGAGGCGGCGGGTGGTCAAGCCGGGCGCCAAGCCGCACGGGCATGAAAACTCGTGGGTCGATGGCGTGTACGTCCGCATTCTTTCGTGGTCGTTAAGCCATCGTTGGGCGATTGTCGCTGTCGCTGTGGTGGTGTTCCTTTCCACGTTTGTCGTCAACCGGTACATAGGCCGCGATTGGATGCCGCCGGAAGATCAGAACGAACTGTCGCTATCGATCGAATTGCCAGAAGGCACTTCTCTGGAAGCGACCGAGAAGTTAACGATGGAGATCGTCGGACGAATTGAAAAAATTCCCGGCGTAATCGCAACCAATCCGCAGACCTCGAACGGCTTTCAGGAGCGCGTCAACCAGGCGCAGATTACAGTTTTGCTGAAGCCGGTGAGCGAGCGCGCCAACATTCAGGAGATGGGCCGCCTGGTTCGCCAGACCGTCAGTGATCCGCAACTTGCGCGGCCCCGCGTCAACTTCCCCAACATCCTGGGCGGCCGCGATACGTTTGCGCCGATTCGCGGCGTGCTGCTCGGTTCCGACATCCGTGTGCTGGTGGATTACGCGCGGCGCGCCTTGGTGCCGATGCTGAAAGAGCCGTCGCTGACCGACGTGAAGGCCAATCTTAACCTCAACAGCCCGGAACTGCAGGTCATTATCGACCGCCCGCTCGCGTCGGATCTTGGCGTTCGCGTGTCTGACGTCTCCGGCGCGGTCCGGTTGCTCATGTCGGGTGAAGATGAAATTTCCACTTTCAAAGAGGGATCCGAACAGTATCCGGTGACGATCCGCCTGTTGCCCGGACAGCGCGACGATCCGGAGGCGCTAAGCCGTCTTCTGATTCCGTCGGCTAAGCTCGGCTTGATCCGGCTCGACTCGGTCGCGCGCCTCGATCGTGGAGTCGGACCCAGCCGCATCGATCGCTTCAATCGCCAGTTCGGGGTCGGCATTTATGGCAACGTCGCCGCGGGGCACTCGCTGAATGAAGCGGCGGCAAAGACTCAGGAGATTGTGGACAATCTGAACCTGCCGCCGGGATACACGATGGCGTTCTCGGGGCAGGTGAAGATTCTCGAAGAGACCACGACGAACATGATTCTTGCGATCGGCCTGGCGTCGATCTTCATGTACATGGTGCTCGCGGCGCAGTTCGAAAGCCTGATTCACCCGTTCATCATTTTGACGACGCTGCCGCTGTCGATTCCGTTCGCGTTGATCTCGCTGATCGCGACGGGCCGCACGCTGAACCTGTTTAGCGCGCTCGGCGTCCTGCTGTTGCTTGGCATCGTCAAGAAAAACGGTATTCTCCAGATCGACTATATGAACCGGCTTCGCGACGAAGGTATTCCGTTACGCGAGGCGATTCTTGAAGCGAACCGGGTCCGGTTGCGCCCGATTCTGATGACGACTTTATCGATTGTCGCGGGTTTGATTCCGACGGCGATTGGTATCGGCGCAGGCGCGTCACAGCGCTCAGCGATCGCAGTTACGATCATCGGCGGACAGACTCTGTGCCTGCTGTTGTCGCTGCTGGTTGTTCCTGTCGGCTACTCCTACGTTGAGGGCGCGCGGGCACGCTTCGCGCGGCGGAAGCAGCGGGCCCCGGTGCCGGCGACGGGTATGGGCGACTAGACAGCGCCCCTCGCTGCGGTCCGCTGATCGTCACTAGCGGACCGGTCGCGGATACCGGAAATATTTTCGGATCTTATTCGTATTCATCTGCGTCGATATGGCTGAGAGGGAGGCAAGACAATGACCCGCTTAGAATTCAGAACGCAGACCGCATTACCGCGTCCGGCGACGCACGCGCATGCGACTAAAGTGTATTGCCCAATGTGCACCCACACGGTGGACGCTCAGGTGGAAGTCGTAGGCAAGCGCGCGCAGGTGCGGGCGGGCCAGAAGTGTCCGCGATGCTCCGCTTCTTTGGATGCGGGTTTCATCTTCCATATCGATCGCGCCGCCTAGCGGCGTCGGGCATATCGATCCCGCAGCCTAAGGCTGGCGAAGATATGGCGATTGTAGCCGGTCCGGAACTCTCCTCCGAAGTTCGCGGACCGGCTATGATGGGATTGTGAAGACGAAGCGTACGCCGCCGGAATCCACGGAGACAGGGTCTGCGGCACCGGATCCAGGGCTCGAAGTGGAGCACGTGGCAGAACCACTTACGATGATCGACAATAGCGGAAAAGCGCCGACCAAATGTTCCGTATGCGGAGATCCATGCGCGCCGAATTCCACCGAAGGTCTGTGCTGGGTTTGCCGCCGTTTGAAAATCAGTGCCTGGCGCGATAGCGATCCTCAACTGGCTGCTCAGGAGTAGCTTCCTGCAACGCCTGGTCGTAGACGTAGCCAGCGGCCGCGACGTCCTCAACACCCAACCCGTTCGATTTGAAGATCGTGATTCCCGCTGGGCGCGGTCTTGTCACGTCCTGCAGGTTGACTAGTTTCGGCGTCTTCCACTCTTCCGGCGTCCATGCCAGAATCAGGTCGCCGGATTCGATTTTTGCCTGTTCGATGGAATCGGCGGCGATTCGCGCAGCACGATCCAGCAATTCCTTGGGCAATTCCCGGCGGTCCGCTTGATTCGAACCCATCGCGTTGACGTGTGCGTGCGATTCGACCCAGGTGGCATCGAGCACCGGCTCCTTCGACCATGTTGCTGTCACGACCACGTCCGCGCCACGCACGGCTTCCTCGGCGGATTTGACCGCGGTCACGTCGATCGAAAAAGCGGCGGCGGTCTCGGCTGCGAATTTCTGGCGCTTCTCCGCAGAGCGGCTGAACACACGGACGCGCTTCACTTTTCGCACAGCGAGAGTTGCCTCGAGTTGGCTTCGGGCCTGAAAGCCGCTACCGATGATTCCGATCGAAATCTCGCCAGATACGGCTAGGAGATCGGTGGCATACCCGGACGCCGCGCCGGTCCGGATCTGGCCCAGCCAGTTGGCCTCCATCAGCGCCAGCGGCTTCGCGGTTTCTGAATCGAAGAGATGAAAGAAGAAGTTCGCTCCGTATTTTACGTGCGTGGCGTAGATTTTGGTGCCGAAGTACTTTCCGATGCTGCCCGCCATCTGGTGCAGCACGGAGCCTTGCGGAGTCACCAGGCGCCGCCGGGGCTGACTTTGCGCCGTGCCTGCTTTGAGCGCGGCGAATGTGTCGCGCATCAGGCCAACGCAAACCGGCATGGGCAGCAGCCGGCGAATGTCATCTTCGGTGAAATAGAGCATGAGGCTGTGCTTATTCTAATTCTCTACGCGGGACTGCAGTAGCGTGACGTTAACGCGAAAGCCTTGCTTTAGGGTGTTGGCCTCTAGAGAGAGTGTATGTGGAAATTTGCGGGTCCCATCGCTTACGCTCAGGGTTCAAGCCGGAATCGGCGCGCGCGGAGTTACTGAGCGCGGTATCGAACTTACGCGTATTCCGTTTCGGCTAGACGCATCGCATACGTAGTAATGTCGGGCGGCCAAACTTGCGCCAGTTCCCTGAGCTTCGCCATGTCGCCTGCGAATAGCGCCCGCGTTGCTTCTTCGAAGCCCACGCGATTGCCCGCCATCGCCGATAGGAACCGGTAGGCGGCTTCCTGCGCCTCGCGGACCCTGTCTTTCGTGCCGTTCGAGCGGCGAGCTTCCTCGACCAGCTTTCGCAGAGCGACAGACGCTCCGCCGGGTTGGCCGGCCAGCCATTCCCAATGGCGCGGAAGCAGCGTTACTTCGCGCGGCACCACGCCCAACTTCGGACGACCGCGGCTCACGGGCGGCGGCAAGGGAGTCAGGCGCTCGACGACATCTTCGTCGGTCCCGGAGAGGTTGATATCAATCACTCTGCCGCTCCGATCGTCGAAGACTAAAATGCCTGCGGCTCCGGACTCTGTCGCAGCCTTTACCGTAAGGGCTACGGTTGCCAAATCCCCGTGGGCGATCTTCTTTTCCGCTTCAAATGCGCTGCAAATCCGCCTTGGACCAGTTAGTTCTACTTCCATAAAACGAATTATACCCGGATGTTAAGGCTAGCGCAATAACATCCGGGTATAAATGTTGACCAGGAAAAGATTTAGCGTTTCACGCAGGTTGCGATCTTCCCGTGTTCGCCCATTTTCGTGGGATCCCCAGTGACATACGCCTCGACGAAACCGATTAGCTTGGTGACGGCCCCGCCGGGGGAATCCCAGTATTCAGCTTTCTCGATGGGCAATTTCAAAAGCAACAGGTCGGGATCGTCCAGCCCTTGTGGAAAGTATGCCTTGTACATTGGATTCCACAGCTTTTTGGCATGGTCCCGATCCTCGACCAGCCGCGCGCGGCCTGACGCGGAGACGTACTTGCCCTCTTCCTGCACGTTGATGCTGATCCGGTCGTCCTGACGAATCTCCGGCACTTTGACGCTGGCGCGGCTGATGAAGAACCAAAGGTCGCCGTCAAACTCCATTTCGAGCAGGGTCATGGGACGGCTATGAGGAAATCCATCGGAACCGGTAGTGGTGAGCATGCAGGTCCTCACGCCCTTCAACAAGGCGCGGACTTTCGCAATGTCTGGGTTTGGAGAAGTGGTGGCTGGAGTCATGGCATTGGTTGGAGTCACGAAACCGAAACCTTGTTTCGACCGGAGTAAAGGGCTGAATTGTTCGTGCGAACAAATCCTGGACGGGGAAGGCAAGCAATCCGTGGCGCTGAATAGTAAAATCGCTCCATGCGTTTTGCCGCTTTGCTGCTGGTCTTCACTCTTGGCGCCCAGGCACGCCAGCCGGTCCGCGCGAAACAGGGGATGGTCGTTGCGCAGGAACCCAATGCGGCCGACGCCGGACTCAAAATTTTGCAGTCGGGCGGGAACGCTGTTGACGCTGCCATTGCTGTGGCGATGGCTCTCGCGGTCACGCTGCCTTCCGCCGGCAATATCGGAGGAGGCGGTTTCCTGGTCCTTCGTAAGGCGGATGGGACCACCGCATTTGTTGACTTCCGCGAACGCGCGCCGATGAAGGCGAATCGCGATATGTACGTCGGCAAGGACGGCAAACTGACGCGTGACAATCTGGTCGGCTGGCGTGCACCTGGTGTTCCGGGGACGGTGCGCGGGATGGAGCTTCTGCACCAGAAGTTCGCCACCAAGCCCTGGAACGAACTGCTGGCTCCGGCTGTGAGTCTGGCGAGGAACGGCTTCCCTGTCACGTACGAATTTGCGAATTCGCTCCGGTCGGCTGGGCGTACTGCCGCGGAAAGCCAGGGAACCTCGGCCCTTACCGCGCCGGGTGTGTTGTCGCAGTTCGCGGAGTCGAAGCGGATTTTTTTGCGCGACGGTAGATTCTACGAGATGGGAGAAACGTTCCAGCAGCCGGAACTGGCGCGGACGCTCGAACGCATTCAGAAGCTCGGCGCCAAAGACTTCTACGAAGGGGAAACCGCCAAGCGCCTTGCCGCGGAAATGGCCAAGCATGGCGGGTTGATCAGCGAAGAGGACCTCAGGAATTACAAGGCGGTGGAACGCGCGCCGCTGCAGGGACGGTATAAGGGACTCGATATCGTGACGGCGGCCCCGCCATCAAGCGGCGGAATCGGTCTGCTGCACATGCTCGCGATACTGGAGAACAGTGGTTACGACAAGGGCGGGCACAATTCGACGTCGGAGCTGCATTATCTTGCGGAAACCATGCGGCGATTTTATGCGGATCGAGGCCAGTTCCTCGGAGATCCCGATTTCGTGAAGATGCCGATGCGCGGCCTGTTGAATAGCAAGTACATCGCTAAGCGGCGAGCGTCGATCGACATCTCGCGCGCCACCCCGTCCTCGCAGATTGCGTTCGGCGATCCGGCGCTTTATGAAAGCAGCGAAACGACGCACTTTTCGATCGTGGACGCGGCCGGAAATGCGGTTGCCGTTACGTATACGTTGAATGGCGGGTACGGCTCGGGAGTTACGGTGCCGGGCCTTGGAATGCTGCTCAATAACAACATGGATAACTTCGCGGGCCAGCCTGGAGCGGCGAATGCGTACGGCCTGATTCAGGGCGAAGCCAACGCTATCCAGCCGGGCAAGCGTCCGGTCTCTTCCATGACGCCGTTCATCGTGAGCAAGGACGGAAAGCTGCTGCTGGTGATGGGCGCTCCCGGTGGGACACGGATTACCACCGCGGTGCTGCAGGCTTTTCTCAACGTCGTAGATTTTGGAATGAATATCCAGGACGCGATCGACGCTCCACGAATTCATCATCAATGGATGCCGGATCAGATCTTTGCCGAACGGGGCATCTCGCCGGATACAGCCGTCAACCTTCGGAAGACGGGCCACAAAGTGGAGTACTCCACCGTGGGAGCGCTGGTAGTTGGAATCCACGTCGAAACCGACGCACAGGGCCGAAAATGGCTTGCCGGCGGGTGGGATGCGCGCAACGGGCAGGGCAAAGCCGCGGGCTGGTAAGGCGATTCGACGGAACTCTGCGCGGCGATTCTGCGTAGGACTTAGATTATGATCAGCCGCATTGTGTCTACGCTTGTGCTGCTTGCCGGATTTGTGCTTTGCGCCCAATCTCGCTCCACCTATCGCACGATTAATGGTTGGGACCGCCTTGAAATCGAGACCTCCGGACGCGTGACCTTCGCCGTTGACGACAGCGACGTCAGCGGTCTGTCGAGCGACGGCTATTTCAGTTTCGAGCAATCGAGCGGAGCCACGTCACACAAATTTACCGTGGTTCCGAAGGCGTCGGGCGACCTGGAACGCAACTACTTCGTCAATGGCGTCCGGCAGTCATTCGACGCCGAAGCGAAAGCTTGGCTTGCGCGGGCTCTGCCGGAGTATATCCGCGAATCCGGGCTTCAGGCCCCCGAGCGGGCCCAGCGAATCTTCAAAAGCAAGGGTTCGTCGGGCGTACTCGCCGAGATCAACAAAATCAAGAGCGACGGATCACGCTGCACCTATCTGAAAGAGTTGGTGCACATTCCGAACCTTAAGGTAGACGACCTTCGCGAAGCAGCGCGGCTCGCGCGACGCATCGGCTCGGACGGTGAGAAGACGAATCTACTGATCGCGATGGCTCCGCAATTCAGGCTGGCGGTGCTGCGGGACGATTACTTCGACGCGGTAGATAGCATTCATTCCGACGGAGAGCATCGCCGCGCCTTGTCGGTCCTAATTGAGAACTACGGTATCGACCGGGACATTTTGACGCGCGCTTTGCGTTCGGCCAAGAACATCCACTCGGATGGTGAAAAGGCACACATTCTGATCGACGTCTCGAATCGCCCGTTGACCGACGAAGCCCGCAGCGCCTACTTTCGCGCGTCCGATTCGATCAACTCCGATGGCGAGCGCCGGCGGACTCTGAGCGCGGTGATCCGCCGCGATGGACAAACCAAGGAGACCCTCGCACGCGCGCTGCGCTCCGCTGCGTTGATCTCATCCGACGGCGAGAAGGCGGGAGTTTTAGTGGAGGCCGTTTCCTATTACAGCGAAGACGCGGCGGTGCGGAAATGTTTCTTCGACGGCGTCGGCAGCATTCATTCAAGCGGCGAGCAGCGGCGCGTCCTGAATGCATTGCTGCGGCGTCCCAACCTGGCGGCTGCGACCGTGCGCGAAGTTGCTCACTCGGCCGGCAAGATCTCGTCCGACGGAGAGAAGGGAACGCTGCTGACGGAAATCGCGGGACTAGGACTTAACGATCCGGGGCTTCGCGAGGAGTTTTTCCTCGCAGCGAAGACGATTTCTTCGTCGGGAGTCCGCACGCAGGTCCTGATGGCGGTGCTCGACAAGGCGAAGGCCGACAAAGCGACCGCAATCCAAGTCGTCGGAGCGGCGCGGAGCATTCCTTCCGACGGAGAAAAAGCGCGCGTACTCGGTCATGTGGCGGAGAAATACGGCAACGATCGGGAAATCTACGCCGCGATCAAGGACGCGGCGAGCTCCATCAGCTCCGACGGCGAATACCGCAGAGTGATGTCGCACCTGTCGCGAAACGCTTCGTTCTAGAGGTTTGGTGTTGCGCGGGACTTCTACTTCAGGTCGATCTTCCTGGTGTTGTCGTCGGGTGTACGATCGACGAGCAGATGAAAGGGATCGATCCCCGCTTTCTCCGGCAGTTCCGCGACCGTGAACGTCTTGGTGATGTGTCGCGTGTCGACAAGCAATCGCTCTCGATAGAGAGTTTTGCCGAATTTCTTACCCTTCTCGGGCTTGGCGAAGGCACCCACCTCGATCCAGTCCTTAACGGGAACCTCCACTTCGTTGCCTTGGGCGTCCGCCTTTAGTTTCTGGATGTCGGCCTCGACTGTGACCTCGTACTTGCCATCCGCAAGCTTTCGAGCCGTCACGTTAGTGGCGCGATTTGAGAACAGCGTGATGTCTTCGAACAGATCCTTGATCAGATACTGATACTCCGGCGGAGTCTGCGCTCTTAGCCGATCAACCAGTTCGTACGACGTCGGATAGGGCGGCGGAGCGTAGGCGAATTTGTCGATCAATTGGTGGAGTGCCGCATTCACTTTGTCCTCGCCGATCATTTCTTTGAGGTAGTACATCACCAGGCTGCCCTTTTGATAGTGGATGTAGCCTTGCGAAGCCTCGACTTTTTCGAGGGGCCGTTCCTTCAATCGCTCCGCTCCGCGCGATCGCAAATAGCGATCCGCCTCGAATTCGAGAAACTTGCGCATCAAGTCGCGCCCGTATTCTTTCTCCATCACCATCAGCGCCGAGTACTGCGCCTGCGTTTCAGAGAGAACGGTCGCGCCTTGCATGTTCGCACCAACCACCTGATGCGCCCACCACTGGTGGCCCATCTCGTGGGCAACGATGTAAAAGACGTGATCGATATTCTCCGGATCGCGGAGATCGGCAATGAATCCGATGGATTCTGAATACGGCATGGTGCCGGGGAAAGCCTGAGCGAACGTGGCGATGCGTGGAAATTCTATGATCCGGGCCTGCTTGTGATAGTACGGTCCGAAATTCTTGGTGTAGTAGGTGAGCGAGTTCTTGACGGATTGAATCATGCGCGGGACGTTCCAGCGATGCTCCGGATGCAAGTAAATCTCGATGTCGATTCCGTTCCATTTTTCCCGCACCACGTCGTAGCGCGCCGACATAAAGGAGTAGAAATTCATCGAATCCTTGTCGAGCTTATAGTGGTAGTAATTGCGTCCGTTCTCGTTCCACTCTTTGAGCAAAGATCCGGGCGCAACGGCCATCTGATCGGCGGACGTCGAGATGACGGTATCGACGGAAACCCAATCGGAACTGTCGCTCAAGTAGGTATTGCGGCAGTGTTCGACACAATTCCGCTCGAGCGCGGGCATCAGGTCCTTTTCCTTGAGCCCGTACTTGCGCCGGTCGTTGCGGTCGGTCATTTCCCCGCCTGCCTGGTAGCCGATTTGCGGAGCAATCTGGTTATTGAAAAACGTTCCGTTCTGGACGAATTGCGTCCGTTCAACAACATTCGAAAAGCCGTGTTGTTCACCCTTAACGGTGAACGCCATGGTCCGCTCTTCATTTGGCTGTAGAGGCTGCGCGAGCTTGTAGATCCGGTAATAGAGGCGCTTGTCGTCGCTCGCTAGCGTGGCTCCGTCGATGCGGATATCGGTGTCGTGCTGGACGTCTACGGTGAAGTGGACCTCGGAGATCGGCTGCGTGGATTCGTTGCGAATCTTCTGTTTCGCCCGCATCTCGACACCGCGCTTCTCGGGGAAAATGTCGATCTGGTATTCGACGGCTGTGATCCGCGGCTGACTAATATTTTCGTACTTCTTGTAGGTGTTCTCGTAGTCGGCACGGCGCTGCTTCTGTTCTTTGGGGCTGATCAAGGTGTTAAGGATTTTGGTGTTGTAGAACACCCAAGCGCCGGTCGCCAAGAAAGCGAAGGCGGCGAGGAAGGTTGCCAGTCGCAAACCACCTTGAAACCGTTGCCCGGCCACGCGAGATCTCCGCGCCCAGGCGGTCTCTTTGCCGCGCCGGTAGAAGGCGATGGAAGCGATTGCGATCAGGCAACAGAACAGAGCCCAATAGGCGGTAAACCATTCGAAGCCCGGCGAATCGGGCGCGAAGTGGTAGAAGTCGGAGTAGGCAATCGACGGCCGCGACGCGAAGTTCACCATGCGCGTGGACACATCGAACGCCGCCCAGCCCAGGGCGTCGAAAAGTAGGAATCCGATGAACGCAAAATAGCCGATGTACTTGTTCGGAGAGATCACGTGAAAAAAGAAGGCCGCGACCGCGAGGAAGATCATCAGCGTGAAATCGCGATAAAGAATTTCCTCGACATACAGTCCCACTTGAAAACGCGTATAGCCCTTGAACGCCTGCACGGCGATGCCAACGAAGATCGTCGTCGATAGGATCGCGAAGATGGAGACGAGGAGGGCGGACAATTTCGAGGTGTACAGCAGCCAATCGCGCATCGGAAGCGAATCCTGGATTTCGTCGGTACGTTCGTCGCGATCGCGCCATACCAACTGGCCCGCGAAGAAGGTGACGATGGCGATCAGGAATATATATAGAGTTCCCTGAATGATCTGCGCCATTCGGTACGTAACGGGAAAGGTTTTGTTTCCGAACGCCTCGCTGGACGTCAGGATGAGCGAGGCTCCGCAGTTCAACATCGCAGCGGACAGAATGATGACGAATACCGGCGTCTTGATTAGATTCCGCAATTCGAAGCGGAAGGCGCCGAGGAACTGGGCAAGGGCGACATTGCCCGTCCAGGAAGCGCGGCGCGAAGGAAGGGCAACGGAGCCGGAGCGCTTCTCCACATCGGCTTCGACCGGCTTAGTCTTTTTCGAGGCTCGCTCGGAGAGGCTGATCCGCCGCAGGACCAGGCCGAAGATCGCGAACGCCGTGGTCACCCAAATCAGGCGGTTCCAGAGCAGCAAACCCGTCAAGCCGACGGAGCGCGTGTTCCTCTCGAAGACCGTCCAGTACTTGGTGGTCAGATCGAACGCGCGCGATCCAAACGGGTCGATCAACGCGGCCAGCGTCTCATTCTTTAGATCGCTCGCGAAGGAGTCGGTAACTCCAAACGCCACTAATAATAGGAGCGCCGAAAGGAAGCTAATGGTCGTGGATCGGAATAGCGCGGCGATGCCGAACAGAATCGCGGCAATGAAGAGCGTATTCGGAATCGCGAAGGTGATGATGCTGTTGAAATGCGCGGCCCAGTCCACGGGGCCAAAGCGATCGGCGTCCGCCCAAGGGGCGAAACGTCCGAGCAGACTTCCGATCGAAACACCGAGGCTGGGTATGACCGCGACCAAGCTCGCACCCAGAAAACGGCCTAAAAACATCCCGTTTTTCGATATAGGCAAACTGAAAATCATCTGGTGCGTGTTGTACTGGAAGTCCCGAATCGCGGAATTGTTCACGAAAGCGGTCGTCATCAGCAGGGTGAGAATCGACGCGGCGCCGTAGAAATTCTCAATCACCCAAGGGGCATTGCGGTGCGTATTGCCCAGGCCGCCGCCGATGGTGATGTTGTCGGAAGAGACGGCGCCGAAGATCATGGCGCTCATCACCAGCAGGAAGATCCACACCATCCAGCCGCGCAGGAAGTAGCGCAATTCAAACGAAAGGAAGCTTAGGAACATGCGGGTGACCTCAGTTTCCGGCTTCCGCGCTCAAACCGGTTCCGGCGATGCGCGCGAAGAAGACGTCTTCGAGATTTGGGTGCGCCGCGATGAATCCGTCCCCGGGGTCCGCGTCCGAATACACGTGGACAAGCGGGCGGCCGGCGATCAATTTGTGCGAAATCACCCGGTGCCGCTGCTCGATGTCGAGCAATTCCGCCTTTGTGACGGTGCGTTGCCAAATCCGTCCGGCGAGGGTTTCGATGGCCTGTTCCGGAGCTCCGGAAAACAGAACCTTGCCCTTGTTGATGATCGCCATGCTGGTGCACAAATCCATTACGTCTTCGACGATATGGGTCGAGAGGATGACGATGACGTTTTCGCCGATTTCCGAGAGTAGGTTGTAAAAACGATTGCGCTCGCCCGGGTCGAGGCCGGCCGTCGGCTCATCCACGATCAGCAACTCGGGAGAACCGATCAGCGCTTGAGCGATTCCGAACCGTTGGCGCATTCCGCCGGAGAAACCGGACAGCGCCTTCTTGCGAACGTCCCAGAGATTCACGCGCTGTAGCATCGCATCCACCACGTCCTTGCGTTCTCCCGACTTGGTGAAGCCCTTGAGCAACGCGATGTGATCCAGCATCCCGCGCGCTGAAATCCTCGGATACACTCCGAAATCTTGAGGCAGATAGCCAAGGCGCCGACGCACCTCGTCTTTTTGCGTCAGGACGTTCAAGCTTCCGAGCAGAACTTCGCCGGAATCCGGTTCCTGGAGCGTCGCGATGGTCCTCATCAACGTGGACTTGCCGGCTCCATTCGGGCCCAGCAGCCCGAACATTCCCCGCGGGATGTTGAGGTCCACGTCATCGAGCGCACGGACGCCGTTCGGATACGTCTTCGAGAGACCGCGAATTACGAGTTCCATATGGGTTTGGCCGGAGTTGAGGTCCTTCCGATTGTACGATCAGTAAGCCGGTTGTGTTCCTAGAGATGGGGCGGGTGCCCGAAGTACTTCGCATCGAAGGCGGATTGCTGCGAGTCCCGGAAAAATCGGGGTCGGGAAGCGAGATCGATTGGGAGGAAATCGAAAAGGCGGAGACCAAACAAAACGCTTGGCCGGCGTTCGCGCGACGGCGCCATTCGCTGACGGCTAATTCTCAGTCGGCGTTTTTTCGATCTTGTCGACGACGATCAACTCTATGGGAGCTTTGCGCGGCTCCAGTTTCAGTCCCAATTGCTGGACAGATTGGAAAACAGAGCTTCCGGACGGATCGGAAGCGGCGTCGGCGGGCTTGGCGCCATCGCCTCCCGGTGCGCCCATCGGCATTTGCGCACCCGCGGCGCGGGCCATGTTCATCATGTCTTCGCGCGTCATCTCGATGGCCACCTGATAATTGCCGGTCAAGCCAGTCATGTCGACCACCGGTTTGCCGACGAAGCGCGTCAGCATTTCGACGAAGTTAGTCATCGAAGACTTCTCGAACTGCATGCGCATGTGACCGTCCGGCGTCATCTGCATGAGCATCTTTGCGTTCGGTCCCGCGGAAACAGCCATACCTTTGCCTTGGATATCGCCGCTCATCCGGACTTGCGCTCCGTTGGTGTTGAGTACGGTCTCACCTTTTGCGGGCGGCGTGTCCGGCGCGACCGGGTCGGCATCCGGCGGCGCATCTTTCATTTTGTGACCGCCTTTGGCGACCACAAGCGCAAGAACGGAGTGCTCTTTCGTTTCGCGGTGGATTTTCATTTGAAATCGCTCGGCTAACAACGCCTGCAGCATTTCAGGTACATCTTTCTCCGCGGCGCCATCCGGCATTTTAGCCTGGATGTTGAAGCGCTCCTGAACCAGCCACGACGGACCCGAGAGCTGATACGACTTGATCTTGTAGGCGATGCGAATGAGGTCGGCGAGCGACAGGCTGCCGATCGAAACGACGGCCTTGTCAACCTTCATTCCGATGTTGATTTTTCCGGCCGCGATCAACTGCGGGTTCAGCGGTCCAGCGGGCTTCACGGACGCGACTTCGAAGGCCAGGGGCGGAGCCGACGGAGCCTGCGCGACGGCCGACGCCGTCAGCAGCACAAAGGCGCTGATGACTGGAACAAGCTTGAACTTCATGGTTTCTCTCAGACTACTTCTTTTTGAGCGAGGCGAGGAACTCTTCAAGAGATGCGTTGAAGCGTTCCGGACTCTCCATCATTAGAAAATGGCCCGAACCATGCCAAGCTTCATACTTTTGCACGTTCGGAAAGACTTCGCGAAGACGGGCTTCCCAGCCATTGCGCGTAGCGTTTGCGACCATAATGGCAGCCACGGGTACTTTGAACGTTTCACCGGCGGCTGGACCGTCGGCCGCGAACATCCACTCCATAGCCGAAGCGGCCACATGGGCGGGCGTCGCGAGCATCTTCGTGCGGATTTCCTCTTTCATGGCCGGTGAAGTCTTGGCACTGAACATCACGTTGACCATGGTGCCGCGGAAAGCTTGCGCATTCGGACCTTGAAAGGATTTGAGGAATGGCGCCATCTGTTTCCGTTGGTTCTCCCGCTCGGCGTCGTCTTTGTAGGATTGAGGAATGGCTCCGTCCACGTTGAAGAGGCCCAGGGTTTTCGCGGGAAACAGCTTCGTAAATGTATAAATCACGGGCACGCCCATACTGTGTCCGACCAGTACGGCGCGTTCGACGCCGGCATCCCGCATGACGGCGTTGATCGAGTTGGCGAAGCGCTCCATTGTGTAGGGCACCTCGGGTTTGTCGCTTTGGCCGTGACCGGGAAGATCGATCAGCAGCGCCCGGTGGTTCTCGTAGACCGGCGCCTGCCCGCGCCAAAATGTGAGATCGCATGTCCACCCGTGGACGAAGACCACCGCCTCACTTCCCTTGCCGTAACTTTCGTAGTGGACCTTCGCGCCGTCGTACGTCGTATCGGCAGCGAAAGAGACTGCGGCGGAAATGAGGACGAGCAACAAGCTGCGCATATCTCGGAGTATATCCGCTGCCGCGGTATGTGGGAGTACGATAGAATCTTGCGAATTCTTACTGTACTGGCGTTTTTTTGGGGATTGCTGCCTATGTATGGTGCGACGCTCGATCTGGCCACGGCGGAGCGTTTTGCGAAGCTCGCGCTCGATTGCGTGCAGCGTGAGTATCCGGTGAAGATCGCGCATTCGCTGAACTCGGCAGCCGATGCCAAAGTCCCGCGCGAATTGAACCCCGCCTTCTACGGCTGTTTCGACTGGCATTCGTCTGTGCACGGTCATTGGATGTTGGCGCGGCTTGCGCGTACGTTTCCCGGAAGCGCCTTGTCGATTCGAGCCAAAGCCGCACTTGGCAAAAACCTGACGAAGTCGAATCTCGATACCGAAGCGGCCTATGTGCAAGCGCCGGGACGCGCGGGTTTCGAACGTCCTTATGGCCTGGCGTGGCTTCTCCAACTGACTTCGGAGCTGCGGAGCTGGAACGACCCGGACGCAAGACAGTGGGCGGAATCGATACGGCCGCTCGAAACAGCCGTCGTGCTGTCGCTGAAAACCTGGATCGCGAAACTCACTCATCCTGTGCGCTCCGGCGAACACTCGAATACGGCGTTTTCGCTGGGGCTGATGTTGGATTACGCGGCTGCCGCGGGGGACCAGAGCTTCGGCGAATTGCTGAAGAAAAGAGCGCGCGATTTTTACTTGGCGGATCGCGGCTGCCCGTTAAATTACGAACCTTCGGGCGAGGATTTTCTTTCACCCTGCCTGGCGGAAGCAGATGTGATGCGCCGCGTGCTCGCCCGCGACGAATTCTCCCGCTGGTTCGCCGCGTTTCTTCCACAGGTCCCGTCGAATGCCTCGACGGCTTGGCTGCGACCGGGCGTCGTGAGCGACCCGGCCGACGGAAAGCTCGCCCACCTGGATGGCCTCAACCTCAGCAGGGCATGGATGCTGGAGCGCATCGCCGCTACGTTGCCGGCCGGCAATCCGCGGACCGTGGCGTTACGAGCCTCTAGCGCTGAACACGCCAGCGACGGTCTGAAAGCGGTTACCGGGGAACACTACGAGGGCGGTCACTGGCTCGGAAGTTTCGCAGTGCATCTATTGACGCGATAGCCTGCTTGTGCCTGCTCCGCGGATCGGCATTCCGGTGCTGGTTCGGAGTTACAATTGTGTTTTCGCCGATATCGAAGGAGATCCCAATGAGCACCACGCTGCCCGCACCTGCGCCGTCCGCTTCGAAAAACGCTTCCAAAGCCAAGACTGTTCCGTATGTTTCGCCTTGGGACAACGAGGAATTGCGAATGTTTCGCAAGCAGGTCCGGCGGTTTGTCAGCGAGGAGTTCGTACCGAACGAAGCGCGGTGGCGCGAACAGCATCGCGTGGATCCGGAAGCCTGGACCAAAGCGGGCGCAACGGGAATTTTGCTGACGGATATTCCGGAAGAATACGGCGGTGGCGGAGGGACCTTCGCGCACGAGACCGTCGTAATGGAAGAGTTGGCGTATGGTGGAGTCCATTTTGGATCTGGCGTTCACAGCATCGTCGCGCATTACCTGCTGACCTACGGCAGCGAAGAGCAAAAGCACAAGTGGTTTCCAAAAATGGCGAAAGGCGAGTTGATCGGCGCCATCGCCATGTCGGAGCCGGCCGCTGGATCTGACTTGCAGGGGATGAAGTCCACCGCCCGTCGGGACGGCGATTTTTGGGTCATCAATGGCTCGAAGACGTTCATCACCAACGGCTGGCACGGCAGTTTGATTTGTGTTGCCGTGAAGACCGATCTGACGCAAGCGGGAAAAAAAGGCATCTCGTTGATCATGGTCGAGACCAAGGATCTGCCGGGTTACCGCGTCGGCCGCACGCTCGAGAAAATCGGTATGCACGGGCAAGATACGTGCGAGCTGTTCTTCGACGACGTGCGTGTCCCGATCTCGAATCTTCTGGGCGAAGAGGAGGGCAAGGGCTTCTATCAAATGATGGAGCAGCTTCCCTACGAGCGACTGACAGTTGGCGTCGGCGCGGTGGCTGTCACGGAACAAGCGGTGGCAATCACGATCAAATACGCCAAGGAGCGAGGCCTGTTTGGCAAGACCCTGATCGATTTTCAGAACACGCGTTTCAAGCTGGCGGAATGCAAGACGGAAGCGCATATCGGACGGGTATTCCTCGATAACTGCATCGAACGCCTGATCGCCGGGACGCTCGATACGCCGACCGCGGCGATGGCGAAATTGTGGCTGACCGAGCGCCAGTGCGCAATCGTTGACGAGTGTCTACAACTGCACGGTGGCTACGGTTATATGGCCGAATATCCGATCGCGCGTATGTGGACTGACAGCCGCGTTCAGCGCATTTACGCCGGAACGAATGAAGTGATGAAGGAACTGATTGCGCGGTCGCTGTAACGAAGGCATGAATCGATTCCATAGAACGCGGCTTCATGCCGCCTGCTTGGGTGGGCTAATATTTACTCCGGCGCTTGGCGCGCAGGCTCCGACCAACGCTATGGTCGTACGGGCAGGAAAATATGCCTGCGTATTCAACGACGACCAAGGCCGTCATGTTGTGCCGGGCTTTGAGATTCGCGGCGACGGAACCTACGCGCATCGGAACAAATCCACCGGCACTTACGTGATGCTGTCGAAGAAATCGCAGATCCTGTTCCATAAGGGCAGTCTCGACAATACCCTCGCGCTCTATGACGATTCGAATCCAAAGGCCGTGTTTATCCGCTTATACAACGCGAAGCGGACGGAGACGATTATGAGTTGCCAGACCAAGAAATAGCCCCGTCGGAGGCCGCGCGCTTCTTCCAAAGATCTCTCCGGCTAAGATATGGTTTGATGCGAACCGGCCAAGCGTTCGAAATCACGGGACCAGAGTTCGTCAAGGTCCGAGACGTCCAGCTCGCGTTGTGGGAGCGCTCCGGCATTGAGCCGACCGTCTTATTCACGCACGCTACCGGCTTTCACGCGCGTTGCTGGGATCAGGTAATCGCGCGGCTTCCGAATCATACGATCGCCGTCGATATGCGCGGGCACGGACACAGCGCGAAGCCCAAGCCGCCCTATCACTGGCGCGAATTCGGCGAGGACATCGCCGCCCTGGTTCGCAAAAAAGAGCTCCACGGTTTGAATGGAGTCGGCCATTCGATGGGCGGGCACGCACTGGCTCTGGCGGCCGCGATGGTGCCCGACGCATTCGAACGTCTTGTATTGGTGGACCCGGTGATCCTGCCGCGCGAGATGTACCAAACCGAATCCGCGGACGCCCACTTTGCCCGCAAGCGGCGCGAGCGCTGGTCTTCCTCCGACGAGATGATCGAGCGATTCCGGGACCGCGAGCCATTTCGCGATTGGGATCCGGACGTGCTTCGCGACTATTGCGAGTGGGCTCTGCTTCCCGCGGAGGAAGGAGAGGGATTCGTGCTGGCGTGTCCGCCTGACGTCGAAGGCTCCATCTACGAAAATTGCATAGCGGAAGGCGCGAACATCTACGATCGCCTCGGGGACATTCGAGCTCCAGTCACGCTTATACGCTCGGCGCGAAGTCTTCAAAGCGCGGTCGCGCTGGACATGGCTGCCTCGCCGACGGCCCCCGATCTCGCGCGGTACTTCCGGTCGTGCCGTGAAGTAACCGCCGCCACCTCGCACTTCGTGCCGATGGAAACCCCCGGCTTTGTGGCGGCACAAATCGCGCACAGTTGATCGGCGTCAGTCGTAGCGGCGAAGCAATCCGGGCAGTCAGGTACAATCGATGCTGAAGGCCGGGTAAGTGGGCTCGTAGCTCAGGTGGATAGAGCATCAGCCTTCTAAGCTGAGGGTCGCTGGTTCGAGTCCAGCCGGGCCTACCAACTTTCCGGGTTATTCCGCCAACAGCCGGTAGCCGACTCCGGGTTCCGTCAGAAGGTGGCGTGGGCGCGCGGCGTCGGCCTCAAGCTTGCGCCGCAATTGGGCCATGTACACGCGCAGGTATTGCGCTTGCTCGCTGTGCTGCGGTCCCCAGACTTCGATCAACAATTGCCGCTGTGTGAGGACTTTTCCGGCGTGGCGGATCAGCGTACGCAGCAGATGGAACTCGATCGGAGTCAGATGCACTTCGAGGCCGCCAACCAGAACGCGCCGTTTGTCGAGATCGACCTCGATATTGCCTGCGCGGAAGACCGTTCCCGCGCCCTCATCGGCGATGGTGGCCGCGCGCCGCAGCGCGGCGCGGATTCGGGCGAGCAACTCTCCGACGGCAAATGGCTTGGCGACGAAGTCGTCGGCGCCGAGATCGAGCGCTTCGATCTTGTCCTTTTCCTGACCCCGCGCCGAGAGCACAATGATCGGCGTCTGGCTCGATTGGCGGACCTGCCGGATCACTTCGCGGCCGTCCTGATCGGGCAGGCCGAGGTCCAGCACAATCAGGTCCGGTTGACGCGCTGCCGCTTGCGCGATCGCTTCCGCCGCGGTAATAGCCTCGTGAAAACGGTATTCCTCAGCGGCCAACGTGGCCCGTAGAAAACGGCGAATCTGCGGGTCATCTTCGACGATCAGGATTTCCGGCGTATTACGCAACGCTCACCTCCGGAGGCTTGCCGCCGAGAGGCAGCCAGATGCGAATCAACGCGCCACCTTGGGGACGATTCTCCGCCGAGATGGATCCGCTATGCGCGGCGACGATGGCATGGCAGATCGCTAATCCTAAACCTGCGCCGCGGACGCCTTCGGTGTTGCCCCGGTAGAATTTCTCCCAGATTTTCTTTTCGTCTCCCGGGGCAAAGCCCGGGCCGGCGTCCGCTATCTCGATTTGAATTCCCTGACCAACGGGACGCGCGGCGATAGAAATGGCCGAATCGGGAGGGGTATATTTCGCTGCGTTTTCGAGAAGGTTCAGAAAGAGTTGCTCGATCAAGACGTCGTCCACAGACAGAAGCGGCAGATCCTGCGGAATGTCGATCGCGATCGGCCGCTGGCCGAGAATTTTTTCGAGGCGCGTCAGAGCAGCCCCCACGATTTCTTCGAGCGGATGCCAATCCCTCTTGACTTCGACGGCGCCGGACTCGATACGCGTCATTTCGAGCAGATTGTTCACCAGCCGGCTCAGCCGTTCGGCTTCCTGATCGATGCTTTCGAGCAATTCGCGCTGGGTCGCTTTGTCGAGATGTTCGCCTTGCGAAAGCAAACTGCTGGCGGCGCCGGTGATGCTGGCTAAAGGCGTTCGCAGATCATGCGATACGGCGCTCAACAGGCCGCTCCGCATCTGTTCCGTCTCGATTTTCAACTGCGCATCGCGGGCCGCGCTCGCGGTTTCGGCGCGCTCGATGGCGAGCGCCGTTTGGTTGGCGAAAATTTCCAGCAGGTGTTGCTGTTCCGGGGCGTTGATCGGATTTTCCGGGCTGGTGATCACCGCCATCACGCCGACTACGGAAGCGGATCCTTTGAGGGGAAGGTAGAGCGCGGTGGCGCCAGGCAACGTGTCCATGCCCTTTCCCGCTTTTTGGCCATGATCGTAAACCCACTGCGCGATGGCTTCTTCGGCAGAGGGAATTGGAAGATCATCGGTTGTTCGGCGGCGGAAGGAAATCTTCCCTGGCTCATCCGGAAGGAACAGGATCACCTTCGCTCCGAAGACGTCCCGCGTAATCTCGGTCGCTTTGCGCGCCGCTTCGAAAGCGCGGGTTTCGCGCGTGAGTTCTTTCGTCAGCCGGTACAAAGCTTGCGTACGCGCTCCACTCTCCACGGCATGCGCGACCTGCATGCGAATGCGCACGGTAAGTGTGCTGATGGTGATGCCCACGGTCAGCATCACGAGAAATGTAAACAGATACTCAGTGTCCGAGACGGCGAAGTTCATATACGGAGGGACGCAGAAAAAGTCGAAAGCCGCGACGCTTAGGAACGAGGAAAACAAGGCGGCTCTGCGGCTGGACCGCATCGCGACCGTCACGACGCCCAACAGGTAAAACATCAGCAAGTTAACCGGGCTGAGGACGGAGCGCAAAGCCAGAGAAACGATCGTACAAGCCGCGACAGTTGCGCCAGCGAGCGCGTAATCGCGCCAGTCTTGTTTGGACGCCGCTGGCGAAATCAGCCGCGGTGACCCAGCAAGATCGGGTTCGCCGGAAATGGCGATGATGTCAATATCTCCGCCCATCGCGAGCAGGTCATCGAGGACGGATCCGTGCCACAAGCGCCTCCAGAGGGGGAGCGTCTGTTTGCCGATCACGATCTTCGATACGTTGCGTGAGCGGGCATACTGGAACAGGCTCTCCGCTATTTTTCGGGCGTTGAGCGTTACCGTTTCCGCGCCCAGCTGCTCGGCGAGACGCAGGGCGGACAGAACGCGTTCGCGAACTTCTGGCGGAGCTTGCGCGTACAGCGGCGTCTCTACGAAGGCCACGATCCATTCGGCGTGCAAACGTTCGGCTATCCGTTTCGTGGCGCGGATCAGCTTTGCCGAGAACGGGCTCGGCCCGATCGATACGATAATGCGTTCGGTTACAGGCCAGGTGGACTGGATCGAATGGTCTCGCCGGTACGAACGCATCTGCGCATCGACGCGATCGGCGGTCCGCCGGAGAGCCATTTCGCGAAGAGCGATTAGATTTCCCGGGCGGAAGAAATTCCCCATGGCGCGTTGTGCTTGCTCAGGGAAGTAGACTTTGCCTTCCTCCATGCGCCGCCGCAATTCGTCCACCGGGAGATCGACCAGTTCGATTTCATCGGCCTGATCGAGAACGGAGTCCGGTATCGTTTCACGCACGACCACCGAGGTGACCTGCGCGACCACGTCGTTCAGGCTGTCGAGATGCTGCACGTTGAGCGTCGTATAGACGTCGATGCCGGCATCAATCAGTTCGATCACATCCTGCCATCGTTTGACGTGTCTCGAACCGGGCGCGTTGGTGTGCGCGAGTTCGTCGACGAGCAGGAGTTGGGGATGCTTGGCGAGGGCGGCGTCAAGATCGAACTCTCGCAGAACCACGCCCCGGTGCTCGATCTGCCGGCGCGGCAGGATCGGCAGCCCTTCAAGCAAGGCCTCGGTTTCATTCCGCTTGTGGGTCTCGACGAGTCCGACGAGAACTTCCGTTCCTTTGCGGGCGCTTGCTTGCGCGGCTTGGAGCATGGCGTAGGTTTTTCCGACGCCGGGCGCCGAGCCGAAGAAAATCTTGAGGCGGCCGCGCGCAGCTTTCGCGGACTCCTCCGCGACGCGGGCGAGTAGCTGGTCGGGATCGGGGCGAAGTGTTTCCATTCGCAGAGTTGAGAATGTGGCCTAAGTCGATTTTACAATTCTCGGCATCTAGAAGTTGCAAAGATTTGCTTTGACAGGAGCTTGCCAAAGCTGTATGACTCGCCTTCAGAAACTGAGGATCGTTAGTAAAGAGCACAGGCCGGAGGCCTATGCCACAACGGGCATGTACCGTTAGGTGTAGATTCCCGGAGCCTCGTGCCCGAGAGCCTCGACGTACTCGACGTAAGTTCCTGGATAGATGCGCGGCACGCGATCGACGCCGGATTCGCCACCCAACTCGAGGACCTTTGAGCCCAGCCCGCGAAGAAAAGTGCGATCGTGCGAAACGAAAATCATGGTGCCTTCAAAGCTGCGAAGATTCTCGATCAGCATTTCCTTCGTCGCCAGGTCGAGGTGATTGGTGGGCTCGTCCAGCACCAGAAAATTCGGCGGGTTGTAGAGCATCCGAGCCATGGCGAGGCGTGACTTTTCGCCGCCCGACAACGCTCGAATTTTCTTATCCACGTCGTCGCCCGAGAACTGGAAAGCGCCGGCGAGTGAACGGAGGGAACCTAGTCCATCCTGCGGAAAATCCTGTTGCAGCTGCTCGATGACCGTCAGATCGGCGCCGAGAACATCGAGGGACTGTTGGGCAAAATAGCCCATATTCAGGCTGGCGCCAAGGCGGACGCTGCCGGCGTCGGGTGTCGTTGCGCCGGCAATCATTTTGAGCAGTGTCGTCTTACCGGCACCGTTGCGCCCCATGACAGCCCAGCGCTCGCCCCGACGGATCGTCAAGCTGAACCCGTCATAAATGACGCGAGGCCCGTAGCTCTTGCTGAGATCTTCGATCACCGCCACCTGATCGCCAGAGCGCGCGGGCGTCCGGAATTCAAACTTCACGACCTGCCGCTTTTTCGGGAGCTCAATCTTTTCGATCTTGTCGAGCGCCTTGATTCGACTCTGCACCTGCGCCGCTTTCGCCGCGTGAGTCTTGAATCGCTCGATGAAGCGTTGCTCCTTGGCCAGCATGGCCTGTTGGCGAGCAAATGCCGATTGCTGGTTGGTTTCGCGAATGGCGCGTTCGCGTTCGTAGAAATCGTAGTTGCCGGAGTACGCTATGATTTCGCCGGCGTCGATTTCCGCGATCTTCGACACGATGCGATTCATGAACTCGCGATCATGCGACGTCATCAACAGCGCGCCCGCGTAAGACTTGAGGAACTGCTCCAGCCAAATGATGGACTCGAGATCCAGGTGATTCGTCGGTTCGTCCATCAACAGGACGTCAGGCCGGCCCAATAAAACGCGGGCGAGAGCGACGCGCATTTTCCAACCGCCCGAAAGCGCGCCAACGTCTCCGTCGATCTGATCGTCCTTGAAACCGAGTCCGTGCAGAACCTCACGGGCCTGCGCTTCGAGCGCGTAGCCACCGAGGTGCTCATATTCCTCTTGCACCTCACCAAAGCGTTCGAGGATTTTGTCCATTTCGTCGAGGCGCGCCGGATCTTCCATCGCGGTTTGCAGCGCTTCCAGTTCATGGTGGAGGTCGCCGACACGTCCGCTTCCAGCAATGGCTTCATCAATGACGGATCGGCCCGCCATCTCTTCGACGTCCTGGCGGAAGTAGCCGACGGTCATCTTCTTGGGGACCGAGACCTCGCCATCGTCGGGCGATTCCTCGCCGACCACCATGCGGAACAGCGTCGTCTTTCCGGCGCCATTCGGCCCCACTAAGCCGACCTTCTCGCCCGGGTTCAATTGAAAGTTCGCGTCTACGAATACGAGCTGCTTGCCGTACTGCTTTTGGATATTGGAGAAAGAAATCATCCGAAATACCAAGCTAGCAGAGGGCACCAAACCGCAACCGGGTCAGCGGCCCGATGCGAGAAAACGGCGGATGTTTTCATTCAGGAATTTGGCGTCCTCCGGATTGCTGGCGGCCCCAGCAGTGTGGCCCCATAGCGAAGGAATTGGAAGAAACGTAACCCCCGGAATAAACTTCGACTCGTACCGCGCGTCGCCAATCGGGAAGTAAAGATCGGTTTCCGACGGCATGTAAAGCAGCGGAACTTTGATCGAGCCAAGCGCTTTTTCGACATCGCCGCCGAAACCTGGCGTGGTGCCGACGTCGTGTCGCTCCCACGTTCTGGCTTGCAGGATGTAGTTGTTCGCGTCCGCGCTGAAGCGGGTCCGGAAACGATTCAGTGTCTGTTCGAACGTCGTGCCGGCAGGCGCCGACGCCTTCCACAGTTCGCGACGCCACCATTCCTGCGAATACAGCCACGCGGCCCAGACGGTTCCGAAGGCTTCCAGCCCTTTCGCGGGCGGCGTTTTGTAGTCGCCACCCTGGAATGCCGGATCGGCGGTCAGCGCCGCGATCTGACCTTCGAGTCGAACGATGCCGTGCGGATAGCACTTGGCCGTGCCCGACGTCGCGACGATGCGGTCGGCAAAGGCCGGATGGCTGACTGCCCATTGGAAGGCCTGTTGCGCACCCATCGAGAAACCGATGATGGCGCGCAGGTGCGTAATCTTTAATTCTTCCGTCAGCAAGCGATGGACCGCGGCGACGTTGTCACGAATGGTGGTGACCGGGAATCGAGGACCGTGGAACGGCTCCGGCGTGTTGCTCGGCGAGGACGAACTGCCGTTGCCGAAAAGCTCCGTCGAGACCAGAAAAAGTTTCGATGGATCGAGCGCGCGGCTGGGTCCGATTAGCCATTCGTAGCCGTGATAATTCGCCATGTAATGCGACGGCAGCAGTACGGCGTTGTCTTTCGCGGCGTTCAGCTTTCCATAGGTCGCATAAACGATCCGGGCCTCCGGCAGCGTGACGCCGGATTCTGTTTTGAAGTCTTTGATCAGGAACTCGTGACGTTCGCTTGGGGGCGGCTGCGCCGCAGTCTGTCCAACGAGGCAAGTCGATAAGGCGAGAAACAGAAGAACAATGTTGCGCATATCAGTAATCCGATTAGCATAGCGTTTGTATGTTCGCGAAGTCGGGCGCGGGCTTGCTACGCTCGGAAGTAGAAGTATGCCTCTTTCAGATTCCTTCTTTGCCCAGAAATTCGCGCTCACTGAACGCGACTTGGAACGTTACCTCGCGGACGCGCTTTCCGCCGGCGCCGATTACGCCGATCTGTATTTTGAATACCTGGCGACCACTTCGCTGGGAATCGACGAGCAGATCCTGAAGACGGCCACACAAGGCGTTTCGTTGGGTGTTGGCGTCCGCGTCATTTCCGGTGAGCGAACCGGCTACGCCTATTCGGACGACCTGAATCCGGAGAAGATTCAGAAGGCTGCGCGCACCGCGGCTTGCATCGCTTCCGGTCCGGCGAAGGTGGAGAAATTTGGATTCACCGAAGCGCCGCGCAGGAATCTGTATCCCATGTTGACGACGCCCAGCGACTCCGCTCTCGCCGACCGTATTGCGCTCATCGAGCGGGCCGATCGCGCTGCGCGCGCCTACGATCCGCGAATTCTTGAAGTGCAAGCCAGCTTTTCGGATTCGGTGAAACATGTTCTTGTGGCAACAAGCGAAGGCGCCTTGAACTTCGACATGCAGCCCATGGCGCGGCTGAACGTATCGGCGCTGGCTCGTGAGAATGGCGGAAATTCGCAGACCGGGTACTCGGGCGGCGGCGGGCGCGTGACGTTCGAGTTCTTCCTGAACGAAAAATCGCCGGAACATTTTGCGAAGGAGGCCGCCCGGCAGGCGATCGTCCAATTAGGCGCCGTGGAAGCACCGGCGGGCGAAATGACGGTTGTCCTCGGTCCCGGCTGGCCGGGGATTCTCCTCCACGAAGCGGTAGGTCACGGGCTCGAAGCGGATTTCAATCGCAAAGGCGTTTCGGCTTTTTCAAACCGTATAGGCGAGATGGTCGCCAGTCCGCTGTGCACGGTCGTGGACGACGGAACCATCGGAAATCGACGCGGATCTTTGAATGTGGACGACGAAGGCGCGGAGACGCAGAAAAACGTTCTGATTGAGGGCGGGCGCTTACGCGGTTATCTGCAGGACAAGTTGTCGAGCCGGATCACAGGTTCGACACAAACTGGCAATGGACGCCGCGAGAATTACCAGTCGATTCCAATGCCGCGCATGACGAATACCTACATGCTTCCCGGCGAATCGGATCCACAGGACATCATTCGCTCCGTGCCGCGAGGTTTGTACTGCGCCGTCTTCGGCGGCGGCCAGGTGGACATCACTTCCGGCAATTTTGTCTTCTCGGCGACCGAAAGTTATTTGATCGAAGACGGCAAACTGACGCGCCCGGTGCGCGGCGCGACGTTGATCGGCAATGGTCCGGAAGCGTTGAAGTACGTCAGCATGGTTGGCAACGACCTGCAACTGGATGAGGGCATCGGCATCTGCGGCAAGGAAGGGCAGAGCGTCCCGGTGGGTGTTGGTATCCCCACGGTGAAGATCGACCGCATGACGGTCGGGGGCACCGGCGCATGAGTCAGGACAATTTGGAACAACTCGCGGCGGACGTGGTCCGCATCGCGAAAGACCGCGGAGCGACGGGCGTCGAATGCACCATATCCGAAGGCAGCGAAGTGTCCGTCAACGTTCGCATGGGTGAGGTCGAGAAGCTGACAGAAGCCTCGTCGCGCGGGGCCGGAATTCGCGTGCTGATCGGCAAGCGCACGGGCTCCTCGTATACCTCCGATCTCACCGGCGAAGGTCTCGCCAAGATGGTCGAGAGCGCGGTGGGCCTCGCGAAATATACGAGCGAAGATCCGTACGCCGGCCTTCCCGAGGCCGCCGAGCTTGGTACTCTGTCCGGCGATTTGGGCTTGTACTCGGTGGGGATCGAGCAGATGGAGACGCCGTTCAAGATTGAGCAGGCTCGCCTTGCGGAGGCTGCTTCGCTCGAATACGATCCGCGAATCATCAATTCGGAAGGCGGCAGCTTCGGAACGTATATGGGCCGCCGCGTTTTCGCAAATTCGCTGGGTTTTACTGGCTCTTATCGCACTAGTTCCTGTTCGGTGTCCGCCAGTCCGGTTGCCAAAGAAGGCGAATCGATGGAGCGCGACTATTGGTATTCCTCCGCGCGCGATCCGAAGAAGCTCGAAGATGCAAGGGAGGTCGGACGCAAAGCGGCGGAGCGGACTGTGCGTCGCTTGAGTCCGCGAAAAGTGCCTACACAGAAGGTTCCCATCATTTTCGATTCCCGCAATGCTTCTTCACTGGCAAGCGATTTGTTCGATGCCGCGAGTGGAAATTCGATTTACCGGAAGAGTTCATTTCTGCTCGACAAATTGGGCGAGATGATCGCCTCCGAGTACCTGACGCTGATCGACGATGCTACGATTCCGGGTTTGTTCGGCACCTCGCCCTTCGACGACGAGGGCGTGCCGTCGCGCCGTACGGTCGTGATCGAACACGGGCGCTTGAAGAACTGGCTTCACAACAGTTACACGGCCCGCAAACTCGGCGCAAAGACCACGGGCAATGCTTCTCGGGGGCTTTCCGGAAATGCTGGTATTAGCAACGGGAACCTGTTTTTTGAACCAGGAACGATGTCGCTTCAGGAGATTGTGAAGGGCGTGAAGCGCGGCCTCTACGTGACCGAACTGATGGGCTCCGGCGCTAATATAGTGACCGGCGACTATTCGTGCGGAGCGGCTGGAATGTGGATCGAGGATGGCGAGTTCGCGTTTCCAGTATCGGAGATTACCATCGCTGGAACGCTTCAGCAGATGCTTCCGGCCATTGACGCGGTCGGCAACGATCTTGAATTTCGTTCCGCGATTGCGTCGCCGACATTGCGAATCGCGGAGATGACGGTCAGTGGCCAGTAGAGACAACAAAAAAGCTTCTTGGATCGGTGTCCCACTTTACGTCGGGATCGCGGTCGCGTTGATTGCCGGATTGGTATACGCATATGTTCAACTGGCGAATCCCGCTGCGCGGGAGGTGATCGCACTGACTCCCGAGGCGAAAGCGTATCTGCCAAACCTGAAGCTATCCGGCGTGGACATGAAGGCGCACGATAGCTACCTCGGCCAGCGCATAATCGACATTACCGGGAACATTACGAATAACGGGACGCAAGCAATTACTTCGATTGCCGTGATCTGCGTGTTCTTCGACAGCAATAGCCTGGTCGTCCTGCGTGAGCGCAGCAACGTGGTCGGCCTGAAGCAGGGCGGTCTGAAGCCAGGCGAAACGAAAGCGTTCCGTATGCCTTTTGATGGCGTGTCGGAAAACTGGAACAAAGAAATGCCGTCCCTGGTGATCGCCAGCATCCAGTTTTCCTAAATGGCTCGTGTTCTGTTGATCGACGACGATCGGGATCAATTGGAGATTCGCGCGCTCATCTTTACACATCATGGTCACGTCGTCGATGCGGCGTCGAACGCCGTCGATGCGATCCGGATATTTCAAGAAGCGCAGCCGGACTGCGTGGTGATGGACCTACGCATTCCGATACTGGCGGATGGTTTAAGACTGATCCGCGCTTTTCGCGGAACTCCCGCTTTCGCCGGCCGGATCCTCGTTCTGAGCGGATTCCCCGCTGACCTCGACGGAACGCCGGAAGCCTCCATGATCGATGAAATTCTGGCGAAGCCGGTACGCTCTGATATTCTCTTACGCTTGGTGAAGGCCTAGGGCTTCGGTCGCGCAATCAGCTCCACGCTGCTGCCGGTTGCGCGCAGCAGTGGAATTCTCGTGAGCACCGAGTCCGCGATGCGAGCCGCCTGATAGAGCCTCCGCGAACCTGGAAACAAGCCTGCCAGTGGAACCGAGATGTAATCGAAGGTGCGTGTTTCAGCCGAGAATCCGTGTCGCGCAAAAAGCTTCCGCAGTTCCCGAGCGGAAACAGGAGCCTCATCCTCAGTCTGAAATTGCTTCATCTTTTCAGGGATCAGAAGCCCGCCGATCACGCCTAGCAGCCGGTATCGATTCGGATCGAGCGCATAAAAAATGCCGTCCGGCTTCAGCCACGAACGCAGCTTTGAAGGCAGCAATTCGCGCTCTTCGAAGGACATATGGTGAACGAAGAATGTCGCCAATACGAGATCGAATGGGCCTTCACTCGCCGGGATGTCCTGCCATAGTCCTTGTTCGAAACGTACGTTTTTCACGCCCAGTCGGAGAGCATCCTGGCGGGCTTGGGCGATGCCGGGTTCCGACAGATCGATGCCGACCACTTCACCGGCGTGAGCGGCCAGCAGGCGCTCCGCGTCGCCAATTCCGCACCCCAGGCTCAATACTCGTGCGCCTCTCTTAAGGCCGGTCACTTTCAGCAAATGCCAGTTGAAGTATTCTCGAAACGCTACGACGGCGGGCCGCGCAAAATGAGACTGCGCAAATCCCGAATACAGTTCGTCGTGATGCTGCCGCTCGCGTTCAAGAGCTTCCGGAGTCATGAATGCGCCGCGCTCGCGGCCCTCGGATTCGATCCCATTCCGTTTTCATGATACGCCGCGAGATACACTGTTCATCGATGCGACGGATTGTTCTTTGCGCTTGCGTATTCGCGCTGACTGGCTGTTCGGTCAAGAAATACGCGATCAACCGGCTCGGCGATGCGTTGGCTGGAACCGGCTCAACATTTGCGAGCGACGACGACCCGGAACTGATTCGCGCCGCGGTGCCTTTCAGTCTCAAGCTCATCGAGAGCCTGTTGGCGGAGACCCCCAGGCACTACGGACTCCTGTTGGCCGCATCGCGTGGTTTTACGCAGTACTCCTACGCGTTCGTCCAGACCGACGCGGACGAAATGGAGGACCGCGACCCACGCGCCGCACGAGCTCTGCGCGAGCGCTGTACGAAATTGTATTTGCGCTCTCGCGACTACGGCATGCGCGGACTGGAATTGAAACATCCGGGTTTCGCTGCCGAGCTAAAAGCAAATCCGGACGCCGCCGTTTTGAAATTGAAGAAGGCGGATGTGCCCTTCGCCTACTGGACCGCGATTTCGTGGGCCGCCGCGCTAGTGGTTTCGCGCGATATGTTCATGATCGGGCAAGTGCCCCAATTTGAGGACTTGATCGAGCGATCACTGGACCTCGATGAGACCTATGACGAGGGCGTAATTCACTCGTTTCTGATCACGTACGACATGAGCCGGCTGAAGCCGAAGGCCGATCACTTCGATCAGAACGAGGCGAAGACCGTGGAACAGAAGATTGCCAACGCCACGATGCATTATGAGCGCGCGTTGCTTCTTGGTCAAGGCAAGCAGGCGGGTCCGTACGTGTCCTATGCCGAGAGCGTTCTCACAGTAAAAAAGGATCGCACAGGTTTCGAGACGGCGCTGAAAGCGGCGTTGAAGATCGACGTGAACAAAGCGCCCGAGCTGCGGGTTCTCAACCTGGTGATGCAGCGCCGGGCGAAGTTCCTGCTCGCGCGGATCGACAAACTATTTCCGGCGAAGTGACGCTAGACTTTCGGACGCGCCAGGTCGAATCGATCCGTCGTGCGTGCGTAGGTATTGCCGCCCATGCGTCCGATCGCGCGCAACTGATCCGGGTCGATCCGGAAATGATCGATGATCTGATCGTCCACGTGGAGCAGAACGATTTCGCCCAGCACCAGAGCGCCGGAGCCGATCTCGAGAATCTGAAACAGCTCGCACTCCATCTGTACTCGGGATTCGGCAACTCGCGGCGGCACGACAACGGAGCTCTCGATGGCCGTTAAGCCCGACACGACGAACTCGTCCACGTCGGGCGCGTAACTTCCCGAAGCGGTGTTCATTTTCTCGGCGAAATCCTCGGAGACAATGTTGACGACAAACTGCTTCGTCGCCCGGATGTTGACCAGCGTATCTTTCTGGCCGGTCGGCGTGAAACACACGACAGGCGGATCCGCGCTCGCAACGGTGAAGAAGCTGAACGGAGCGACGTTCCGCACTCCCTCCACGCTGACAGTGGAGACGAACGCGATCGGGCGCGGAACGATGGACCCGATCAGGACTTTATAAACGTCAGTGGGAGAGGCAGTCTTGGGGTCGATAATCACGGATTCGCTTTCCTTGCCGCGGCAAAAACCACGCGGACTTTTTTGATGATTCGGGGGCGGCTGGGACGCAAAAAAGCCTGAATGTGGTGGCCAAAGTGCTTGTTCTCCGGCCGCGCAGGTCTTTCCGAGGGCCAGCCTGTTATCCTAATAGTTTCGCGCGCCAAGAACCTTCCCCGGGCGCGCCCTCTGGATTTTCCGTGTCATCGCCTCTTAACTTTCACCTTGAGCATTACGACGGGCCGCTCGACCTGTTGCTGGACCTCATCCGGCGGCACCAGATCAATATTTCAGACATTCCAATCGCCAGCATCACACAGCAATATTTCGAGTATCTCCACAAAGCGGCGGCTTTGGATATCGAACTGAGTTCCGAGTTTGTGTACGTGGCCGCGACGCTGATTCACATCAAGTCCAAGATGCTGCTCCCGAAAGATCCGGAGCTCGAAAAGCTGATGCCCGAGGAGGATCCGCGAAAAGAGCTCGTGGACCGGCTTCTCGAACACCAACGATTTAAGAGCGCGGCGGAAATGCTGCACCAGAAGCGCGAAATTGAGGAGGCCGTCTGGTCGAATCCGCAGATCGACCAGTTCCGGAACGTAGACGAAAAGCCGGATCTTTCCGTCACGCTATTCGATCTGGTCAGGACGTTTCAGCAGATTCTCGAGCGCGCGAAGAATCGGCCGACGTATGAGATCGGCGGCGAGGAAGTTAGCGTCCCGGACATGATTCGCTATTTGCGGAACCTGTTTAAGGACGAGCGCAGGGGCGAAACCATATCGGCGACCGAGCTGTTTGAAAAACAGAAATCGCGTCGAGCGATGATCTGCCTGTTCCTGGCTATTTTGGAACTGGTGAAGCTGCAGGCCATCGGTTTCACGCAGAAAGACGCTTTCGGCGACATCGGATTGAAGAAGATCAGAAGCCTCGAGAATCTCGGCGACACCGAGGAATCGCTTGAAGCAATTGAGAAGGACTACATCTAGACCGTGGCTGAATTAGAACCAGAGCAGATCGAAGAAACGACGTTCACGACGGAGCAGATGGGCATCGAACAAGCCCCCGACGGGGAGAGTCCCGATGCGCGGCTGAAGGCCGTTCTCGAAGCGATCATCTATGTGACCGACGAACCGCTTGGTGCGCAGCAGATGGCTGCGGCCGTGTCCGCGCCGCTCGACCGGGTTCAGAAATTGCTGGACGAACTTACGGCGGATTACGCGCGGCCCGAGCGCGGGCTGACTATTCGCGAAGTCGCGGGCGGCTATAAGATGGCCACCAAGCCAGAGCATCACGACGAGATCCGCGCCTTCGTGAAGAATCTGAAGCCGTCGTTGAAGCTGTCGTTGGCAGCGCTCGAAACGTTGGCCGTTATCGCGTATAAGCAGCCGGTAACGGCTCCCGAGATCATGGAAGTCCGCGGCGTGCAGGGCGCCGGAGTCTTGAAGACGCTGCTCGATCGCAAGCTGATTGCCGTCTCCGGGCGCAAGAACGTAATCGGCAAGCCGATCCTGTACAAGACCACGAAGGAATTCCTGCTGCAATTCGGCCTGAAAGATCTGAACGAGCTGCCCACGCTGAAGGAATTCGAAGAAATTGGCCGGATGGCAGTGGCGGACAGCGAATTGATCGAGGAGCCAATGGCGCCCGACGCGCCTGTGGATCCGCTAGAAGCGGAGGCCGCGGCGAACGACGAAGCGGCGGCAAAGGCGGAAGCGCTCGCCGAAGCAAAAGCGGAGAGCGAGAACGAAACGCCGCGCGAAGAGAAGGCGGAAAATCCCAATGGCTGAAGAGCGACTGCAAAAGATCCTTTCGCAAGCCGGAGTCGCGAGCCGGCGCAAAGCGGAAGTACTAATTCGCGAGGGCCATGTAATAGTGAACGGCGTGGTCGTCACCGAACTGGGCACCAAAGCCGACATCTCCCGCGATCACATCAAAGTCGATCATCGCCTCCTGCATGCTCCGAAGCATCAGGTGTACATTGCGCTGAACAAACCCAAGAATTGCATGACGACCATGTTCGACCCGGAAGGGCGCGAGACGGTCATGAAATTTATCCGAGGATTGCGCGAGCGCGTGTATCCGATCGGGCGGCTCGATTATCACAGCGAAGGTCTGCTGCTGATGACCAACGACGGTGAGTTTGCGAATCGCATGATGTCGCCCGCGCACGACATCTTCAAGACCTACGTGGTCAAGGTCAATGGGGAATTGACGGCCGACCAGGAGAAGAAATTTCGCGAGGGCATTCCGTTGCACGGCGTCCGGACTAAGCCCGCCCAGCTCAAATTGATCCGCCACTCCACCAACCCCTGGTACGAAGTCCGTTTAACGGAAGGGCGCCAGAATCAGATTCGCGACATGTTCAAGTCGCTCGGCCGGCTGGTTGAAAAACTGAAGCGCGTCCGCATCGGGATGCTCAATCTGGACGTCAAACCCGGCGAGTTCCGCCATCTGACTCCTCAAGAAGTCGGTAAGTTCCGCGAGCTTCTCAAGCTAAACGCGGTAACCGAAGGAGTAGAAGACGCCGCCGCACCCGCAACGGAAGAGAAGTCGGTCTCGCTCCGTCCGCCGAATCGATCTAAGAAGCCGGTCCGCCGTCCTCGTCCGAAACCCTTGTCCGGCCCGGGCGGAGCGCCTTCCAAAAAGCGCCTACCCGAAGCATCGGAACCTCGTGCGGCGGAGCCTGCCGCCAAGCCGCCCGTGAAGCGGAGGTCCGTCGCGAAGCGCGGCGGGCATGCCAAGAATATTCGAGGGAAGCGATGAATCCCGGCGAAATGAAATCGCTCTTCAGTGAGGCGCGGACCATTGCGGTTGTCGGACTCTCGAGCGATCCCTTCCGTCCCAGTTTCGGAGTTGCCGAGTACATGAAGCAACAGGGCTACCGCATCATCCCTGTGAACCCGAAAGAGCCCGAAGTCCTCGGCGAGAAGGCCTACGCGCGGCTCGAAGACATCCCGGAGCCGGTCGATATTGTGGACGTTTTCCGCCGTTCCGAATTCGTCCCCGAAGTTGTGGACTCCGCGATTGCGATCGGAGCGAAAGCGGTTTGGATGCAGGAAGGCGTCGTCCACGAAGAGGCCGCCGCGAAAGCCCGCGCCGCCGGACTACAAGTCGTCATGGACCGTTGCATTCTCAAAGACCATCGCCAGTGGCTCGGCTCACGCTAAGGTCGGCAGCAGCCAGTTGCCTTTTGGCTGTGATTTGGCGAGCGCCGGCGGATGCTTTGCGACGTCCACGAAAATCGCCAGCTCACTCCATTCAGCGTGATCCCCGAGAAAACGCCGAACGCCCAGTTTGGATAGCGACGCACTTCGCGCGACTACACCCTCGCAGCCGGACGCATGCCAACGAAACGCCAGCGCGCGCGTCTTCGCCCGATCCGCGCCGCGCGGATATTCTGCAGGAAGCCGGGCATCCGCGATGCCCTCGCCGCTTGCCGCGTCCACCACATGTCCGCTCCATTCGATGGCTACCAGCTTGGGCCGCCAACCGGCGCGAAGTTCGGCGTTTTCAACTCCGGCGAATCGAAACAGGTCCCGCACAATCGCTCTTGCCACGCGAATTCCACAGCAGCAGTACAAAACCGGGAACGCTCTGGTGTTCCAGCGATTGTTGTTGGATGTCTGGCTGAACGAAGCATCCAGGGCGTTTCGGTGGCCTCGCCGGACAACCCGGTATACGGGCCCGTGATCATGCAGAACGCGAATCATCGGAATCCGGACGCCTGATACGAGAGCACGAACTCGTAAATGTCAGCAACGTCCTGAATGCGCCCGCGAAGAATCCAATCGATGGCGGCATCACCATCGAACGCATTCACCTTGCGCCGGATGGCTCGCGCGAGTCCACCCGGAAGGAAGATTTGCTGCAGGCGTTCGAGGGCTGCCATTGCCTCGGAAATTCGAGCGCGATTCTCTGGTGGAATTCCGATCGCCCCATTTCGCCAACGGCGGATGGACGATCCGGTGACCCCGAACATATGTCCCAGATCATTTTGACTGAGCTCCAGGGCAGCAGCTAGAGCTTCGATTTCTTCAGCAGATGGGCGGATCGGCGCTTGCTTTGCGGCTAGACTCATCTTCTACTGCAGTGTCACACGAGTGAACGCATTGCGGCATCACCCGAGTAACTCGGCGTTGAAGCTCCTACTTCGGTCCGATGCCGTCGCGCAAATCGCGAATGACGCTGAGTACCCCGGGGACCAGCGTGATGACAAACAGCGCCGGAAGGATAAACAGGACGATCGGAAATAACATTTTGATGCCGGCCTTTCCGACCGCCGCCTCAGCGCGCAGCCGCCGTTTCATCCGCAGCGCCTCCGCGTACACTTTGAGAGCTTGCGACAGGGATGTACCGAAGCGTTCGCTTTGAATGATCATCGCCGACAGGCTCTTGATATCCTCGATGCCCGTGCGGCGGACCAGTTGTTGGAACGCCTTCGCGCGCTCCTGTCCCGCTTTCACCTGCATCACGACAGTCATGAATTCGGCCGAGAGTTCGGGGTAGATGAACTCCATTTCCTCGCTGACCCGCGACATCGCCTGATCGAGCGCGAGGCCCGTACCAAGCACGATTCCGAGCATGTCCACTGTATCCGGCAGCGCATCCTGCAACTTCTGGCGATATCGTTTTACCAGCCGGTGCAGAACCTGTTGCGGCAGTAAATACCCCAGCAGGCCTGCGGCGATCAAGCCTCCAAAGCGCGCCGACCAATCGTTGTTTCGCTGCAAATACAGCATTCCGCCCATCAGCGTCACGAAAAAGGTCAGTTGGAATAACGCATACCAGGCGACAGCGCTGCGTCTACGAACGCCTGCCTGGGCAAGCTCTTTTTCCGTTTCGCGGATCCAGTCTTCGCCGCCGATATTGGAGATCAACCACAGTAGGCGGTTGAAGAAGCCGCCACTCGCGCGGCGCCGCGGCGTACGTTGCGACCCCGCTACCATCGCGTGAGTTTGCAACTCCTCGAGGCGATCCGCCAGCGGATCTTCCTGTTCGCGAAACAGCTCGATGCTGCTCCAGACCAGCGCGGCAACGGTCAGGAACGCGAGCACAAAGAAAATGACAGTGTACATAGCGCTTTCCTAAAACTTCGGACTCGCAATCTTGCGGATTACCAGGATGCCAACCAACTCGCTGACAATCGCATAGGTCAGAAACTTGCTGCCGGTTCCGTCCGTGTAGAGCAGTGTGATGTACTCCGGCTTCAACACCCAGAATCCAAATCCGACCACGATCGGCATCGCGCAAAGCAACGCAGCGGAGAAGCGCTGCTGCGCGGTCGCGGCCTGCATTTTCGCGGCAAGATTGAGGCGCTCGCGGACCAGGAGCGCCATGTTCTCCAGAACCAGAACCATGTTCGCGCCGGTCTGACGCTGGAGAATCAGGCCCGTGATAAAGAATTTCAGGTCGATCAGCGGAACCCGGTTCCCCAGACCGTGCAGAGCCGGTTCGATTGCGGATCCCAGCGCCAGCTCTTCGATCACCTTCTTGAATTCCATCTTGATCGGGTCAAAAGTCTCTTGCGCAATCGTCTCCAAACCCGCATGGATATTGTGTCCAGCCTTCATCGATCGATTGAAAAGGTCGATCGCATCCGGCAGAGCCTCCTCGAATTTATGCAGGCGCCTGGTGCGTACGCGCAAGATATAGAGGATCGGCAGAGCACCCAGCAAGATCGACAACGCACCCCGCAGAATCAATAAAGACATTCCGATGAACCCGAACAGAATATAGGTTCCGATCGCGATCCCGAGGCACAGCGCCATTACTTCGCCGGCGCGATATTTCAGATTGGCTTGCTGAATATATTCTTCGATTCGCCGTAGAGGCCCCATCCAATTCAGGAAATCGCCCAGAAATCCGAACGATCCGCGATCCTCGTGGCGCACCAGATCCTGCGACGTCCGGGTTCGAGCGCCACTCGCCGCGCGCAGTTCCCGAAGTCGAGAGGCGAGTACCTGGTCAGCCTGCTGCTGCGGAACGGAGAACGCATAGTAACCAGCAGCAATCAAAGCGCCGGTGAAGATGAGGAACGCGACGACGATAAACATGCCCTATTTGTCCTTCACTTCGTGCGTCTCGCTGAAGATGGATACGGGCAAGTGGATTCCGTAGGCCTTGAGTCTATCCGTCGAAAGCGGTTTTTGACCGCAACCACGAAAGAATCCAAGCGTTCGGCCGCGCTGCCCGACGCCGGTCCGTTCGAAGCGGAAAACCTCGTTCATTACCACCTGGTCGTCCTCGATGCCGTTCACTTCGCTGATGCTGATTACCTTTCTGGTTCCGTCATTCAGGCGCGCGCATTGGATCACGATATGGATCGCCGAAACCAGCATTTGCCGGATCACGCGATCGGGAATGTTTTGGCTCGCCATCATCACCATGGTTTCCATACGCGAAAACGCGTCGCGCGAAGAATTCGCGTGGGTGGTCGTCATGGATCCGTCGTGGCCCGTATTCATCGCTTGCATCATGTCGAACGCCTCAGGACCCCGGCATTCGCCAATAATAATGCGGTCCGGACGCATGCGGAGCGCGTTAATCACCAGGTCGCGCTGCGTTATAGCGCCGGCCCCTTCGATGTTCATCGGCCTCGTCTCCAGGCGCACGATGTGTTCCTGCTGCAACTGCAACTCGGCCGTGTCCTCAATCGTGACCACGCGTTCGGCTTCCGGAATGAAGCGCGACATGGTGTTGAGCATTGTCGTCTTGCCGGAGCCCGAACCTCCGGCAACCACGACGTTGAGCCGCGCTTCGACACAACCGCTGACGAAATCCAGCATGCCCGGAGTGAAGGTCTCGTTCTTGAGCAGATCATCAGTGCTCATCAGTTTCTTGCCGAATCGGCGGATCGACATGACCGGTCCGATCAGCGACAGCGGAGGGATCACCGCGCACATACGGCTTCCGTCCGCGAGGCGGGCGTCCACAATCGGAGAGGAATCGTCTATGCGGCGGCCAATATTCGAAACAATTCGATCGATGATCATGCGAACGTGCGCCTGATCCTTGAAACGAACATTGGTTTCGACCAACCGGCCGGCCCGTTCTATATAAATGTTATCGAAGCCGTTTACGAGGATGTCGCTGATCGTCGGATCTTTGAGGAGCGGTTCGAGAGGACCCAAACCGAACACCTCGTCGAGCACCTCTTCGACCAGCCGCTCCCGTTCTGAGACCGTCATCGGTATCTGTTCTTCAACGACCAGCTTCTCGACAACGTTGCCGATCGTCTCGCGCACGCCATCCTTGCTGAGCGACTTCAACTGATCGGGCGAAAGCGAGTTCAACAGCTTCGTGTGGATCTGCGACTTGATGCCAAACCAGCGGTCTGCTCCAGTAGCTGGTCGCGGCGTAGGACGGGAACCCATTTCCGATTACGCCTTCGCCGCGGCGGTTTTCGCGCCCGTTGCCTTGTCTACGAAGGCGCGAAATGCCTTATCGACTTCCGGTGCGGCTTGGCGGTCCGCCACCAGCGGTCTTCCGCGATTGACGGCGGCGAGAATCGCCGACGATTCCGGAATGCCAAAGAAAACGGGCTGATTCAGCGTCTGCTGGATCTGTTCTAAGCTGGCAAAATTCGCCGACGGCTTCTTCGAATACCGGTTCACCACAATTCTCAGTTGGTCCTGCGTGAAGCCGAGACGCATCAGTCCGGCAATGAATCGCTGCGCGTTTCGAATCGCAGGAAATTCCTGCGTGACGACCAGGAAAATCACCGTTGAACTGTGCAGTGCACCGAGCACGACTTCGTCGGAAAGAACGCGTCCCGCATCAATCACGATTGAATCGTATTTCTCGATCAGGAACGTCGAAAACTCCCGCAGCATCGGCTCGTTCAAAGTGGGCCGTTGCTCGACGATATCCGGAGGTCCGACAAGAAAGAATCCAAGCGGATCGCGCGTGACAAATCCCTCGAAAAGCGCCTGATCCATGCGTGAAAGATTTTCGCTCACCTCCTGCAGGGTATATTGCGGCGCCGCCCCGGCCTGCAACGCGCAATCGTTGGCCGTCCAATCCAAGTCCAACAGGACGGTGTTGTGCTTCCGTTGAGCCAGCACACCCGCGAAATTGACGGCCAGCGTCGTCGTTCCCACACCGCCCTTTGCGCCGAGGAACGTGTAGACCTTCCCCAGCCGGCTTGTACTGGCAGCGGCGGCGTGTCGTGGAGCGCGTTCGAAGCGGCCAATCGCGTCGCGAAATTCAATTCGTTTCAAAGGCTGCAGGATGAAGTCGTTCGCTCCCGCGCGCAAACTGGAGATGACCGTGTCGCCGTCGGAGGAATAATTCGCCGCGATCACGTAAAGGCTCGGCGCCGCCTGCTTCACTTTCTCGAGAATCTTCAAACTGGATTCGACGTCGCTCGCGATATCCAAAATAAGTCCCGCGTCGGGATGACGCTCGAGGTCCTGCAACACCCGGATGTAGAGGCTCGATGATACCTCCGGGTACTCGACCGCGATCCTGGAATTCGGGATGTTCAGCAGGCTTTCGCGCACGGACTCGCGGAAATGTTCGTCCGACGACGCGATGAGTAATGTGATGGCCATCTTCTTCTTTCTCTAAGGGAGGCAAGTCCCCTGTTCCGGATCACATCCGGCGCTTTCCATCGCGGTGGACGTTGGAAACTCCGGAATTCGCACCGGCGCGATGCCTAGATACCCCACGAATCCCCGAAACTCGTAATTCGAGATTTTGACGTTCACTACATCCGGAACACACGCCGCCGTGCATTCCCCGTCGCACGCGAATTCGATCAATTGGCCCGATGCCGGATCCTTCGCGAAGTATTGCACGCTGATATCCGCACTTCCCGCGCGGAACTGGTCCTGATCGATCATCGCCGGTACGTGCGTTCGCAAGTAATCCTGAACATTCGCGCCGGAGCCTTGCCAGCAGTGCGTGGCCGCGTATCGCGCTCCGTCGCGCGAGAAGTCCGAAACGCTATGCCAGATCCACAACAACTGCGCCATGTAGATCAAGCCGAAGGTTAGGGGGATCACGACGCCCGCCGTCACGATCGCATACTCGACCGACGCCTGGCCACCCTGTCGCGGGCGCCGTCTACGTTCCGCCATAAGGCACCCTCACACGCGGACGCAGTGGAAACGGATCGACAGCCACTCCTGGAATTGCCGGTCGCACGGTGTAGCCGTTCGGCAGGTAGACGACGATGAAGTCCGGCGCTGTGCCGCCGACCGAAGCGTCGCAGCCGGTTTCTGAACAATCGCATTCGACCAGCGTCTGCGAGTTGACGTCGTAACGCTCCAGGCGGACGCGAATCAGGTCAGCGGTGAGGCCGCGGACGATCAGCGGCCCGGACGCCGACGCGTCGCCACCGGGTGTTCCCGTCAACGCGAAGCTCTTCGCCGCGACGACCGAAGCGTCGTTGTCGTCGCAGAAATTCACCGCCTGCTGCGTGCCGACGTAACGCGCCAACCCAGTCAGGATTCGTTGAATCGCATAATAGGTGTACGTGATTCGTGCGATTTCCACCATGCCCACGAACAGCAGGATCAATACCGGCATGTACATCGCCGTCTCCAGCAGCGCGCCGCCGCGACGGGATTTTCGGTTGCGATCCGGACGCCTCATTGGTGCAGCACCACTTTGCCGGGTCCGGCGGATTGCGTGCAGCCGCTCATGCTTCCCTGTCGCAGCGGTTTTACGCTGCCGACGTACATGGCCGCAAATCGCCCGTTCGAATCGGCAACATTGATCGTCGCAGCGCCGGAATTCGGCAGCAGCAGAAATTGGCGAAACCCCAGAACGGTCATATCCGCCGACGCGTTCAGAACATCGACAATCGGAATGGTAATCACGCGGCGTCCCGTGCCGGTGTACGACGCGTAGTCGTCGAAATCATCGGTCGTCGTATCGGGCGGATAGAGAGACGCGATCGTATCGAGATCCGCGAGGCCCGCGCAGGTACCCTGCGGAGTCGAATCAAAACGCAAGCCGATACCGCATAGCATCGCTGTCACCGCGCCGGAAAGAATTCCAGGCGTGCAGTTCGCCGTTGTCGCCGTGGCCCAGAGCTGTTCCGTATTTCCAACTCGACTGCACGCAACCGTCTGGTCCGTCGAGGGAAGCAATCCGTTCACGCCGATCCGCAGAAGCTGTGACGCCTCGGCGGGGAAGACCGTCGCATTCGAGTCGAGGTGATTCAGAATCAAGTACGGCAGGCGTCCTACGGTATTGGGCAGGGGACCGTTCGGATTGACGCCGTTGCAAACATAGCCGAGCGTATATTTCGTTCCGGGAAGGAATCCAAAATTGATTCCGTCCGTGGCGTCGAGCGCCGCGACTCCTAATGGTTCGATGGAGCAAGCCTGACAGAGCGGCGCGCTGACGCCCGCAACAGCCGTTGCAATGACATTCACTTTTCCGGCCGACGCCAGCGGTAGAAAGCGCCAGAACGTCAATCCCGCCTCACCTGTGATCGTCACTCGGACGTATTTCGCGAGCGACCCGCTGGTTTCCCCGCCTCCACTTCCGAGCGCATCCGCGGCGGCGCCGAAAAAGGTTGGGCTCTGGACTTCGCTATTCAACGAACCGTTCGTTTGACCGACCGTAGACCCGCCGAAATCGTATTTGTTGCCGAATCCGGTCGCGGTTTCAATCGTCTGCGCGCCAGCCGTGGTCGCGGCATCCGTCGAGGCGTCCGTACCGATCAGGCGAGTCGCGGCCGCCAGTGCCATCGAATTCGCGGCGGTTTTCAATTCGGCGCGGACCAGGTACAGGCGCCCCAAGTCCAGCGCGAATCCCATGAGCCCAAAAATCACCGGCACCAGAATCACCAGCACTTGAAGAGAAGTCGCTCCGCGTTCACGCGCAGCTCGCCTCGATACATCGTTCGCGAAATGTTGCCGCGTCATCCGCATGTCGAGCTTCGTCTCGTTAAGGCTGAGGCCCTGGCTTCACTTCCTTGGCCGGCTCGGATTTTGGTTCATCATGTCCACGCTTGCCAACGAATTGGGGCTTCTTCTTCGATTTCTTCTGCTTCGCATCTTTGAGCGCTTTTTGCTCGGCGACGGTTGGCAGGAAGGTCTCGACCATGTCAGGCAGCTTCGCCTTTTCGTCCGCGGGGACGGGTTTGACGAATCGCGGCGTGACGACGACCAGGAGTTCATCGGTGGATCGCTTGGTGGAACGGCTGCGGAAGAAATAGCCAAGGATCGGAATATCGCCGAGACCACGCACTCGCGACAATGTCTGTATTACGCGGTTGTCGATAAGTCCGGCAATCGCAAAGCTCTCTCCATCCCGCAGGACCACTTCCGTCTCCGCGCGCCGGGTCGAGATCGCGGGGATCTGAAAGCCTTGTAGAGTGACCGCGTTAGCGAAGTCGAGAGCGCTGACCTCGGGCTTCACCTGCAGCCGGATTGCGCCCGACGGCGTTACGGTTGGCGTGAAGCCGAGCTGGATCCCGAATTTCTTGAACTGCACCGTGACCACCGGCGAAATCGCGCCGCCGGTCGAGGATGACGTCAGAGTTGGGAACGGGAATTCTCCACCGGCAAGGAAGCTTGCCTCGGTGCCCTCCACCACAACTAGATTGGGCTCCGCGAGAATCTGAAGCAAATCCTGCTGCTGCATCGCTCGAATCGTGGCGCCGATGTTCAGGTCCGGCCGGAATACGAAAAGGTTCAGCAAGTCGGCAAAGTTGACCGACGTGTTGTTGAGGTTACCGCCCTGCAGTTGCAATTGGGTGAATTTTGGAGATTGAAACTGCTGCGTTCCCGTCGATCCCAGCGTCTTGCCGTTCGCGCTGAAAAAGTTGAAACCCAATTCCTGGAGCATCGTGCGGTCTATGCTCGCGAACTTGACTTGCAGCATGATTTGCCGCGGGTCGTGCGCCGCCGGCAAAGAAACCAGGTTTGTGACCTTCTTCGCGTGCGTTGCAGCTAACGCTTCCGCGCGCTTCGAAATTTCGGAGGACGAAGCGGACCCGGTCAATACGATCGATTCCGCATTCCCGCTAAACGCAATCTTTGCATCCGGCAGGCCGCGCAATTCAGTTTCAAAGTTCCGGCGGAAATTATCGGTGTCCGTGGTATCTGGATTGACGTTGACGTCGTAGCGCATCGGACTGGACCCTGTCTCCCAGATCACGAGAGTAGTCTTGCCGGCGCCTTTCGCGTTCACCATGACGTCGCGCGGAGAGACAACAACGGCATCCGCGATCTTCGGTTCCGCGATCACCACCTTGATCACGTCGTGCTCGAACTGCAGCAATTCGCCGCGTCCAGCGGTTAAAGTCACAATCTTTGTATCGGCCGCGAGCGCGCAGCAGCATGCGAATGCCCACAGCGCAAGAATCGTGACGACTTGAGATCGTCTCATTGAAAAACTTCCTGGACGTGCTTGTCGCCTCGATACACGTCGATCACCAGCCGCGGCTTGGTGGGCTCTTTTTTCTCGACCTTTGGCCGCTCTTCGGTTAATTGTGCCCAAGCACGGTCGTCACGGAGATTTTGACCTCTTCCCCGGTTCACGTACGCGCCCAAGTGCATCGACTCCGCGGTCGTCGCTTCGGATTTGTCCGCGACGGATTTGTCGAGCGGATTTCGTAGTGCCAACGCGATCTTACCCTGGTTCTTTGCCCACTCGAGCTTCCTCGACTGCTCGGGAGTTAGCAAAAGTGTTGCGGCGCGATTCTGTGAATTGGACACCGCGACCGGCGACACGGTGGTGGAGCTTGGCTGCACCTCTGTTGTCCGGCCGATCGACAGAACAACGACGTCTTCGAGTATCGTCGTTGTCACCGCTTCCGCCATCGTTCCGGAGCGCGTGAACAGGACGTCTACATGGGCGCGCGGTTGAATCAAACCAGCGACTCCACTGTTGTCCGAAATCTGAACGGCGATGGCGCGCTTCCCTGGCTCGATCGTCGCTGGCAGGCCTTCCGCTCCGGTCGCGCTGCTGAGCTTCGCCGTGGTCAGCGTCTCATTCTGGCCGACAGGAAACAGCAAGACGCGCTCCAGAGCGAACGTGTCCTGTTGGATGGCGCCCTTCGGTAAATCCTTCTCGCCGACTTTCGCGATCCGGATGTCCGCTTTCTTGATTCGCGTTCCGGCCGGCATATCCCGCCCCGCGGCAATCACGGCGATGGTCTTCTCTGCCTTCGGCGCCACTGTAGACGCATACAGGAACCACGTCAGTAGAGCGGCCGATACCCACGCTCCGCCGAAGATGAGCAGCAGTTTGTTTCGATCCATTCGTTATTCGCCAAGCCTTCTGCCGGCTGGTCCGGCCAGCAACACAGCCACATCATCCCTGAATAACACGCGCCAGCCGGATTCCTCGAGCGCTCCTCGCAGCGCCCAATTCGCCGGCACCAACGCATGCGTAAAATTCCAACTCGCGAACTCCTCGCGCCAACCGCGATCCCCGCTCGACTCCGGGCGCATCTCAACCATCCGGATATACCGCTTCATGAACTCGCTTCCGTAAAAGTCGCTGCGTCCGTCGAAAAACACCTTTCGCTGGCCATCGAAGCGGTAGATCAGATACCCGCCAAATTTGTCGGGCGCAAACAATCGCGCGTCCCCTGGAAGCGACGCCACAGCGGCATCGGCAGCGACCGGAAATTCCTCGGCGGAAAAGCCGATGCGAGAAGCAAACGCCGGACTCCGGAACAAAACCATCGCCAGCACAAACCCACCCAGAACGGGTACCCACCCGCGATTGGTTACATCGAGATCACGCAACCGCGATGAGTAAGCGGCTGCCTGCCGGAGCCAGCCAGTCGATCCGCCATGCGCCCGCGCGAACGCTCCATTCGCCAACGGCAGCGCAATCAACGCCACCAATGGCAATCCTCTCGCGGAACGCAATGCGACCAGCGTCAGGAGCAACGCGATCGCGAAATGTGCGCGCTTTCCATTCACCAGCGCGATCGCGGCTCCACCGATTCCGAGAGCAACGGTCAGCAAAATCTGGCCGGCGCCGGCGACGTGAAAATTGAAGCTTTGGAATTCGCCCACTCGATCGAGCAATTCGAAGTTAGTCAAATATTGGAACAGATGCTCGTGCAACACCCATCCGTATGGATTCAGCAAAGAACCCAACATGGCAAAAAAAGCCGTCAGCAGAAACCAGTTTCTCCGGCTGGACGAAGCACCAGCCGCAAACAGAATCGCCAATAGCGGCGCGAAAAAAAAGCTTGCATGCAAATTGGCCCAGACCGCGGTTCCCGCGAAGGCCACCAGCGCGTCTTGCAATCCAAACGGGGAGCCGCCGCGTTCCAGCCAAAGCATCGCCCCCAGCATCAGCGCCCAGCTGAATACGTGCGGCCGCGCCAGCCAATGCAGATTGACTGTGGACAACATCGGAGCCGCCATCACGCACGCCAGCAGAAAATCTCCCCCCACCGCCCAATGCAGTCGGAACCACAACCACGTACAGGCCGCGATGACGACGGAAAAGAGGAGCGCCACTCCACGCAATCCGTCCGCGCGATGCGCCATGGCCATCAGCGCATCGGAACCCCATTCCCAGGCGAACCACGGGGCGCCAGGTCGAGAAAAAGAAAACGGATCCGTACGCGGCATTCCGCCACCCGAAAGAATCCTCTCGCCTGTGCGGATGTGCCAGCCCGTGTCCGAATCCCGGAACAATTTCCGCCCGCCGTCGAAAACGAACAGACAATAAAGCAACGTCACCAGCGCGACGAACGCGGCGACGTCCGGAATCCAGATCGAATGTTGCCTATTGGCCAGTTGCGCCAATGCTGGTCAGGCCCTGCGTGATGCTCGAGTACAAGCTGGTGATGGCGGTCGAGAGCTGATTCACCGTGGTGATCAAAGCCAGTCCGACCGCCGCCACGATCAACGCGTATTCGACCAGGTCCTGGCCGTCTTCTTCGCGCCATAGGCCGATCAAAAAATTCTTCATTCCGGAAAGCCTCATATCCTTTACCTCAATTCCTGTTCGCTGAAGCCGCAGCCAACGAAGGCTCGGTTTTCGGCTGATCTTTTCGTGAAATCGCTCGCCTCATCCGGAGCGCCAACGCGCGCGGCGAATGATCCGGTTTCGCAACCAGCGGCAATGCGGTCAAATGCCCTTCCATCTCCGCGAGCAGAGCGAGATTTCGCAAGGCGGCAACATGATCCTTCCTGTAATCCAGCGCCTTCGCTACTTGGACCCTAGCATCCGCAATCTTTCCTTGCTCGATCAGCACAGCGGCTAGATTGCTATGGGCAGTCGCCGGATCGGTCATCGAACGCCAATGCGCCAGCGCTTCCTCCGGGTGGTCCACCGCTAATGCAACCGCCAGATTGTTGCGTGCCGTTTCATTCCGCGGTTCCAAACCTACCGCGCTGCGTAACTGCGAAGTCGCTTCCTCACGCTTGCCCTGTAATAAGAGGTTGTAACCAAGATTGTTGTAATAGGACGCGCGTTTCGGCTGCAACTCGATCGCTTGCCGGTGAGCTGCCTCTGCTTCGGCCAACCGGCCGAGGTCGTCCTCCATGATGCCCAACGTGGACGACGCTTCCGCTGAGGAATGCGTCGAGAGGAAGGTTCGCAGCACGGCTACTGCCGACTCGCTTGCGTCTGTTTCCCGCAGCGCCTTGGCAAGCGAAACCTGGACCTCCGCGCGATCGGCAAATCGCTCCGCCGCGAGCCGCAAATGCTCGGCCGCCAGATCCGGATGGCCCATTTCCCGCAAGTGTTCCGCTAAACGTATTCGCGCGGCCAGGTTGTTGGGCTCTTGCGCGATCCGCAGCCGCAATGCCTGTGCCACCGGATCGCCTTCTCCCGCATCGACCGCGTTTCGAACCTGCCGGTCCATTGCTTCCTGGACGGCGCTTCGTGCAGACCGTGTTACGGACTTCTTCGCGACGGCCGGCCGTGGCGTCGCAGAGGACGAAGACGTTCGGACCTGTTTCGTGCAGGCGGAAGTAGACAACAGGGCCGTAAACAAAATCAGCGCTGCTGTCGTCAACCTATACATCGTGTTTCTCAAACTCCAGTTGATCTCCGGCCGCCGTTCCTGTCGCTTCTAACGTTCCGGCTGGAAGTTCCAGTACGGAGTGGGCTAGAAGACTGAAAGCTAATCGGCGCTTGACCATTCGAGGACGAATCTTGAGTACCTTTCGTTTACGGCTCAGAAAAATAACGTCGATGGAAAATTTCATGCCGAACGTGTGGACTCCCTCACAGGGTACGATCCAAAGCCCATCGCCGGGCGCGAGAGAACTGTGCTTGAGCAAGCCCGTTCGCCGCTTCGCGCTGGTGTCCGCGATGGTCGCGTGCTCCGTCAGCGTGCAGTCTCTGGTCAAATTTCTGACCCGCAACTTCAACAAAGCCGCTGTTGCTCTTTTCCGCCTGCCTAGTTGCAGGCTGTTCCGAAAACTCGTAACGTTGGAAGGGTTCAGGGTATCTTACCCAGAGGTCGCTTTGCAATCGAAGTTATATATGCGTGGATTCATCCTGCTGTTGGCCTCGCTTCCGCTGTTCGCCCAAACTACCGGCGCGAGTTTTGGCACGGTCATCGGACTGGGCGGAACCCCCAGCGATATCGTCCTCGACGAACTGCGTCAGCGGCTCTATCTGGTCAACTCCAATGCGAATCGCGTGGACGTGTATAGCTACGCGAGCAAACAAGTGATCGGCAACATTCAGGTAGGCACCAATCCGCTCGCCGCCGCGATTTCCATGGATGGCGCCTATCTCTACGTCACCAATAACGGAAGTTCGACGCTGAGCGTCATCGATCTGCAACTCGGCCTCGGCCAGCTGCAAACGAACGTGTCGCTTCCAGCCAGGCCCGAGGGTGTCGAAGTCGGATCCGACGGTCGCGTGTTGATTTGCACGCAAGGAACAGGCACCAACAGCCTGAATAACACGCTGCTGATTTACGATCGTACCCAGCAGACCGGTCAGCAAGTGATTCCGGTCCAATTTCCGCCAGCGCCTGTCACACCAACCGCAATTGCGGCTGTTCAGGCCCGCCCTGTGACAACATTCCGCGGCAAACTTCAGCGAACTCCGGACGGAAATTTCATCATCGGCGTCTCCACCATCAACAACAACGCCCAGACCGTCCTCTATATTTACGAAGTAGTTTCCGGCGTACTGCTTCGCAGCCGAACCGTCACCGGCCAGTCCACGACGCTCTCCGTCTCGCCCGATGGCGGGCGCTTTATGGCGGGTTTTACCCTCTACGACACAGCGACGCTTACGGTGATCGGTCAACAAAGCACCTCCAACGCGCCTTTCGCGATGAACGGAGCATTTACCGTTTTGACGAACGTCGGCGGCAGCGCCTTCTCGCCGGACGGCAAGCAGATCTATAGTGCGTTCAATACGGCCCCGTTCGCCCAGCCCACTCCGCGTCCCCAGGCATCCACGTTGCTCTTCTCCGATCCGTCGAACCTTGCCATTACACTCGGCGTGAAGATGCCTGAAAGCATCGTCGCGAAGATGGCGATTACCGCGGATGGCGGAAACGCATGGGGCCTCTCGGAGTCCGGCCTGATCTATCTTCCGCTTTCGACGCTGTACGACTACCCGATTCTGCAGCCTGACACGACCGTCGTCTTCCTCGCGCAGGACGATTGCAATCGCGGTGTCGCGCGTGCCACGGTGCGCGTCAACAACGCCGGCAAAGGAAAGCTCACCTTCGCCGTGCCCTCGACGCTGACCGGAAATTCGCAGGCGGCACTCGTGGTCGCCGCCACCAGCGGGCTCGCGCCATCCACCGTAACCTTCTCGATGGATCCCGGCCGCTCCGGCGTCGTGCGTACTCCGGGGACGAATCTCTACTCTGGCGGCGGAGCCACCAACAGCGGCACGCCCCTCAACGTGAACTTGGCTTCGGTAGACGCCATCAACATTCCGAATACGATTCGTGTGTACATGAATTACCGGCAGTCCGATATGCGCGGCGTCGTCTTTCCGATTCCGACCGTACCCAACGCGAATGCCGAAGGCGTGCAGGACATCGTCCTTGACGAATCGCGCGGCCGAATCTACATCGCCAACTCCGGCTTCAACCGCATCGAAGTGTTCGACACCAAGCAGCAAAAGTTCCTGACGCCGATTCCGAGTGGTCAACTGCCCCATCAACTGGCGCTAGGTCTCGACGGAAACACACTGTATGTCGCCAACACCGGCGGCGAGTCCATTACGCTTCTCGATCTCGACCAGGGCACCGTCACCGGGCGGATCGACTTTCCGCCGATTCCCAGGGCCGGCAACGCCGCGGTTACGTTCCCGCAGGCGATGGCCAACGGCCTGAGCGGACTCCAGTTCCTCATGTCCGACGGAACGCAATGGAAAGTCGTCGGCAATCAGGCTCTGCCGCGAACTCCCAGCACGGTCGTGGGCGTTACCGCCGCCGGAGCGCAAATCGCCATCGCCGGTCCCTCTCGCGCCATGCTCGCCTCGCCCGACGCCAGTTCGATCGTTGTGCTTGGCGGCACCGGCCTTGCCTATTTATACGACGCCATATCCGATAGCTTCAGCGCGTCGCGGCAGTTGTTCACAGCGCCGCTGACCAGCTATTACGGTCCCTTGGGCGCCGGTCCCGACCGGTCCTATTTCCTCGCCAATGGCTTGATCACGAATAGTTCGTTGACCGTCATCGGCGGGTCCGCGAGCCCTGGCACCGTAACTATCGTTCCGGGAACTCCCGGACAGCCGCCAAGCTTAAGCGTCGTCAGCGCTGGAAACCGCAACGTGGCATCTGTCGCGCCCGTCAATGACACCTCGTTCGTCCGCCTTACAACGCCAGTTCGCAATAACGTAACCAGCACCACCACCGACGATAAGCGAACTACGCTCGAATCGCTCGACGTCCGTACCGGCGCTCAGTCTCTGATCGGTGTCGTGCCGGAGAATCCGATTGTGTCGGCATTTGGGACCACGATTCAACGAGTACAGCCGCGCGAGATGGTCGTGGATTCGAATGGGATCGTGTATGCCCTTACGCTTTCCGGGTTGAGCGTGATTCCCCTGACGCAGACCGGCGAGGACACGCGTCCGAAGATCGCAACCGGCACGCGAGCGATCGTGAATTCGACCGACGGAACCACCAACTTCAAGCCCGGTTCGTTTATCACCATCAGCGGAGCCAGTTTGGCTGCAACCGCGACGGCCGATCAGATCCCCGCCCCGACCGTTCTTGGCGGATCCTGCGTCGTTTTTAACGACGTAGCGGTTCCGCTGCTGCAGACCTCGACGGGCCAGATCTCCGCACAAATTCCCACGACCATCCGCTCCGGATTTAATGTGGTTCAGGTGCGATCACTAGCCACCGCGCAGCAGTCGGATGCGCTCCTGGTCACGGTCCAGAAGCCGTAGGCGATCTAGAACGAATCCATCCGTCGAGCCACCAGCGCAAGGAACTCATCGCGAGTATCTTTCCGCCGGAACGACCCTAACAATGAACTCGTAATCGTGCCGGAGTGCTGCTTCTCGACGCCCCGCATCATCATGCAGAAGTGCTTCGCTTCGCAAATCACTCCGACGCCGCGCGGATGCAGCGCCTCCTGAATCGCCTCGGCAACCTGCGTCGTCAACCGCTCCTGAACCTGCAGCCGCCGGGCGAACGCGTCCACAATGCGCGGAATCTTGCTCAGCCCGATCACCTTATCCTTGGGCAGATACGCCACGTGCATCTTGCCGTAGAACGGCAGCATGTGGTGTTCGCAAAGACTGTAGAATTCGATGTCCTTCACGATCACCATCTCGTCCGCTTTCACGGTGAAGAGCGCGCCGTTCACGATTTTCGCGATGTCCGTCGTATAGCCGCTGGTCAAAAACCGAAGCGCCTTGTCCGCCCGCTGTGGCGTCAGCGCCAACCCTTCGCGGTTCGGGTTCTCGCCCAGTTCGCGCAGGACGGCTTCAATATGAGGCGCGATGGTGAGCTCATCCGTCTTCGGTTCCAAAACTTTTATGACTGCCTTGTTGGTCTTCATCGAATATCTTTTCTCACCCGGCCTTAAGCGTGCGAAGCGCTCTCCTCGAAGATGTTGCGATCCGTCTCATGGATGCGAATTCTCTCAAGCGCAGGAAACGCCGCCGGCCAATGCCTTGCCAAATCCTTCCGAATCTCCGTCGTTAAATTTTCCGTCGTTGGTGGAACGTCCCGGAATGCCGTCACATCGCTATTCAGGTTGCAGTGATCGTAACGAGTCAGCACTTGGTCCCGAACCAAACCGTCGAGAGACTTTAAGTTCACGACCAGACCGGTTTCGGGCTCCACCGGACCGCGCACCGTTACCTCCAGCACGTAGTTGTGACCGTGTCCGTGGGGATTGTTGCACTTGCCGAAAATCTCGCGATTCCGCTCCGCGCTTAACTGCGCGGAATGCAAGCGATGCGAAGCCGAAAACGAATACCGGCGCGTGACCTTCATAGCCGCCATATCATTCCCCGCTATATTCCACGAAGAATTCCGGAGTCTCGAAGAGCTTGACGCCATGCAATCGTGTCTTGCCGTTTGAAAGCGATGGCTCCAATCGCCGCCAGATCTCCAACGCCAGATTTTCAGTGGTCGGAACGACACGATCGAACGGCGGTACCTCGTGGTTCAAGTGGCGATGATCCATCGGATCCACCACTTCGCGATTCAAAATCTCTTTCAGTTCCTTCAGATCAAACACCATGCCCGTGACCGGGTCGGTGTCGCCTTCGAGCGTCACTTCGAGGACATAGTTGTGACCGTGCCCATTCGGATTCGCCCCAAGTCCGTACAACGCCAGGTTGTCTTCGGCGGAGAGCGCGGGATTCGAGCAAATATGCGAAGCGGAGAATTCGACTTTGCGAGTAATCAACATACCAGCGCGGCCGACACGGCCGCCACCCTCCATAGAGATGCCCCGGAGGCCGAAAGTGATTCCAAAACTCTCCACCCGGGACCTTCCGAATCCACTAAACTAGTATCGAACATCATGGAAACCGCTCGTGTCGATCGTCTGATCCTCGCGCTGATGGTGGCCCTCGTTGCCGCCTTTTCGTTCGTGGTCGTTGATACCATGCGAGTCCGAATCGTAGAGGAAGGGGATAGCGCGCCTTCCTTCTCGATTAAATCTGCTTCCGGCAAGACCATTACGCCCAAGAACTTCGGCGGAAAAGTGCTGGTCCTCAACTTCTGGGCTACCTGGTGCCAGCCGTGCGTCGAAGAGACGCCGTCGTTGGTTGCGCTGTCGAACATGCTTGCCTCAAAAGGCCTTACCGTCGTCGGAGTTAGCGTCGATACCGACTCCAAAGCATATGACACCTTCATCCGCCGCTTCGGTATTCGATTTGACACTTTCCGCGATCCGGAGTCGAATATCTCCGCCCAGTACGGCACCTTTAAGTATCCGGAGACCTACATCATCCGCGACGGTAAAGTGATTCAGAAGGTCATCGGCCAGAAGAATTGGGCAGCGCCCGAAACCATCGCCGAGCTTCAGAAATTACTGTGACGTCGCTCGCGGCACCCGGTGTGATCCCTGAAGCGGCGCTGCGCGAATTGCGCGCCATCGTCGGATCCGCTGGATGCCTCGATCATCCGCAGGACCTCGCCCTCTACGAGTACGACGGCGGCGTCGATAAAGCCCGGCCTGATTTCGTTATCTTTCCGCGCACGACCGGGGACGTCGCGGCGATCGTGAAAGTCACCGCCGCGCACAACCTCCCCATCATCGGCCGCGGAGCCGGCACCGGCCTCAGTGGTGGAGCCATCCCTCGCGCCGGCGGCGTTATGATCTCGTTCGCCCGCATGAATCGGATCCTCGAAATCGATCTTGCGAACGAGCGCGCTATCCTCCAGCCCGGCGTCGTCAATCTCGACATCAGCATGGCTGTCCAGGCCGACGGCTATTTCTACGCGCCCGATCCGTCCAGCCAGCGCGCCTGCACGATTGGCGGAAACGTCGCGGAAAACGCCGGCGGACCTCATACGCTCGCGTATGGCGTAACCACCAATCACGTTCTGGCACTCGAAGCCGTCTTGCCGGACGGCTCGATCCTGCGCACCACGGAATCCGACGGCTACGATCTTACCGGCCTGCTGGTCGGCTCCGAAGGAACCATGGCGCTGGTGACGCAGATCACCGTGCGTCTTGTTCGCCAGCCCGAAGCCGTCAAGACGCTCCTCGCCATCTACGACGACCCCTCCGACGCCGGCGACACGGTGGCCGAAATTACCCGCCGCGCGATCACTCCCGTTGCCGTCGAAATGCTCGACGGCGTCATGCTCCGCATGGTCGAAGAGGCTACCCACGCGGGATATCCGATGGATGCGTCCGCTGTTTTGCTGATTGAACTCGAAGGCGTGCGGGAAGCTGTTGAAGAGCAGGTCGAACAAATCCGCGAAGTCTGCCTGCTATGCAAAGCGCGCGAGTTTCGCGTCGCCCGTTCTAATGAAGAACGCGAGCTTCTGTGGAAGGGCCGGAAGAATGCCTTTGGAGCCGTTGGCCGTGTCAGCCCCAGTTACTACGTGCAAGATGGTGTTGTTCCGCGCGGACAGATCGCCTCGACATTGCGACACATTCAGGCGGTCAGCAAGAAATACGATCTGACGATTTCGAACATCTTCCATGCGGGCGACGGCAACATGCACCCGATCATCCTGTTCGACCCGCGGAAGCCCGGCGAACTCGAGCGCGCCAAGGCCGCCGGCTACGCGATCCTTCAGCACTGCATCGACGTCGGAGGCTCCATCACCGGCGAGCATGGCGTCGGCATGGAAAAGATGGAATTGATGGCGCACCAATTTTCCGACGAGACTCTGAACGCCATCCGCCGCTTTAAGAATCTCTTCGATCCCCAGTGCCGCCTGAACCCCGGCAAACTGCTCCCCACCGGAAAAGGTTGCCTCGAGATTCGCCAGCGACCCAATCAATTGATGTAGCATCGAAGGAATCCGAGAGTGCTCTCGAATCCGCTCACAACCCCGTCCCGTAAGGGCGGGGATACTGGAGCAACCCCGTCCCGTAAGGGCGGGGACGACTAGCCTAACTTCGCCGGGAACCAAAAAATGCTCAATCGCCGCCAGTTTCTCTTCACCGCCGGAGCCGTTGCCGCGAGCGCCGCGCCCGCCAAGCTCACCTCGAAGGAGCGCGTCGATCACGCCCTCAACGGCAAGGAAGTCGACCACAGCCCCTTCACCTTCTGGTACCACTTCCTCGACGAAGCCAAGCCCGGCGCGGAGCATGCCGAGAAAACTCTGGCCTTCCACCGCCGCTTCCACACCGACTTAATCAAGGTGATGAGCGACTACAAATTTCCAAAGGGGACAACCAGGAATCCTTACCCCGAGCAGATCAAGGCGCTCGAGATCATCAACAAAGAAGCAGGGCCGAACGCTTACTTCCTCGAAACGATCTTCAACCCGTGGAACGTCGCGGAGAAAATGTCATCGCCCGCCGACGTGAAGAAGATGATGGCCGAGAAACCGCAGCAACTCCTGGACCTGCTTCACGACATCGCGCGCGCCGAAGCCGACCACGCCCGTCTCGCCATCGCCGCCGGAGCCTCCGGAATTTTCCTCGCCATCGCCAACGCCCAGCCTGAAATCTTGTCTCCCGCCGACTTCGCGAAATTCAGTGAGCCGTTCGATAAAATTGTGCTCGACGGAGCCCGCAACGCGAAGATGAATACGCTTCACCTCCACGGCGATCACGTCTATCTCGACAAATTCTATTCCGGCTGGCCCGTGGCGATCATCAACTACTCCGCCCACGGCACCAAGGTGAAGATCGCCGATGTCCGATCCAAGTTTTCCGGCGTGATCATGGGCGGAATCGACGAAGTGAACTATCGCAAGATCCCAAAACTCGGCCTCAAGAGCCAGTGGGAAGGCGCGCGGAAAGCCGCCGGTCCGAAGTTCATCCTCGCTCCCGGTTGTTCGGTGCCCAACGACACCACCGACGCCGAAATGCTGCGCCTGACCGAAGTCGTCCGCGCCTGAGCCGCCGCTCCGGCTTGAACCCCGAGCAGAAGCGAGGCGATTTCGCCCTCGCACCGAACCGCGACCGTCAAGGAAGCGGACCGCTTTTTCCCCCACAGGCGATCATCGCGGACCAAGCTCTCGACTATTTGTAGAACACCGAGTACGGAGTAAAGCGCGACCCCTGCGGATCCGGCCAGCACAGAACGCAATTCGCCTTATAAGCAGGATTTCCCGCCAAAATCACCTTCGGAAGCACCACCGCATCGTCCGGCTCGTGATACGAGTCGAGCATCAGGACCGGCTTCGAAGTCCGCAGCATATTCGCCGCGCCCTTCAAAGCCTCGCGCTCCGCGCCTTCGATATCCAGCTTGATGTAATCCACATGCGCGATTCCGAGCCCGGCCCAGAATCTCATCGAGCGGCCGCACCGGAACCTTGAAGCTCTTCGCGCCGGCTTCCTTGTGCAAGAAGCTCCCGCTGCCGGAATTCGCGATTCCCGTATTGAATTCGAGCGTCGAATGCGAACTCCACGCGCCTTCCGGCACTACAATGATGCGCCCTTCTGCGATCTCTTCGCAAAGTTGCGGCGGATGCACTCGACGTTTACCGGATCCGGCTCGACAAGGATGCATTTCGAAGCACCGCGCCGCAGCGCGTCGTCGTCGAACGTCCCAATATGCGCTCCCACATCCACCACCACATCGCCCGGTTTCACCGTGAACTGCGGAGCCGTTTCGCCAATCCAGGACTGCTCCGCCAGTACGTACGCCAGTGTGGACTTGCCCGGCATCTCTTTGCCGTCCTTCTTGATCCAGAACGCACGGCCGGAGGTCCGAATCTTCTGAATCCCGAAAGCGGCATCCTCGGCTTCGACGACCACGGATTTCTCCGCTTCCCGCTGCAACTCAACAAATCGCGGAGTCTTCCACGGATACTGCGCCAGTTGTGTCCAGGGGCACGGCTGGTCGCCGCCGGTCACTTTACTGACCATCGCCAGCGCAACCTGCCTTTGAAATGTGCCCGCGTAAACAGCCAGGCCCAATAGCACAGCGCCCACGATTTTCAGAATTCGCACGCGAATCCCTCCAGCCCGAACTATCGTCGGAACCGGCTGAACCCTTTAATCGAGGACGCTCCACGCGCCGTCCCCAGCGCCTTCAGGACGTCTACTATAGAGAACTACTATGAAACTGCTCCTGCTGCTCCTCGTCTTCGCCACCGCTACGATCGCGGCCGAATCCTCAGTCCCCGTCCTCGACATGCTGAAACCCGGCCTCGACGTCGGCATTCTGGTATCCGACGGCGCCAAAGCCATGGAATTCTACGGCGAAACGCTCGGGCTCAAGCCGATCGGAACCATCAACATGCCCAACGGCGGCAAAATGATGCGCTTCCAGGCCGGAGCTTCAGTGCTCAAGGTGATCGCCTACGATAAAGTTCCGCAAAAAGGCGCGGGCGGAATCCGCGAAGCAATCGGCATCCGGCTCGTCACCGTCCTCGTCGCTGACGGCGAGGCGGTCGCGAAACGCGTCACCGCGAAAGGCGCTCCGGAGCTGAAGTGGACTAAGGCCGGAAACTTCCGCTATACCTTCGCCACCGATCCCGATGGCAACATGATCGAAGTGGTTGATATGGCCCCGAATCCGGAACCCAAGACCCTCGATCGCGTCGCCATCGGTCTCACTGTCAGCGATGTCGAAAAGAGCCGGACCTTCTACGGCAAGGTCCTCGGTCTCACCGAACAGCCCACCCAGGAACTCCCCAACGGCGGCACCAAGTACAGCTTTCTGGCCGGCCCGACTGTGATCAAGTTCTGGCAAGCCGCCCCCAACACGCCAAAGAAAACCGGCCCCACGCAGGATCTGACCGGCATCCGCTACTTCACCTTCATGGTCAAGGACGTGGACGCCGCCCAGAAATTGCTTATCGAACGCGGGGCCAAGGTCATGATGCCGCCCACCGATTTCGGACGCCTGGCCCGCATCATGTTTATTTCCGACCCCGACGGCAATTTCATCGAGCTCGCGGCGCTCCCGAAACCACCGGCGGCAAAACAATAAACTGGATTCATGGCCCCGCCCGTAAGGGCGGGGATTTCTGAAATCGCCCGGCACCCGACACAGGGTCCAGGTTTAGCGCATCGTCAATTGGCACGCCAACCCGGCGGAGCCTGTAGAGGAACATTACGCAGTGGCAGTCTCGGAATTCCTAACTCGCACCGGTATCACCGTCACCCGGACTGCGTCGCGCATCGCCTACTCCAAAGGCCTCGAGCCCCTCCTCCGCCAACTCGACACAAACCGCGGAGTCTATCTCTCATCCGGCTACGAATACCCGGAACGCTATTCGCGTTGGGATGTCGCCAGCGTTTGTCCTCCCCTCGAAATCATCTCCACGGGTCGCGAGATGCAGTTCCGTCCGCTCAACGAACGCGGCGTGGTCATCAACCGGCTGCTGCTGCCCATTCTCGAAGCGCATCCGCACTGGGAACGATTCGGAATCAACGCCGGCGCTCTGCACGGAACGCTCCGTCCCTTGCCGAAGCTCTTCCCGGAAGAAGAACGCAGCAAGCAGCCCTCCGCCTTTTCGATCCTGCGGACCATCTTCAACGAATTCTCTGATCCTGGCTCTCACCTGGCCCTGATCGGAGCCTTCGGCTACGACCTGATCTTCCAATTCGATCCCATCGACCTCAAGCTCCCCCGCGAAGGCGTCAAGGATCTGCACCTCTACCTCTGCGACGAAATCTACCTGATGGATCGCAAGAAGGAACAGATCGAGCGCTTCCAGTTTGATTTCTCGAACGCCGATCGGTCGACAAAAGGTCTCCCTCGCGATGGCGCGCGCGTCGCTAAGCCCGCGAAACAGAAGCCCGCTGAGATCACCTCCGACCACACGCCCGAAGAGTATATGGCCGGTGTCGAAACCGTCCGCGAAGGGATGCGCCAAGGCGATTACTACGAGGTCGTTCTCCGCCAGACCTTCCAAACGCCCTACGCCGGCAAGCCATCGGACCTGTTCCGGAAGATTCAGAAAGCCAGTCCAAGCCCCTACGAATTTCTGTTGCAGCTCGGCGACGAACAACTCATCGGAGCCTCGCCTGAAATGTTCGTCCGCGTCGAAGGCCGCCGCGTCGAAAGCTGCCCCATCGCCGGAACCGCCCGTCGCACCGGCGATCCTCTGCGCGACGCCGACTCCATTCGCGACCTCCTGAACTCGGCGAAAGAAGAGTCCGAACTCACCATGTGCTCGGACGTCGATCGCAACGATAAGTCGCGCGTGTGCATCCCTGGATCCGTCAAGATGATCGGCCGCCGTCTGATCGAAAGCTATGCCGGCGTCTTCCACACCGTCGATCACGTCGAAGGAATGCTCGCCGAAGGCTTCGATTCGCTCGACGCCTTCCTCACTCACATGTGGGCCGTCACCGTGATCGGCGCGCCTAAGAAGTGGGCCGCCCAAGCCGTCGAAAATCTCGAGAAGGATGCGCGCGGCTGGTACGGCGGCGCCGTCGGCCTGATCTCGATGGACGGCGACATCAACACCGGCATCCTGATCCGCACGGTCCACCTGCGCGATGGCGTCGCGAAGTATCCAGTCGGAGCCACGCTTCTCTACGATTCCGTTCCGATGCTCGAAGAGCAGGAGACGCGCATGAAAGCCACCGGCTTCTTCCGCGTGATGGGCGCCGCGCCGCTCGTGCCTGAAGTGGCTGCCAGTACCGAAAACGGCAGCGGAGTCAAGCTGCTGCTCATCGACAACGACGACTGCTTCATCCACACGCTGGCCAATTACGCCCGTCAAACCGGCGCCCAAGTCGTCACCTATCGCTCCGGATTCCCGCCCGAGCTGATCGAGCAAATCGCGCCCAGCCTGATCCTGATCTCGCCCGGTCCCGGCCGCCCGTCGGATTTCGGAGTGCCCGCGCTGGTTCGCCACGCGGCCAAAATCGAAGCGCCTATATTCGGTGTCTGCCTCGGCCTCCAGGGCATCGTCGAAGCCTTCGGTGGCGAACTCGGAGTCCTCGATTACCCCATGCACGGCAAGCCCTCGCTCGTTCGCCACTTCAACAAAGGGGTCTTCGAAGGCATGCCCGAAACCTTTCGCGTAGGCCGCTACCACTCCCTCTACGCGATCCGCGAAAAGCTGCCGTCGTGCCTCGAGATCACCGCCGAAACCGAAGACGGAGTCATCATGGGAGTCCGGCACAAAACTCTCCCCATCGAAGCCGTCCAGTTCCACCCGGAATCCATTCTGACGCTCGAAGGAGGCAGCGGCCTCCAGTTGATGCAGAACGCAATCCGCCTCTACGGACACATTTCTCCGACCGCGAGAGCAGGAGTGCTACCGTAACCCTCGCCGCCCGACGCCCATTGAAATGCAGCACCCCGACATAGCCCCGCCCGTTAGGGCGGGGATTCCGATTTATCTCATCTCCCGTTCGCGAACGTAAACCGCCATCGGCCTGCCTTGACCGTCCGTGACGTAGCGGATCGCGGCGGCAATCGCGAATGGTGTCAACAGCCGGCGAGTGCTTCCTTCTCGCGCCCACCGAAGTCGTTCGCCTTCCAATGCATTCAGCGCTCGACTCGAATATGCCTTCAGATCGGCGATCGCCCGGTTCGGATTCTCAACGGCTCCGATGACACAATGTACGTGTTGCGTCCGCACGTGCGCGGCGTAGATTCCATTCGCGAGCGGCGCAAACCTCCCGAAATGCGCTGAGAGCAACTTGTCCCTTTATCTCGTTGAAAGCGTATGGCGTGGCGCGCATGAGATTCCGCGCATAACGCTCAAGTTCCGGGCACGCCTCCCGGAAATCGCCACGGCGCTCGCCTCGTGTCCGATCGATCCACCCACGCGCGTCTCCGTGAAGGTGGCTGCCATAACAGGAAAAAGTAAGCAGAAACGTCAATGGATGTAGTATCGGCAACATCAGCGAAATCTCAGGCCAGCTTCCGATATGCCGCCCCAAGTCATCCCCGGGCTTACGCCCGGGGCTGTAGCGTAGTACGCGCGCTCCTCCGTCTTGCTAAGTTGTCGTTAACGTATGAAGAAAGTACTCATCGCCGCTGCGATCTTCGCCATCGCTGGTACCCTCTCCAACGTCTTCTACATCAACTTCTGCAACTTCGTCTTCCAATGCGGATGCAGATCCCTCTGGGCCGGAGCCGCGATGGCCTGCAACATCCATGCCGCGCACGGCAAACATTGCCCCTGGTGCGCGCACGAGTACGCCGGATACGCCGTGCTAGCCTTGATGTTGATGGCGCAGTTCGCGATCACCGTCCAGACCTCAAAAAGTCCCTGGACCCGCCTTGCCGGTGCCATCGTCGCCTTCCCGACCGTCGGAGCCGTGTCCGCTCTCGCTCTCGGTTTATGGGACGGGTACTGGAGCGCATAGACCTTGCCGTTGCAGGGGCTCTCCCCCATACTTGGGAACAGCATGGAAATCACCGACGTTCTCTTCATCGCCCTTGTGCTCTGGATCGCCGTGCAGTTGATGGACGGCGGGGGCGGCGGAAAACGCAATCGGGTCCTTGCTCCCATTCCGCTGCAATGAGTAAACCACCGCGCGTAGCGGTTCTCGGCGGCGGATTAGCCGGCCTCGCAACGGCGGCCGCGCTAGGCAGCGCCGGATACGAAATCGACCTCTTCGAATCCAAACCGTATCTCGGAGGACGCGCCACTTCCTACGCACCACCCGGTGACACCAGCGACGGCGTGCGCGACAACATCGACAACTGCCAGCACATCCTGCTGCGCTGCTGCGTCAATCTCCTCGATTTCTATGAGCGCCTGCGCGTCGCGAGCGACATCACCTTCTATCGCGAGTTCTTCTTCATGGAACCCGGCGGCCGGACCTCGGTCATGAAAGCTGGCATCCTTCCCACGCCCCTTCACTTCGCCGGATCCTTCCGCAAACTTCAGTTCATCAGCCTGAAAGACAAAATCGGAATCGGCAAAGCTATGCTGGCCGTCAAGCGCGAGCGCCGTACCCGTACGGACCTCGACCAGATCACCATGCTCGACTGGCTCAAGGAAAAGAATCAGACACCCAACGCCATCGAGCGCTTCTGGCGTCAGATCCTGGTCAGCGCCATCAACGAGGAACTCGACCAAATGGCCGCCGCGCACGGTTTCCAGGTCATCTGGCTGGGCTTCCTCGCCGAATCTAATTCCTACGAAATGGGCGTGCCCAATGTCCCGCTCGGCGAACTCTATGGCTCCGCCGCGTGGAAGTCGATGGACCACGTGAAACTCAACTATCGCCAGCCGGTCGAAAAGCTGATCCTTAAAGACAACCGCATCCAGAGCCTCCTCGCCGGAGGCGTCGAGCACCATGCCGATTACTACGTCAGCGCACTCCCATTCGAAAAACTGCAACCGCTCGCCGACGCCGCCAACCTGAATCTCCCCATCGACTGGAACGCGTTCACGCATTCCCCCATCACCGGAATTCATCTCTGGTTCGATCGCTCCATAACCGATCATCCGCACGCGACGCTGCTCGACCGCACCATCCAGTGGATGTACAACAAGCCCTGGGACGGCCATCCGGCCGACGGCCGCTACCTGCAACTCGTCGTCAGCGCCAGCCGCAGCCTGACGAACATGCCGCGCGCCGACGTCATCGCACTCGCTCGCAAAGAACTCGCCGAATTCTTTCCCAACGTTCACGACGCCAAACTCGAGAAGGCTCACGTGGTTAAAGAAATCCGCGCCACCTTCTCCGCCGTTCCCGGCCTGGAGTCCAAACGGCCTCTCGCACAAACGCCGATCGCGAACTTCTTCCTTGCCGGCGACTGGACGAAATCCGGCTGGCCTGCCACCATGGAAGGGGCGGTCCGCAGCGGCTACCTCGCCGCGGAAGCAGTCGCTAACGCGGCCGGCCAGCCCAGAAAGTTTCTGCTGCCCGATATCGCCTAGGAGTGTTCGATGGCCCTCAACGAGAATCTTTCGTTCAGCGACGTCCGCTACCTGATCAACTCCAAGGTCTCGTCTTACGATCCTGCCCTTTCCTTCATCGGATACCCGCAAAAGGTTCTCTTAACCCCCGGCGAGACGCTGGTCCGCCTCGACTTCTCCGTCGTCTTCGGAATCTTCACCCGACTTTGGTGGATGAAGGCTGCCGTGCTGAACGACATCATCCGCGGAGCCGATCCCGGCTCCACTGCGCTTCGACGCGCTTGGCAGCAACAGCAGGCGATGCCCAAGGCCGGAAAAGGCGTCCGGACCCAGATCCTCGAGATCGCCATCACTCAGGACGCCTACGCCTGGATCGGCCCCGCGAGTCCGCTCTTCAACAAGTCCGGCGGAGCGGAACAGATCTACCTGCCGAATCTCTCGAGCGGCACCGGGCCCGATCAAAGCGACTACGAGCATTTTCTCATCGAAGGATGAGCCTGAAGCGGGGCGTTGAGGGTGGGTGAGGCTGGAGTCTTTCTTTTTTGTTTGAGGAAAGAAGCAATCGTAGGCGCTGTGGGAATGTGGGAAACGCGGGAGCGTTTTCCAAGGGC
>JBBQWZ010000009.1:0-128062 GCA_038210135.1 Bryobacterales bacterium
CCGCATCGCCAAACTCAGCGCTTGATCGCTACCAAACGCCCGACCCCGGAGCGCTGTGGAAATGCCGGGCCGTGGACGTCCGTGGAAAACCGCCATCGCCAGCGATGGGCGCTCCGCGCCGGTTTCCCACCGCCGCCCACCTCCCTTGGAAAACGCTCCCGCGTTTCCCACATTCCCACAGCGCCTACGATTGCTTCTTTCCTCAAACAAAAAAGAAAGACTCCAGCCTCACCCACCCTCAACGCCCCGCTTCAGGCTCATCCTTCGATGAGAAAATGCTCACCCTCAACGCCCCGCTTCAGGCTCATCCTTCGATGAGAAAATGCTGGTCGCTCCCTCACGGTCGCGGTTCGGTGCCGGGGAGTTGGGGGGCCCGACCGCACGAGGCGGTGTGAAATTACAGTTCCCGTCGCTTACGCTCCGGGTTCAATCCGATGCGGGGCAATTCGTAAGCGCGCCCTCGGTCGCGCCTCGAGGAGGTTGCGCTTGCTAGCGGAACTTAATCGAGGTGGTCATCTGTTCGAAGATGGGCTCGATCTTTTGATAGCGGGATTTCGGAGCGAAAAAGACGATGTAGAAGAGGCCTTCGGGGCGCGCGACGGTTAACAGGATGTCGGTTTCCTGATCGCCTTGATAGGGCGACTGCGAAGACAGCGGCGTGAGCAGCGCGGGCTGGCCGTCGATGGTCGCGCTACGGCTTTCGCCGGCGCGTGTCATTCCTGCGCCGCCTTGCAATTGCTGAATGAGGCGCCTGGTATCATTCGCGAGATCGGCGCGGCCCGAGACCTGGAAGAGGTTGGCTTGCGCTCCGTAGCCGTAGGCGGTTCCGTTGTCGGTGGCGAAGACGGATTCGCGCGGCGCGAAGGTGATGCTGCGCTGACGGGTGGCTTCGAAGATCTGCCACTCCCGCGGATAGCCGATGCGGAAGGCTTGCGCGTCGTAGGTCTGGAAGTTCTTTGAGAGGCGGAGGTCTTGCGGCGCGGGTCCGACGGGTGTGGTTGGAGCGGGAGTCGGAATTCCCTGCCCGATCTCGCGGCGGCGGGGCGTGCCGAGCGCGGGTAATGCGGCAACGCTCGCCTTAATTTTAGCGAGTTCGGCGGGATTGCCGTCGTCGAATTGACGCGGTGTGAACGCGTGCGCCTGCTGCTCGACGGCCTTCACGCGGTTCTCGGGATTTGGATGGTCGGAGAGGAATTCGGTGAACTGATTCTGCTTGCCGGCTTGCGATTCGAGCTTGGCGAAGAAGCGGGCCATCTGCATGGGATCGTAGCCGGCGTCGTACATGATGCGGGCTCCGTTCAAGTCGGCGTCGCGCTCGGCGCTTCTTGAAAACGACAGCAGAACGGAACCGGCGGCGAGATGGATACCGAGTTCCGTAAGGCGGCCCCAGATTCCGTCGCCCCCGAGGAGTCCGGCGGCGATCATGGCGGGGATGCGGATCAGGTTCGCCTTCGACATCTGGCTGGTGCCATGGCGCAGAGCGACGTGCGACATTTCGTGGGCGAAGACGGCGGCCATTTGCGCTTCGTTTTCGGCGCTGGTGATGAGGCCGGTAAACACGAACATGGGCCCGCCGGGGAGGGCGAAGGCGTTCACGTTTTTGTCGTAGACGACCTGCATGCGATAGGGATAAGAGGCTCCGTCGGCGGCAGGGGAGCGGGCGAGGCGGGCGAGGATGCGGTTGCAGTAGTCCTCGAGCGGCTGATTATTGACGACGGCGCGGGTCTGGCGAATCTGAGTGGCGGCTTCGCGGCCAAGCTGGATGTCCTGCTGCTTCGAGAAGAAGTTCCAACCGGGTGTCGGCTGGATGGGCTTTTCGGCGAGGAGGGTGGAGGCGAGGGCGACGAGCGCGACCCCCGAGCGCAAGAGATTACGGTTATACAACATGTACATTGCGGGGTTACGCACTATAATTGTCACATGTTCACGCCCACCGAAAAAATCTGGCATAACGGCAAGTTGATCGATTGGAAGGACGCGACCATCCACGTGATGTCGCACGTGGTCCATTACGGATCGAGCGTATTTGAAGGCATTCGCTGCTATTCGACACCGGCGGGTCCGGCTATTTTTCGGGCGCGCGAACATGCGCGGCGGCTAACCGATTCGGCCAAGATCTACCGCATGGACTTGAAGTACACGGTGGACGAGCTGGTGGACGGGATGTGCGACGTGATCCGGGCCAATAAGATGGACTCCTGCTATCTGCGTCCGGTGGTGATCCGCGGATATGGCAATCCGGGCGTGCTGGGGCTGTCGAATCCGATCGAGAGCTACATCGCGTGCTGGGAATGGGGCAAGTATCTGGGCGAGGAAGGCCTGTCGTCGGGCATCGACGTTTGTGTTTCGAGCTGGACTCGCATTGCTCCGAACACGCTGCCGGCGATGGCCAAGGCGGGTGCGAACTACATGAACTCGCAGCTGATCCGGATGGAGGCGCACCTCAACGGATTCGCCGAGGGGATCGCGCTCGACACGAACGGCTTCATCAGCGAAGGCTCGGGCGAGAACATCTTCGTCGTGCGTGACGGCAAGATCGTTACGCCGCCCCTTGGCGCGTCGGTGCTGCCGGGAATCACGCGCGATTCCATCATGACGCTGGCGAAGGAGATGGGCTATACGGTGATCGAGTCGCTGATCCCACGCGAGATGCTGTACGTCGCGGACGAGGTGTTTTTCGTGGGCACGGCGGCGGAGGTGACTCCGATCCGGACGGTGGACAAGATTCAGATCGGCGCGGGCAAGCGCGGTCCGGTGACGGAACAATTGCAGAAGGCGTTTTTCGATATCGTCGAAGGCAAAGTGGCGGACCGGTTTGGCTGGCTGACGGCGGTTGATGTTCCGGTAGCGGCGAAATAATGGCAGATATTATCCGGCACGGAATTCGCGAACCGAAGGACGGGATGCCGTGCATCAGCCGCGTTGTCGAGCATGGCGGCGTGGTGTATGTCGCGGGCATCACGCCGGATCCGGAAGGCGATATCAAGACGCAGACGGCGCAGGTGCTGGAGCGGATCGACGCCGCATTGGCGCTGGCGGGTACGGACAAATCGAAGCTGTTGAAGGCGGAGATCTGGATCACGAACATGCTGCTGTTCGCGGACATGAATTCGGTTTGGAATTCGTGGGTGGATCAGAAAAATCCGCCGGTGCGGGCTTGCGTGCGGGCGGATATGTACCGGCCGGAGATCCTGGTCGAGATCATGGTGACGGCGGCGAAGTAGGGATCGCTTGCGGCGTGCTCCTGCAGATTGAAGAGCACTTACTGCGCGGCACATTCGTGCCGCTTCGTACGCGGCCTCTATGCTGTGGTTGGTGTCTCGAGTCCGTGAGCCAAGAAGTCCGCTCCCTGACGGTCGCGGTTCGGTGCTGGAGAAGTACGGAATCCCCGCACCGACGTGCGGGGTTCAAGGCCAGGCAGGCGTGGTTCTTGTGTGGAGACGTGCCGAACCACTTGCGAGGGTTTCGGAGGATCGCGGTGAGCGATTCGGCGGGTTGCTGAATTCGGACTCGGAGGAAGTCCTATCAGCGGCAGCCTCGTTGCAAGGTGCCGATGGGCTCATTCATGCGCAGGTCGGAGACCTATGCCACTTTGCTTTGCGCAGGTCGGAGACCTATGCCCCTTTGCTTTGCACAGGTCGGAGACCTATGCCCCTTTGCTTTGCACAGGTCGGAGACCTATGCCACTTTGCTTTGCACAGGTCGGAGACCTATGCCACTTTGGCTTCTTGTTGATCCGCGAGTGCGCCCTCCAGAATTCACCTCCCCCGAGACTGAACCACCGGAGGACGCTCCCGCGTAATCTGCATCGTTTGTACCAGGAACACGTAGGCACTACTAGCGGAAACGTGCGATATTCACAAGCGGTTCTCACGGCGATTGAACAGGTTGCACATGGTCGTCTGTGAGTAAACTGTGGATAAAACGGATACCTCATGAAATGTCGCGGATTGGATGTACGTACCGGAGCGGTACTCGAAATTACGGGGAGCGCGGTGATCGAGCAGGTGGAAGAATTGATCGGCGCAGACCCGGCCGGACTTCCGCTGATTGCGCCGGGATTCATTGATATTCAGATCAACGGATTCGCCGGAGCGGATTATTGTTCGCCGGTGGAATCGATGGAAGCGATCGCGCGATCGCTGCACGCGCAGTTCTCCTGCGGCGTTTCGCGGTGCTTTCCGACGGTGATTACGGGGTCGCCGGAGAACATGCTGGGAGCGATCGCGAATCTGCGGCGCGCGAAGGAATCGCTGGCGGAGGGTCTGGCGATGGAGGGCTTCCATATCGAAGGGCCACACATTTCGCCCGACGACGGTCCGCGCGGAGCGCATCCGCGGCAGTGGGTTCGCGAGCCCGACATCGAGGAATTCAAGCGCTGGCAGGATGCGGCATACGGCGGGATCAAGCTGATCACGCTGTCGCCCGAGTGGCCTGGAGCGGCGCGCTACATCGAGCACATCGTGAGCGAAGGCGTGGTTGCGAGCATCGGACACACGAAAGCGAATGCCGAACAGATTCAGGATTGCGTTCGGGCGGGCGCGACGCTATCCACGCACCTGGGAAACGGCGTCCATCGGGAGTTGCCGCGGCATCCGAATTACTTGTGGGATCAATTGGCGGAGGACCGGCTGAACGCCAGCTTTATCGTGGACGGGATTCATTTGGGCCCCGCGTTCTTGAAGGTAGCGCTGCGCGCAAAGGGCATCGAGCGGAGCGTGCTGGTGACGGACGCGGTGATGCCGGCGATGTGCGCCCCAGGGCCGTATACATTGGGCGAAGTCGATGTGGAACTATTGCCGGACGATAGCGTGGTGATGCGGGGCGGAACGCGATTGGCAGGTTCGTCGCTGCGCATGGATCGCGGCGTCACGAAGTTGATGCAAATCGCGGGCTTGTCGCTGATCGAAGCGTTGGCGATGGCGACGGTGAATCCGGCGCGGGTGGGACGAGTGAGCGGGCGGTTGCGTGGGTTGAATCCAGGGGACCGTGCGGATTTCGTGCTGTTCGATTTCGATGCGGCGGCGCGGTCGATTGTGGTCAAGGAGACTTGGATGAGCGGCGAAAGGGTGTACGCGGCGTGAGGTTCATGATAGGGATTATGCACCGCTGGGGCGGAATTTTGCGGCAGGATGAACGACTGCCGATCTGGGTGCTCGCGAATTCGTCTTGCGGGCCCGCCGGTGTACACTAGAGGAACGCGCCCGTAGCTCAGATGGATAGAGCGTTTGCCTCCGAAGCAAAAGGTCGGTGGTTCGAATCCACTCGGGCGTACCACTTCCCTTCCCATCGTTCTGCTCGACGAAGCAGTCCGTTCACTTCGCTAGCGGTTCTGATGCTGCGCCTTGCTTTGTCTCGCTTGGTACACCCGAGATCGTCGTGTCGTATCGAAAACCGCAACCACGCCTATCGAGTCGAAGGCTGCGACACTTGATCGCCGACGCGCTAGGCAAGGGGGACAGCCCACCGGGTGACTCGGCGATTCGTGGCGTTATGCAGGCGGCTTCTGGCAGCTTGGCGCGCGCGCGTGAGGCGGATTCGGACGGCTGTCTCGCTGACCCCGACTGCACGCGCGATTTCGCTGGTCGTCAAACCTTGCAACTGGTGGGTGAGAAGCGCGCGATCGGAGGCTCCGCAGCAGTCGAGCACCTGGGCGATGTCGATGGCCGCGACGTTGAGCGGCGTGCCAGCGAATTCATCGACAAGCGGCTGGTTGCGCCCGGCTTTGCGCGCGGCGCGGCGGTACATGTGGAGCGCGATGGTGTTGACCCAGGTCCGAATGACGGCCTCGTTCCGCAGTTGATCGCGGCTTTCCCAGCCTTTTACCCAGGCGGCTTGCGCCGTCTCCTCGGCTGAATCTGGCGGGACACCTCTCGAAGCGAGGAATTTGACGGTGGGTTTGAAGCCGGAAACGTAGGCCCGGCCGAAATCATTTCGCGTCATCTTACGACAAGACTCCTTGCACGTACTAGAGGCAATCGAAAGGCCGAAATGTAGGTAAGCTTACAGCGTGTAAGAAGGCAAGAATGGGCGCAGCTGGAGGGCCGAATCCTTCAAAATCAGACACGCTTTGTCCACTCGGGTAAGGAAATGCCAACCAGCCGGATGGTGCCTCCAGCGGCGACGGAAGAATTCGCCGTCGCCGGTGCACAGTTTTCCGGAAGCGGTAATTGATTCGCGGCAATCTATGCGCCTGGAGATGATTTCGCTGGTGGGGCGAAAGCCGGAAAAGCAGCTTCTAAATTATGGTAGGTTCAATACTTAGGAGCGGCTTGGGTTCGTTTCGCACGGGATCGCTGTTGCATTGCGGAGCGCGGGAGAACACATCGGTGCCGGGTCAGAAAGTGCTCGCTCGATGACCTGTTTTTCACCTCGAATGCGCGGTAACAGTCAGAGAACGGGCGCAACATTTGGTCCGCAAATGCGATCGTACTAGTATATAGATGACTACTGAAACGGCAAAGTTGGAATCCGCCGGCTTACGGGTGAAACGAAGCCGGAGGCTGGCTGCTCTGGCGGTTCTTGCTGGATACGGCCTCGGCGCGAACGGACAGACAATCTGGACCGGGCATTACGATAATTTCCGGACCGGCGCGAATACCAATGAGACGCGACTGACTCCGGACAACGTCCGGCCGAAGGTATTCGGAAAGCTGGCGAGCTTGCCGGTATCGGGATGCGTGTTCGCGCAGCCGCTGCTGGCGACCGGCGTCGGGACGACAGACGGCGTGACGCGCAACGTCGTTTATATCGCCACCAGCACCAACCGGGTATTCGCGTTCGACGCCGACAATTACACTCCGATTTTTGACGCCAGTTTCGGGACGGCGCCGCAGGCGACAGATTTCGCCATCAACGGCGATTATCACGACTTTCCCGATTGCGAGGTGGGCGACGGGGACGGCACGATCGGGATCATCGGAACGCCGGTGATCGATTTGGCGTCGAGTTCCATGTTCTTTGTCGCCAACACCGTGGATGGGCCGGACGGCGCGAAGCAATATCATCAGATTCTGCATCGCATCAGCCTGGTGACGGGAGCCGATGTGGTTCCGGCGGTCGAAATCCGCGGGTTCTTGAACGGTGTGCTTTTCGAACCGTTCTATCATTTGCAGCGGGCGGCGCTGCTACTGTTAAACGGGCACATCTACATTCCGTTCGCATCGCACCAGGATTCGTCGCCCTATCACGGCTGGCTTTTTGTGTACGACACGGAATTGAATTCCTGGGGACTGCACAATTACTCACCGGTAAAATCCGGAGCCGGCATCTGGCAATCGGGCGGCGGGATCGCGAGCGATGGCACGTCGCTGTTCTTTACGACCGGCAATCTGGCGGAAGATGTGACGACGAGCGAGGATCTTTCGGACAGCATTCTGAAGGTCGATACGAAGACTCTGGCGGTCAACGCGCGGGCCAGTTTTCCGACCGAAGCCACGAAATGGGATCAGAATTTCGATCTGGATCTCGGATCCAGCCGCGCGATTGTGATTCCGGAATCCGGCAACGTCATTTCAGGGAGCAAATACGGCGACGCGTTTCTGCTGAGGCAGGGCGACATGCAGGTTGCGAACCGGTTCCAGGTCGCCGCTCGCCATAGCGACGGCTTCGACTGGACGGGAATCTACAACGGGCTGGCTTACTGGAACGGAACAATCTACGCGTGGCCGGGCGGAGGCGGATTCGTGTGGGGCGACGATCCCGCGGAACCGCACTGGCCAACGGATACGCTGAAGGCGTTTTCGGTAGACCCGGAATCGCTAGCGACGACGCTGGTGGCAAACGGTCAGTCCGATGGACTGGGCGCGGGATACCAGGGCGCAAACATTGTCATTTCGGCGAATGGAAACGATGCGGCCACGGGGATTGTGTGGGCGGCCGTGCCCGAATGGAACCGGAAGAATCTGCAACCGGGATCGCTGCACGCCTATCGCGCGAGCGGATTCACGGACGGCGTATTCGAGGAATTGTGGAATAATTACGATCCGGAGGATCCGGATCTAGGGGCGGGATTCGCGAAGTTCAACCAGCCGCTGGTCGCGAACGGGACGGTGTTTTTGCCGACGTTCTCAAACAAAGTGTTGGTGTACGGGCTGCTTCCGGCGGCGCTTCCACCGGATCCGCCAACGCGTCCGGGACCACGGATCCGCATGCCGCAGAATCAGTCGCGGCAGAAGCCGGCGAGCCGCAGTATAATCGCGAGGTAGCGTCGGCTACTTTCACCATGACCGATTCGGCCACGACGGAATCCATACCGCAAAACGCGTCGGCGGCGCCGTCGATTTATGTCGCCGTGCTTGACGACGATATCGATTTCCGGACCTATATTGAGGATCTGCTGAAGGATGAGGGTCCCTATTCCGTACGGACGTTCGAGCGGCCTGAGGAATTGCTGGCGGCGGGCGAAGAGAACGTTCCCGACATCGTGCTGCTCGATATGAAGATGGGCGAGCACAAGGGCGAAAAAGTTCTGGAGCAACTGCTGCAGCGCTGGCCGGGACTGTGCGTGATCGTGGTGACCGGCTATCCGTCGCTCGAAGACATGCGAACGACGTTCCGCATGAAGGTGTTCGACTACCTCGCCAAGCCTTTCGCGATCGCGCAACTGCGGGACGCATTGAAGCGCGCGGCGGAGACGTTCGCGCTAGGGCGCACGTTGCAGGACCGGCTGCGGGAGCGGTTGGGACACGGCATCAAAATGCTGCGCGTCGAACGCGACTGGTCCTTGAAGGATGTGGCGGCGGCGGCGCATTTGAGCGTTTCTCAGATCAGCTCGATCGAGCGGGGGGCGAATCTGCCCTCGATCGAGAGCTTGTTGGCGATCTGCCATGCGTTTGGCAAGAAGCCGTCCGAAGTCCTTTCTTCTATCGATTTCTAGAGCTCCTCAGACAACCGGCGGCTTGGACTAAGGCCTTTCCCTCATCGAAGTGGGGAGCGTTTCGCCGTAGGATGAAGCTGTGAAGCGTGTATTCGCGGTCCTGCTTTTCGTGGTTTCGACGGTCGCGCGGGCGAACGGCGAATCGCATCCGCGAGTGTGGTCGCTGGCGGCTCCGGAGGCGACGTCGCTGGTTGGCATCCAGTGGCAGCACGTGCGGAATTCGGTGTTTGGCGAGGCATTTCGGGCGGAACTGGCCGGAGGCGGCGGGCTGGATCTACCGGATTTCGACTGGTTGACGCTGACGGACCAGATCCTGATAGCGGGTCCGGACATTCTGGTGATTGCGACGGGCGCCTATCATGCGGAGTTCCTGAAATCGCTTCCGCAGGGGATCCAGTATCGCAACATCGCGATGCACGGGACGTCGAAGCAGACGGTGGCGATGCTGACCGAGCAGACGCTGTTACTCGGATCGAGGAAGACGGTGCAGGCGGCGATTGACCGGTCGCTCGCCGAGACGCGGAGGCCGAATGGGCTGTTCGCCAAGGCGGCGGCGCTTTCGGTTGCCGATGACTTCTGGGTGATCACGAAGAGGCTTCCGGATCCGGTGGCTGGGGCGTTTCTACCACTCGACGCTTTTGAAGAAGAAGTAGATGCGGTCGAAGGCGGGATCTCATTCCGGGACGGCTTGCGGGTTCACGGGACGCTGCGGGCATCGAGCGCGGCGCGAGCGAAGGGCGTTTCCGAGCATTTGCGGAAGCTGCTTCCGGACATGCCGGAAATCGCACGTGGGATGGGCGTCGAAGCGGTGGACGACGAGGTGAGGCTGGAACTGGCGGTCAATGCCGCGCAACTGGCGGGCGGGCTGAAGAACGGGGCCACGACAGCGAAAGCCGAGCCCGCGAAGTTAGCCGAGAAGAAGCCGGAAGGCCCGCAGATCATCCGCATTTTTGGGCTGGATGAAGGTACCCGCGAGATCGTTCTGAAGAAACCGGATCCGGTCGAGCGCTAACCGCGCAGCGCGGCTTGGACACCGCGCAAGAAAGCGAAGCTGCGGAGCATCCCGGGGACGGGGTCCGATTCGTTGATCTCGTATTCGAGCATTACGCCACCTTTGTAATTCATTCGCTTCAATTCACGCAGGATGGCGAGGATGGGCATTCTGCCGTCGCCGACATCGACCTGCGATTCCCTGGCGGTCTTTTCGTCTTCCGAATACATGATGGCGAGATCCTTCACGTGCATGTCGAGAAGGCGCGATCCGGCGGCGCGGACGGCGGCAACGGGATCCGTATTGGTGCGGGCGGTGTGCCCGATATCGATGCAGAGGCCCATGCGCGGGTCGAGATTCTTGACGACGTCGAGGACGGATTGCGGCGTCGGAAACTCCTTGTCCTCGGGGCCGTGATTGTGAACGGCGATCTTGATGTCGTATTCCTTCACGAACTTCTCGAGTTTGGGCAGGGTGATGCGCGAGGGGGCGGAGACCATTAAGGGCATTCCGCTTGCCTTCGCGTATTCGAATTTTGCGCGCATGTCGGCTTCGTCGTCCTTCTTGAAATCGACAGTGCCTCCGCCGAGGATGGTGAAGCCGGCGGCGTTGACTTCCTTAACGGCCTTCGCGCGGTCGGCGTCCTTCATCACCATCGGCATGTGGAAGTCTTTGAGATTGATGTAGGAGACGTGAAGTTTTTTGGCCATCGACAGCATGGTCTTGCGGCCGAACTCCCGGAACGAGTAGCTGGCGATACCGAACTTCAAGTCGTCGGGCGCGGGCGGCGGGAGGTTCTTCTTTTTCGGCGCCGCGGCTTCGTCCTGCTCTAACTCATCGACCTCTAGCGCTTCGGCCTCAAAAGCGGCGAGGGGCGCGATCGAGGCGCCACGCAACAGGGTCCGTCTGGTAACGTTCACAGAACGATTATATAGCGGACAAAAAACGCCCGTGTGGCCGGAGCTACATCTTGTAGCGACCCATGTCCTCGTCGTTGAGGTTTTCAAGCCAGCGGCGCAATTCCTCGTTGTTGACCTTTTCCGAGACGGCGCTGGATTTCGAGGTCTGCAGAACCTGCTCCTCGACGAAGATGGGGCAATCGAGGCGCAGCGCGATGGCGAGCGCGTCGGACGGCCGCGAATCCACGCTGATCAATTGGCCGTTTTTCTCGAGCCAGATGACGGCGAAGAAGGTGTCGTCGCGGAGATCGCTGACGACGACTTTGCGGACTCCAGTTTCAAGACCGGTTAACAGGGTCTTGATGAGATCGTGCGTCATCGGTCGCGGCGTCGCGACCTTTTCGATCTCAAGTGCAATCGCGTTGGCTTCATAAATCCCGACCCAGATCGGAAGGATCGAAGTGCCGGAGATGTCCTTGAGGACAACGATCGGCATATTGGTGACGGGATCCATCATGAGGCCTCGAATTTTCATTTCGACTTCCATAGATTTCGTGCCTCCTTATTGAACAGTGCCCGCGGGGCTTCGGACGGCGCCAGCCGCTTCGCCCGCAAGGGAATTCGGACTCGCGCGCGTGACGCGGACGTCGACATATTTGCCCATGTACCTGGAGATGATATCGCCTCCAGGCGCGGCCGGGGCTTCGCCGACTTGCGGCGCCTGCATTTCGAGACTGAGGAAATTCAGCATTTTGTGTTGCGACGTGCGGCCGATCCATTGGCCGGTGGCTTTATTAAAGCCTTCGATCATGACTTCCTCGACGCGGCCGATATAGTTGGCATTGCGGCGCATCTGGATCTGGCGCTGCTTTTCCTGGACGATCACGAGGCGGCGGCTCTTCTCTTCTTCGCTGACGTGGTCGTTGAGCGCGAGCGCGGGCGTATTCGGGCGGCGGGAATATTTGAAGCTGAACATGGCGTCGTACTCGACGGTGTCCATGAGATGCAAGGTCTCCTCGAAATCCTCATCCGTCTCGCCAGCGAAGCCGACGATGATGTCGGTGGTGATGGCGATATCGCGCCTGGAGTTCTTCATCCACTCGATGCGGCGCATGTATTCGTCGCGCGTATAGAGCCGTTGCATGGCGCCCAGCAGGCGGGTGGATCCGCTTTGCACGGGCAGATGGACGTGATTGCAGATTGCAGGCGTTTCGTCGATGGCGTCGATGATGTCCTTGACGAAATCGCGTGGATGCGAGGTGGTGAAGCGCACGCGTTCGATACCGGGGACTTCGGCGGTTTTGCGCAGCAGCGTCGCGAAGTCGTTTCCGATGGGGCGATCGGCTTTTATCGACGGGTCGAAGAAGCTGGTCACGTTCTGGCCAAGCAGCATGATCTCGGAGTAGCCGAGCTGGGCGAGCTGCTGGGCTTCGGCGATGACGGATTCGGTGGTGCGGCTGCGTTCGGGTCCGCGGGTAAAAGGGACAACGCAGTAGGCGCAACTCTTGCTACAGCCTTCGATGATCGTGATGTAGGCGCGATGCGGATTGTCGCGGCGGGTGTAAGGCGTCTCGAAGGTTTCGTCGGTGTCGAGGCTGAGTCCGGTGACGCGCTTGTTGCCGTTCGCGATCTGGATGAGCATTTCCGGCAGCCTGTTATAGCTGGCGGATCCGGCGACGAGCGAGACGTGAGGCGCCTTGTCGAAGATCTTTTCGCCTTCCTGCTGAGCGACGCAGCCGATGACGGCGAAGGTTTTCTGTTTCCCGTCGGGGCCTTTACCGGCGGATTTCTTGAAGACGTCGAGGCGGTTGAAAACTTTCTGCTCCGCCTTGTCACGGATGGAGCAGGTGTTGTAGACGACGAGTTCGGCTTCTTCGACGGTGGAGACCTGGGAGTAGCCCTCGTTGACCAGAGTGCCGATGACCTTTTCAGAATCATGCGCGTTCATCTGGCAACCGAAAGTCTCGATGTAAAACGTCTTCATCAGGGGCTTGGGCTCAGGTACTAGATTAGCAGTGCCGAGTCCGCGAGACGAACGAGCTCGGAAATGGGATATCATCTTACCAGGTCTTACCAAGAGATTTTATGGAAACCACTAAACTTTCCTCGAAAGGGCAGGTTGTTCTGCCCAAAACAGTACGGGATGAGCACGGTTGGAACGCGGGTACGGAATTCATCGTGGAGAGCACTCCGAAGGGTGTGTTTCTGCGTCCAAAAAGCCCATTCAAGCCAACCCGGATTGAGGACGTCTATGGATGCCTGCCCTATAAAGGTAAAGCCAAGACGATCGCCGAAATGGATCAATCGATCGCAAAAGAGGTCACCCGAAGACGTGCTAGCGGTAGATACTAACATTCTGATTCGATACTTCACTCGCGATGATGCCAAACAATCGCCCCGCTCCGCGGACCTGATTCATAGTTCGGAGGTGTGGATCTCGAAGACCGTGCTTCTCGAGGCGGAATGGGTACTTCGCAACGCGTACGGATACTCGCGTGAAATGGTCGTCGATGCGCTTGCAAGGATTTGCGGTCTTTCGTCGGTAGCGGTAGAAGGAGCCGCAGAGGTTGCCAAGGCCTTGGAATGGACGTCAACGGGCATGGACTTTGCGGACGCACTCCACTTATCCAGCGTACGGGAAGGCGATCGATTCGTCACACTTGACGATAAGTTCGCGAAACGAGCCCAAAGACTGAGGCTACCGGTAGAACTGCTGTAACCTCCCGAAGCTCGGTCCCTACTTGGCCGATTTCAGAAACGGAATGATCGCGGTGAGTTCTTCGTCTTTGTAATTCGCTATGGCTGCTGCATGCGTCCAAGTGGATCCACTTACGATCTCGACTTCGTTGGGGAGCATGGAGCGCAGGACTGGGAGGAGCGAACTCATGTCGTAGACGCGGACCATGTCGCTGGCCTTCGCTACGAGTAGAACGGGGAACGACTCGCCGGTTTTCATCTTGGCGGTGGAGGCATTTTTCGATACGACTGCGCGTATGTCACCGGTAAAGCCTTTGAGGTCGGGTCCGATTGGCGTGCCCCAGTTGTCGACTTGATGGCAGCTTCCGCAGCGCTGGGCTCCACGGGTGGCGTCGAAGAAGAGATCGCGTCCGCGCTGGATTTCGGGGGGACGCATGGTGCGTGGCGGACGCGGCGGAATGACGGGCGGGGCGGTTCCGGCGGAGAGGCGGGCGACGTAGGCGATGACGGCTCTGAGGTCGCCATCGGGCATGGCTGATTTCCAACCGGGCATCGGAGTTCCGGGGACTCCGTCGGAGGTTGCCTTGACGATTTGGGCGAGCGGCAGATTGCGGCCGGCGAGTCGGGGGGCGTTGTTGCCGGCGGATCCGCCGGGGCCGTGGCAATATCCAGTGGCGCAGCTTCGAGTGTAGATAGCGGCTCCGCGCGCGATTTCGGCGTCGTCCTGGGCAATGAGAGGGAGCGCGGTTGTTGCGGCGAAGACTATGGCGAGCGTGGCCATCCGCGCCGTTGGGTGGCTGTGTGGGAAGTGATCCGCTCCCTTACGGTCGCGGTTCGGTGATGGAGGCGGAATCCCCGCCCTTACGGGCGGGGCTATAACGGGGACGCGATGCGCTGAGTTTTGTTGAGCGGTCATTTTGCGTCCTCGGGCAGGGCGAACGCGAATAGGGCGGATCCGCCGCGGAAGAGCCGGGCGTCTTGTGGGAACAGACCGGATACTCCTCCGGCGGCGAGCGAGCCCCAGCCGGACGGCGTGATGACGTACTGGCGGCCTTTGGCGCGGAAGGTGACGGGCGAGCCGCGGAGTCCGCTGCCGGTTTGGAAGCTCCACAGCTTGTCGCCGGAACGCGCGTCGAGGGCAAAGAAGTAGCCTTCCGGATCGCCAGTAAACAGCAGGTCGCCGGCGGTGGTCAAGAGCGACGCGAGAAGCGCGTACTTCGAGCGGTAGGTCCACTTCTTGGTGCCGCGAACCGGGTCGTAGGCGTCGATGTGGCTGAAGGATTCTTCGCCGGGCGGATGCTTGCCGCGCCACATTCCTCCGATGAAACTCTTGCCTTCGTCGGCTTCCTGATCGGCGGCGGATTCTTCGCTGCACCACTCGACGGCGGGCGAATAGTACAAGCCGGTCTTCGGCGAGTAGGTCGCGTGGTTCCAGCTGCGTCCGCCACCCGAGCCGGGGCAGATTAATTTCGTTGCGCCCACGTCGGGTTCGTTGCGGTTGATGATCTTGCCGTCTTCGGTCATTCCGGCGGACCAGGTGATGTGCTTGACGTAGGGGAACGCGCGCAGGAGCTGGCCGTTGGTGCGATCGATGACGAAGGCAAAGCCGCTCTTATTGGCGTGAACGATGAGCTTGCGCTGGACTCCGTTGACGGGGAGGTCGATCAGCATCGGCTCATACGCGGAATCATAATCCCAGGAGTCGTGCGGAATTTCCTGATAATGCCACTTCACTTTGCCGGTATCGGCATCGACGGCAACGACGCTGGCGGTGTAGAGGTTGTCACCCTGACGGCCGCGTCCGTTGAGATCGGAGGAGGCGTTTCCGGTGCCCCAGTAGACGAGATTCAGGGCGGGGTCATAGGTGCCGGTCATCCAGGGTGCTCCACCGCCGTACTTCCAACTTTCGCCGGCCCAGGTTTCGCTGCCCTTTTCGCCGGGTCCGGGGATGACGAAGAAGCGCCAGCGGAGGCGTCCGGTTTTGATGTCGAAAGCGTTGAGGTAGCCGCGGTGGGCGCTATCGCCGCCGGTTCCGCCGACGATCACTTTATCTCCGGCGATCAGGGGCGCGGCGGTAATGTTGCATCCGCATTGGCGGTAATCCTCGACGTTGACGCGCCAGACTTCCCTGCCCGTCTTCTGATCGAGAGCGACGACGGAATTGTCGAGGGTTCCAACAATGACGAGGCCTTGGGCGACGGCGACCCCGCGATTTTGCGATCCGTACCCGGCGCGTGCGGGATTGTTGGGATATTTGTAGACCCAGTTCGGCCTGCCGGTGGTTCCGTCAATGGCGTAGACCCAGTTGTGCGAAGTCGAAAGATAAATGATGCCGTCGACGACAATGGGTGTCGCCTGGAGGCCCATTTCGTAATCGCCGGTTTGGAACACCCAGGCGGGCGTGAGTTTTTTTACGTTCGAAGTATTGATCTGGTCGAGCGCGCTGTATCGCCAGGAGAAGTCGGTGCCGCCATAGAGCGGCCAGTCGTCTTTGGTAGCGTGCTGTTGGGCGATCAGCCCGGTCGAAACGAGAACGAATAGTAGAGTCTTCATCCCGGAAGCCCCTTCCCGTGCGATGTGCACGATGCGCTTGGCATGTGAGTATCGCACAGCAAATGGAGCGGACGGCGATTGCGTGGACCGCGACGCCACAGCCGGAATCCGGTGTAGCCTAACCGTTGATGACTCGTCGCACCTTACTTCAATCCGCGGCTGCGGCCGGTTTTCCGATGCTATGCCGGGCGGCACTCGACAAACCGCTGGGAGCGCAGTTGTACACCGTTCGGGGACTGCTTCCGACGAAGGGCGAGGCCACGCTGAAGGCGATTGCGGCGATGGGTTACCGCGAAGTGGAAATCAGCCTGGATGACGCGAAGAAATTCGCGGGGGTGCTCCGCGATACGGGTCTGAAGCCGGTGGCGTCCCACATCGACGCGGCGTCGATCACGGGCGGTTGGGAATTTTATCGGGCGTGGCTGGAGGCGAATAAGGTTCGTCTGGGATTCGCGACGGTGCCGGCGGTGACGCCGCACACGTTGGAGGACCGGATCGAGACTGCGAAGCAGCTGGGGATTCCGGCGATCGGGGTCGCGTTCGTAGTCCCGCAGGAGCGGAATGCTCCGCAGACGTTCTGGCCGAAGTTCGCGGATCAACTGAACAGCGCCGGGGAACTGTGCCGGAAATCCGGCTTGAGCTTCTTCTATCACCATCACAACTTCGAATTCGAAGTGCTGCCGAAGCGGGTCGGGTTGCGCAAGGAGCGGCCAATCGATTTGCTGCGAGAGAAGCTGAGCAAGGATGTTCCTTTGGAGTTGGATTGTTTCTGGGCGAGCGTGGGCGGCGAGGATCCGGCGAAATTGATCGCGGCTTGGAAAGGCAGGATTTTTGCGCTTCATTTGAAAGACAAGGCCAAGGGCACGCCGCTGTCCTACGAAGTGGACCGGCCGGCCAAGGAAGCGTATAAGGAAGTCGGCCGGGGCGTGATCGATTGGAAGCGCGTGATGGCGGCGGCGAAGGCGGCGAATGTGCGGCACTATTTCGTAGAGCAGGATTACACGGCGGGCGATCCGCTGGAGAGCTTGCGGCAGAGTTACTCGTACGTTTCGAAGTTGTAACAGTCCGCCTGTTGGGGTTCAGAAGAAGGGCGCTGACTCCGCGCCACTTCATGCTGTTTCGCGCACGCCTCGACGTTCGCGTGCCGCCGTGGGTGCCGCAGAAGTTCGAGCCGTAGAGCCGGGACCCAAGTCTACGCTCCGACTACGCTGACAACCGAACAGGCCGACTCTCGAATGATCTTGTACGTCTCGGAGCGCAATCGACCGAGAGGCTCGGCGAGGACGCCGCGGCCGATTACGACGAGATCCGCATTCCATTCGACCGCTTCGCGCCGGACGGAATGAGCGATATCGCCGCTGCGGACCGCGATTTCCGCCTGCTGCTCGTTTGGTTCGAGAAGGGTATTGAAATGTTGGCGGGCTTCGCTAGCGAGTCGTGCAACAAACTCGCCTTCAAAGTGACGGGTTGCCCAGGACTCGCCTACATCGACGACGTTCAAGAAACGGAGCTGGGCGCCGAAGGTGCTGGCAAGCGCATTGGCGTATTGGATTAGCGTTTGATTCTCTTCGTCGAAATTAATTGCACAAAGGATCCTCGACAGGCGCTCGGTGAAAGGCTGCTGCGGCGAATGAGCAGTGGTCCAGACGGGACAATCCGCGTCATGAAGGACTTTCGCTGTAATCGAGCCGATCAGCATGCGCCGTAGCGTGCCGACCCCTCCGGTCGGAATCATGATGAGGTCGATTTGATGTTTCTTCGCGTATTCGAGAATGTGTTGAGCTGGGTCGCCCCGGCGGTAGACGTGGTTGACGCCGGGGAGTCCGGCAAAGCGCTCTTTGTGGAACGCGGTGAATTGGTCTCTTTGTTCGCGCATCATCGATCGGATGTCGATCCAGTTGGTCAAGGCGATGGCGTAGGATTCGTAACTCGAGGGCAATTCGAGCGTATTCAGCAGCGTAAGATGCGCGCCCGTCCGGCACGCAATCGAACGCACTAAGGGAGCGAACGCAGCGCACGCCTCCGACATATCGACGGGAAAGAGAATGTGATTGAAATGCTCCACAAGTCACCTCTTGACAGGGATTGAGCACGACACTCGCCAGACCCACTTCCCAACGGGCCGGGTTATGGGCTGCGCGGGAACGAAGCATCTGGGTGAAATTCCTCAATTGATCAGATCAGTGTGGGCGCTTTCGCGCAGTCCAAGCGGCAGCCTGGACCGGGGACGCTTCGACAGAACCAGCCGTTGGCGTTTGACTGGCGCTGAGTGACGATCGGTCCCTAGCAACCTGTTAATCGGCGGTACAGATTCTACTGGACCGGACACATCGATTCGAGCACGTCATCATAGGGAGCCTAGATGAGCTCTTTGAGGACTGTATTCCTCGCAGCCTCGGTGTTACGGATCTGGTGGTGCTCGCGTAAGCAGGCATTCTCGGAATGCGGAACGATTCATTACGAAGGAGCGTTCCACCTCGCGTTGCACGCGGAGGCTGTGTCGCCCGTAAGTACAGCTGGTTGACCTGCAAAATTCGTGAGCGGATAAGAGTTCTCTGGAGACTCGCGTGCTAAAGTTCTGGTATGAGACGAAGCAACTCCGACAGCGACGCGATCGAAACTTTCGGCTCCGCGCTTCCGGCCAAGCCGCACGGTCTCGGGCCGGGGTCTGCCGGGCAATCGGGAGACGATCAGGGGTTGGAAGATATCGAAACGACTTCAGAGAGCGTAGAGGAGTTGCTCGAAGAAGGGCAATATTACGAGGCGAGTTTGTTAAGCGGGATCGAGAATGCGCCGGACGCAGACACTTCGGAGATTCACACGCGGCAGGTATCGACCGAGGATGTCCCCGACGAATACCTGAATGAAGAGAAGCCCCAAACCCGCTAGACGGCGCATTTCCATGCTTTGATAGAGCTATGGAAAAAGACGGCGAGCGAATTTGCGACGGCTGCGGCCAGAAACTGCTCAAGACCGCTAAGCTGGCCGCCACGGAAGGCGGCAAAGACCTATGCCTCAGCTGCCGTATCCGCGAATCGCAAGAGCGCGGTTTGAAGCACTAGCTAGCGAGCTCCGGCACCGGTCGCCGGGGAACCTTCCTTAGCTTTGGCTTTTGCGACCATCGCCGCTACATCCGCCAACAGCTTTTTCGAGTCGTACACGATGCCGTCTTTGATGGTCCATTTCACGCCGCCGACGCGCTCCGTCTTGCCTGTTTTATCGCTGAGCTTCTCGGCGCCCATTCCGTACAGCACCTTGAGATTCTCGACTGGATTCTGGTCCACGATCACCATGTCGGCGAGCAGGCCGGGACGGATCAAGCCGAATTCGATGGGCTTGCCTTTGGGTTCGTAGAGCGCTTGAGCGCCGTAGAGGGTGCCGGAGCGAAGTACTTCGAGCGGCGTCAATCCGGCTTCGCGGAGGAGTTCCATTTCGAGCACGTAGGAGAAGCCGTACAGCTGATAGATGAAGCCGGAATCGGTGCCGGTGGTGACGCGGCCACCTTTGTTCTTGAAGTCTTCAATGAAATCCATCCAGGTGCGGTAGAAGTGCTTCCAGTGGTACTCGTCTTCGGTGGTCCAGTAATACCAGTAGGAGCCGTGATTCGCGCGGCTCGGCTCGTAGAAGCGCCAGAGTGACGGCAGTGTGTAGGCCTGGTGCCATTCCGCTGACTTCGCACGCATCAGGTCGCGGCCGGCGGAATAGATGTTCATGGTCGGGTCGAGGAACACGCGGCGCTGGACAAATTCATCGATGAGATCGTTCCACTCCTTGCTGCCGCGCGGATGGATTTTGTTCCAATTGCGCGCCACCTGACCGAAACGGTTCTGCTCGTCGTTGTAGTTGTGATCGACGGGATAGGTCTGAATGGTGGAGTCTTTCAGCAACGATTCAAAGAGACCGTAGAAGTGCGTCACCGTGCCCAGGCCTAAACGGACAGCGTCGCGGGCGTTCATCCGCACAACGCCCATCTGATCGAGGTGCGCGGTGGAGCCCAGACCGAACTTCCTGGCTTCGTCGAGCAACGCGGCCATGATCTCCGGATCCTGCGCGCCGAGCTTGAGGCCGTCGATTCCTTTTTTCGCGGCGAAGCGAACCCATTCGCGCGCGACTTCGGGCGTCTTGACGGGAGGATCCACCCATCCTTCGCCGGTGAAGGGGCGATGGTAGGCGAAGACGCGCGGGGCGGTGATGAGATTTTTCGCGCTACGCTCGCGCTCTTTCAGGGTCCAATCCATGTCGCCGGCGGGCACGCCGCGGACCGTGGTCACGCCATGCGCGAGCCACAATTTGTGAACGTATTCGGCTTCGGGAGCCTTGGGTGCGCCTCCGGTGTGCACGTGCAGGTCCACGAAGCCGGGCATCAAGTACATGCCGGTGGCGTCGATTTCACGGGTGCCTTTGGCGGGTCGGCCGCGATCGCCGATCGGAAGATGCGGTGCGCCGACGCTTCTTACTTCCTGGATGCGGTTGTTGACGACGACGACGTCCATCGGGCCGCGCGGAGGCGCGCCGGTTCCGTCGATGACATTGACGCCGCGAATGACGAGGCGGTCGAAGGGCCCTTCGCCCTCGCCGGCTTTGCGGTCCGGCGAGCCAATGATGGTCGCGCGTTCCTGCGCGTAGAGCGCCATGGCTCCAATCGCTACGAGGACCAGCAGCAAGAGGGCGAGCGAGCGAATTCGTTTAGTAGGCATAGCGCTTGATTGGGCGCTAGTATAGCGTGAAATCAGCCGGCGAAGAGTTCGACGAGCGGAACTTCGATCACGCCGGCGCGCACAATTCCGTCGCGCGCTTCCTGAGCATGTTCGGTGGTGTAAACCCAGCCCCGGCGAGTGCGCGGATTGACGACCCACACGAAGGCAACCCCGAACTTCAGATAATCGTCGATGCGCTCTTGCATCGAATCGATGGTGTCGTCTTTAGACAAAATCTCGATGCAGAGGAATGGTGGGGTGACGAGTACCTGGTCGGAAGAGCGGCCTCCAAGAACGACGCAGATATCTGGAATCCGGAATCCGCGAGCTGACACTTGGATCCGCTGTTTTGTGTAGGGCTGAATGTTCCACTGCTTCTTGCGGATACCGAGATACGTCCCGATTTCCTGCCGCAAATAGCTATGATATTCTTCGCCCACATTTCTCTCCAGCAGTTCGCCGTCCACGTAGTCGCGGTCCGGACGATAGCTGGTCCGAAGATACTCCTCAATCGGAATGAGAGTGGTCGCCGCCATCTGCTGGTATCTTATCCCTACTGGGCCGCCAACCTAGGCGACCCCTCATTGGCAGACGCGTTCATCCGCGCCAATTCCTTCAACAAGAAGTCGACGTCGGTAAACGGATCGCCGCCGATTCGCGACCAATGAATGCGCCCTTGCTTGTCGATCAGGGTGGTTGAGTGGAGTTCCAGATCCTCGAAGTCGTCGTAGGATTTGAACCGGCGGGCGTTGGCGAAACTCGTGTCGGTCAGCAAAGAGAACGGCAAGTCGCCGACCTTCTGCGAGGCCGCGTTCGTATCGATCGACGCGGAGGAAACCGCGAGGACTTCGGTGTCGAGACCAGCCAGATCGAATTTTTTCTTGGCAACCAGCTTCAATTGCTCGATGCAGTGGGCGCATTCCGATCCAAGGTAGAAAATGAGCAGGACATTCTTCCCTTTGTACTGATCGAGCGTCACCTGCTTGCCTTTCGCATCGTTCACATCGAGCGTCGGCGCGGGAAAATCCTGCCAGACGTTGGGTCCCAGTCTCTCGAGAGACGTGCGAATGTAGTTCCGCTGCCTGGCGGGCCCGTCGTCGATCGGCTTGGCGTTAGGAACCAGGGACCGCGCACGTTCGAGGGGCTTGATGCCGGCGTCGGCGTCGCCCCAGACTTGCAGCAGGCGTCCCATCGCGTTCGCGGCTTTCTTCTGATCGCCGAGCATGGAATACGCCTCGACCAGTCCAGCGAGCGCGAAACCGTCTCCGCGCACTTTCTTCAGGGTTCGCTCGTAGGCTTGTGCGGCAAGCGCCGGACTCTTTTGCCCCAGATACGCATCACCCAGGAGATTGGCAATGTAGATCGGATAGAACGGCGGATCATTCTGATTTTCGAGCAGCTTATCCTCGTGAGCAGCGGCATCGGTCAGCGTGGCCAAACCTTCGATCGGACGGCCAGCGGCCAACTCAAGGCGGCCTTTGAGTTCGAGTGCCTGGATCGCGTAGTTCTGATCGAACGCGTAGTTCTTGATTTTCTCCGCGTCCGCCTTCAGCGCTTTGTGCTCGGCGTAGGCTTTCTCCGCCTTCTCGCGCTGGCCCTTCGCAAGATACGCGATGGTTTCGGTGTAAGCCTTGAAGGCCTTGTGCTGCGTCGAGCTCTTCCACTCGAAGGTCTTTTCGTTTAGCAAATCATCCCAGCGTTCGAAGCGGATGAGGGCGCGCATCATGGCGATCGCTCCGGCGCCCCAGTTGGAGTAGATGTCGTTGACGTTGCCTTGCGGATCGTGGGCAACAGCGAGCAATTGGCGTGCGCCGGAAATGGCGCGGTCCGCCATTCCGAGTTGGGTGTGAATGTAGCTCAGGTAGTTCGCGTTGTGCGAGTAATTCCAGTCATCCCACGGCAGGATAAGACGGGTGCGCATGTATTCTTTTTCGACACGGGTCGCGGCGTCCATGGAGATAGCCGCCTCCTGCCACATGCCGACAGTCGCGTAGACGTGGCCGGGCATATGCTGCGCGTGGCCGATTCCGTAGGCGATCTCGCTATACAGAGCGCAGGAATCGAGGGCTTGCTCCCCGTCCAGATAATTCCAATTGTGAATCCGATAGTGATGCGCGCCCGGGTGCATCGGTGCTTTCGCGATGACATCTTTGAGGATTAGATCCGGCGTGAGCCGTGGACCTTGAAACAAGACCGCCAAACCGAGATACGACTTTGCTTCGAGATCCTCGGGATACTTCAGGACGATTCGTTCGAGCGCCTGGACGTATTGCTGATTCTTTTCGGCGCGGGTGCGGGTGTCGAGCGGATCCTCGAAATCCACGATCATCGAGGCTTCGATGTACATGCGCTCGCGATCGGACACGGTTTGTTTCCGTTTCACCGCTTCCTTGAGCAATTCCTTTTGCCGCTTGGGATTCTCAGCGGCGCGATACATGCCCCACCAGGCCATGGCGTTCTCGGGCTCAAGCTTCAGGCACCAGCGGAACGCGCGTTCCGCTTCATAGAACCAGAAAGAATGGATCAGCGCGTTGCCCTGGTCGAACCATTTCTGGACTTCCGGATTTTGGGTCGTGATCGGGAAATGCGCGCTGCCGATTCCTTCGATCACCCAGGGCTTCTGCCGGGGACCGGAGTCGAACGCTTCGCCTTGGTGCGAATGGCCGCGCTTGATCAATTCCTCTTTCACCGGATCCTGAGCAAAGGCAACTCCAGCGAACAAGAAAAGGAGAGCGAAGCGCATAGTGTCCATCATACTTCTGACGCGTAGAGCTTACGATAGTCACGTGCCTACAACCGATTCCAAGATCCGTTGCCATTGGGTCAGCGACGACCCACTTTATATCGCGTATCACGACAAGGAATGGGGCGTTCCGCTGCAGGATCCGCGCGCACTTTTTGAGCTTCTGTGCCTCGAAGGCGCGCAAGCTGGATTGAGCTGGATTACCGTGCTGCGGAAGCGGGAAGCCTACCGCGAGGCGTTCGACGGTTTCGATCCCAAGAAGATCATCCGGTATACGCCGGCGCGCATTGAAAAGCTGATGGCGAATGCGGGCCTGGTGCGGAATCGTCTCAAGATCGAAAGCGTCGTCAAAAATGCGAAAGCGTTTCTGGCGATCGACGACTTCGATGCGTATTTGTGGAGTTTCGTGGGCGGCAAGCCCATCATCAACCGTTGGACCGGGCCCAGGGACGTTCCCGCTTCGACGCCGCAATCGGAAGCGATGAGTAAGGACCTAAAGAAGCGGGGATTTACGTTCTGCGGCCCAACCATTTGTTATGCCTTCATGCAGGCGGCGGGTCTGGTGAACGATCATGCTGCGAATTGCTTTCGCGCGAAGGCGATTCGTTGAGGGTTTTTAGCGGCCTGTCAGAAGCTGGCGAACACTCCGGGCCGGATCCTGAGCTTGCAACGATTAAGCGCTTCGCGCTGCGCAAGATTTCCGAACGCGATGGATCTACTCGACCAGCTCTCCGCGGAGCCATCTAAAACGAGAGGCGCTTTTTGTTCGATTCGATTTTCTTCGCGTCCACGCCAGGGACCTTTTGCAGGTCCTCGATCGATTTAAAATCGCCTTTGTCTTTCCGCTGCTGCACGATCGCGTCGGCTTGTTTGGCCGGAAGATGCAGAGCTGTTTGCAGATCGGGCGAACTCGCCTTGTTCACATTCAGCCTTGTAACAGGCGAAGTCGGCGAGAAGTTCGCGGACAAATAATCCACCACGTCGTAGAACTCGTCTTCAGTTCCTTGCGCGCCGCGCTGCACCATGTCGCCGACGATGGCGCCCCACACTTCGCGCGTTTCCTGACGGCCGATCATCAATTCGGCTCCGTGGCAGGTTCCGCATACTTTCTGCGTTACCACCTTGCCCGGCGCGTCCGGCAACTTCAAACTCTGCGCCGCCATCGGAATTCCGCTGAGGCCGACCGCAAATAGGATTCGTGCATTGAACTTCATCGACACCTCGATTTTACTCCGCCAGCGCGGCGGCGGGATAATTAGTTTCTGCCGATGCTATCTTTCCGCCAAACCGCAATCCTTTTTCTCATCGTCGCGATCGCTTCACCCAACCCCGCGGCCGACTGGCTCAGCGCGCGCAACGACGCCGAGCGTTCGGGCTGGCAGCGCTTCGGCACCAGCATCAGCCCCGTAACAGCGCGCGACTTGAAGCTGCTCTGGAAGTTGAAACTCGACAACCGGTCCCGTGGCGCGAACTCGCTGACCGTCCCCACCATGCTCGGACCCATCGTCACGCATCGCGGCATCAAGGAGCTCGTACTTATTGCCGGCGCTTCGGGAACACTGTACGCCGTCGATGCCGATAAAGGAACGATTTTCTGGACGCGTCATTTCGCCGATGAATCGGCTCAGCCCGACGCCTGCGGCCTGGGTCTGACTTCGACTCCCGCCATCGCTCCCCAGCGTCCCGGGACCAAAATGCGCAGCGAGGACGATCAAGACGGCGGATCCACTCCGCTCCGTCCGTTTTACATCGTCAGCGCCGACGGGATGCTCCATACGGTCCGCCCGTCGGACGGCCAGGAGATGGCGCCGGCCCGGCGTTTCGTTCCCGCCCACGTGAATCTCTCCGCGCTCTCTTTATGGAACGGGATCCTGTCCGGTCAGACATCGCGCCATTGCGGCGGAGTGAAAGACGGCGATTGGTCACTCGACATCGCCAAGCGCGATGCGGACCCGATCTTCCATGCACGCAATACCAGCGCGCCGATCGACGCCGGTGCCTGGACCGAGCCGGACGGTACTCGCTGGACCTATCAGGCGGCGAAAGCCGGAGCCATTCTCGCGCTCAAAAACGGCAAGCCGGCTTGGACGTCGGCGAAACTGAACGCACAGCCTCTGCCCGCGGTGATCGTCAACGGTGTCGTCCTGGTGCTCACGGCCAAGGCGACGCTCTTCGGGTTCGATGCGCGGACCGGCAAGCAACTCTACACGAGTGGAGGCGCAATCCAAGGAACCGTGGACTCGAGCGGCCTCGCCGTCGCCAACGGCCACATCACCTTCGGAACCGCGGACAACATCCTCTACTGCTTCGGCTTCCCCATCGAAATGTAAAGGCCATTCCGCCTAGCGTTCGAGGAAAATGCCGAACGCCCACAGTGTATTGTCGATGGTCGCGAAATAGACCCGCCCGTTCGCGACCGTCAGGCCGTTCCAATTCGCCGGAGCCGAAACCTGCTTTGCCGTCGAATACAGCTCCTTGCCCGTGGCGCCGTCGAGAGCGAACAACGTCGCGCGACCGGACCCCTTCGCGTCCTCGGAAGCGTATTCGCCAGCCGACAGCGCGAACGCAATTCCACTCGTCACCAACGGAATTTGCGGAGCACTCATTTCTCGCATCCAGCGCTGCGTCAGCACCGGCTTGCCGCCCTGATCTTCCACCTCAAACGCCATCACGCCCGACTTCGGAGCGCCCCACACCGGCGCTAAAATCCATCGCGCGCCATCCGTGTCGGCCCACGTCGCGAAGCCGCCCCACACGCCGCGTCCGGAGGTCACAGTCGCGCTTTGCGCCAACACCTTCAGCCCATTCGAATCGAGCAGCGTGACCGCGCCTTTCGCGCCAGAGGCGACGATGACGTCGCGATTCTGAAACTGAAACACCGATGGCGTGGCAACCGCGCCCAGCCCGGAAGCCTTCGCCTTCACTACCAGATCCTTGTGGCCCAGAGCGAGCAATTCGCCGTCCCCGGTTTGCGCGTAGATCGTGTTATCGGTTCCGAACGCTAACCCTCCGACCGCGGCCTTGTACGAAAGCACCGGAGGCGCACCCGCCGGATTCGCCGGATCGATCCTACTCAAGTCGATAGCCCACACGCCCGCCGTTCCGCCGCAAGCGGCCGAAGTCGTCGTGTACACGTGCCCATCGACGATCGCCAGGCTCGATGCCTTCGATCCCGCCGGAAGGAAAGGAACCGGCGTCACCAAATCCTCGCCCGTGGATGTGTTCAACACGTGTAGACGCCCGTCGCTCGACACCGCGAATACCGGCTTTTGCGAGTACACGCCCTTCGGAGCCATCAGTCCCCGCGGAACCTCGGCCGGAGCGCTTCCCGCCACCGCGGGCCGCGGACGCGTCGTGAAATTATTCGGCGGCGTCAGCGAAGGGAACGCGGTTGCCGCCACCGCGCACGCTCCGGATGCCTTCACTGAGCCTGCAAACTTCTTGTGCCAGAACACGCGATCGAGATCCAAATCAAGGGACCACATCGAGTCCGGCGCGCCAGTGACGAAGCCCAGCTCCTTGAAACCTTTGTAGGAAATCAGATTGCCGATCACCACCGGCGGAGTCGCCGAGCGCGGACCGGCCCCCGCATTGTCCAGCTTGCGCTTCAAAACCAGTTGCAACTCGTGGACGTTTTCCTTCGTGATGCGCAGGTCGTTCTTCTGCCAATTGGTCCGCTGGGCATCGCCGCCGAAGAACGGCCAATCGAGCGGACGCCCTTGCGCACTTAACATCGCGACACCAGCGATCGGAACGCCAGCGAGGAGCAACCAAACCGCTCGCATTATTTCTGGCCTTCCAGTCCAAAGCAGTACAGAATGCTGTCGTACGTGCCGATGTAGACGCGCCCGTTCGCCACCGTCAGACCGCTGAAGTGGTTCCAGGATTTGATCAGGTCGCCGCTCGAATACAGCTCCTTGCCGGTCTCCGCGTCGAGCGCGTAGAGCGTCGCGTGGGTCGAATTCTTGATCCGCTCGGGACTGAAATCGTAGAGGCCCTTATCGGCGTAAGCCTGGCGTGTGTTCTCGCCGTTCCCATAGGAATACACGACGCCGTTCGCGATCAGCGGCGGCTCCGCCTGGTCCATATCGCGAGACATCCAGCGCGGTTTCAACTTAAACTTGCCGTTCGCTTCCGCCTCGACCGTCAACGCGACGACCGCGCCGTGGACCACCGGACCGTAGGACACGGGCGGTTTGAACTCTGGATGCACGGGACCCCAGAACGGCGTCAGCACCCAGCGCATTCCGTTCGCGGCTTCCCACGTCGCCATGCTGCCCCAGATTCCGGCGGACTGAAAATCCGTTTCCTCGTTGCACATCAGCGGCGTCCGATCGAGCGGTGTCTGATGATTTGCGCCGCCCGCGTTGCGCGTATCGAGCAGCATCATCCGGCACTCCTTGCTGCCCGTCACCATCAATTCTTTGCCCTTGAATTCGAAAATCGCCGGAGTCACCTGCATATCCAGATCGCGCTTCTGCAGCCATATCCAGTTCGACGGGATGTAATAATCTTTGATGTTCAGGTTGCCGTCTTCGACGCGCGCGCCGATCAACCCGTTGCCGTAAACCTGATTCGCCGGCTCGTAGCGCCCATCACCGGTCGGCGCCCAGGCGATCCCGGTCGAATCCACCGCCGCGCCCTGCCGTCCCCAAAGCCCGCCGCTCTTCGGCCTCGCCGCCATCACCTTGTGTTCCGGATCCTTCAGGTTCACCGCCCAGATCTGATTCGGATTTCCCGCGCAGCCCTGCGACGTGGTCGTAAAGAGAATGTCGTTCCAAAGATTCAACGCGTACGATTTGCCGTTCGGATACCCAAACAGAAAGGGCGGAGCGACATCCTCGCCATCCGCGAGATTCAGCGTATGGATCTTGCCGTCGCCGGTTAGCGCGTACACTTTGCGAACGCCAGAGGCATCCTTGGGACTCAATACCGGAGTCGCGGTCTGGCCCGTCGGACAAAGCGGATCGCCCGGGCTGCCACGCCGCGCCGGAGTCGGATAGGTAAAATGCTTCGACCAAATCAGTTTGCCGGTCGCGACCTCGATCGCATAGATGTTGTCGTCGATTCCAGCCTGCAGCGCAATTTCCTTGCTCCCGCCACCTGGCATTTTGACGTTCTCGGCGATCAACGGAGGAAACAGCGAATGCATCTCGTGCGGCTTGTTGTCGAGTTGAATCTTCCAGAGAAGCTTCAGGCCCTTCACGTTATTTTTGTTGAGGATCTTCTCGTCGCGCTGCCAATTCTGCCGCTGCGAATTGCCGCCGTCTGTAGTCCACTCGGCGGCCCACGCCAGCCCGAAACTCAACCCGCCCGCCAGGGCCATCGCAAGGTATTTGCTGTTCATAAGATCAGGATCGTAACCGTTGACCTTATCAGAATATAGTGCCGCCGATCCCCCGCGTGGCCGACAGAGCAATGCCGCTTACGGACGACGGCAGCGGTACAGACCCACCCCAAGCCGGATGAACCCGCCAACCACCATTCCGAAACCGATGCCCAGAGCACGCGGCGAATGATTCGTACCCACCACAAATAGAACCGCTCCGCCAATCAGCAGCAGCACGGCGGAGGTGATGTTCTTCTTGCCTTCGGCGACCCGCGCAAAATACGCAAGCGCGTTCGGATGTGGCATCGGAGGCGGCGGAACCTGTCCATAATTCGGATTCGGCTGCGGATATTGGACTGTTTGCGGATACATAATGCGTTGCCTTTCAAGCGGAAGTTTGTCTCGACAGACCCAGCGGCTTCGAACCTTGCGATCTTGGCTGCGCCCTGCCAACCACAGAAAGGAACAGCGGCTCGCCGGGGAGAAGATTAGGGAGCTTGAGAAACCAAATGGCTACCACCCTGTCGACAAACAGGCGCGGCTCTCTCGCTAGCGGCATGCTGAATAGAACGTCTGATAGCATTGCAACAGGTCGAGTCGGCGACCAGGAATTCGCTTATGCCTTGCTTGTTAGTGATCATCATTCTGGCCTTCCCGCGCGTTGCGCTCGCCCTCATGTGGTTCTTCTCCACCTATCTGCAGCGCGCGTATCACAACGACTTCATCCTGCCGCTCCTCGGATTTATTTTCCTGCCCGTCACGACCATCGTGTACGCATGGGAAATCAACAGCGGCATGCCCACCGAGGGAATCAATCTCCTGTGGTTATTGATCGCCGTCCTTATCGACTTCGGCGGAATCGGCGGCGGAGCGCGCCGTAAAAGAAGCTGACTCCTTACGATTTCAGCCCCCCGACGCGCTGATATCCTAACTCGAGTGGCAACCCAAACATCCAACGTCTATCCGGCGATCCACAACGCCATGTGGCCGGGTCTCGTGGGCAAGGGTCCGGATTCCGAGCCGGCTATCGATCTTGAGACCATGCTTCGTCTCACCGCGACCGCGGAGGTGGATGGTCAACACTTCGATGGCGTGGACTTGTTTCTGTCCCTGCCCCACACCGACATCGATTCTTCAGACGACGAGCTCAAGCGCCTGGCTGAAAATTTGGCTTCGAAGAACTTGCGCGCGGGTTCGCTCGTCGCCCCCGTTTGGGGCGCCACCGGAGGCGGCTCCGCGATGGGCAACGAAGCCGAACGCGGTGCCTTTCTCGAGCAAGTAGAAAAATCTTGCCGCATCGGCCGCAAACTCCGGGAACTAGGCATTCGCAAGTACGGAGTCATTCGCATCGATTCCGCGGCGAGCCCGTCAGACTGGGCCATCGATCCCGCCGGAAGCACCAAAAGAATCGCGCAAACGTTCCGTGAAGCCAGCGTCATCGCCGAGGATTTCGGCGAGCGCCTCGCGGCCGAAGGCGAGATCTGCTGGGCCGGAATGCACAGCTGGCGTCGCAACGTCGAATTGCTCGAACTCGTGGGACGCCCGAAAACAGTGGGCTTTCAAGCGGACATGGCGCACACCATGCTCTTCACCGCCGGCTACAACGCCCCCGAAGACGCACTGCTTCCGGCGAATTTCGACTGGACGCACACTGACGAATTCGCCGCCGCCTATCGCAAAATGGCCAGCGGGCTCCGCCCCTGGACCATCGACTTCCACGTCGCGCAAAACGACGGAACGGTGAAAGGCTCCGGCTCCCACGACAAAACCGGACGTCATTGTCTCCCCTTCGATCCCAATGGCAAAATGGACATCGTCCGCGACGCCGGAGCTTGGTTGCGCGACGACGCCGGTCAACTAACTCGCGCCCTCGAACACATTTGCTGGGACGGCTGCATGTTTCCCAACTCTACCCTGCTCGATCCCCGGACCTGGAACGACGTCCTCCGAACCATGCTTGCCGTCCGTGACGCGCACGGCTGGAACACCCAATGAAGAAGCTGAACATCGGCATGGTGGGCTACGGCTTCATGGGCCGCACCCACTCGAATGCGTTCCGCCAGGCGCAGCGTTTTTTCGATCTCCCGTACGAGCCCGTCCTGAAATCGATCTGCGCACGCAACCCTGAGCGCGCCGAAGCGTTTGCCCGCCAGTGGGGTTATCAGTCCGCCGTTACCGATTGGCGGGAACTCGTCGCGTCGCCGGATATCGACCTCATCGACATCGCGAGCCCCAACGACACCCATGCCGAAATCGCGATCGCCGCCGCCAAGGCCAGAAAAATGGTGATGTGCGAGAAGCCTCTCGGCAGAAACGCGAAGGAAGCGGAAACGATGGTGGATGCGGTCGAAGCTGCGCACGTCCCCAACATGGTCTGGTACAACTACCGCCGCGTACCCGCCGTCACCCTCGCGAAACAGCTGATCGACGAAGGCCGCCTCGGCCGCATCTTCCACTACCGCGCGAAATTCCTGCAGGATTGGACCATTTCGACGGACCTGCCGCAGGGCGGCGAAGGACTCTGGCGTCTCGACGCGAAAGTCGCCGGCAGCGGAGTCACCGGCGATCTTCTCGCCCACGCCATCGACACCGCCCTGTGGCTGAACGGCGCGATCGAAGAAGTCTCCGCGATGACCACCACCTTCATCAAAAGCCGCAAACACAATCTTACCGGCCAGGTGGAATCCGTCGGAATCGACGACGCCAGCCTGTTTCTCGCTCGCTTCACCAACGGATCGCTGGCGACCTTCGAGGCCACTCGCTACGCCCGCGGCCACAAGGCCTTGTATACTCTCGAAATCAACGGCGAAAACGCATCCATCATGTGGGACCTCCACGACCTGCACCGTCTGCAGTATTTCGATCACCGCGACGAAGGCAGTCTGCGCGGCTGGCGGAACCTCCACATCACCGATCGCGAGCATCCTTATATGTCGCACTGGTGGGTGCCTGGCCTCCAGATCGGCTACGAACATACCTTCACCCATCAGGCCGCCGACTTCCTAACGGCGGTGGGCACCGGGAAGTCCGCGTCGCCGACATTTCGCGAGGGCCTGCTCACCGACGACGTCACCGACGCCGTGCTCGAATCCGCCGCCACTCGAAATTGGGTGAAGGTCCACGCACGATGAGTCGAATCCGAATCCCTGGAGACATCATGAATTTTCTTCGAACCGCGCTCTGCCTCTGCGCAACGCTGGCCACGCTCTCGGCGCAAGACTTCAAGCCACTCGATGAAACCGGCTTCCGCTCCATCTTCGACGGCTCCACTCTCAAGGGCTGGGATTGCGATCCGGATTTCTGGCACGTCGAAGGAGGCGCCATCGTCGGAGAAACCGTCGCCGACCATCAGCCGAAAGTAAATATCTTCTGCATCTGGCGCGACGGCCAACCGGCGGATTTCGAGCTCAAGCTGCAATATCGCCTGACCGGCGCCAACACCGGCAACAGCGGAATCCAGTACCGCAGCATCGAGCTTCCGAATGTCGCGAAATGGGTAATGAAAGGCTACCAGGCCGACATCGACGCCCAGCAAAAATATACCGGCCAGATTTACGAGGAACGCGGACGCGGCTTTCTGGCACTGCGCAGTCAGTTCAATTATGTGCCAGACGGCAAGAAACCGGGCTCCGTCTCGTCTCTCGGAGAGGACGCGGTTCTGAAAGGCCTGATCAAGATCGACGACTGGAACGACATCCACATCATCGCCCGCGGCAACACCTTGATCCAGATCGTCAACGGCCACGTCATGAGCCAATTGATCGACGACGACAAGGCCAACCGCAAGATGGACGGCCTCATCGGCATCCAGCTTCACAAGACCACGGGGCCGATGAAAATCGAATCGCGCAACATTCGAATCAAGATTTTCTGACTTCTTCCACGCTCGAAGGAACCATGTCCAATCAAAATTTCATTCAAGAAGCCTTCACTGCCGGCGACGGTGTCGTCCGGCTTGCTCCCTGCTGGGTGCCGCGCTCGTTCCTGATGCCGGGCGGACGCCTGAAGCTCGATACGCGCGACCTCTACGCACTCGGAGCGCATCGCGGCGGCATCGACGAACGCTGGTTCTCGTCCACCACGAAGGCCGCCAACGGACCTCTTACCGCCGAGGACGAAGGTCTCAGTTATATCGAATTCGGCGGCAAGAAGGCCCTGCTCAAAGAAGCCATTGAAACGGCTGGCGACAAGTTCCTCGGCGCTGACGTCATGCGCAAGTACGGGGGCTGGAACCTGCTTTGCAAATTCTTCGACAACCTCGGGCCCATCCCACACCACCTGCACCAGGACGACGCACACGCCGCCCGCGTCGGACAGAAGGGCAAGCCCGAAGCCTACTATTTCCCGCCGCAATACAACTTCAAAGGCAACAATTTTCCGTACACCTTTATGGGCCTGAATCCCGGCACCACGAAGAATGATCTGCGCCGCTGCCTCGAACGCTGGAACGAGGGCGATAACGAAATCCTCCATCACTCGCGCGCCTACAAGCTGAAGCCCGGCACCGGCTGGCAGATCGATGCCGGAATCCTGCACGCGCCCGGCTCCCTGGTCACCTATGAACCGCAGGTAAACTCCGACGTCTTCGCCATGTATCAATCGTTAGTCGAAGGCCGCGCGGTGCCGTGGGACCTGCTCGTCAAGGACGTTCCACCGGAACACCATCACGATCTCGACTACCTGATTGAGATGCTGGATTGGCCCGCGAACACCGATCCGGAATTCGCTGAGCACCGCCTGTTCGATCCGAAGCCCGTTCGCGACGCCGCCCAGATGGCCGACGCCGGATACAGCGAAAGCTGGGTCGTTTTCTCGACGCCGCATTACTCCGCCAAGGAACTTACCGTGTTCCCCGGCCGGACCGTGACGATCAAGGATTCGGCGGCGTACGGCCTGATTCTCACGCAAGGGTACGGCATCTTCGGCAAACACGAAGTGGAAACGCCCAGCCTGATTCGCTTCGGCCAGATGACTCGCGACGAATTATTCGTGACGGTAGACACCGCGAAAAACGGCGTGAAGATTCAGAACCGCAGCGAGACGGAACCCCTGGTCATCCTGAAACATTTCGGACCAGGGAATCCCGACGCGCCACTAGGCCGTTAAACCAATTTGGTTCGCTTGATTGGCAATTCGCGGATGCGTTTGCCGGTCGCGTTGAAGATCGCCGCCGTCAGAGCCGGAGCCATCACGGGCGCGCCCGGCTCTCCGACGCCCGCATGCGGAGCCTTCGATTCAACAATCGTAATGTCGATCTTCTGCGGCGCCGATTTCATCCGCGCGACCGGATAGTTGTGGAAGTTGGACTGCGTGATGCGTCCCGCGTCCGCCGTGATTTCGCCCATCAAAGCCAGCGACGCGCCAAACACAGCCGCGCCTTCGAATTGCGCGCGCACCCGATCTGGCATCACCGTCTGGCCCACATCGGCGACCGTCCATACATGCGGAATCGTCAGGCCGCCGTGGTCGTCGATCGCGATCTCGACCGCCGTAGCGACGTAGCTCAGAAAGCTGCGGTGCGCCGCGATGCCGATCGCCCGATGCTTCGTGTTCTGAAATTTCCCATAGCCGGATTTCGCCGCGCATTGCTCCAGCACGCGCCGCAAACGACCGGTATCGAACGGAAACGTGTCGGTCGATTGGCCGTTGTTCCAAGGCTTCACGCCGTCTTTCGTTAAGTCGACGTTGCGATCCGGCCCCAGGGTCTTGAGGTAGTAATCGACGTAATTCGAATTGTTCAGATGCGCCAGTTCATCCACGAAGCTGTGCGCGCCGAACGCGTGGAACAGGTGGCAGACCGCCCGCATCCAACCCTGCCGCACGTGGTGCTTCGCCGGACAATTCTCCGCACGAATATTCGGAACGTCGAACAGCAGCTCGTTGAGCGTCATGCCGACTTCGAACTCCGCGCCGTACTCCTGCCCGACCGCGAACGTCGATGCGATCGGCGGAAACGCGCTGCGGAACAATACGGATTCCAGCTTGCCTGACGAATCTAGCCCGCCTTTCATGTGCATCGCGGCCACCGAGTGGTAGTAGTCGAATTGGATGTCGTCCTCGCGGCTCCAGACCACCTTCACCGGCTTGCCGGATGCTTTCGATAGCAGCGCCGCTTCGACCACGAAATCCGGTTTTGACTTGCGCCCGAATCCACCGCCTAACAGCGTGACGTGGCACGTCACATCCGACGGCTTGATTCCCATCGCCGCCGCCACCGCGCCCTGCACGCCCTGCGGATCCTGCGTCGGGCACCAGGCTTCGACCTTGCCGTCTTTCCATTCGGCGACTGCCACCGGCGGTTCCATCGCCGCGTGCGCCAGCATTGGCATGTAGTAATCGGCTTCGAACTTCTTCGCCGCGCCCGGGAAGGCGCTGTCGAAATTGCCCCGGTTGCGGACCACCTTGCCCGGCTTGTGGACGCTCGCGAACAGCTCCTGCTTGTAGGCGGTCGAATTGAAATTCGCGTGCGCCGGATTCAGGTCCCAATCCACTTTTAACTTCTTGCGGCCCTGCATCGCCGCATAAGTCGAATTCGCCAACACCGCCACGCCGCCCATCTGCTGGAACAAATGCGGCTGTTTGAACGGCGGCAATTGCACCGTCTTCTCGACGCCCTTGACCTTCAACGCTTCCGCGTCGTCGAACGTCTTGAGCTTCGAATCGTACACCGGAGGACGCTCGATCGAGGCATACAGCATGCCCGGCCGTTTGGCATCCATTCCGAAAATCGCCTTGCCGGTCACGATATTGTGTTGGTCTACGATGGCGACATCTTTGCCGACGTAGCGGTACTCTTCCGGCTTCTTGAATTGCAATTCCGTCTTCGCCGGAACGGGCATCGTGGCTGCGATCGAAACCAGTTCGCCCATCGTTGCCGTTCGCTTCGAAGGCGCGTGCGTCACCGTGCCCATCGACAATTTCACTTCGCTCGCAGGAACTCCCCACTTCTTCGCCGCTGCGCGTTCCAGCATCAAACGCGCGGTCGCACCGGAGACCCGCATCGCTTCGACGAAGTCGCGCACCGAACAGGATCCATCCGTATTCTGCGAACCCAGCCTCGCGTCGCCGATCGCCTGCTCTACGCGGACCTTCTTCCAGTCCACATCGAGTTCTTCCGCAACAACCAGCGGAAGCGCGGTCTTGCTTCCCGTCCCCATTTCAGATCGGTGCGCCAGGATGACCACTTGCCCATCCGGCTCAAAACCCAAATACACGCTCGGCTGCCACGTCACAGCCGCATCGGCTTCGCCCGTCAGCAGATTCGCGCCGAGCACCATCGCACCCGCGGAGAAGACCGTCGCGAGAAAACCACGCCGGTCGGTCGTCAACAATTCGACGGCGACGTTGTCCAGGCGATGCTTCGCGTACGCCTCCTCGGTCATCTTCCGGATCGCCGACACCGTCTTCGGAGCCGCCAACATCGCGGCCGCCGCCACCGGCAGCGTCGTCCCCTGATTCTCCGGCGCGGGAAAACTGGTTCCGTAACGCGGCTTCATTACTTCACCCCCGCGGCGGTTTTGATCGCCGCTCGAATCCGCGTGTACGTTCCGCACCGGCAGATATTACCTTCCATTGCGCTGTCAATCTGCGCGTCGGTGGGCTTCGGAGTCTTCTTCAACAGCGCCGCCGCCTGCATGATCTGCCCGCTCTGGCAGTATCCGCATTGCGCGACGTTATGCTTTTCCCACGCAGCTTGACACGGATGCGTACCCGTCGCGCTCAGGCCTTCAATCGTGGTGATTTTCTTGCCTGCGGCCGACTTCAGCGGCGTCACGCAACTGCGAATCGCGTCGCCCTCCAAGTGGACCGTGCAAGCGCCGCACAACCCCATGCCGCACCCGAATTTGGATCCGGTCAGCTCGAGTTCGTCGCGCAAATACCACAACAGCGGCGTGTCGCCGTCCCCGTCGAATTGACGTGATTGTCCGTTGACTGTAAGGCTGATCATACGATTCCGTTATTATAGCTCGGGGCCGTGAAGCTCCTGGCTGCGTCTCCAAACACGACTTCGCCAGCCTGTTATTCGCAATCGGGTCGATTTGCGTTATGGGATCTGCAACTTGTAAGACCAGGTCTGTTTCGCCCACGTAGCGAGCCCCCCGCCTGGCAAGCTAAACGCCACGTGCGTGGAATTCATCTCACCTACCCGCGGGCTTCGATGGTTGCTTCGGACCCACGAAGATTCCGAGAAGGCGCTCCTGCAGCCCATCGAGGTCGGGACCTTCGGCATTACAAAAGCACAACGGTACCTGCCCTTAAATCGGGAAACCAGGGCATGATGGTGGTCGTTCCTGGTTGCAAACCTCCGTGCTTGAAGTAGCGGTGTTCGTTTCGCAGACCAGTCGCCCAACCGAGGGTCGCGTATGGAACCACAGTGCCATCGGAGAGCTTTTGTGGAGTCCACATGCCTGTCACGGAGTCCTTTCGCAATAGCTGCCCCGAAGTCAGTTGAATGAGAAAACTGGCGTAGTCAACTGCTGCTGCAACCATACCGCCACCGGCATATTTGTTGCTGGCATCAAACGCCGGAGCGTTCTCCCATCCCATTGCGCTGTTCCTCCTATAGGGTCGAACGCGGCCCGGAACTACCGTTAGAACTCGTCCAGAGTAAAACCTCGAATCCGAGTTTCGAGAATGTGCTTGAACGATTCGCCGGTAGCACGCTCAAGCGCCGCGCCCAGCAAAGTGTACCCGTAGGTGGTGTAGGCCGTCTTGGTGCCAGGCTCAAACAACAGGGGTGACGCAAGAAATATCGAATGAGCCGCCTCTTCCAGGCTTCGGTAGTGCCTTGTACTGAACACTTCCTCGAGGCCCGCGTACTCCCGGATGCCGCTTTGATGGCAAAGGAGCCGCCGTATGGTGACAGCCTCATATCCGGCAGGCAGTTCGGGCATCATTTTGCGGACCGAATCGTCGAGTGCGAGTTTCTCCTCTTCCACCAGTTTCATCGTCAACACCGCGGTAACGGGCTTTGACAAGGACGCCAACCGGTGAGCGCTTTTTGTTGTGTTGGGAACTCGTTGCTCCAGGTCCGCCCAGCCCAGGGCAACGGTACAAGCGATTTGGTTATTCCTAACAATCGCTACCGAAATAGCAGGGATGTCTTGCTTTTTCTTCTCCGCTTGAATGATTGTGCGGATGGAGTCGCAGAAATCAGAAGCAGCCAACGGCCACACAGCGCCCAACACAACCAGCAGAAGTCGCACGCCTGATTATAGAGCTCGGTGAAACAGGATTATCACCGTGAGATCACGCGCCAGACTGCGGCGCACAGGCCTCGAGCCTTGGGCATGGGTTATCAATAACAGCGTTGTAGCGCCGATCCGATTTCCAGGATGCATGGAATGAAACGGTGGCAGCGTGTGGCTTCGGCCAGCAAACTGCACCCTGCAAAGCAAGTTCATGAAACAACTGACGTTAATCCTAGCGTTTGCTACCACTATTTGTGGGCAGGAAAGCATGTCCCTGAAGGGCGCCGTGGCCATGGCGATGCAAAGCAGCAAAGTGATCGAAGCCTCAGGTGCGTCAAACGACGCAGCTTTAGCCCGAATCACCCAAGCCAGAAGCGGGCTTTTCCCCAAAGTGAACTACTCAGAATCGTGGACCCGCAGCGATAATTCGGTATTCGTCTTTTCCTCGCTGCTGACTCAGCGTCAGTTCAGCGTTGCCAACTTTGGTATCACGAGCCTGAATCGGCCTGACTTTCTGAACAACTTTCAGTCGCTGGTGACCGCGGACCAACCTGTTTATGACGCGGGAAAAACCAAGCGCGCGGTTCGGATTTCGGAACTCGGGAGAGACGTCTCCAAAGAAAATACGCGGCGCAATCAGAGGGAGGTGATTGCGCAAGTTGTCCGGCACTACTACGACGCTCAGCTGGGCGCGGAGCAGGTCAAGGTGACGAAGCAGGCGATGCGATCCGCTGAAGCGGACTTGGACCGCGCCGAGGCACGCCGCTCGAATGGCATGGCCACGGACGCGGATGTTCTCTCCATTCGGGTGCACGTTGCCGGGATTCGCGAAGAGCAGATTCGTCGAAGCGCCGACCTCGAAGTCGCCCGGGCTGCCCTGAACGATGCCATCGGATTGCCGCTCGATACCGAGCATACGCTCACGAACCCGCTGGCACCTCTGCCACTCGCGCCAAGCGAAATCAGGGAATTGGAGAAGACTGCTATCGAGACACGACCGGAGGCTCGGCAGACGCGCTTCGCCGCTGAAATAGCGAGTGTCGAAGCGGACGACGCGCGCAGCAACTATCTGCCTCAAGTCGCTCTGCACGGAGCCTTTGAGGCGGATCGCCAGAGATTTGTGGATCGCGGCGGGGCGAATTGGCTGGTGTCGATTGGGCTGCGTTGGAACCTCTTCAACGGAGGCGCGGACAAGGCCCGCATCGCCGAAGGGGAAGCAGCGGTCCGCCGCACAGCAGCTGAGCAAGCGCGCGCGGAATCCGGGATTCGCCTACAGGTGCGGCAAGCCTGGGCCGGCCTGAAGGCCGCCCAACAAAGGATTGAATCGGCGCAAGCGTCCGTAACGGAAGCCCAAGAAAGCTTGCGGATTTCGCAAAACCGCTTTGCGGCGGGATTGAGCACGGTGACCGACCTGCTGCGCACGGAAATCGCATTGCTCGAAACGCAAACCAGGTACATAGCCGCCGTGCACGACCAGCGAATTGCGGCGGTGATGTTGGAGTTCGCCGCGGGCACGCTCAATGCCGACTCGGAGGTTCTGAACTAATGCGATCCTATCTTGCGCTCGTCTCATTGCTCCTGCTTGCCGGTTGCGGAAGCGGACCAGCGAACAAGGTTGTCACCAAGCCCACGGGGCCTATCCGCGTGGAGACGCTGACGGTGGCCGAGTCCGACTGGCCGTCCACTTACGAAGCGACGGGAACCGTTCGCGCCCGAACCACCGCCACGATCTCGGCTAACGTCATGGGCTATGCGCGCGACGTGCGGGTGAAGGTGGGCGACCACGTACGCGAAGGGCAGCCTTTGGTTGTGCTTGACACCCGCGAGATGGACAGCAATGTGAGCCGAATTGAAGCGGCCCGTGAGGAAGTAAAGAGCGCCATTCCCGAAGCCGACGGCGGCATCGCGGCAGCGAAGGCGCAGTTCGATCTCGCGCAAGTCACTTTCGATCGTATGCAGGAACTGCTGAGCAAGCGTTCCGTAACGAATCAGGAATTCGATGAAGCATCGGCACGGTTGCAGGCCGCTCAGGCGGGGGTGGATATGGCGCGTGCCAAGCGTGCTCAGCTAAATTCCAAACTGGCACAGATTGAGCAGGAGATCCGCGCGGTCGGCATCCAACGCGGATACGCGGAGATCAGGGCGCCTTTCGCCGGGACCATCCTCACCAAGTCGGTGGAGCCCGGCACGCTGGCTGTGCCGGGAGCCGCACTCTTCACCACCGAACGCGAGGGAACCTACCGGCTCGAAGCCTCCGTCGAAGAATCTCAATTGCACCTTGCCCGCGTCGGCAAGACTGTCTTGGTCACGATTGATGGAACGGACCGGACGTTCCCGGCACGGATCGCGGAGATCGTTCCCGCCGTGGATGCGGCTGCCAGAACCGGTACCGTGAAGATCGACTTGCCGCCGCTCGCGGAACTTCGCTCCGGGCTCTTTGGAAGGGCGCGGTTTGATGTTGGCGTACATAAGGTGTTGACTGTGCCGAGTGCGGGCGTGGTGACGCGGGGCCAACTGCAGTCGGTCTATGTAGCCGAAAACAATATTGCTCGTGTGCGTCTGATCACGGTCAGCGCAAGCTGGAAAGATCAAGTGGAAGTGCTCTCCGGCTTGAATCCGGGGGACAAGGTGATTGTCCCGATTCCGCCAGGGCTGACTGACGGCTCTCCCATTGAGGTTCGCCCGTGAGCACAACAACCCCACGCAAACTCGGGCCCGCCGGCAGGTTCGCCCGCGCCTGGATCAATTCGAAACTGACGCCACTGGTGATTGCCGGTTCGGTCTTGCTCGGTGCCTTCGCGGTCTGGAAATTACCACGGGAAGAAGAACCGCAGATCATCGTGCCCATGGTCGATGTCTTCGTACAGATGCCCGGCGCGTCGCCCAAAGAAGTGGAAGAACGTGTCACCAAACCGCTCGAGAAGTTGCTGTGGGAGATCCCCGGCGTCGAGTACCTCTACTCGACCTCAAGCCCAGGCTACTCGACCGCCATCGTCCGGTTCCTGGTGGGACAAGACGCGGAGAAGGCCATCGTCCGCCTCAACCAGAAGCTGGCGGCGAATATGGATGTGATCCCTCCAGGCGCGTCGCCGCCGCTGGTGAAGCCCCGCTCGATTGACGACGTCCCGATCCTCGCCTTGACGCTTTGGAGCAAACGGTATGGTGATTACGAATTGCGGCGAGTGGCCGCGCAAGTTCACGACGTGGTCAAACAAACACCCGATGTTTCGGCGGCGGTTTTGATTGGCGGGCAGAAAAGAGAAATACGGATCGTGCTCAGCGTGCCCCGCCTGGCCGCATTCAACCTCGCGCCGATGCAGGTTGCGGCGGCACTGGGCGCGTCCAACCGGCGTTTGCCCGCTGGCGAATATGCCTCCGACAACCATGAGTATCTCCTCGAAGCAGGACAGTTTCTCCGCACCGCGGCGGACGTCCGGGATGTGGTCGCGGGCGTGGCGAACGGCAAGCCGGTTTACGTGCGTGATGTCGCCGAGGTTACCGATGGCGGCGAAGAGCCCTCCGAATATGTTCGCTATGCGCAACGTGGCGCGTCCTACCCGGCCGTAACCATCGCCATCTCCAAACGGCAGGGTACCAACGCAGTGACGGTCGCCGACAACGTGCTCTCGCGGATCGAAACCCTCAAGGGGAACGTGCTTCCCTCGGACGTCGAGCTGACCATCACCCGCAACTATGGCGATACGGCGAAGGAAAAATCAAACGAACTTCTGAAACACATGCTGATCGCCGTGATCTCGGTGAGTATTTTAATCGCCATCACCCTGGGCTTTCGGGAATCATTAATCGTGTTCATCGCCATTCCCGTGACGCTCGCTCTTACGCTGACAGTCTTCTATCTGTACGGTTACACGCTGAATCGCATCACGCTGTTCGCGCTCATCTTTTCGATCGGCATTCTTGTCGACGATGCCATTGTGGTGGTGGAAAACATCGTACGGCATTGGCGCATGCCGGCCAATCACGAGCGCCCGAGCTTTGACGTGGCGGTGGAAGCGGTGGATGAAGTTGGTAACCCGACCATCCTCGCGACCCTGGCCGTGGTCGGCGCCATTCTCCCGATGGCCTTCGTCGGCGGGCTGATGGGCCCCTACATGCGCCCCATTCCGATCGGTGCCAGTGCGGCCATGTTGTTCTCTTTGATCGTTGCGTTTCTGGTTACGCCCTGGGCGGCCGTCCGCATTCTGAAGCATGGCGCGGCAAGCCACGAGGCGGTAACGGAGGATTTCTTCACTCGCTTTTACCGTCGCGTGATGGGCGACTTGCTCCACCGGCCCTTCGTACGCTGGAGCTTTCTTGCGAGCGTTCTCCTATTGCTGGTCGGCTCGTGTTCCCTGTTCTACTTCGGAGCCGTAAAGGTGAAGATGTTGCCATTCGACAACAAGAGCGAATTTCAGGTCATTATCGACATGCCCACCGGAACGACCCTGGAGGATACGGCGCGGGTCACACAACTCCTGGCCGTTGAAGCACAAAAGCAACCAGAAGTAGTGAATCTACAAACCTACGTTGGGACTGCTTCGCCCTACAACTTTAATGGCCTGGTCCGGCACTATTATCTCCGCAAGGGCGCCAATGTATCCGACATCCAGATTAACTTGCAATCGAAGGACGATCGCAAGCTGCAGAGTCACGAAATTGCAAAGCAAATGCGTCTTCGTCTGCAGCCGATCGCCGAACGCAATGGGGCCCGCATCAAGGTGGCCGAAGTGCCGCCGGGACCACCGGTTCTGCAAACCTTAGTCGCGGAAGTCTACGGTCCCGATCTCTCTCGGCGCGTTGCCATTGCCGACCAGATGCGAAACATCTTCAAGAAGACCGATGGCATCGTCGATGTCGATTGGTATGTGGAAGACGATCAAACCAAGTTTGAAATTACAGCCGATAAAGAGAAGGCCGCGTTGCACGGGATCAGCGAGAGTGACATCGCCCAGACGCTGCGGCTTGCCTCCGCCGGCCAATCCACCGGACTCCTTCACGCCGATTCTGAAAAGGAAGATATCCCCCTGATGGTTCGCCTGGACCGCGCCACCCGCTCCGATCTGGCGAAGATGCGGACGCTGAGAATTACCGGGCGCGATGGACAGGCGGTGGCGCTCAGCGAGTTGGTGCACACGCAAAAGGGGATCGCCGATAAGAGCATCTACCACAAGAACCTGATGCCGGTGACTTACATTACCGCCGATATAGCGGGCGCGATGGAGAGCCCGGTGTACGCCATCTTGAAGCTGATGCCGGAAATCGACAAGATCTCGATTCCCGAAGGCTACAAAATCGAGCAGAACACGGCGAGCCTACCATCGGACGCGAGCCGCTACGCCATGAAATGGGATGGCGAGTGGCACGTTACCTACGAAGTGTTCCGCGACCTTGGCATCGCCTTCGCCGCCGTTTTGATCCTGATCTACGGCTTGGTTGTCGGCTGGTTCCAGTCGTTTCTTACGCCCTTAATCATCATGGCGGCCATTCCGTTTTCCTTGGTCGGAACCATCCCGGCGCACGGCATGCTGAACGCGTTCTTTACGGCAACATCCATGATCGGCTTCATCGCCGGAGCCGGAATCGTGGTTCGAAATTCCATCATCCTGGTGGATTTCATCGAGTTGCGCCTGGCCGAAGGCATGCCTGTCGATCAAGCCGTGATCGACGCCGGCGCGGTACGCTTTCGCCCGATGATGCTGACCGCGGCCGCCGTGATCGTCGGTTCCTCCGTAATCCTGTTTGACCCGATCTTCCAGGGACTCGCGATCGCGCTGATGGCGGGGGAAATCGCATCCTTGCTCCTCTCGCGCATGACGGTTCCTGTGTTGTTCTTTGTGTTCAACCGCAAAAGGAGTGTGACCCAATGAATGTCGAACGGTTCGTGAGATTGATCGCCGGCGCTCTGGTGACGTTGAGCGTTTGTCTCGGTTACTACGTCAACCCGTATTGGTTTCTTTTCACGGTGTTCGTGGGCCTCAATCTGTTTCAATCCGCCTTTACGGACTGGTGTCCGATGATGACTTTCCTGCGAAAGCTTGGCGTGCAAGACGGCGCGTAAGCAATTGGCCGCAACGCAAGCCGCCGGTCGTCGTCGACATTTTGATTTCCCTTCTGCGGACCGCATTTCGAGTGGCTACTGTTTTGCGCGCGTCACGTTGGAATAGAAGATCATTGGCTCGGCTTGTGGGCCGCGACTTCTAGCGCGGACGGTGGAACGTCTGCGGATCGCCATCGCCGACGCGTTCACCGGCCAGCGGAAGTCCGCCCTGCGGCTCGAGCGACATGCCCGCGGGCGTAAACGAAATCCGCGTGCGCGCGGCGGAGCGCATGGCGAAGGTTCCGTCTTCCTGTTTCAAGAGGCGCTCCGCACCGAGTCCCAGGGCTTGAATCATGAGGCGGCCGTTCTCATCGAACACGCGGTAGGTCCGGCGGAATTGCGCGTAGGAGTCGTGGAGATTGGCTGGCACTTTACCGGCCAGCAGCAGGTAGGTGCCGGAGAGCTTTTGCATTTCCGCGGGATTCACGGGCAGATCGGCGAGCTTCGGCGGGGCGGCGGGATCCGGACGCTTGGGCAGTTGGGGCAAGGCGAGGACAGCTCGCGCCAGCGCGCGGGCGATCGAGTAGGCGTTTTGGCCCTCGGTGTTGGTGAGCACCACGACGGTCAGTTGATCGTCGGGAAATTCATGCAAGCATCCGCTGTAGCCCAGAAGCGATCCATGTTGACCGACGCTGCGGTGCGCGTCCTCGTGATTCAAGGCAATGGCCAGTCCGTATTGCAGTAGCGGATCGTCGGCGCTGCGGTGAAGGCCCGGGCCTTCGGCCGTAATCATCTGCCGGAAGGTTTCTGGCCGCAGTAATTTCTTTTCCTGCACGGCGCGCCAGGTTCGATACAGATCGCCCACGGTGCTGCAGTAGCGAAGGTCGGTGTTGTACGCCATACCGTTTTCGTGAGCGAGCACGGGTCCGTCGGGCATGCGCCTATAGCCATGCGAAAGGCCGCGCGTCAACGTGAAGTCGTCGCAATACGTTGTTGAATGGACGGCGGCGGAATCGAATAGATTGCGCCGGACATATTCTTGGTAGGTCTGTCCCGTGACGCGTTCTAGAATCGTGACCAGCAATTGAAATCCGGAAATCGACCAGTCCCATTTCACTCCGGGTTCGTTAACCCATTTCTTCGTGGCGTACAAAGCCATCACTTCGTCGAGCGCCTTTGGCTGGCGGCTGGTGGCTTCGATGGCGTCGCCGAGGTAGTGATAATCGACGATTCCGGAGGTGTGATTCAGCAATTGCCGAACGGTAACGCGATGACCTTGCAACGGAAATTCTGGAATGAATTTCGCGATGTCGTCGTCGAGCGATAATTTCCCGCGCTCGACCTGCTGCATGATCGCCATGCCGGTGAGGCCGACGACGCGATACACCGTCTCGGCCTTCGCCGGAGCCTCCAAGCCGAGATCGGCGTAGCCGTACCCTTTGTGAAGCAAGACGCGATTTCCGCGCGCGACGAGAACGGAAGCTCCGACTACGTGCTCCTGCGCGATAACGCGTTTGGCGATCGCGTCGAGGTCCACGCTCGCGGAATTTTGAGCGCTGGTTATGGCGACGCCGGCGAGGGTGAGCAGTGCTACGCGGACCAGAAAAGGAACTGTCATTCGGGGATCATTCTATCGTGCGGTTTTGAACCGCGACAACCGCCTGGCTCCGCGGGGGGCTGCAAACGAGAACGATTCGTGGAAGAATCGAGGGCGTACGTTTCGGCGTCCAGCCGTCCAAAAGGAGTCCGACATGCGTCATCGAATTGGAATTTGCGCGCTGCTGATGACAGCCGGAGTGGCATTGTCCGCGGAAAAGGGGCCGCGCGCCGCGGACGGCCATCCGGACTTGTCGGGCGTCTATGACATCGCGACACTGACTCCGCTGAACCGGCCGCCGAATGTGGGCGACCGATCCTCGCTGACCGACGCCGAAGCCAAGGCGCTGGCGCAGGCGAATGCGGAGCAGCTGGCGAAGCAGAATCAGGCGAGCGATCCGAATCGCAAGACGCCGCCGAAAGGCGGTGACGGAACCCAGGGCGCGTACGGCAACGTCGGAGGCTACAACACGCTGTGGCTAGACGGCGGCAGCGGCGCATTCAAGATCGACGGGAAGTACCGGACGTCGATCATCGTGGATCCGCCGAACGGCCGCATGCCTCGCATGACCGCCGATGGAATGAAACTTCGGCGCCGGGGCGGCGGTGACGACCGGCCCAACAGTGGCGAAGCCTGGTGGATCAAGGAAGGCGTTTCGCCCGGCCCGTACGATGATCCGGAACTGCGGCCGACGGCGGAACGCTGCCTCGCGGGCTTCGGTCCCACTGCCGGCCCGCCGGCGCTGCCGAATTACTTCTACAACAACCTAAAACAGATCGTGCAGACCAAAGACACGGTTGTGATCCTGAGTGAAATGATTCACGACGCGCGGATCGTGCGCATGAACCAGAAGCACGACCCGCCGGAGATCCGGCGGTGGCTGGGCGATTCGGTGGGGCATTGGGAGGGCGACACGCTGGTGATCGATACGGTGAACTTCAACGACATGCCGGCGATTGGCGCGACCCGCGGCTTGCACGTGATCGAGAGGATCAGCCGGATCGACGGCGGGACGCTGCTCTATCGGTTCACGGTCGAGGATCCGGCGATCTGGACCAGGCCGTGGACGGGCGAGTATATCTGGCCGGCGACCGACAGCAGGATCTACGAATACGCGTGCCATGAGGGCAACTACTCGTTCGGGAACATTTTGCGGGGCGCGCGCGAGCTCGAAAAGCAGGCTCTGAAAACGATGAAATAGCGACCGGCCAATTAGCTGGCGGCGCGTTCGGCGGTGCGCGTTTTAGACGCGGCGTCATCGGCCATCAGGGCCATCAGGTAGCCGCCGAAGAGGGCCAACAGGGGCGCATCCGGGCAAGCCTTTCCGAAGGTCACTTGCGCGCCGGTTTTGACGAAGCCTTTGAGGGCGAACGCGAGCACGCTTTCGCCGGCTTGGTCGAGCATCGACCAGCGGCCGTGCCAGAAACTGGTGCAGCGGAAAGTGTAGCGGCGGCCGTTGGCTAGGTGTACGGTGCCGCCGTCGTTCCAGGCCGGTTGGTAGGAACCGAGATCTTCGTCCATCCCTGCCCGCCGAATGGTCACGCCGGGACGGAAGAATCCGACTCGCTTGAAGGTGAAGGCCGAGTCCGAGGTTTCGGCGCGGGCGAGCGAGCCGAATTCGGATTCGAAACGGAGGTTGGCCAGCACGTCGCCGTCCTGGCGGAGTTCAAATTGGCGGGCGAGAGGTCGGGGCTGAATCCAGCTCAGCGTGTTTCCGGCGAGATCTTCGATTCGTTTCATTTCACTCTCGAACGTAACCTGCGATCGATCACGCGGCGGTGAACAGGCGGTTTCAAGTCTGCAAATCGGGTTGGCAAATGCAAAAGGCGCCTTGCGTACAGGCGCCTTCTGAGGAGTATGCGATGCGGCCGCGTTACTGGGCGAAGTAGCCTTGGGCCAGTTCGGGCTTGGCTTGCAGTGCCTCGCGCCAGGCTTGGCGGGCTTCTTCGACCCGGCCTTGCGATTTGAGGGCGTGGCCGAGATTCAGCAACGCTTCGGCGAACAGGGGACGTTCCTGGAGCGCCTCGCGATACAGCTTGATGGCGTCTTCGGTTTGTCCGGTTTTTTGCAGCAGCAGGCCGGTGTTATAAAACAGTTCCGGCGTGCGCTCTCCGCTTTCGATGAGCTGCGCCTGGAAGTCGAGCGCCTTGTCGAGATCTTCGCGTTCGACCGCAAGGGCGGCGAGGCCGCGGAGGGCGTCGAGCGATTTCGGATCGGCTTCGCGGACCACTTCGAACGCTTTGGCGGCGGTTTCATGATCGCCGAGATTCCACAGAGCGAGGCCCAGGTTCAACTGCGCTTCGGGCCACTGCGCGCGCTTCCGGACGCAGGCCTGAAAGGCTTCCGAGGCGCCGCGGAATTCGTTGCGGCCGAGGCGCAGAAAGCCGAGCCGGAACCAGGCGTCTTCCCATTCCGGACTGCGGTTCAGAAGTTTGACGTACATCCGCTCGGCGTCTTCTTTTTCCCCCTGCTGTTCGAGAACGCTGGCAAGGTTATAGAGGACGTCGGCAAGATCAGGCGCGATTTGCAGAGCGCGTTCGTAGGCTTCGCGGGCGCCGGACAATTCGCCCAGTTCCTGCTTCACGATGCCGAGGTTGACGTAGGCCTGCTTGGCGTCGGGGCGAATGCGGATGGCTTCCTGATAGGCCGAAGCGGCTTGATCGAGGCGCCCGGCCTTCTGCTGGGCGACGCCCAGGTTGAACCAGCGCTCGAAATGGTCCGGCGTGTACTCGACCAGCTTCGAGCAGAATTTGGACGCGGCGTCGAAGTCGTTGTCGCCGAAGGCGCAAGTGGCCAGGCCTTCGAGCGCGGCCTGCGACATGGGGCGCAGGGTGAGCAGCTTCTCCGCATACTCGCGGATCGTTGTCGAATCCTTGCGGGCCATACCGATGGTGACCAGGTTCACCAGGCACTCTTCGGACGGCGGATTCTTCTCGAGGATCTTTTTATAGATAGCCGCCGACTCGTCAAATTTCCAGAGCAGCTGGAGCGAGACGGCTTTACCAAATCCGGCGGATTCGTGATCCGGCTTCGCGACCAGGACTTTTTCGAAGTGCTCGAGAGCAGGCTCCGGCTTGTCCTGGTGGAGCAGGCAGATGCCGAGGCCGAGCTGCGCATCGACCCGCTTGGGGTCGGTTTCGAGCGATTTCATAAAGGCATCGGTGGCGTCCTGCCAGCGTCCGGTTTTTTCGTAGCAGATGCCTAAATTGAAGTTGGCGGTCGGATGCCGCGGCTGCAGATCGAGCAGCTTTGAATACGTCTTGATGGCGTCGGCGTACTGTTCGAGCTCGAACTGGATGTGGCCCTTCGCCGAGTAGACTTCGGCGGTCTGCTCGCCGTTCTCGATGGCCTGGTTGATGGCCTCGAGCGCCTCTTTGCGCTTGCCTTCGAGGTGCAAGGACACGGCTTTGCCGAGACCCGCGGCTACCGGTTTGGCCGTCACCGGCTGCTCTGTTCCCCTTTTGCGTGGACTCATGATGGTTCCGCTCCCGTTCGAATTAAACTTGTCCGCCGTCCGTCACTTCTCTCGCCAGCGCTGTCAACGCAGGCTTCGGGGCGCCGTTTCCGGCTGCCTCCCGCCTTAAATTCCGTTCTTGCCGTCGACAGGCTCCGGCTATTCCGGAGTGCCAGGGGTCGAGCCGGGCAAGCTATACGGCGCGAGATACGCACACAAACGGCCCAGGGCGTCGTATTGGTGCGATACCTGCACCCAGCGAACCCGGGATTCTTCCCCGGGCGCGTTGAAGAAACCAACGCCACCACTCTTCCATCGGCTGTCATGCCAAAAATCTACAAGGTGTCCCTGGATACTGAGCGCGAAATATTCGCCTTCGACGTCAAGGCGGACGCGGTAGAACATCCCGTTGCGCGCCGTGATCGGCATGATCTTTTCGGTTTTCGGGCCGGCCTTGCCGTTAACCACCGCGTAACGTTGCAATCCGATCACTGGCAGCGGACCGGGCTTGAGAACGACCAGCTTGGCAACGTAATAGTTGTCGAGGTCGCTGGCGCGGTAGACGAAACCGAGCGCTTTTTTGCTGATCTGACCGAGGAACTGAACCTGGTAATCGCTCAACTTGAGCGAAGGTTCAAATAGCGCAAGCGGGCCGGGCTTCACAAAGCCGGCCGCATCGTAGGACCAGGTTTCGGCGAGATCCGATTTGCTCTGCCAGGCCTCGAGGCCGCCGCGGAAATCGTCCGAAAGCTCGACCCCGGCGCGATCAAGGATATTACGCCGCAAGCCGTTCCACTGGGTTTCGACGGCACGCGAGATTTCGGGATTCGGCACCGACGCGCTAACCCGGACCTTGGGAAGCGAGGGCTGAATGGCCAGCCCAATCAGCAGCGGCAGAGCGATGGCGAGCCATTTAAGATCGCGCGGTGCGTTCTTCCAGAACCCGGCTACAGGCGCGAGTTTGAGACGTTGCCAGGGAGTCGTGATCGATTTTTCCGCCGCTTCGTCACCGTCAGCCTCGGCCGGACGCGGGCGCAACGTAATCGGCCGCGGAGCCGGCGGCTCGACGCCAGATCGTTGCGGGGCGAACACGAATTCCATCGCCGACGTCTGCGACGGGGGCGCATTGACGGGTTCGAGGTGCGCGACCGGAAGCAGAGGCGCGGTCACGGCCGGCTGCGGCGCGAAATACACGCGAGGCACCTGCGCCGCGCGGGAAGACGGGACGTCCTTTGCCGCTGGCGCATCCAGAGGACGCTGGCTCGGGGAACCTTTGAAAGACGCGATTTCGCGATGGACTTCGAAAACCGGGGCCTTGATCGCGCCTCCGAAATCTTCGGCCGTGGCGCGCTCGGTCAACACCGGATGCCAGTCGGCCGCCGGAGCTTGGGCGGCATCCCACGGCATCGGCACCAGCGAACCCGAACCCATCGAGTAAGCCGTCTTCGCCATCGGGGTGTTGGGCGTGGCAAAGCCCAACTCTCTGGCCGTAGAGATCGGCGCTACCTGCCCGGCTGATGGACTGACGTGGATCCCGACCGGCGTGAGCGGCAGCCGCGTCAGGCCGCAGAGCGCGGCGGCGGCGGTCGCGAGCGGTCCGCGAACCGGGAAGCTCGGCGAGGCGGCAGTGAAGGCGACGCTTTCGGCGGGGATCTCCCGCGCGGAGGAAACCTGTACGGCTAGCTTCGGCGGAGCCAGGCGCAACGGACGAACCAGAACGGGAATCAGCTTCGCAATCGCGTCGTCCATTTCGTCGGTGGTCACGGCGGCCGACTCTGGAAGGGCTGGAACCGGGGCCGCGAACGCCGTCCACTCCGCTCGCCGGGTAGCGTCGAGGTGGAAGTCGAATGGACCCCAGGACAGTTCGCCAGCCGCGGATTTCCTGACCGGCAATGGACCGGCTAAGGCCAAACTTCCAACGGCTGGCTTGTAGTTTTTTACCAGGCCCGGCGAAAGCGGAAGCGGCTGCACTTCGTACTCAATGGGATCGGCGGCAAGCAGGGTCCGAACCGGATCTTCGACGGGCGGCACCGGGAGCGCAACGAAGCCAGCCATCGGCATGCCATGACCGCAAGTGTTGCGCCCCTCAGGAGTGGCGGCGGCAACGGCGGCCGAAACCTCATCAATTGCTTCCGTAATCTCTTCCGGGAAGATTGATTTGAATACGGGTTCGGAGTGACGGGAAAGCGACTCTGCCGGTTCGTGATGGCGTGTTTCCTCCGCGGCGAGCGCCACGTCAGAAAGTTCGGCTGCTATCGCGTTCTCGGGTGCAGCGCAAACGGGAATCTGGAAGCTTCCGGTTTGAAACTGATGCAGGCGCTCCACGCCAAGCCGCTGCTGTTCGACGCCAAAGTCCCTGCGGTGGGCGGCCGAACAGAATTGTCCGTCGGTCAGCTTCCGGTAAAGCGGAAGGCGTTCATCGCAAAACAGGCACCGGACGTCTTCGCCCCACGACATCAATTTAATCGTAAAGTCGTTAGGCCAAAAATACTACGCATTGAAAGCCTGAGGTTACCTTAGTTCTCGTGCGTATCTTTCTGATAGCTGGGGTCTTCCACCTACCAGGGTGCTAAGGCGGAGGAGGTTGGAGGCCTGGTTGCCAGCTTGTTTAGCAATGACCACGGTGCCGGAGCTGCCTATGTTCCCGGTGCTGCAGGAGATGGCGACAGGCCGCGAGAGCCTTCAGGGTACCACTGCATGTAACGTGCCTTACTCGCTCGTTAGAGCGGAATAGGCAGGTGCAGGCCGGATTTCTGGAGCGCGCGCTCAAGTAATTCGCCGGCAGCCTCGGTGGCCAGACGACGCGAGATGGAAAATTCGGTGATCAGCATGTGCCTTGCGCGATCGAGCATCTTCTTTTCGCGGAAAGACAGTGGCTTGTCGGCCTGCTGGATGAGCAGGCTCTTCATCACCTGGGCGACGTCGAGAAGGCTCCCGGATTGCATCTTCTCCGAGTTTTCCTTGAAGCGATCCTTCCAGTCGGAACAGCGCTTGCAGAGACCGGCCGACAGGAACTCGAGGACGCGGGCGACCTCGACATTCTTGGTTACTTTGCGCAGTCCGACGTGGTGGACATGCGAAAAGGGGACCATCACGGTGAGGCTGTTTGCCTGGAGTTTGAGGAGATAAAAGCGTTCCATCTGCAGACCGAACGCCCGAACACTGATGTTCTCGACGATCCCAACGCCATGGTTGGGGTATACGACTTGTTCGCCTAGTTGAAAGGTCATGCCAGAGTCCATCACCTTCTACGGTCGAAAATCCATCTCCGCTCTGGTCCGTGCCGCGGGTATTCCCGAAGCATCGTCCAGCTTCGCCCTCGAGGCGCGGCCAAGTGCGCTCGAATGGCGAAAAGGCAGCTTAAACTGATCTTAATCTGAAGTCAACAAATAAATAACACCTCACCGAGGTGCTTAGGCCGACAGATGAGCAAATTGTTGTAAGTAAATGAAACGTATGTGCCTTGTTAGCAGCGTTGGACTTGGAGTGGGGTGCGGTACGCTCCGTCGAAGGTTCCGGGCTGGCAAACCAGTCGAATATCAATATTACTGTCCGCTTCGGGACGCGCTCCTTAAGAGTGCTCGCGGCTGGGATTCAGAGGCCGGTCGAATCGCTGGCGAATTCCGCTACTGGTCCCATACCTTGTGGTCGGCGTTCAAGCCGGAGGCCGGATCTTCATTTCTTGAGGTGCGACAGACGCCGCATGACGGAGGGCGGGAGCCGCACGTCATCGAAGAGATCATGAAGCGGATGCTTTCGACGAAGAAGAATAAGAAGTAGTTGTTATAGGTGGCGTGCAGGCGAACCATTCAAGGTGAGAGAATCAGTTGCGATGGCGACACTGGAAGAGCGCAGAGATCACCTCTTGGAGATTCTCGAAGCGGGAGATCTCAAAGAGACGGAGCGCTTAATATGGCGCGGCGAATCGACGCAGCGCTGGTTCGACTTCATGGCGCCGGTAATGGAGTCGGTCGGCGACCGGTACGCGAAGACCAACAAGGAACGCGCGATCTGGGCCTACGAACAGGCAAAGGCTCTTTTCGAGACGTTCCATACGGGCGCGACCAGCGGCGGCGAAGGAAATTCGCTGGCCGATGAAGCGTCGGCGTCGCATCTCGGTAGGAAGATCTGGCTGCTGCGTACGTAAACGAGGTGCGACCGTCCGGCCGCGCTTACTAATTCGCTTGGCTTTCAGGACCGCGAACAAGGCCGCGAACAAAGTGACCGGCTTCCGAAATGAACCGCCCGCTTAGAGCGACGCGAAGAATTTGTCGAGGTACTTCTTGCCAGCGGCGATGCCTTCCATCTCCGGCGTCTTCTCGCCTTCGTACTCGATACCGACGTAACCTTTGTAATCGGAGGCAGCGACGATCTTCATCATCTTGTCCATGTCGAAGCGCGTCTCTTTGCCGTCGGGGCCGAAGTCGAAACACTTGAAGCTGACGCCCTTTGAATACGGCAGCATCTTGCGGACGCTTTCAAAGCGGTCCTGATTGGGGCCGAAGTTGCCGAAGTCGGGCAGCAGGCCGAAATTCGGAAGGTTCACGGACTTCATCAAGCGGACCAGAACGTCGGCGTCGGACGAGACCCCGCCGTGGTTTTCGATGATGACATTCAGGCCGCGGTCTTTGGCGTAGCCGCACAGTTTCGTGAAGCTGTCGGTGCAATAGCCGATGAACGCATCGAGGTTCTTGGGCTGTCTCGATTCGTCGTCCGGGTACATATTGACGCGGATGGAGTGGCAGCCGAGATCGGCGGCGGCGTCGAGCCACTTGATGTGGTTATCGGCGGCGCGCATTCGCTGCAGCTGCTGCGAGTGGCCCATGGCGCCTTCGTCGTCGCACATGATCAGAACACCTTTACAGCCGTGGTCCTTCATTCGCTTCTTGAGCTGTGCGATGTAGCCCTGGGTGGGCGCGGCCCAAAGCTGGTTGACGAACTCAAGGCCTTCGATTCCGTTGTCGTGCGCGACTTTCGGGAAGTCGAGGTTGGTGAGCTTGCGGCTGTGGATGGCTTTGTGGATGGACCACTCGGCGAGCGAAATCTTGAAGCGGGTATTGGCGGCGTGTGCGGCGAGCGGCGCAAGCGCGGTGGCGGCAATGGCTTTGAGAGCGTGGCGGCGATTCATCTTCCGCATGATAGCGCGGCGCGGATGGAGTTAGCGATCCGCCGAACACGTAGAATGGATTGTGGCAGAAAAAGGCAACAGCCCCTTTTATCCAAATCATCCCGTCCCCGCAGCGTATTTTGTGGGTAGGCAGCCGCAACTGGATCGAATGATGGAACGCGGTGTTCGTCAGGTAGCGCGGGGACGAATGGTTCCCATGTTCATTCAAGGGGAGTACGGAATCGGAAAGACCTCGCTCGCTTTTCAGGCGCAGCAGGCGGCTGAAATTCAACACAATATCCATCCGATCTACTGTTCTCTTGGAGGATGCAAAAGCCTGGGCGACGTCTCGGAATCAATTTTTCAATCAACAATCCGGTCGCGGGCACTGGATCCAACTAAAGCCGAGAAGATAACCAACCTGTTCGCTAAGTACATCGGCAAACAGAATCTCTTTGGAATGCTCACTCTCAACTTTGAAGCATTGAGAGCCGATGCACCGCAGTTGGCTTCGCCGTTCGGTGTCCTGCGATTTCTGGAGAACGTACGCGAGCGGCTCGGGTCGAATGGCATCTTTCTCGTACTGGACGAGATTAACGGCCTGGCAAGAGATCCAGGACTCGCTCATTTTATCAAAGGAATCGTGGATTCAAATGGAGGTTCATCTAAACCGGTACCTCTTTTGCTGGCGCTGTGCGGTGTCGAGGAATGCCGGCGCGAAATGATCAAGCAGCATCAGCCGGTTGACCGTATCTTTGAAGTCATCGAGGTTGGGCCGATGTCGGCGGGAGAGTCCAAAGAGTTCTTCAAGGTAACTTTCGAGTCTGCAAGTATAATATGCGACGAGAAGGCCGCCGTGAATATGGCGCACTACTCTGCGGGGTTCCCTAAAATTATGCAATTGATTGGGGATTCCGCCTATTGGAGAGACGAAGACAATCACGTGACCGAAGAAGAAGCCGGGCTCGCGATCGTCGACGCGGCTGAAGAGGTCGGCAAGAAATACTTCGACCTCCAAGTTCAGAACGCACTTCGAAGTGCTGACTATCGTTCGATACTCTACAAGATTGGCGTCCATAACCCGGATGATTTGACCTTCACGAAGGCGAAAGTCGAAGCGGATTTGACACCCAGTGAGCGTGGGAAGTTTAACAACTTCCTGCAAAAAATGAAAAAGCTAAACGTGATTCGCTCCGGAGCGAGCTTAGGCGAGTATACTTTCAACCTTCGAATGGTGCGGCTCTACCTCTGGATGCGTTCCCTCGAACAATCTTCCGTGCCATCACGCGGCAAACGATCGGGACCGCTCAAGCACTAAGCTCGCGCAGGTCGTCGATCCAGTAATCCGGCTCCCACTTCGCGAGATCCGCCTCCGTGCCGTAGCCGTAGCGGACGGCGCAGGTCTTCACTCCGGCGCGGCGGCCGGCTTCCATGTCGGCGGGGGCGTCCCCTACGAAGAGAACGTTCTTCGGATCCACGCCGAAGGGTTTGAGAGAGGCGAGAACGACGTCGGGCTCGGGCTTGGCGGGGAAGCCGTCGGTGCCTTGCACATGATCGAAGTATTCGAGCAATTCAAATTTCTCGAGGACCACGCGGGTCATCGGAGTGCCCTTGGTAGTGGCTGTCGATTTGAGCCCCTTCAACGCGGCGAGTCCTTCTTTGACTCCGGGATAACGGACCGTATCCGCGTGGTGGCGCGCTGCATAAATCTGGCGATAGTTCACGATCATCGGATCGACGTGCTCGCGCTCGTATCCAAGATCGAGGAACAGGTCCAGCAGATGACGCCCGATGTAGCTGCGGAGAAATTCGTCGGTGATCGGATCGCCGGTCCGCGGCGTCTCCGCGAGCACGCTGCGAATCGCCCCGGTAATGTCTCGCCAGGAATCCACAAGCGTTCCGTCGAGGTCAAAAAGATAAACAGGGAATGAGGGAATCGACACGTGCTGGAAAAGAGAGCCTTAGAAAAAAGCAAAGGGCCCGAAGGCCCTCTGCGTCTCGAACATCGATTTTACCAACTAGGCGGGTTGCGGTCCGCCTTCGAGGATCGGAGGAATGCGCACACCGGAGCCGCCGCCGTCGGGGCGGATGACTTCTTGTGAACCGCCGCCGCCGCGAGGATTGGTCATGGTGCGCGGCGCGCCGAGTGTCTCTCCGTTGATCAGCAGCTTTACTTCGGCGGCGTCCAGGACTTCGCGTTCCATGAGAGCCATGGCGATGCGCTCGATCGCTTCCTTCTTGTCTTCGACAATCGCGCGAGCGCGATTGTAGCCGCGATCAATGATGCCGCGCACTTCCTGATCGATCTTAATGGCCGTGTCTTCGGAGTAGTCGCGATGCTGGGCAATTTCGCGGCCGAGGAAGATCTGCTCTTCCTTTTTGCCGAAGCTCATCGGACCCAGGTCGCTCATACCCCACTCGCAAACCATGCGGCGGGCGAGTTCGGTGGCTTTCTCGATATCGTTGGAAGCACCGGCGGTCTTCGTCTTGCAGAAGATCTCGTCGGCGATGCGTCCGCCCATGGAGACGGCGATCTGCGCCTCGGCTTCTTCCTTGGCGAAATCGACCTGATCGGCTTCGGGCAGGAAGGTGGTGACGCCGAGAGCCATGCCGCGCGGAATGATGGTGACCTTATGGAGCGGCATCGCTTCCGGGATCATCATCGCCACCAGCGCATGACCGGCTTCGTGATACGCGGTGTGTTTCCTTTCGTCTTCGCTCAGGACGCGTGATTTGCGCTCTACGCCCATGATCACTTTGTCTTTGGCGACCTCAAAATCGTACTGTGTGACGACCTTGCGATTCTGACGAGCGGCAATCAGCGCCGCTTCGTTGACCAGATTGGCAAGGTCGGCGCCGGCAAAACGCGGCGTGCCGCGGGCGATGATGGCAAGATCCACGTCGTCCGACAGCGGAACTTTCTTGGTGTGGACCTTCAGAATCTGTTCGCGTCCACGGACATCCGGAAGATCGACGATGACGCGGCGATCGAAGCGGCCCGGACGAAGCAGGGCGGGATCGAGCACATCGGGACGGTTGGTGGCGGCAATCAGGATGACGCCTTCGTTCGATTCGAAGCCATCCATTTCGACCAGCAACTGGTTCAGCGTCTGCTCGCGTTCATCGTGACCGCCGCCCAATCCGGCCCCGCGATGGCGTCCGACGGCGTCGATTTCGTCGATAAAGATGATGCAGGGCGCGTTCTTCTTGCCCTGTTCGAAGAGGTCGCGAACGCGGCTGGCGCCGACGCCGACGAACATTTCGACGAAGTCCGAACCGGAGATGGAGAAGAACGGGACGTTGGCCTCGCCGGCGATGGCGCGGGCGAGCAGCGTCTTGCCTGTTCCGGGGGAACCGATCAGGAGAACGCCTTTAGGAATGCGTCCTCCGAGTTTCTGGAACTTCTGCGGCTCACGCAAGAATTCGATAATTTCCTGCAGCTCTTCCTTGGCTTCTTCCACGCCGGCGACGTCCTTGAACGTCACTTTCTTCTGCTGCGAGGAATGCAAACGGGCGCGCGACTTGCCGAAGCTGAGCGCTTTATTCCCTCCCGATTGCATCTGCCGCATCATGAAAATCCAGAAGGCCAGCAGCAGGACAAAGGGGATCGCGTTGACCACGATCGAGACCCATTGATTGCCGGACTCCTTCTGCGAGGTGTAGGAAACGCCCTTTTCGAGCAACAGCGTGGTGAAGTCGTTGTAAGTTGGCGGCACGGTGGAGCGGAATTCGCCCCCGTCCCGATACTTACCGTGCACATCACCGGTCGCGTTGATCGTCACGGACTCGACTTTGCCCGCTTCCACCTGTTTGACGAGGTCGGAAAAATTGGGCTGCGCGTACGTGGTGGTCTTGTTCTGCTTGAAGACGGCCCAAACGAGGATGACCATCACGACGCTGACCAGCCACAATACGGCCGTTTTCACGTTGGAATTCATTTACTTCCTTCTCCCCTGTACTGCTTGCTTGCCCCGTATCCGGCTGCTGAGGGCGACGATAAAATCACGCCCGGGACACGTTTCGATTGCACTACAACGATGCTGGACTGCTATATCTTGTTACGAGGCTACTGTGTCTTTGGACGCCAAAAGAATGGCGACCGGTTCAACCCAATTGCAAGAATTCGTCGCGAACCCATTACTCGATGCCCTCCGCAAGCTCCGGCGGATGACGCAACTCCCGTACTCGCAATACTTTCGGGCAATCCGCCGGGGCCGCAAAACGCGCCGCCGGTCCGAACTGCCGACTCCATAAAATCTGCCCGCCACCCACTAAAACAGGCCATCCGGCGCGATCCCACACCGGGATCCGGGCGCGTTGAAACAAATTTTTCAATTTCCAATCCCGCTTCTCACCCACCGGACAATACGCGTCGCCAGCCTGCCATTCGCGCAGCTCGAGTAGAGCGGGCACATCGACCCAAGCTAAATCTTCCTTCACTTTAGCACGCCCGGCGGGGTCCACTGTTTCGAGGATGACGCCCGGGGGATCGTAGGTTTCTCCGGCGGTGACCGGACCCGAAAAGCCGGTTGGACGGGCCCGGGGAACGGCGATCCGGAGCTGATCGAAAGACCGGGTCGCCATCATGCCCGGCAAGGGGACACGGCCATATCCTCTAGTACTCGCCGCCAGCGCAGCCACGGTTTCCACCTGATCGAAGGTGATCTGCCGGAGGTTGCCTTTGGCGATTTCGATGGCGTGGCGGATCACGCGGCGGATGACCGCCGGATGAAGTTCCTTGAGTAAGGCGGTGTTCAGGATGGCTGCGCCGGGTCCGTTTTTAGAGAGTGCCGGATGGCGTTCCATCTGGAGCTGCCACCAGTCTTCTTCCGCCTGCGACGTGGTTGCGAGGTGCGAGAGAGCAGAGCGTACTTCCGGGTTGTACTCGCGTTCGAGCAGCGGCAGCAATTGATGGCGGATTCGATTGCGGGTGAAGCGCGGATCCCGATTCGAGCGATCTTCCCGCCAAGAGATGCCGCGGGCCCGGAGAAAGGTTTCGATTTCCGCGCGGCTGGTTTCAAGCAGCGGACGCAGGAACCGGCCGGAGACCGGGCGCATCGCCGCGAGGCCATGCTGACCGGTGCCGCGAAGCAGGCGCATCAAAACGGTTTCCGCCTGGTCGTCGCGGGTATGGGCTAGCGCCACGGAGTCGATGATTCCGCGATCAAGCAACTGCGTGAAGAACGCGCGGCGGGCGTCGCGGGCGGCCTGTTCGAGATTCCCCTTCACTGCGGAAAGATCGGCATCGGCGCGGTGAAACCGTAGTCCGGCGGCCAAACCGTGCACAAACTGCTCGTCGAGGTCGGATTCCGCGCCGCGAAGGTGGTGGTTCAAGTGGAGCACGTGCGGGCTGTGGCCAAGCTCGCGCAGAACGGTCAGCAGGCAAACCGAATCCGCTCCGCCGCTGACGGCCACGGCGAGAGTCGCTCCAGCGTGCGTGCTATAACGAGTAAGGAATTCGGCCACTTTGGCGAGCATGCTCAGAGAATTCCGGACCTTTAGCAGACATTGACGAAGGCGCATCGCGCAAGAATGCCTGACAACCTTATTGTAAGTCTCGACGTCGGCTCCTCTTCCGTTCGGACGCTGGCGTTCGATGCGAAGGGCCGCGAGGTGGCGGGCCTCGGCTGCCAGCTGAAGTACGACAAAGTGGAGACGGCGGACGGCGGCATCGAGATCGATCCTGAGGCCCTGGCGAGCTTGTCGATTGCGTGCCTCGAAGAAATTCATCAGCAGCTGGCGGATTCGGGAAGGGGCGTGAGCGCCGTTGCTTTTTCAGCATTTTGGCATTGCTTCTTTGGCGTGGATGCAGCGGGCGCTCCGACGACGGCGCTCATTCATTTGTTCGATACACGCAGCGCGCCGCAAGTGGAGTTTCTGAAGAAGACGCTTGATCAGGGTGCGACGCAGCAGCGCGTGGGCTGCGTGTTCCACACCAGCTATTGGCCCGCGAAGCTGCTGTGGCTGGCGGAGAATCGGGCGGAGGCGTTTCAGAAAACAAGCCGCTGGCTTTCGTTCGGCGAGTTCATTTTCCTGAAGCTGTTCGGCGAAGCTCGCACTTCGACGTCGATGGCATCCGCGTCGGGTTTGTGGAATCAGAATGAAGCCCGATACGACGCGGAGTTGCTGGCGGCGCTGCCGATCTCCAAACCGCAGCTGACGCCGCTCGATGCGTTCGACGCTCCGGCGACGAAGCTGCTCGATGCATTTGCTGTGCGCTGGCCGTTGTTCCAGGGCATCGCGTGGTTCCCTGCCCTCGGGGACGGAGCCTGCAACAACATTGGAAGCGGCGGCGTTTCGCGCGATCGCTTCGCATTGATGGTTGGCACTAGCGGCGCGATGCGGGCGGTAGTCGCAGCGGACCGGATGGAGATTCCGCCGGGCTTGTGGTGTTATCGCGTGGATCCAAAGCGGTTCGTGCTGGGCGGCGCATTATCGAATGGCGGCGATGTTTTCAAGTGGATGAAGCGGACGCTGCAACTGCCTTCGGGCGAAGTGTTGGAGTGCGCGATCGCTGCGATCGAGCCGGGCGCGCACGGGCTGAACATCCTTCCGTTTTTTGCCGGAGAACGCTCGCCCTATTGGCGGCCGGACTTCCGGGCGGTGTTCACTGGCATGACGTACGCGACGACACCAATTCAGATTTTGCGAGCGTCGCTCGAATCTGTAGCGCTGCGGTTCCGCCAGATTTACGCGATGCTCGAAGCCGGAGTCGGAACGCCGCGCGAGGTGATCGCGTCCGGCGGAGCGCTGCTGAATTCTCCGGCTTGGACGCAAATGATGGCGGATGCGCTGGGCAGGCCGGTGGTGGGCGGTCCGGACGAAGCGTCGGCGCGCGGAGCGGCGCTGCTGGCGCTCGAACGGATCGGCGCGATCGCGTCGCTCGAAGAGGCTCCGGCAGAGATGGCTGCGACGTACCAACCGGATCCGGCGCGGCACAAGCGGTATCAACAAATGCTCGAAGCGCAACAGAACTTAATCCGAAAAGTGTTCGAAGCCTAGGAGAACGAATTGAGCGATTTGTATTCAAGAGCGGCGAAGGTGAAGTTGTTTTTGATGGATGTGGATGGCGTGCTGACGGATGGGCGCTTGTATAACGTGCCGGGTCCGGATGGCAAGATGGCCGAGACCAAGGGCTTTGATTCGCAGGACGGCATCGCGCTCCAATGGCTCAGCTGGTACGGCATCGCGACCGGCGTGATCAGCGGCCGCACATCTCCGGCGACAACGGAACGCGCGCGCCAGGTAAAGATGCAGTACGTCTATCAGGGGCACATCGAAAAGATTCCCGTATTCGAGGAGATCCTAAAACAAGCCGGCTGCGCGCCGGACGAAGTCGCCTATGCCGGCGACGACTTCACCGATGTTGTGATCATGCGTCGCGTCGGGCTGGCGGTTGCGGTCGGGAACGCGCGCGAAGAAGTGAAGAAGGCGGCGCATTGGGTGACCGAGGCGTCCGGCGGCAGCGGAGCCGTCCGCGAGATTTGCGAGACGCTCCTGAAGGCGAAGGGCGTTTGGCCGGAGATTCTGAAAAAATACGAGATCTAGTGGCATAGGCCTCTGGCCTGTGCAAGCAAAACTGACAGGCCGGAGGCCTATGTCACCAACCACAGGCCGGAGGCTTATGTCACCAACCACAGGCCGGAGGCCGATGTCACCTAACCACAGGCCGGAGGCCTATGTCACATGAAAATCGGAATCGTTGTTGAGACCAAATCCGGGCCCGGAATCCTGCATCAGTTGACGGGAGTGATGGCGCAGCACCGCGCGAACATCACTACGGTGCATATCATTTCGGAAGCAGCACCGAATGATCGCGTGTATTTCGAGATCGAACCCGAAGGCGAACCGAAGGCGGTGCTTGCGGACTTGGCCGCGCTGACCGTGACGGTGTCGGTCGAGCGCGTGAATACGCTTGAAAAGATTTACGGCAAGCGGATCATTATTATCGGCGGCGGCGCGCAAGTCGGGCAGGTCGCGATCGGCGCCATCTCCGAAGCGGACCGCCACAACATTCGCGGCGAACATATTTCGGTCGATACCATTCCGCTGGTGGGCGAACAGGCCCTTGCTGACGCAGTCCGCGCGGTCGCGAGATTGCCGCGTGCAAAAGCGCTCGTGCTGGCGGGCGCCTTGATGGGCGGCGAGATCGAGCAGGCGGTCCGCGACGTGCGGGCGCAGGGTTTGCTGGTGGTGAGTTTGAACATGGCGGGAAGCGTTCCAGATGCCGCGGACCTGGTCGTCACGGACCCCGTGCAGGCGGGCGTGATGACGGTGATGGCAGTCGCCGATACGGCGAAATTCACGGTCGGCCGGCTGACGCGCCGCGTATTCTGACGCGCTTATCCCCCCGATCGCTCGTTGCTCGCGCCGCGGATTCCCGTCGCGTTCACGTCCAAGGATTACTTCGCGGCCAGTAATCCAATCCGGACGCTGCCCTCGACGCTGCTACTATCGTCACATGAGCGGCGTGACGGAGCTTCTGCTTCGCTGGAGCGACGGCGACCAACAAGCATTCGGCGAACTGGTCCCGATCGTTTATCAGGAACTTCGCCAGTTGGCGCGTTATCACTTAAGCCGCGAGCGTCCCGGTGACACCATGCAACCGACCAGCCTGGTGCACGAAGCGTATCTCCGGTTGGTGGATCAGAATCGGATGCAGTGGAACAGCCGCGCGCATTTCTTCGGCGCGGCGGCGGAGGTAATGCGTCGCGTCCTCGTGGATCGCGCGCGGGAGCGCAACGCGCAGAAGCGCGGCTCCGGACAGGTGCCGGAATCCCTTGAAGTCGCGCTGGGCCTCTCGACCGACACGCGTTCCTTCGATGTACTCGCGCTCGATGAGGCGCTCGAAAAGCTGGCGCTTATCGATCCGGATCGAGTGCGTGTGATCGAGCTGCGTTACTTCGGCGGACTGTCGGTAAAAGAGACAGCGGTGGTGCTCGGTATTTCCGAAGCTACCGTGAAACGGGATTGGGCGTTCGCGCGGGCGTGGCTGTTCCGCCATCTTGGCGGAACAGCCTCCGATGAGCCGCAGCCCGCCGACGCAGCAGAACCAACACCGTCAGACCCGATCCCAGAAACATAGCGCTCGACGGTTCCGGAACGGCGGCAGGGCCGAGCGAACTGTATTCGACCATGTAGCCGAATGCGGAGCCGCCACCATCGATGCGCCAGCACTCAGTCCCGCAAGCGCCGACCGGCGTCACGGCGAGAACCAAATTGCTGGACGTGACCGGCGGATCGCCGACGCTCCAGTGAGTGTAGGTGAAGACCTGGCCCGCCTCCGGTCCGCCTCGCCAGGTCCATTGATTCGTAGACCCGGTGTACGTGCCGCCGGTCCAGTAGTCGCCTCCACTCGCCAGTCCGAAAACGAAAGTTTCCTCAGCCTGTGACGTGATGGTTACGAGATACCCGGGCAGGCCGAGGAAGCTCTTATGATTCGCCGCCTGATCCGTGAGCGCCTGGTTGACCAAATACGCGCCAGGAACCGCCGGCACGTACTCATAATAATGCCCGTTCCCGCCGGAGCCGGTTGTCCACTGCACGGGGACAGCGAGCAATGGAATGGCGGCTAGCGACGTCAGAATCAGAATCCTTATCGGTTTCGGCACAGCAGTCCTCCGTGATATTGGTGGCGGAATCGAGCGGCAAACAGGCTCAAGAAACTTTCCCTGATTTTTGCGTGTCGTTTTATTGGATTCGCGGGTTACAATGCGGCCTTTGATATGACTGCGGAACGATGGAGCCTGGTTCGCGAAACCTTCGGCGCAACGATTGGACTCGACAGCGCAGCGCGCGCCGCCGCACTGGCCGCCCTCCACGACGCGGACCTGCGCGCCGAGGTGGAATCGCTGCTCGCCGCGCACGGCGATGCTGGCGATTTTCTTGAAGACGATCCGTCGGCGATTCTCGAAGGAACTCTTCTCGGCCCGTACCGGGTGGCTTCGAAGATCGGCGAAGGCGGCATGGGAACCGTCTACCTCGGCTATCGCAGCGGCGAAGGATTTGAGCAGAAAGTAGCGCTGAAGGTGATCCCGGCGCTGCGTGCGAGCGCGGAACTCGATCGCCGGTTTGTGGCCGAGCGCGGCATCCTCGCGGGCATCGAGCACCCCAATATCGTACGTATGTTGGGCGGCGGCGAATTCGAGGGCGGCCGCTACATCGCGATGGAATACGTCGCGGGCGCGCCGATCACCAAACACTGCGCGGACCTGCCGATTGAGGAACGGCTCCGGCTCTTCCGCACCCTGTGCAGCGCGATCCACCACGCGCATCGGCACTTGATTGTCCATCGCGACATCAAGAGTTCGAATGTGCTGGTGACGGCGCAAGGAGAAGTGAAGGTCCTCGATTTCGGAATCGCCAAGCTGCTCGCGCCCGACAGGAACCAGACCGCGGTCACTCGCTCGCAGCCGATGTCACTCGATTGCGCCAGCCCGGAACAAGTGAAGGGACAGGCGATCACCACGGCCACCGACGTCTACGCGCTCGGCGTCCTGCTTTATGAAGTGCTGACTGGCGTGTCGTCCCAGGGCGGTCCTGGACGCTCGCTCGACGAAGCGGTGAAGCGCATTTGCGACATCACGCCGGAGCCGCCGAGCGCGCACTCCGCCGCGATTCCGCGCGATCTGGATTCGATCGTTTTGCGCGCGATGCGGAAAGAGCCGTCGGCGCGCTACGCATCCGCCGAAGACCTTTCCGCGGACATCGGGCGCTATCTGGCCGGCGCCCCTGTGATCGCGCAGGAGGCCACTCTGCGCTACGTCGCCAGGAAATTTGTCGGCCGTCACAGGCTGGCCGTAGGCTCGGCCATCGCCGCAGGTCTGCTGCTGGCGGTCACAGCGAGTGTTGCTGTTTGGCAGGCGAGAGTGGCATCGAAGGCCCGCTTCGTCGCCGAGCAAAGGGCTGTCGAAACCAGAAAGCTCGCGCGCAGCGTGATCTTCGATATGCAGTTGCAACTCGCCAATATTCCGGGCACGCTCGCGGTGCGGCAGAAGATGATCGCGCAGACAGTGAGTTTTCTCGAATCGCTGGCGCGCGAGGCGGCCAACGACGCGGCCCTCGAAATCGAGATCGCAGGCTCGTACTTGCGCATCGGCGACATCCAGGGCGGGTCCGGGGTGTCGAACCTGGGCGATCCGCAAGGCGCGCTAAAGAGTTGGCGATTCGCACTGCACTTAGCGGAGGGAGTTTTCGCGCGCGAACCTGCAAACCTGGAAGCGATTCGTGTCGCGTCGATCGTACATGGACGGCTTGGCGGATCCGACGCGATCCCGAATCGAAGTGAGCGGGCAAACCATCGCGAGCAGGCCGTCCTCCTTGCTCGAAAGGTGCGGGAGGCAAGGCCGAACAACGATCTCGCGGACGATCTGCTGGGCAGCGCTCTATTCGCCCGCGCTTTCGGCGCCGAAGATCCGGCGGCGAGAATCGCCGTCTATCAGGAAGCTCTCGGCGTCTACCAGCCGATCCTCAACCGGGACCCGGCTTCGTCGAATAAAATGCGAAACGTGGCGCTCTGCGCCAAGTATCTGGCCAACGAATACCAGCACCTAAAACAATTCCAGAAGGCCTGGGAGTATGCCGCGCAGGCGCGCGGCTTGGATGAAGCACGATTGGGGAAAGCGCCCGAGGACCGGTCGGTCCTGGTGGATCTGACCAACGATCTCGGCACCATTGGATTTCTCTCGAGTCAGCTGAACCGGCATTCGGAGGCGGTGAATATGCTGCGCTGGAACCTGGATCTTCGGACGAAATTGGCGGCTTCCGATCCGGGTGACGCGATGCTGCGCGAACGGCTCGCGAAGTCGCGTCAGTCCTACGCCTGGGCGTTAGTCCAGAATGGAGACTTGCGCGAGGCTCGAACGCAGTATGAAGGCGCAATCGCGATCCACACGTCGCTGCTCGACGCCGCGCCTCGCAATCTGGCCGAGTTGGCGGCGGACAATTACGGCGTCGGAGTGGTGGCGGAGAAAGAAGGGAAACGGAAGGAAAGCTGCCGCCAGTTTCGTTTGTCTCGCACACTCATCGATCGCGAACGGACCGAGGCGGGATCCCGGGAACCAGACCCGCCGTACTGGACGGATCTGATCGGCAAGCTGAATGGATGCGCTGGCGGTACGCCGCCGCCTGGGAGCTAGAGCAAAAGCGGAATTGCGAGGAAGTGAGCCGATTCTTGACGGCTCCTGGCGTGCCGGGTTTACGAGATTTGGCAGTCGATCTACTGCACGCGGAAGGCGAATTCGCGCAAGAGAACGGATTTCGAACTGAGCCGGCAAAAGTACTGGCCGGCTCGGAGACTCTGGCGCACAGAAGCCAGCGCGCGATTATTCCGAGGTTCTACCTGGCTTGCCCAAACGGGCGATCCGTCCTCGGCCACGACAACCACAGCCAGCCGCTCCTCAGGAAGTCCAGAGGTGTCCATGGATAGCAATACGGATGACGCGTTCGAGCCGATGACTGGCGTCATGCCGGCTCCGCGATTGGCGACCAAATGGATGGCGGCTTCGCCAGTTGGAGTCGAAACCGCTCTCTGATTCTGATAGACGGCGAAGCCAATGGTAACGGCCACGATTGCCGCCAAGCCAGTAATGACGGGCGTTCCCATGCGTTCAACGGCTCCGGCCACGGTTCGGGCCCGGCCTTGTTTGTCGAGCGCCGCATCCTCGCGGGCGGCGATTTCGTTGGTAGTGTCCTTCATGAGCGCGACAAATTCGTCGGCGTCCTGAAGACGATCCTGACAGTAACCGCAAAGTAGGACGTGCTCTTCAATACGAATTGTTTCCAGCTCCGACGCCCGGCCCATCGAATACATCTCCAGTTCGTCGTCGGTTGGGTGTGGTTCAAACACCGGTGAATCTCGCAGATCTCCCTCTTTCCCTTTGAATAGATTAGCCACAGTAACTCCTGACCAACGCCGTGTCCTGGCCCGTTAGAGAGTTAGTGTTTGGAGGCTGCGGAAGTTCTCATAAAAAGAGTGCCCAATGTGCGGCTCGCCAGTTTTTTCTTACCCAATTCACCGAACCGAGCTTTGGCGCGCGACTTGAGAAGCCGGAATTGCGTGTCGGAGAGGCCCATTTCCTCGCAAATGAGTTCCTGAGGTTCCTCGTGCAGGTAAAAGCGGGTCAGAATTTCCCTATCGCGACCCGATAGCTCGTGGAGGACTTGTTTCAGCAAATCCGCCTTCTCGCGCTGAATGGCGGTCTGCTCCGGGCTGCCGCGCGGATCCGCGATTTTCGAGCCGGTATCGAGGTCGGTTTGATCGCGGCGGTCCTGCACGACGCGATCGATGTGCGCGGCGATCTGGCGGCGGACGATGGTTCGCACAAAACCCATCAGCCGCTCGGGCTCGCGCAAATCTCCGTTCTTGATCGCGTTGACGACCACCAGAAAAGTGTCGTGGACTTTGTCGTCCAATTCCTGCGGGCCCAGTTGACGGCACAGGTAGTAGCGAATTCCACGGGAGAAGAGTTTGTACAGTTCCTCCATTCCATCGGCTTCGCCGTTGTGGATGCGAGCTACCAAACGAACCCATTCCTGAAGGGCGCCGGGCTCGGGCGCGGCCGGTTCGGGCGCGTGTGCCGGCGGAACAGAGGAATCCTCAACCGGTTCACTCATCAAGTCCCGATCTTCGCATGCGGCGTCGGCAGTCTTTGCGTCGTCTATCGCCATCATTATTTGCAGTTGACCTTTGGCAGCAGGATTACCTGGCTGCCCCCGTAATCGAATATGCGGCCCAAATTCCCGGATTCGCTCGCCAGGTGCCGGAATGCAGCATCTTGACCTGGGCGCGCCGCAGGGCTTCCGCGGCGGGTACCGAATCGTGCACCCAGGACCGGTAAAATGCGGGAAAGAGTCCGGAGGCATCGTCCGGCATATCCCATTGGCTGGAGATGACGGCGCCGGCGCCGGCCGTCAGCCAGGCGCGCGTGAGTCCGACCAAGCCGGCGCCGCGATGGATTTCGCCGCGGCCGGAGCTGCAGCCGTTGAGTATCACCAGCGATCCTGGCAAGCGGGCGGCGCTAATGTCAGTCTGGCCGATGGTTTCAAGAATGCCTTGGCGATTGATGCTGACGGCGATCGCGGCTTCTTCGTTTCCGGCTTTGGGTGGAAGGACGTGGGCCGCAATGTGGAGTACCGCGGCTGGGCGCTTCAGTTCGTCGAACAGGCGCTCCCTGGTCGCATCGATTCCGGTGAGAACGGTGGCTAGCTGGCCCGGTCCGGCGGAGGCCCAGATATAGGCGGCGTTCCGGACTTCGCCGCCGGAGGCGACCAAGCGATTCAGCGACGCAACATTTGTGGAGGAGGTACTGGCGGCTGCAAGCGAAAACCATCCCCGGTGCTCCGGCCGCCGGCGGGCGTCCGCCAGATTGTAAACCGGATCGCCGACCCCCACCAGGTGTCCTCGCGAAGAGAGCAACGGGCGGTTCTCCAGTAACAGAGCGCGCGGAACGACGGTCAGCGAATGGCCTTCCATCAAATACACAGGTTTTCCGTTTCGCAAGGTGGGCACCAGCGCCGCGAGCGGCAATTCCCAGAGCGCGTCGTCGAGCGAGAACAACCAATCCGGCCTGCCGGCGGCATGCGCGGGTAGGCCCCCCAGCAACCGGCGATACAATTCGGCTCCGAGCGGCGTGGCGTCTCGCTGATTTTCGAGGGCCTCGCGGAAACGGGCGACCAAGCCGGCGAATTCGGCGCAGGCGTCGAGCTTGTCGAGCGTGAAGCCGTCCCGGCTGATGGACCAGCGTTGGCAGCCGTAGCGGGAAATGGCGAAACTGAAAAATGCCTCGGAATCACTTAATTTTGTTTGGAAATGAGGAAGTGAGCTGCGGGTAAGAAAATTCTCGCGAAATGTAGCCTTTCTGCTCAATTTAGCTGGAATTGAAGTCTTATTTGCAGACATTTCCGGGATAGATGGCTGACGGCTCGCCACCGCGACGGTGTAGGAACGGTTCTCTTCGAGTGCGGCAAATGCGTCCCAAGCCCGGGACGCGCTTTTTTCGCTAACGGCCAGGGAAGCGGAAAGCGCGACAAAGCGGTCGTAGATCGAACCGCGAAGTCCATCGGCAAGTACGTTGAGAATGCGGCCCTCGGTGCCGGCCTCATCGCGCCAGACGCCGGCGAGATCCGTGGCGCGGCGGTAGCAATCGGCGGCGGCACGCCGATCGCCCAGGGCTTCGAGGATTGGTCCGCGTTCCTGCCAAACGAAGTAGGAAGCGAGGGCCATATCGCCGCGCGCCAGATGTTCTAACGCAAAATCATTCAGCCGGAGGGCAAAATGAGGATCGCCTTGGCGAAGTTTTAACGCGGCGAGGCGCAGGTAGGAATAGGCGATATTGGGATCGTGCTGTAGAAGTTGGCGGCGAAAGGCGGCTGAAAGAAGCGCTTCGGCTCCCGCGATGTCTCCGCTTACCAGTTTTGCGCGGCCCAGTTCGAGGAGCGCGAAAGAATAGGCGGCTTCGGTGCCGAGTCTGTCGGCGAGTTCCACGCCGCGCTGCAGGTTGAATTCGGCGGCGGCGCTATCATTCCGCAGCGCCGCGATTCTGCCGAGGGTGATGCGGAGCGGTGCTTCCGAGTCCGAAAAATGGCCTCCGGCGGCCAAGCCCGCTATCGATTTGCGGTGCGCCGATTCGTAGTCGCCCACCGTCAGATAGAGATTGGCAAGGTTCGACTCGATGCGTGCGCAAGTCGCGTTGTTCCCGGCCGGACAGACCAGCGCCTCGGCGCGGAGCAAAACGGGAAGCGCATCCGCATAGCGACGCTGCGACATCCGGTTCGCGGCGAGCATTTGCAGAAAGGTCAGTTCGGCGCGGCGATGGTTTTGTGCGGCTGCTTGGGCGATTCCCCGCCGGGCGATGTCAGCCGAGCGTTCGTAGTCCCGTCGATCAAACGCGTCCCGACTGGCCTTCTTAAGCAGGCCGAGCGGCGTGTCCACCCACGGAACATCGACCTGTCTGGTACCAGCCGCAAACCCAAGAAGAAACGACGCGGATAACACCGCGAACAGCTTGGTCAGCGCTGGCCTCGTCGGTTTGAAAAACATTAACCTAAGGCCGGCGACTACCACTCACTGAGTGGTCTCAGTACGTGAAACAGCCTAGCAGTAGTCGGTCGATCGAGCAATGTTTAATTTCAAGTATTCTTACGTATTCCGGAACACATTTGTATGATTCTAGAAAGATTCCGGCAAATCGGGTTGTCGCCAGACGCAGTGAACACGGGCTTTTGACTCGTTATCATTGACTGTACTGATACTTCAGAAGGCATCCTGCCAATAGGCCCTGTGATGTTTACTTCGGATAATCCCTACGAAAAAATAGGAATGTTTCGTAAGGGGCTGGTTGGAATTTGTCAAAATCGTAACCGGGCAGGAATGACCCTGCCCGGCGATTCCGGAATCGTTTTCGGCGCCGGTCTTCTGGTTTAGAACAGCGGGGGAAGAATGATGATAATGGGTTCGCCCATGAGGGACTCCTTTCCGGGAATCGAGCAGGCTCAGCGAGGTCGAGCGGACTTGCCTGCCGCTTGACATTGCCGCTTCCAGTGCGAAGCCCTGTCTGCTGGCTTCAAGGTGCGCCCGGCGGCCGCAAAACTAGTTCCCCGAATTCTGTAAGTGATTGATCTCAAGTAGGAAATAAACTGTATTCGGCTGTGACCGGCACAGAGGAGGAACCGAAAACTGGCAGGGATTCCCAGAACGGCGAAGAATCGGTATACTGAAAAGGTTGCCCGGGCAGATGTGTGTCCGCGTAAGGCCGAGCCCGGCGCACTCGCCAAGTCCTTCAGCGGAAAGTCAAAACCAGGGAATTGGCTTCGTTCTTGCGCTGTGTGTGGCCGGCTGAAACCTTGTGAAGAAGCGGGGTCAATAGCCGGGGGGAAGGCGCGGGTGGCGGAAGTCAGTAAATATGTTCGATAACCTATCCGAGAAGCTGCAGAGGGTTTTCAAAAACCTTCGCGGCGAAGGCAAATTAACGGCGGAGAACATGGAAGTGGCGCTGCGGGAGATCCGCGTGGCGCTGCTTGAAGCCGACGTTCATTTCAAGGTTGTCAAACAGTTCATCGAGGCCGTCAGGACGCAGGCGATGGGTGAGGAAGTGATCACCGCGCTGTCGCCATCGCAGCAGGTCGTCAAGATCGTGCGCGACGAGATGGTCAAGATGCTGGGCACGCATCAGTCGAAGATCCGCTTTGCCAACGAGCCGCCGACCGCGATCCTGATTGTCGGCCTGCAAGGTTCGGGCAAAACGACTTCGACTGGCAAGCTGGCGCGCTATCTCGCCAAGAACGGTTCGAAGCCGATCATGGTGTCGGTCGACGTGTATCGTCCGGCTGCGCGGCAACAGCTGGCGGTGCTCGCGAAGAACCTGCAGCTTCCGCTTTACGCGGGTGTGCCGGGCGAGGACAAGCCCATCGACCTGGCACGCAGCGCGCGCAAAGAAGCGATGCAGACCGGGCGCGACGTCATCCTGGTCGATACCGCGGGCCGCCTGCACATTGACGAAGAATTGATGTCCGAGTTGAAGCAGTTGAAGGAACTGCTGAACCCCACCGAAATCCTGTTCGTCGCCGATGCAATGACCGGTCAGGACGCGGTGAAATCCGCGGACGAGTTCCACAAACAACTGGGAATCACGGGCATCATTCTTACGAAGATGGACGGCGATGCGCGCGGCGGCGCGGCGCTGTCGATTCGCTCGGTGACGGGCCAGCCGCTGAAGTTCGTCGGCGTCGGCGAAAAGTCGGAAGCACTGGAGCCGTTCCATCCCGACCGGGTTGCTTCGAGAATTCTCGGCATGGGCGACGTGCTGTCGCTGATCGAAAAAGTCGAAGAGACCATCGATCAGAAGCAAGCCGAGAAGATGCAGCAGAAGCTGCTTGACAACGAATTTTCGCTCGAAGATTTCCGCGATCAGATCAAGCAGCTGCGCAAGCTCGGTCCGCTCGAAGGGCTGCTCGGCATGATGCCGGGCATGGGCGCGCTGAAGGATCTGAAGAACGTCAAAGTGGACGAAGGCGAGATCACGCGCATTGTCGCGATCATCGATTCGATGACGCCCAAAGAGCGCAATAATCACATGTTGATCAACGGCGCGCGGCGCCGGCGGATCGCCAAGGGCAGCGGGACCAGCGTGCAGGATGTGAACAGCCTGTTGAAGCAGTATTCACAAGCGAAGAAGATGATGAAGAGCCTGACTGGCGGCCTGATGGGCGGCAAGTTCGGCAAAATGAAACTGCCGCAGATGTTCGGCGGCGGCGGGCACTAGAACGGCCGGTGGAAGGATTTGGCGATTGCAGATGGGCGCGAGCAAATCTGGAATGGCTCAATCTTTTAGAGATGGCATCTCAGATGGAAACGAAAGTTTAGGAGAACGTTAAATGTTGATGATTCGTTTGGCGCGGTTCGGCGGAAAAAAGAAGCCGACCTATCGCGTGGTAGTGATCGAAAAAGAACGCGCCCGCAACAGCCGCGCGGTGGAAGTGGTGGGTTTCTACAATCCGGTCGCCGATCCGGCGAAAGTGGATTTGAAGCACGATCGCATCGCCCATTGGATGAAGTCCGGCGCACAGCCTTCCGATACGGTGGCCCGGCTGATGAAGTCGAATCCAGCCGTCGTTGCTCCAGCCGCCTAACTAGTGGGATGTCCGCGAGATCCCTTTAGTACGCGGATCTCTCACGTTTAACCCCGCCCGTAAGGGCGGGGACTCTTCGTCAGTCAACCACGGTAAAGGTCGATCGCGGACAGCCCACTAGCTCACTCGGTTTGAACCCCGAACGTCAGTGAGGGGACTTCGCGGGCGAGTGTAGAGTCGTCCAAGGACCGGATGTTACCCGGCGCCGTCGGTTTGAACCCCGAACGTCATTGAGGGGACTTCGCAGCCGAGTGTAGAGTCGTCCAGGGACCGGATGTTACAATCGGCCCAAGGCCAGGAGGATCGAACGGGTGAAACTGCTAGTCGAGGAAATTGCCAAGGCGCTGGTCGATGAACCGGCAAGCGTCGAAGTCCGCGAAGTGGCTGGCGAGCAGGCTACGGTTCTCGAACTGAAGGTTGCCCCGAACGATCTCGGTCGCGTGATCGGACGGCAGGGGCGCACGGCGCGGAGCTTCCGTATCCTGCTCGGCGCGGCAGGTCAGAAGATGAACCGGCGGTATTCGCTGGAGATTTTGGAATAAGTCCCGGGCGGGCTGCTGCCGCGGCGGCGTGCCAAAGAAACCCGGGGAAATTCGATCGTGGACAAGTTTATCGCCGTCGCCCGCCTGTTGCGGACCCGAGGAATTAAAGGTGAACTGGTGGCGGAATCGCTGACCAGTCATCCGGAGCGGCTTCAGATCCTGAAACGAGTGTTCCTTGAAAAGGGAACCAAGCGGCAGGAAATGAACGTCGCGCGGGTCTGGTTTCATGATGGGCGTCCGGTGTTTCAATTCGCCGGCGTTTCGTCGATGACCGACGCCCAGGCCTGGGTCGGGGCGGAAGTTCAGATTCCGGCGGAGGAGCGGCTTCCGCTGCCGGAAGGCGAGTATTACTTCTCGGAGCTGATTGGCTGCGAAGTATTTCGGTTTGTGGCGGAAGGCGTTTCGGGCGAGCGGATCGGCATCGTCAAGGATCTCGAGGAGCCACCCGGAGGCGCTCTGCTGGTGGTGCGGAACGGGAATCGCGAAATGCTGATTCCGCTGGCAAGGGCCATTTGCCGGGAGATTGATGTGAAGGCGCGGGTGATTCGCGCCGACCCTCCAGAAGGTTTGCTGGAGTTGCAGGATTAGTATGAAGTTCCATGTGGTGACGATCTTTCCGGAATTCTTCCGGGGGCCGTTCGAGCATGGAGTGGTGGCTCGGGCGAAGTCGGCGGGCGTGCTCGATATTCAGGTTCATGATCTTCGGACCTGGACGCACGACCGGCACAAGACGGTGGACGATCGGCCCTTTGGCGGCGGCGAAGGCATGCTGCTGAAAGCGGAGCCGGTGTTCGATGCGGTCGAAAGCATCTGGCCGGACCGGCAGCCGGGTCATAAGGTGGTTTTGCTTTCCGCGCAGGGCCGGCGGTTCACGCAAAGCGTGGCGCGGGAGTATGCGGAACTGGAGAGCGTGCTGTTAATTTGCGGCCGCTACGAGGGTGTCGATGAGCGGGTGGCCGGATACCTGGCCGACGAGGAGCTCTCGATAGGCGATTATGTATTAAGCGGCGGCGAACTGGGTGCGGCCGTGGTGATCGACGCGGTGGCGCGGTTGATCCCCGGAGTGCTGGGCAATGAGGCCAGCGCCATCCAGGAGTCGTTCACTTCGGAAGGGCTGCTTGATTGCCCGCAGTGGACGCGGCCGGCGGAGTTTCGTGGTTGGAAGGTTCCCGATGTTTTGTTAGGCGGGAATCACGAAGAGATCCGGAAGTGGCGCATCGATGCGGCGCGTGAAAAGACGCGGCGGATGCGTCCGGATCTGATCAGGTAAGCGAGGCGTCACGTAAGGCGACGCTTACTAAAATAGCGATTCGGAAAGCCGGGTCGTGGACGGCCTTCCTCTAGTAGGAAAGCGGCAATGCTTCAGACAGAAGCCTCTTGCAAACGCGGGTTCTTGGCCGAGAGGCCGGGACGCACGCGATACGAAAGAAGATCAGCAAATGAATCATCCCGCTCTGACGAAAGTCACCAACAAATACAAGAAGACCATTCCGGTTTTCCGGAACGGCGACACCATCAAAGTCCACGTCAAAATCAGGGAAGGCGACAAAGAGCGTCTTCAGGCTTTTGAAGGAACCGTCATCGCCCGCCACAACGTCGGCCTTGGCGAAACCATCACCGTACGCAAGATCAGTTTCGGAACCGGCGTCGAACGTATTTTCCCGGTGAACGCCCCGGTGGTCGATCATATCGACGTCATTCGAACCGGCCGTGTTCGCCGCAACAAGCTGTACTACCTCCGCGGACTCAAAGGCAAGGCTGCCCGTCTGCGCGAGCGCACCTAACGAAAACGTGACCAAGCCGCGCGGCAAGAGAACCGGCACCAAGGCGCCCACCGCGCCGACGTGGAAGTTTGAGCGCCGCGCGGCAACGTCCGGTTTCCGGTGGATTGCAGGAGTCGATGAAGCCGGCCGCGGCGCTCTGTTTGGACCGGTGTTCGCCGCGGCCGTCATCCTCTCCGAAGACCGTCCGATCCGTGGCTTGAACGATTCCAAAATGCTGCTTCCGGAACGCCGGGAGATCCTGGCGGAACGCATTCGCGAACGGGCGGTGGCGTGGGCAGTGGGCGCATCCGATGCGCATGAGATCGACCGCATCAATATTCTGGAGGCTTCGCGGCTGGCGATGAAGCGGGCAATCGAGAAACTGAGTCCTGCGGCGGATTATCTGCTGGTGGATTTCGTGCGCGTGAATACCGAGTTGCCGCAAAACGGCATCGTGAGGGGCGATTCGCTGAGCCGTTCGATCGCCGCTGCTTCGATTCTCGCCAAAGTCGAACGCGATTCCTGCCTCAGAAGCTGGCACGAAGTGTATCCTTGCTACGCACTCGATTCCAATAAAGGCTATAGCGCGCCGGTTCACCTGGCCGCGTTGCGCGAGCACGGTCCGACGGCGCTGCATCGGTTCAGCTTTGAGCCGGTTCGAAATGCGTGTTCGGTGGAAGTTTGGCCCGGCTATGCGGGTCCCCGGCAGGAAGCTCTGTTTGAGACGGCAACAGGGGCAGCAGATTGACTCCGGAGCCGATGGATCCGGCGCAGGATCCGGCAATACATTCGCAGCCCGAGGCCGGGTCACCGGCGGACGGCGCGAATCCAGAGTCCGCGTCCGCGATCACAGGCCCGCCTCGTCCGGCCGGCAAACCCTGGCAGTTCAAACTCCTGAGCATTTCCTTCGCGCTGTTCTGTCTTGAGGTGGGAGCGTTCCTGGTGGTGTTTCCGCAACAGGACAGCTGGAACTTGAACTACTTTTCCGGCTTGTCCCCCTGGGTCCAGGATATTTGGGATGCTTCTTACTTCCGCTGGGCAGTGAGCGGCGTCGGCGTCATCAACCTCTATATCGCCTACATTCAGATCCGCAATCTATTCCGCCCGTAGTACTTAACTTCGCAGTATCCTCTTCTTTACTCCTCTTCTTCGCTCCTTTCGAGCGCTCTGCGCACCTTAGCGACCGTAAGTTAATCTACTTACAACTGACTAGGACAAATCCGTAATGATCCCCTTGACACAGTTATAGAGGTAAGGTAAGTTGGGTTACGTGACAGGTCGGCGGTAAAACAGTGGTAGAAATTTTTCCTGGAAGGCTTGCGGCAGACGCCCAAAAAGCACTTAACAAAGGGAATTCGTTGTGATATCGTGCGATGATGCTGGATCCCAAAGATTACGAATGCTGCTTATGCGTCCGGGAGTCCACGGACGCCCGATCAGCCATCTTGGTTAAGTTCGATTGCCCTGTCCACGGCCAGACGTGGCATAGGCCGACTGTTGAGGCTCATCAGCGAGTTCGCGATCCATCTTTGTATTCTCAGGTTGAGCCGCTGCACCGCAAACGCGGGGCGTGACAGATTTTCAAATTGGGGTTATATTGAAGTGGCGGAAGGCGTCGGAGTCGAACCGAATTCCCGCCAAGGATCGTTCGGGGTTTATAAGGCCCCTAGTAGCTTCCGGCTACGCGCCTTCCTATCATAAGGGTCAGCAGTTCTCAGATGCTACTGGGTACGGCTGGCCCTTTCTTTGGCACTCTCATGAGCATACCAAAATTGATGTACTTGGGGCAACTTCCGCCATGTCTTTTTTGATGTATCTTATTTTTGCGATATGGTATCCTAGTGGCTGAGGCGATAGAGTGGGCATTCTACGGCTATGAGACTGCATCTGAAGGAAGTGACGTCCAGAACTGGTTTGACGAACTCACTGAAGACGAAAGAGATGATGCACGCGATACTATCGTTTATTTGGAGCACCTTAAGAAAGAGCTTTGGGGAGAGCCTCACTTCAAGGGGCTAAACGGGAAGCTTTCGGAGATTCGCTTTAAGGCGAACGAAGCCAAGAAGTGGTATAGGATCTACGGGTTTTTTTGGCCACCCAGGAAACGCTATTCTTACACCTTTTTGCTAGGCGCTGGGAAGAAGGTAAGCAACCCGAAAAAGGACATCGTAAAGGCTCGAAAGCGCCTAGATAGAGTGGCGGATGGCTCGGTGAACATTCATGAGTTTGAATTCAAGAAAAGACCTACAGGCACGTTTTAGGCGAGGCAAGTCTGTACGTGAACGATTTGTAGAATCGCACCTTGGGAAGGGCATTGCCTTCCAATTGAGGGCAACTCGCGATCGCAAAGGCTGGAGCCAAGACCGCCTAGCCGCTGAGTCTGGAATGACTCAGAATGCGATTTCCAGACTAGAGTCGGCTGAATACGGAAAGCCAACAATTACGACGTTGCGAAGGCTCGCGGCAGCGATGGATGTAGGGCTAATTGTTCGGTTTGTTCCCTTTAGTGAGCTAGCGGACTGGATTAGCGGAACGCCGCGGGTCAATATGGGTCTGTCCGCTGATACCATTGCGATTCCCTCTTTCCCTGAGGAAGAAGAGCAACAAGGGAGGGCTATTATCAAGTGTCTTACTCAAGATGCTGAAGAAAAAGTCGATCAAGAGACGAGAATATCAACCCTGCCCAGAAGCGGACAAGGCTCACTTGAGGAGCTTCAAAGTAGGGGTGAGGTGTTTGAATCTCGAGAACGGCAGCCTCAAGCCGTTACATCACAGTTTGCAATTGGGAATACTTCTAATACTTCTCTTGGAGTTGCGGGAGGGCTGCAATGAAACTGTTATCGGTCTCGATTGCGAGGGCTCTTTGGTATTTCGACATGAATGAGATCAATCCAGGAGGGAAGGATGTCTTCGTCCACCTATTCCCTTCGTTGCTCCAAGATTACAAGTTTCTGACGCACCCCAAGAAGGGTGAAGACGCCACCAGCGGGATGAGGTTCAGCAACGGAAATTTCGCTAAGGCGGACGGGACAGTGCTGCCGGTGAATATCGTGGTGTATAACGATGGGTTAGCCGCTGATACTTACTCCTCTACGGACGATTCTGAGGAGTTCCTTCGCGAGGCGTTATCCAAGCTTCCATCTATGGGATTCGTTTTCGATGAGGAGATGATCGTTAGGAAGGCATACGTAAGCCAATTGCAGGTTCAAAGCGCTGGCTCGCTAAAACTTCTCAATCCAAAGCTGGAGGAATTTGGTAGTCGCCTCTCCGCGACTCTCGGAGCATCGGCATTTGATGTGGCTGCGATTGAATGGTGGGCAGACCCAAGCCGCGTCTACAAGCCAGTCAGCTTTTCTTTCCAGCGAAAGTCTGGGGACTCCGCCAAGAACCGCTATTGGTCTCAAGCGCCATTGTCAACCGCTAAACACTTAGAATTTCTGGAAGAATTTGAAAAGCTAATTCTCTGATTATGGCGAGAAAAAAAGAAACAGAAGTAAGCAATGAAATCCGCGACACGGTCGTAAATCGCCAGCCGTTCGAGGCCGCGATCCGAAAACTTCTCAATGCTCCGTCAAAGTCTAAAGCCGCGATAAGCGCGAAGATAGCCAGCAAGGATCGGCACCAGCCGCTTACGAAGCGGATACTGGAGCCGTAAGCTTGGCGTAGGGCAGCGCGGACCCTATCAGCAAGTTGAGCAGCACAAGCAGGAACAGCGATTCCTCTTCGCGGTTGTTGAACTTGAACGACACCTCGTTTAAATAACGCTGCAAATGTTTCACGGATACAAAGTGATGCTGGCCTATGATCTGGCGCTTCACGAGGCTCCAGAAGCCTTCGATGTTGTTCGTGTGAACGTCGCCGCGAACGTATTCGCCGCAAGAATGTATCACTATCGCGTGATTGTGGCTCTTGTTCAGATGGCGGTAGCCGGACCATTCATCCGTCATGATTGCGGCGTCGAATGAGACGTGATCCTTCACAACTTCAGCGATTACGTTTTTGCTGCGATTGGGGATTAGCTTGGTCTGAACCTTGCTGTTCTCTTCGGGCGTCGAACGCTGCACGACTCCGATAACGGCCTGCTTCTGATACTTTCCACGCTTGCCGCGCGGATTGTACTTTCCACCCACGTAGGTTTCGTCGATCTCGACAGTACCGCCAAAGATGCCGCCCTCGCTCTGCATCGCTTCGCGGATGCGGTGGCAGAGGAACCATGCCGTTTTGTACGTTACACCTAGGTCGCGTTTCATCTGGCGTGCGCTGAGGCCCTTCTTAGCGTTAACCATGAGCGCCACCGCGAAGAACCATTTCTGAAGCGGTAAGTGGGTGTCATGGAACAGCGTGCCGGTAGTGGCCGCGAACTGCTCACCGCATACCAAGCATTCATAAAGATGACGGGCCGGGATGATCCGGCCAGACTTTCGCTTGCCCTCTTTGGTTGTGAATTTGGAGATCCGATCAGAGTCGCATTTAACGCAGCGAACGCCGTTTTCCCAACGCATCGTTTCGATGAATGCGAGGCACTGTTCATCGGTTCCAAGCTGGGTGGCAATCGCTATCAGGTCCATGAGCTAAGTATGGCCTGGATTGCTTTCTGTGTCAAGGGGATCATTACGGACAAATCCTAGATAAAGTACGTCTAAACCCTAGGTAGAATCTAAGGTGTTCGCAGTAGGAAGGTCTTGGTACGCGTACTACTGATGCGGGTGCCAATGATTTGGGAAAAGGAAAGCACTTATGACGAAACTTGGTCGCTCGCTGTTCTGTGCTACAATCTGTGCAGTTTTTGTTTTGGCACTGATTGTGGGCGCTTGGACATTTTCACTATCTCCGGTTTCTGTGGCGCACGGGCCAGTCCCGCCGCCGCCGCCGTGGGAAACGAACAATGACGCTGGTTTTGGAACGATCATCGCACACGGCCCGGTTCCCCCGCCTCCGCCATGGGAGACAATCCCGCCTTCGTTTTCGCTGTAGTTCTGAAACTGAAATTTTAGCCATTACGAGGCTCCATCGGACGTTTCAAAGCGTCGGAGGGGCCTCGTAGTGTTTTCGTCCGACCTGATTTTCAATGCCCTAATTGTCGTTGGTCTGGTTCTCCAATTACTGGTTCTGCACCAGCTGATTTTAGGCGCGTACAAGAAGTACCCCCTCCTCCTCGTTTACTCGCTCGCTTCTCTCGCCGCTACAGTCGCCGAATCCACGCGCTTCTTCAGCGGCGGTTCGAACGACGCGGTGTATCAAAAGTGGTATTGGATTAACGACTTCGTTCTGCGCTCGCTGCTGTTCCTGATTGTCATTTCATTGATCGCGTCGGCGCTAAAGAACGCTCCGAACCGGGTCTTGTTCGTCGCGGTCCTTAGCCTTGCCGCCGCTCTGATCATCGGTTTGTCATTATATTCCGCGTACGACTTTCGCAAAGATCGCTTCCGAATTCCAGGGGTGGCGCGCGCCAGTTCCAACCTCAGTTTTGCATCCACGCTGATGGTGTTGGCATTGTGGGCCGCACTCCTGCGGCTGAAGAATCGCGACTGGCAGCTGCTGCGGCTGACGGCTGGCCTCGGCGTATCCGTTTCCGGTGAGTCGATTTCCTACGCGATGCGCGCCACGATGACCAAGGAAACAGAGTGGGTGATCGTGCCGAATCTCATCGCGGTCCTCAGCAGCCTGCTTGGTCTTTATATCTGGTGGAAGGCTCTGCGTCCTTCGCGCAACGCGAACGCGCCGTCGCCAGCCGGCTGAGCATTGGTTGCCGCAACCGCGGCGTTGCTCGCAGTACACTGGTAGAAACTCACTGATCTGGAGATTTCCATGCCCAAGTTCGACCGCCGTGATTTCTTGAAGCTCGCGAGCGCAGGCGCCACCATCCTGCCGGCTGCCGGCAACGCGTTTGCCGCGAAAGGAAGCCGCGGAGCCTCTTCCGCTCGCGTGATCGGCGCGAACGACCGCATCAATGTCGGCGTGATCGGCGTCGGCGGACGCGGCCACTATGTCGGGCGCGAATTCATGAAGGCGGGGCAAGGTCCTTCGAATGCGCAGGTGCTCGCCATTTGCGACGTCTATCAAAAGCGCGTGACGTCGTGCAAAGAAGAATTCAAGTGCGACGGCTATCTCGATTACAAAGAGATCCTGCATCGCAAAGACATCGACGCCGTCATCGTCGCAACGCCGGATCACTGGCACGCCACGATCGCGCTCGAAGCGATGGACAACGGCAAGGACGTCTACCTCGAAAAGCCCATGTGCCATACGGTCGATGAGGCGCACAAGCTGACGAACACGGTTCGCGAGACCAAGCGCGTGCTGCAGGTCGGGTCGCAGACCACGTCCGGCGATCAGTGGGCCAAGGCGCGGAAGGCCATCGCCGACGGCATGATCGGGCAGATGCTGATGAGCCAAGGCTCCTATCATCGCAACTCGATCGAAGGCGAATGGAATTACAAGATCGACCCGGAAGCCGGTCCGGACGGCAAGGGCGACAACTACATCGATTGGAAGCAGTGGCTCGGACCGGCTCCGAAACGCGATTGGAATCGCGAACTCGGCGCGGAACGCTTCTTCCGCTTCCGCAAGTATTGGGACTACTCCGGTGGCATCGCGACCGACCTGTTCTATCACGTGGTCGCGCCCATGAACATCTGCTGGGGCGAGCCGCAGTTCCCGCATAAGGTCATGGCGGGCGGCGGAATCTATGCCTTCCACGATCGCGAAGTGCCGGATACGTTCCAATTGATCGGCGAGTATTCGAAGGGCCACTGCATCGTGCTCAGTTCGTCGATGGCGAATTCGCAGCACATCCCGGGAACGATCCGTGGCAAAGACGCGACCGTCGTGATGGTCGAGCACGGCCGCTTTGAGAGCTACTCTCCGTTCATCACGGTGAAGCCGGAAGGCCGGGCGTCCGCCGAGTATAAGGCGAAATTCGGCACCGAAGAAATCAAGATCGCCGTTGAGAATAACAATGCGATGCAGGCCCACGTGATCAACTTCCTCGATTGCATGCGGACCCGCCAGAAGCCGACTCTGGACGTCGAAACCGGAGCTCGCGCGCAGGTGCTGATCTCGATGGCGGTGAAAAGCTATCGCGAAGGCAAGGTCATGTACTTCGACGAAAAGACCTGGAAGGTTTCAGATAAGCCGTCCAAGGCGTAGGCTGGAATTGCATGGGCGTTGGCACCCAAGTTTCGCTCGCTGAATATCTCTCGACGACGTACGAGCCGGACCGCGAGTACGTCGATGGCGAGTTGAAGGAGCGTGGCGTGGGAACCTATAAGCACGGACGACTGCAAGGAAAACTTGCCGCTGAATTTGAACGCCTCGCCTCTTCCAGAAAGTTCTTCGCTGGGACGGAAATTCGGTTGAAACTCGGATCTCAACATTACCGGATTCCCGACGTGTGCGTGTTTATCGATGAGGAACCGCAGATGGCCGTGCCCAACTACCCGCCGGAAGTCGCCGTCGAAATCGTGTCTCCCGACGATCGTTACGTCGACATCATCGAAAAGCTGGAAGAGTACCGCGCTTTCGGAGTGCGGAATATCTGGCTGATCGATCCCGAGCGCAAGCACCTGAACATCTTCGACTCGAGCGGACTCCGAGAAGTTGTTTCGCTCACGCTGCCGGAGTTCGGCTTTGAAGTGACCGCGGCCGACCTCTTCTAACTCTTACTGCACCGGTCTTTACCGCGCCTACATCGTCGTCTTCCAGTTCTCCTTGCCGACCTTCCATTCCCCGCCCTCTTTGACGAAGGTGATGACGCCGGTCGTCTTCTTCCCGTCCGAATCTTTGGCCTCCGCCGTGATCGTCGCGGCATCACCTTCGATCGCCACCGTCTGGAGCTCAATGTTCGTTGGCATCATGGCCTGAATGAAGCCCAGCGCCTCGGGAAACTTGGGATCGTTCATCTGCGCGCTCATCTGTTTGTTGACGAGCCGGCGTAGCGTGGGGATATCGGAGGCCTTCACAGCTTTCAAGAATTGCCGGTACACCTTGCCGGGAGCGGAAGCCTCGGCTTCCTTCTTCTGCGCCGCGGTGGCCGCGATCTCGGGCTTCGGCGTCGCGATCGGAATGACGATACGGAAGTTGTAGGCGAACGTGTTTCCGAACATCTCGTGAGGCTTGTCCGCGAAGGCGTGCGCGATCAACGTGCCGTCATCCATCGAATCGACTTCGATCATCGGCCGGCCCCAAACTCCGCCCCCGCTCACCATCTTCTTGTCGAGGACTGTGCCCGAAATGCACTGCGTGCCTTGCATTGTCAGCTTCAGCCCGTGGACTTTGCCGTCCTGCACCAAGTGAATGAGCGCGAACGTGTCGTGCAGGGCCGCCGCCGGAACCGGTACGTCGGTAAGCACTACAATCATGTCGGAATCCGCCTTGGCCGATTCCTTGAACGCGTAGGCGTTCGTCAGCTCGTACTTCGTGCCGTTGACTGTGATGGAGCCGTTGACCATCGCTCCGGCCGCCATCGGCAACAGCGCAAGGGCAACGAGGAACGCATGCGAAGAGACGCGCGAAAGCATAGTGCTGTTCAGCATATATCAGGATGCGCGCAAACCGCCGGGAATCGGGATCAGAAGCGCACGAAATACTCTACACCCGCTGCTTCGATGAAGACCATCTCCCGCCGAGCTTCGCTCGGTATTCAGCCCTTACGCAGCTGAATGCCCAGATCGCGTAGCGTCCGGTCCGGCACTTCGCTCGGAGCCTCGCACATCAGGTCCGTCCCGCGCGCTGTTTTGGGGAACGGAATCACTTCGCGGATCGACGATTCACCCGCGATGATCATCACGATGCGGTCGAGCCCGAGGGCGATTCCGCCGTGCGGAGGAGCGCCGTATTCGAGCGCCTCGAGCAGGAATCCGAAACGCCGTTTGGCTTCGTCTTCGGTCATGCCGAGGGCCGCGAACACCTTGGTCTGCACGTCGCGCCGATGGATACGGATGGAGCCTGAACCCAGTTCCGTACCGTTCAGCACGATGTCATAGGCCTTCGAGCGGCAGCGCGCCGGATCGGCCGTCAGCTTCTCGATATCCTCATCGTGAACCGATGTGAAGGGATGATGCGCGGCGTTCCAGCGGTTCTCTTCCGCATCCCATTCGAACATCGGGAAATCGACCACCCAGGTGAACTTGAACACCTCCGGGTCGAGCAGCTTGTGCTTGTCGTTGTATTTGACGCCGGCATGCAGGCGCAGTTGACCGGCGGCCTGGAGCACGGTGTTCTCCGGGATGTGGCCCTTCGGTTCCCCGCCCCAACCGGCGAGGAGAAGCAGGTCGTCCTCGGCGAGGCCGATTCGCTTGCGGACCTCCACCATGACTTCGGGGAAGTCGCGGTCGAGGCGCTTGGGATCGTCGAAGACACGCAGGCCGCGTTCGACGCCATAGGCTTTGAGATCGTCGCGCTCCTTGCGGCTGAGCGGCCCCACCTTCGGAATCACGATCGCGACCAATGGCAGGCCTGCCGTCGTCAGATTCGCGTCGGCGGGAAACAGATCTTCGACGCAATAGAACGGCGGAAGGCGCAGGTCCGGCTTGTCGATGCCGTAGCTGCGCATCGCTTCCGCGTAGGTCATCCGGGGAAACGGAATCGGGATGTCGAAGCCCCCCGCTTTGAATGCCTGTTGCAGCATCGGCTCGATGACCTCGAACACGCGATCCTGCTGCGGGAACGACATTTCAAGATCGATCTGCGTAAATTCGTATTGCCGGTCAGCGCGCAGATCTTCGTCGCGGAAGCAGCGGACGATCTGGAAATATTTGTCGAAGCCGCTGATCATCAGGAGTTGCTTGAAGATCTGCGGAGACTGCGGCAGCGCGTAGAACAGGCCCGGCTGCACGCGTGCCGGAACCAGGAAGTCGCGCGCGCCTTCGGGCGTCGATCGCGTCATAAACGGCGTTTCGATTTCATGGAAGCCCTTGGCGTAGAGAGCTTCGCGGACGGCCAGCGACACGCGCGAACGCAGTATGATGTTGCGCTGCATGTGCGGACGGCGCAAGTCCACGTAGCGGTATTTCAGGCGAATGTCTTCCTTGACCTCCACCGATTCCTCGAGCGGAAATGGCGGAGTCCGGGACTCGTTCAGGATCCAGAGTTTTTCGACGGCGAGTTCTACTTCACCGCTGGGAATGGCCGGATTGATGGTCTCGGGCGAACGCAGTTCGACCACGCCTTCGACCGCGATCACGTATTCGCTTGAAAGCTGTTCGGCCTTCTTGTGCACTTCCGAATTCGAATCGGCGCGCAGCACCAACTGGGTGATGCCGTCGCGATCGCGCAGGTGGATGAACACGACGCCGCCGAGATCGCGGCGGCGGTGAACCCATCCCATCAGCAGCGCGCGCTGGCCAGTTTGCGCGGCCCGCAATTCGCCGCAGGTATGAGTGCGACGGAGGTCTCCTAAAAAGTCGAGTTGCAAGGTTTCCATGAAATTCTCTGTTTACGATCCCCGCCCTTACGGGACGGGGTTATTTCGATCCGCTGAACCGAACTGGGTCTAACTCCGGGCGTGAGTCCGGGGACGCTTGAATCTTATCGGCCGCCAAACCGCTCGAGCAGCGAATCGCGCGACAACGCGACCTGCTCGCCGGTGGTCATATTCTTCCATTGGAACGTACCGGAGGCGAGTTCGTCATCTCCGAAGATCAGGGCATATTTGGCGCCGATCTTGTTCGCGGTCTCGAGCGCCCGCTTCAATTTCTTATCCGACGAAACTTCGACGCTGCCGCCGCGCTTCCGCAGATCGCGAGCGAGCAGCGCGGCGTGGCGCGTGGCCGCCTCCCCCAAAGGCGCGATGAACACATCGACGACATGCTTGTGCGCATCGGGATGGGCTGCTTCGACGCTGATCACCAGGCGGTCCTCGCCGATCGAGAAGCCGATGCCGGGCGCGGGAACCTTGGAGCCGATCGACTCCGCCAGCCCGTCGTAGCGGCCTCCGCCCATGATGGAATTCTGCGCGCCCAAGGCGCCGTGCGTGATCTCAAACGTCGTCCGGCGATAGTAATCCAGTCCGCGCACCAGGCGCGACTTGACGACATAGGCCAGGCCGCGATCGGTCAGCGATTGCCGCACAGTATCGAAGTGCGTCTTGCAGCCTTCGTCCAGATAATCGAGAATCGACGGCAGGCTGTCGATGATGGGCTGGTCCTCGGGGACCTTGCAATCGAGCACGCGCAAAGGATTGGTGTCGATGCGCCGTTGGCAGTCCTCGCACATCTCATTACGAACGGCTTCGAGGCGTTCCTGCAATGCCGCGATATAACGCGGACGGCAGTCGGGGCAGCCGACGGAGTTGATCAGCAGCTCGAAGCCGGAGAGGCCGCAGCGAGTCAGAATCTCGACCACCATCTCGATCACTTCCGCGTCCACGTAGGGCGATTCAGAGCCGATCGCTTCGGCGCCGATTTGGAAGAACTGGCGGAAACGGCCTTTTTGCGGGCGTTCGCGGCGGAACATGGGTCCTATATAAAACAGCTTCTGGAGACCGGGCTCCTGATCCAAACGATGTTCGATATAGGCGCGCATCACGCCGGCGGTGTTCTCCGGGCGCAGCGTAAGCGAGGTTTCATCGCGGTCCGGGAAGGTGTACATCTCTTTCGAGACGATGTCGGTTTCCTCGCCGACTCCACGCGCGAACAGCGCGGTTTCCTCGAAAACCGGGGTGCGGATTTCCTGGTAGTTGTAGCGGCGGAACACGTCGCGCGAGACGGCTTCGACATGGTTCCACACACTGATCGACGGGGGCATCAGGTCGCGCGTGCCTTTGATGGCTTTGATGGTGCCGGGTTTGCTCACGCTGACTTCTCGCAATCGGCCTTGAACTCGGCCGCCTTCTCCACGTAGTGCTGGGCACCTTCGGCGAAGCGCTTCTTTTCTTCCTCAGAGACGCTCCGTTTGACCTTGCCCGGAACGCCCATCACCAGGCTGCCGGCAGGGATCTGGGCACCCTCGGCAACCAAGGCTCCGGCGGCGATGACGGAGCCGGTTCCGACGCGCGCTCCATTGAGGACGACGGCTCCGATTCCGATCAGGCATTCGTCTTCAATGGTGCACCCGTGCAAGGTGACGGAGTGTCCGACGGTGACGCGCTCGCCGATGGTCAGAGGGAAGCCGTCGTCGCTGTGGAGGACGCTGCAATCCTGGATATTCGAGTCGTTTCCGAGGCGGATGACGCCGGTGTCTCCGCGGATGACGGCGCAGGGCCAGACACTCGACCGCTCGCCGAGGACGACTTCGCCAATCACCTGGGCGGAGGGGTCAACAAAGGCGGAAGCGGCGACAACGGGAGCGATGCCGCGGTACGGACGTAGCATGATTCGATGGGAAACCCCATCGTAACATGCAAGACGCAGGGCCGCCGTCCGGTCTTGCGAAACGAAGCCAATTGGGGCCCACAGGGGCGGGCCCGGGGCGGTGCGAAACGAAGCCAATTGCATATAAGTTGTTTTTTTACAGTAGTTTAGTGGACTTCTAGAGGCGGGGAAGCTGGGCCTGCCGAGGTCCCATCGCTGACGCTCATCAGGGTTCCCGTGAGGTCCTATCGCTGACGCTCATCAGGGTTCAAGTGAGGTCCCATCGCTGACGCTCAGGGTTCAAGGATGAACTCGGGCCGCGCGGCCGTGCAGAAAGAGTTAGGGCTTGTAGGGATTGGGTCCGTACTTGGGGCCGGGCTCGAAGGGTCGCGTTTTCATTTGCGCGTAGGCTTCGCGAATGTCGGATGGGAAGCCTTCGATCATCGCGTTGGCGCGGGCCAGCAGATCGCGGACCTTGTCGGGATGTTTCTTCGCAAGATCGTAGTTTTCGCCGGGATCTTCGGCGAGGTCGTAGAGCTGCGGCTCCGGAAGCCACATGCTGAAACGGCCTTCAGCGGGCGCCTGGACGTACACCGGCGTGTTGAAGGCCGAAATGTGCAATTTCCAGTTGGCCTGCCGGATGCACTGTAGATAGACGTTGTTGAAATAGAGCAGGGCGTCGCGTTCGGCATTCCAGCGGTCATCCGTGATGTGGCTCGTCAAGAGGTTGGCGATATCGCGTCCGTCGAAGGGCTCAGTGGGTGAAGTAATCCCGCAGCGCGCGGCCATGGTCGGCGTCACGTCCATCAAGGAGACCAGTGCGTCGCATGTTTTTCCGGGAGCGACGGTGCCGGGCTGCCAGGCGAGAAAGGGTTCGCGGACCCCGCCCTCCCAGGTCGAACCTTTGCGGCCGCGAAAGGGTCCGGGGCTGCCCTGATACCAGGGTCCGTTGTCAGAGGAGAACAAGACGAGGGTGTTGCGCGCGAGGGCGGGATCCTTGCGGAGCGTGTCGAGAATACGGCCCGCGCTCCAGTCGATTTCGGCGACGACATCGCCGTAGATTCCCTGCTTGGTTTTGCCTTCGAATTTCTCCGAAGCGAACAGCGGCTGATGCGGGAAGGTGTACGGCAGATACAGAAAGAACGGATTGGCTTTTTGCTGTTCGATGAAACGGATGGCACGTTCGGTATAGCGCGGCGTGAGAGATTTCTGATTGGCGACGGGCTCGACGATGTCCTCGTTGTCGAGAACGACGGTTGGCTGCATGTCGTTCGAATACGGAATTCCGAAATAGGAATCGAAGCCGCGGCGGCGGGGAAGATATTGCGGTTGGGTTCCGAGATGCCATTTTCCGATGCAGGCGGTGGAGTAACCGAGTGGCTTCAAATATTCGGCGAGGGTTTTGTGTTTGGGATCGAGGCCGACGGTGTCCGCCGGAAAATAGACCTTGGGCACGCCGACGCGAGTCGGATACTGACCGGTGAGCAAGCCGGCCCGAGAGGGCGAGCAGACGGGATTCGACGAAATGCAATTGGTGAAGCGCATTCCCTCGCGCGCCATGCGATCCAAATTTGGGGTGGGAATTTTGGATCCATAGCAGCCGAGATCGCCGTAGCCCAGGTCGTCGGCGAAAAGTACGACCAGGTTCGGCCGCGTGGCGGCACCCAGCGCGGAACCGAGCGAGGCAGCGGCGGAAGCGGCGAGAAACGAACGGCGGGAGATCGCGGTCATGTCGCGAAGATCGTAGCAGAAGTGCGGCGTCAGGCGGGCAGCGCGTCTGGAACGTTGGCGGGCGACGGCGACTCGGAGGCCGGGTCGATCTTCGGGAAGGAGACGGCGAAGCGAGTTCCCTTGCCCGGCTCGCTGGATATATCGATACGGCCGTCGTGCGCTTTTACGATCCAATCGACGAAGCTGAGACCGAGTCCGAGACCCTGCTGGCCGTTGGTTTCGGGCGTTCGCACCCGATAAAAGCGATCGAAGATGTGGGGCAACTGCGAGGCCTGGATGCCGACGCCGGTATCGGAAACGGTGAGCCGGATATCGTCTTCGTGGCAGGCAATTTCGAGTTGGACCGAGCCGCCCTCGGGCGTGTACTTGATGGCATTCGAGAGCAGGTTGTTCAACAGCCGGTCCATTTGGGTGCGGTCGGCGAAGATGACGCACTTCGGCTCGATGTGGGACTGCATTCGAATGTGCTTTTCCTCGGCGGCAAATTCGAATTGCTCGAGGATGTCGTTCGCCGTGGCTGACAGATCGAGATTAGTTTTCTGCAGAACCAACTGGCCGCTTTCCGCTTGCGATAACAGCAGCAGCGCGCGGACGATGTTCGAGAGGCCCTCGACATCTTCGAGTGCTTTTTCCATCGCTTCCCGATACTGTTCGGGCGTGGACGCGGTCATCAGGGCGACTTCGAGTTGACCGCGAATGGCTGTCAGGGGCGTTCGCAGCTCATGCGAAACATCGGTGGAGAACTGGCGCACCTGTTCGAAGCTGGCCTTCAGGCGATCCATCATGCTGTTGAAGGTATCGATGAGGTGATCGAGTTCATCGCCTGCTCCGCGCAACGGGATCCGCATGTCGAGACTGGATCCGGTGATGCGCTGGGCCGCCTGCGAAACGTCGTTGACGGGGCCGATGACGCGTCCGGCGAGCAGCCAGCCGAGCAGGCCGGTTAGCAGGATCAAGCCCGGCAGAGCAATAAAGTAATTGACCGTAAATCGCCGCAGCGTCTGATCGCTCAGGTCGAGCGGACGGCCGAGCGCGAGGTAGTAGATGTGCTTTTTGTCAACGATGTGACTGCTTTTGATGAGGTAGCGCGTCCCCTGCGGACCGATCACGGTGCGGTAGACGGCGGTCGGATTCGCCAGAATGCTTTTAATCAAAGCTGGCGCGTCGAAGCCAAGATTCGCATAGGTCACCGAGTTTTGCAGGACGTTTCCGTTCTCATCGGTAAGCATATAGACCCGCTGCAGCCGGGTGACGATGGCCGCTTCATCCGGATCGACGTGATCGTAGAACCAGACGGGGCGCTGATTTTCGAACGTCAGGTAGGCGAGGGCCGCGCTCCATTCCTCTTCGAGCAGTTCGTGCGCCTGGGTGTCGAGGGTGGTCGAGAGGTTGCTGCGAAACAGGAAGCCGATGGCCGTCAACATCAGCGAAAACATCAGCAGATAGGTGACGGTGAGGCGAAAGCGCAGACCTCGAGTGAAGTCGCCGCGAAGCGTACTCCGCACGAATCTGCGGGTGACTGTGGACACGGCTTATAGGTCGAGCGACCGATCGGCGTGCGCCGCAGCCTTTTCAGGAGCTTCGAGCATGTAGCCGATGCCGCGCACGGTATGAATCATCTTGACGGGATACTTGTCGTCAATCTTGCTTCTCAAATGGCGGATGTAGACGTCGACAATGTTGGTGAGGCCGTCGTAATCCATGTCCCAGACGTGTTCGACGATCATGGTGCGGCTCAGCGGACGGCCGCGATTTCGCATCAGGTATTCGAGAATGCTGAATTCTTTGGGCGCGAGTTCGATGTTCTCGGCGTTGCGCGTTACCTTGCGGCGAATGCAGTCGAGCGAGAGGTCGCCGACCTGCAAACGCTCAGGAGTGGGCTGTCCACGGCGCAGTAAAACGCGGACGCGGGCGAGGAGTTCGACGAAGGCAAACGGCTTTACGAGATAGTCGTCGGCGCCGACCTCGAGTCCGCGGACACGGTCTTCGACGGCATCGCGGGCGCTGAGGATCAGCACGGGCGGAGAGGTTTTGCGATTCCGGATTTTCTCGAGGACGGAAAGGCCGTCCATGTCGGGAAGACCGAGGTCGAGCACGATCATGTCGTACTCGGTGGCGTGAACCATGTTCAACGCCGTGGTTCCATCGTTCGATAGATCGACGGCATAGCCGGCGCTCTCGAGGCCGCGAGACAGGAAGTCCGCAATTCGTTTTTCGTCTTCAACGACGAGAATCCGCATACTTCGATTGTAGTTTAGGCGCCTAGCGGAATCGAGACCAGTGTTTTAGGCGATGGCTTTGGCGATTCCGTAGGCGGCTCCGGCAGCCAGGCCGCCGATGAGGGCGGTACGCAGGGCGCTCTGGACCGGGTGCATGCCGGTGAAGCGGCCCTTGATGTACCCGAATGCCAAGAGGGCGAAAATCGTGGCGGCCACGGAATAAGGGAGGCCGAGCTGCGGCGTGGGGAGGAAGAAATACGGCGTCAGCGGAACCAGACCGCCGGCGATGTAGGAGAAAGCGATGGTGGCGGCGCTCTTGACGGCGCGAGTGGGATCCGGCTCTTCGAGGCCGAGTTCGAAGCGCATCATCCAGTCGACCCAACTCTTGGGATTTTCTTTGAAGCGCTCGACGATCGAATCCGCCTGCGCTTCGGTCAAGCCGTAGTCTTTGAGAATTTCTTTGACCTCGGCGACTTCGGCGTGCGGCTTGTCTATGATTTCCTGCTCTTCGCGTTTTCGTTCGATTTCATAATGTTCGGCGTCGTTTTTGGCGGCGAGATAACCGCCGAGACCCATGGCGATGGCGCCGGCGGCGATTTCGGCGAATCCGGCGACGACGACAATCCGCGAGGACGTAACCGCCCCGCTCAATCCGGCGGCGAGCGCGAACGGCACCGTCAGGCCGTCCGACATTCCGATGACGATATCGCGCACCATCGCGGAGCCGGTGAAATGCTTTTCGGTGTGAATGGTCGAGGGCATGTGTGTAAGTACCATGATGACTCTCTCGAAGGCGGCCTGCCGGGTGCTTGCCGGAAGGTGCGGCATCCATCATCCTGATAGCGGGTATGAACAAGTTGAAATACGGCGGGCTCGCGATTTCGCGGCGCGATGCGTTGCGCACCGGCATGGGCGCGTTGGCGGCGGGCGCGATCTCGAAGGGCGCGGAGTCTCCGTCCGGGTGGGACTTGGCCGCAACGATACGAGCGCGAATCCGCGCGCCGCAAATTCCCGCGCGCGATTTCGACATCACGAAATTCGGCGCGCGGGGCGATTACAGTAAGAACTCAACCGCGGGGATTCGGGCGGCGATCGACGCGTGCTCCAAAGCCGGGGGCGGTGTCGTCGTAGTGCCGAAAGGCGAGTTCCTGACGGCGGCGATTCACCTGAAGAGCAACGTGCGGCTGCATGTGTCGGCGGGGGCCACGCTGCGTTTCGATCGCGATCCGAGCATGTACCTGCCGCTTGTCTTCACGCGTTGGGAGGGCATGGAATTGATGAATTATTCGCCCTTCGTGTATGCGTTCGAGCAAACCAATATCGCGATCACGGGCGAAGGGACGCTCGACGGCAATGCGAGTTGCGAGCACTGGTGGCCATGGAAAGGCCGCACCAATTGCGGCTGGACAAAGGGCGACGCGGAGCAGCAGCCGGCACGCGATCGGCTGGAAAAGATGGCGGCGGAGAACGTGGGCGTTCGGGAGCGGCTGTTCGGAAGCGGTGGCTATTTGCGGCCGACTTTCATCCAACCCTACCGCTGCACGAATGTTTTGATCGAGGGCGTGACGATCAGGAATTCGCCGATGTGGGAGATCCATCCGGTGCTGTGCCGGAACGTGATTATTCGCAAGGTGAGCATCGATTCGCACGGTCCGAATAATGACGGCTGCGATCCCGAATCGTCAACCGACGTGCTGATCGAAGACTGCCGATTCGATACCGGCGACGATTGCATCGCGATCAAATCGGGCCGTAATCACGACGGCCGACGATTGCATCAGCCGAGCGGGAACATTCTGATTCGCGGCTGCGAGATGAAAGATGGCCACGGCGGCGTGACGATCGGCAGCGAGATTTCAGGCGGAGTGCGAAACGTCTTCGCGGAGGATTGCCGCATGGACAGCCCGCACCTGGATCGCATTTTACGGATCAAGACGAACTCGGTGCGAGGGGGGACGATTGAGGGCATTTACCTGCGCAACATCACGGCAGGTCAGGTGGCGGGGCCGGCGATCGAAGTCGATTTCGAGTACGAAGAGGGCGACAAGGGGCCGTATCCACCGGTGGTACGCGATGTCGAGGTCCGCAACGTAACCTGCCAACGCAGCAAGCGTGCCTTGTCGCTGCGTGGGTACGCGGCTTCCCCCATCCGCGACGTGCGTTTGATCGACTGCCGATTCGAGAATGCGGCGCAGCCCGACGTGATCGAGCACGTCGAACGGCTGAGCATGAAAGGCGTCGAGGAGAACGGCAAGCCGGTGGAACGCTAGCTACTCGTCGACGACGCCGGTCGGGGTCGCGAGCGCCGTCTGTAGAAAGCGCGCGATCGATTGCGCGACCTTTCGGGGATAGCGCGCGACGGGCATCGCCAACGCCTGGTGACGGACCAGGCGGCGGCCGGCGAGACGGCTGGTGTGATAGAAACGCGACTGGCCGCGGAGAGAGAACTCCGGCAGCATCGAGCAGCCGAAGCCAGCTTCGACGAGGCGCTTGAGGGCTTCGGTATCGTCGGCTTCCATCAGGACGTTCGGCTGCAGGCCCATATCTTTCAAATAGGCGTCGATCAATCCACGCATGTTGCTCTTCTTCGGATAGAGCAGGAACGGCAGGCCGGCTACCTCCTCGGGCTTGACGGTTCCGATGTGGCCGCCGCGGATGCGCAGGTGCGACGGACGCAGCAGCAGCATTTCTTCGTCGAACAAGGGAATCAATTTCAGGCCGTCCTCAGGAACGGGGAGCGAAATCAGGCCGAGGTCGAAGCGTCTGGCGTGCAGTCCGTCCACGATTTCTTCGGTGTTGGCGACGGTGACGAGAATCTGCGTCTTGGGAAATTTCTTGCGCAGTTGACGGAGCGGGCGGCCCAGGCTATGGATGAGGGTGGTGGCGCCGGTCGCGAAGGAGAAGGGGTGCGGATCGACGACGCCGTCTTCGGCGAATTCCTCCTCCATTTTCCGCATAGAGGCAACGATGGCGCGGCCTTGTTCGGCAAGGCGGTCGGCGTTGGGGGTTGGCAACAGGCGCTTGCCGACCCGGATGAACAACTCCGTCCGCAGTTTGCTGGCGAGCTTTTGCAGTTGAATACTGACGGCTCCGGGTGTAAGGCCCAGGCGCTCAGCGCCGCGCGTAACGCTACCAGTTTCCATTACGGCGAGAAAAACTTCCAGCTGACGAATGTCCACACCCGCTCCGATTGCTTTAGGCTGCGATTGTTTAAGCAGGCTAAACGAATACTTTACACTGCCGACGGAGGCGGCGCTTATGGCTGGTACTTTGCGAAGGCCGGCGGCGGACACTCTACAATGGTAAGCAGATGGCTGACGCTTCACGCTCAATTTCCCGCAGGGCCGGAATTCTTGCGTTGGCTTCGGCCGCGACCGCGGCGGCAACGGGTCGCGTGGTGAAGATTTCGGCGAAAACACTTTCGGGCGAAACGTTGGATGCGACGACGCTCCGAGGCAAGCCGGTGCTGCTTCAATTTTGGACGACCTGGTGCAATTTCTGTCAGAGCGACGAAGGCGCGGTGGAATCGATTGCGCAGAAGTTGGGTCCGAAGGGGCTGGTGGTTCTGGCAGTCAACGCGTACGAAACCCGGCAAAAAGTGGAAGAGTATCTGCACAAGCATCCGCGCGAATCGAAGATCGCGCTGTTGAACGAAACGAACCTGTCCAGCTATTTGACGGGACGGAGCTATCCGATCTACGTACTTTTCGACCGGAGTGGCAGTTCGATCGGCACGCAGATGGGCGCTGGGGGCGAGCAATCGCTGCGGCGGCTGGTACAGCGGGCCGGGCTCTAATTCTTTTTGGTATTCGCAGCGCCCGTCGGCTTGGTGGCCGCTGGTTTCGCCGTCGCCTTACGTTGGGTGGGCTTGGCAGGCGCGGGCCGCGGAGCGTTGCGAATGGATTCGAGGCGAAGGTAGCCGGCCGCCGCGCGGAGACGAACGGACTCTTTCTTGTCGAGCAGCAGCGGCACGAACTCCGGCTGCACCGCAGGATCATTACGCAGCGAAAGTGCGTGGACAGCGGCCGCGCGAACGGAGGCGTCTTTATCCTTGAGAGCGTCTTTGAGGGCGGTTACCGTTTCAGGGCTTTGGTCTCTCGCCAGCAGGAGTGCGGCGGTGGCGCGGCCGGAGACGCCCGCATCCGACAAGATTCCCTGCATCGACGAGATGCCTTCGCCAAGGCCGGGAATAGGCGCGAATCCGACGCCTTGCCGGAGCGCGAACAAGAACAAGGTTTTCGGTGTGTGCATCATGCGCATGGCGTCGCGGGTCTGGCTCTTGATAAAGCCGGACGACGTTTTCGATTCGCCGTTCAAGACAGACAGGAGAGCTTCGCGTCCGGTTGCATCCTCCAAGGCCCACAAGGCGCGGGCGGCGGTAAAGCTGACTTCCGGAACGTCATCCTTCAGCGCTCTTTGCAACATTCCAATTGCTCGCGCATCCTTTAATTCGCTAATGCCGGCGAGGGCGGCGAGGCGGACGGAGAGGTCTTTGTCGTCGAGCATTTTCTCGAGTTCGGTGCGAAACGGTTCGCCGGTGCTCGCCAGGCTCAGCGCGGTGACGCCTTCCTTGCGGGTGTCCGGGTTCTTCTCGTGCAGCGCTTCGACGAGCATCACTTTGCATCGCTCGGCGTCAGGGATCGATTGCGCAAACGCTGGGACTAGGAGTGCCTGCGATAGGACGATGGCGGACGGCAGCCATCGGAAATAGAATGATCGGCCCATGAAAGCGTTCCTTTTTCGACTGAGTGAATGCATACAGTATACGGGTCTGGAGCGGGGCTTACCGGGCTGTAGACTGGGCGAGATCTGGAAATCTTTTCTAGCGCGCAAACCGCGGGGAAGAGATTGGCGGACAGAGAAACAAGTGGGCTGATTCCAGGAGTCGGAATCCCAATCGAGCCCACTCCGGCGGCGCGTTTGCTCGACTTGGCGCGCCGCTTTTCCGCGCTTTATCTGGCGGGCGGGCTGCGGTTCCCCGCCCTGACGGGCGGGGCTATCGTGCCGCCGCTGGTTGCAAAGCGGCAGTGTCAAGTTCTACTATCTGAGTTCCTCCTTGGACGAGGTTCCGCCTTCTTGGTTGGAAGGCGCAGGAGAACTCGATGCGCACGGTCCTTCCCATTTTCTTCTTGACGCTCGGAGCTCTGGCACAGAGTCCGGAAGCGAAGGTGACGCCATCCGCGGCGCCGGTTTCAACGCCGAAAGAGAACGCCATGAAGGCCGATCTCATCGGCCAAGTGGACGCCATGAAGAAGCAGGTTCAGGTGATGGTGGACTCCGTGTTCAGCTTCGCCGAGCTTGGATTTCAGGAGTTCGAGACCTCGAAATATCTCACCGGGATCCTTGAGAAGGAAGGCTTCAAGATTGAGAGAAATTACGCCGGAATGCCGACGGCGTGGGTCGCGAGTTGGGGTTCGGGCAAGCCGGTGATCTCGCTCGGCTCGGATATCGATTGCATTCCGCAAGCGTCGCAGAAGCCTGGAGTCGGCTATCACGATGCGCTGATCGAGGGCGCTCCGGGCCATGGGGAAGGCCATAATTCCGGGGTTCCGCTGAACATCGCGGCCGCGATCGCGGTGAAGAAGATCATGGAGCGAGAGCACCTCAAGGGCACGCTGCGGATCTGGCCCGGCGTGGCGGAGGAGCTGGTCGGCACGAAGGCGTATTTCATTCGCGCCGGTATGTTCAAGGACGTCGACGTCGCGCTGTTTACGCACGTGGCGGCGGACTTTGGCGTGTCCTGGGGCGGCAGTCTGAGTTCAAATGGCCTGGTATCGGTCGAGTATTTGTTCAAGGGCGAGAGCGCGCATGCGGCGGGTGCTCCGTGGCGCGGACGAAGCGCGCTCGATGCGGTCGAACTGATGGACGTCGGCTGGAATTTCAAGCGTGAACATTTGCGACTGGCCCAGCGTTCGCATTACGTAATTACGAATGGCGGCGATCAGCCGAACGTGGTGCCTCCGACGGCGTCGGTGTGGTACTACCTGCGCGAGGCCGATTACGAACACATTATGGATCTCTGGAAACTCGCCGACAACATGGCGAAGGGTGCGGCTTTGATGACCGATACGACGTTCACGTCGCGCCTGCTGGGCGAGGCTTGGCCTGGACATTTCAGCAAGCCGATCGCGGAGACGATGCACGAGAACATCAAACGGGTCGGGCTGCCTACGTGGACCGAGGCCGATCAAACTCTCGCGAAAGCGGTTCAAAAAGAGATGAAGGTTCCGACGCGCGGACTCTCGACCAAGGTTCGCGATATGCGTCCGCCGGTTGTGGCGTCGGAAGACGAAGGACCGGGCAGTGTGCAGCCGACCGGTGGCGGATCCGACGATATCGGCGACGTTTCCTGGGTGGTGCCGACGGTGACCTTGCGGTTTCCGGCGAACATCCAGGCGGGTCCGGGGCACAATTGGGCGAATGCGATTTCGATGGCGACTCCGATTGCGCACAAGGGTGTAGTGGCGGGAGCGAAGGTGCAGGCTTTGACGATTCTCGACATCCTGACGCATCCGGAACTGGTGCAGTCGGCCTGGGATTATTTCAACAACGTGCAGACGAAGACGACGAAATACAAGACGTTCCTCCGCCCGGACGACCAGCCGCCGCTGTGGCTGAACAAGAAGATCATGGACGAATATCGTCCGCGGATGACCAAGCAGTATTACGATCCGGCGAAGTATGACACGTACCTGGAGCAACTGGGGATCACGTATCCGACGGTGCGCAAGGAATAGGCTGGACCGACGGGTGCGCGCGTCGGGACCTGCGATAGAATCGTGATTTGCGACGCTTGATTCCTCTGTTGCTCTGCTTCGCGCTGCTGGTTCCGGCGTGGCCGCAATCCGGCAAGAAGAAGAAAAAATCCGATCCGGAATATACGGAGACGCTTCCCGTGCTGGCGGATCCGCCGAGCGCGATCACGGCGGAGACCCGACGCCTTAGCTTTCGCGTGTCGCCGCTTTCGGCGAAGGGACTGCTTTCCGCGCAGACGCGGGACGCGATCAAGTCGCTGATGCGGCAAAACGGCGGCGCGCAAATCGTGAAGCTGCGGGCGTTCGTGGCGGGAACCGGCGACCTACGCCGCGTGCAGACGATCGTCAGCGAAGTGTTTTCGGAAAAGAAGGCGCCGCTGCCGGTGTTGACGACCGTGCAGGTCGGGCAACTTCCACTCGAAGGTGCGCAGGTGGTGATTGAATCGACGGCAGTCGAAAAGCGGGTGGTTTCACCGGAGGGATTGGCGTTCGTTTCCGGAGTCGCGGCCGAATCTGTTGGGGCATCGATTGCGCGGCTTGCGAAGATGACTGAAGGCCTAGCGGTGTTACGAGCCACGTGTCTGCTGAGCAGCCTGGACGATAGTCCCATGGCGATATCCGGAATCCATGCGGCGTTTCCGGCTGCGGAATCCGCGGTGGTGCAACGCCAGCGGCTGCCGGGAACTCCGGTCTGCGAATGCGAGGCGGTGGCTAAATTGAATAAGGCGCCGTCGAGTGCGGTGGAGTTTGCGACGCCCGAAGAGAGTACGAAATCGCCGGCGTACACGCAGTTGGTGCGGGTGGCCACGAACCGGGTGGTTCTCACTGGGCTGCAGATGGGATTCCGGGACACCGAACCGGACGTCCGGCTTGCGTTCGAACGGATCGGCCGGGCGCTCGAAAGCCAGAAGGCGACTTTCGCCGACGTGGTGATGCTGAGCAACTACCCGCTCTCAAGGTCAATTATCGAGCGTATGCGCGCGGTTCGATTCAGTTATTTGAACAAGGATCAGCCACCGGCGAGCACGATGGTACTTTTCGAAGGACTGCCGTCGGTGGACGCGTCCTTTGGCATGGATGTTATCGCCGCGCTGCGGAACTGAACCGTTACAGGGTCTCCGCGCGGGTCCCATCGCTGACGCTAAGGCTTCCAGTCCTGATCTGGGGAGGCAAGGCCACGTGGCTACTTGCTGACGTAAAAATAAAGCCCGGCGGAAACGATCCGTCCGCCGCCGTAATCCGTACTATGACTGAGTCGAATAGCTGGTATACTCATCAACGACGTACTGTCACCCTGGGAGGGGTTCATGAAAAAGTTTCTTTTCGCTACCGTTTTATCGTTCGCAGCATTCACTGCTACCGCAGCCGCTGAAGAGTGGAAAGGTACCATCTCCGACAGCAAGTGCGGAGCCGCCCATGCTGACGCGTCCGAGAAGTCTCAGGCCTGCGTTCGCAAGTGCGTCGAAGGTGGCTCGGCGGCCGTGTTCGTAGTGGACGGCAAGGTGTTGAAGATCGACGCCGCGTCGATGGATAAAGTGAAGCCGCACCTCGGTCATAAGGTCACCATCAACGGCAAGCTCGACGGCGACACGGTCACTGTCAACTCGATCAAGATGTAATCGCGCGCGGGAGATTCCCGCGAGTAAAGTTTTGTTAAAAAAGCCGTTCAGTGCTCCCGCAGCGCTCGGACGGCTTTTTTGCGTTTACTTCTTCTTTTTGACCGCGTCCGGATCCATAAACTCCATCACGATGCGGCCGGCGGGTCCTTTATAGATGAGGGAGAGCTCTTTGCCCTTCACTTTGCCGTCGATTGGGAAGTATAGGAATCCGGTCACTGGCTCAAGCGATTCCTTCTCCGGCAGGCCCTTGGTTTTCAGGATTTCGAGCAAAGGATTTTCCTTATCGTTGGTGGCGGCCTTGGGATCGCTGCCGCTTTTGTCGGCGCCCCCGATCTGGGCCTTGCCTTCCGGCTGCTTTCCAATGCGGCGGGTACCGATTCCGGGGCCGCTCCAGGTGGGGCCGTTGCGGTCGCCATACATGCCCGCGGTCGCGCTGCGGCCTTCTTTAATGACTAAGGCGTCCTTCCCAGCGAGTTGCGATGGGGAGAACGCCGAAGAGCGCTGGCCGTCCTTGTGAGAGAGCAGAGTGAAATCGTCTGGCGACATCTGGAGCGGCTTGTCGGTTCGGGGCGACACCTTGATCTCGACGATCACGATCTCGCGGCCCGGATCGAGCCCGAGCATTTGCTGGACGACATCTTTGTCGGCAAACACGGTGCCAGCCAGATCCACGTCGTCGTTGCCATTCCGCCCAACAGCCGGTTTCTTTTCGTTCGCGGCGTAGGCAGCGACCGAAACCGCCAGAAATCCGGCCAAAAGCCATGAAAACAATCGCATGCTGCTCGCCCTCTAGTTCATCGTCCCCCCGAAATCGGTCGCAAGTCAACCTAAAGGTCTCGCGTAAGCTTGCCGATACTAGCCTAGAACTGGAGTGCGCCAAGTTCCATACGAGAGCCGTCAAATGAATCGAATCAACAAGTTATCATTGGGACTATTTTTCATCATCGGGTCCGTTTGGGCCCAAACCCAGCCGATTTCAAGCATACGAATCCTTACGGAGCCGCAAGGCGCGCGCTTTTATGTCGATGGGCAGGTCTACACCAGCGCGCAAGTCTTTCTGTGGCCAAAGGGCAGCAAGCACACGCTCGAATTCCCCCTGTTTCAACTGGCGGACGGCACGGCGACCTACCAGCTGAGCCTGGATGGCAACATCCAGTGGTTGTTTGGTGGCTGGCAGGATAATAAGGGCTTTCTGTTGACCAACAGTTCGACGACGCAGGTCATCACGGCGGACGGGACCATTACACAGTTCAAGGCCACGCTGACGCCGTCCTACAAGCTGTTTCTTCGTTTCTCGACCTCTCCGACGGCCCAGCCAAACTGCGGCGGCGCGCCAGGGGATCCGCCTCAGGATGCTCCGCGATCCGGCTTGGTCTACCTGAACGGCAGCTGTTACGGCGCGAATGCCGACCTGTTTGTCCCCGTGGGACCGCTGACCTTGAATGCTTACCCGTATCCGGGCTGGGTGTTCGTTGGCTGGTCCGTGAATGGCAGCACTCCGGCGCCGTACCTCACGCAGTTCAACCACGGCGGACCGGACGTGTTCAACGCCATCTTCGCCCAAGGTAAGCGCGTCAAGTTCGTGACCGACCCGTTCGGCCTTCAGGTCCTGGTGGACCGCACTCCGGTGCCGACCTCCGGGATCGGCATTATCGACATTACGCTGCCCTACAATTTCGCCGTTCAGTCCGTTTGCGACCCGGATTTCAACCGGTTGCCGCCAAATGCGCCGGCCACAATGGCGCCCCTCTGCTACGGCGAATTCGATTTCTATCCCGGCTCCGCGCACACAATCGGTGCGGCAAGCCCGCAATACGACAAAAAGGGCAAACTCTGGGTGTTCGATAGCTTCACCAACGGCGTGAGTGCCAACGGCACCTATACGTCGGATTCGAACACTTCGACCAAGGACATTGTCGTCGCAAAATTTGTGCCCGGCGCAAAGGCCAGCGTCGTCACGACGCCACCGGGAATGAAGGTCTCAGTGGACGGCCGCGACAACTGGGGCAGTTACAATTTCGTCTGGGCGGCTGGTTCGAAGCACCACTTGACTGCGCCCGCGACACAGATCTATAACGGACGCCAATACACCTTCCGCAGCTGGTCGAATGGCGGCGCGGCGGACCAGGATATCGTCATCGATTCGACCACGACGAACTGGGCAATTACGGGCATCTTTGATGTCCAGCCGCAGGTGACGTTGAAATCGAATCCGGCGGGTGTGATCTTGACCGTTGATGGCCAGCCTTGCAAGACGCCGTGCGTCCTCGATCGCGCGAAGGGCTCGACGGCGACCGTCGTCGCACCGGCACAGATTCAGCAAAGCGACCTGCAGCGCATGGATCTTGTCGGTTGGTCTGACTCGGCGAGTCCGGGCCGGTCCATCGCCTTCAATGCGGATACGCAGGTGTTGTCCGCGAACTACCAGACCAGTTTCCGCTTGTCACTGATCGCGGATCCTGCCGGGTCCGCTACGTTCCAGGTGACTCCGGCCTCGGCTGACAACTTCTATCCTTCAGGTTCGGTCCTCAATGTCGTCGCGACGGCCAGCCGCGGCTTTAAGTTCCGCCGTTTCGATGGCGACATCACCGGTACCTTGCCGACCGGGACGCTGACCATGCTCGCTGGTGAATCGGCGATCGCGTACTTCGACAAGGTCGCTTTCATTCCGTCCGCCGGCATCAAGAACGCCGCTGGAGATACTCCCGAAACTGGCCTCGCGGCGAACTCGGTCTTCGCGATCTACGGCGACAACCTGGCCGGCGAATTCCAGGTGGGCCAATCGAATCCCCTGAGCCAGACCATTGGAGGGGCCGCCGTAGTGATCAAACCGGGCGACCGTATTGTCTCCCTGCTTTTCGTATCGCCGACGCAAATCAACGGAATCATTCCGTCCGATCTGGCTGAGGGTACCTACACGATGAACGTGCAGTGGAATGGGCAGAATGTCTCGGGCGACTTCAAGGTGGTCCGCAATGCGCCGGGCTTGTTTACGACGACGGTAGGCGGTTCGCAATTCGTGGTCGCCACCCACGCGGACGGCTCGCTCGTCAATCAGGACAGTCCTGCGACGAAGGGCGAAACCATCGACGTCTTCGGTACCGGCTTCGGCCCGTATGACCGTGCGGTCATCGACGGCTTCACGATTCCCGGAGCCATTACTTACAAGGTGGTGGATTTGGTCGAAGCGACGCTCGGCGATCAGAAACTCACGGTTACGGCTTCGCAAGCTGCCTCGGATATGGCGGGGACCACGCTAACGAAGATCGTCATTCCGTCGAGCGCTGCCTCAGGGTCTTCCAGCCTTACGTTTAAGGTGAACGGAAAGTCCTCAAATTCCGTGCTGGTACCGGTGCAGTAGAAGACGCGCGCCGGCGACTGCGAAAGACTAGCGGCCGTCGTCGGCCATCGCGTAATAACCCTTGCGCGTCTGAACCTTGTAATCTTTCTCGTTCGTCTTGATCTCGATCTTGCGAAACGAGCCGTCGCGGTTCGGATTCGTAGGCGTGTAGGCGATCGAATACTGGCTCCGCATTTCTTCCTGCAACTCGCGGAAGCAATCGTCGAGGGTGTGCTTGCGGTCCACATGGAACACGCGTCCACCAGTCTCGTCGGACATCTTCTTCAGGTTCCCTTCGCCCGATCCAAACATCGACTGATAACGCGGATCGGCGTAGTAAATGCTGTAGACGATCGTGTCCGCCTTCTGCGACGCTTCGATCGCTTCCTGGATTTTGTATCGGCTTCCCTGGTCGCCACCATCCGTAATCAGCACGATCACCTTGCGGCCCACTTCGCTCTTTAGTTTCTCGTTAGCCGCCAGGTAAACCGCGTCGTACATGATCGTTCCGCGCATCTGCGAAGCGGTCGGAACCGGACCGGGATGAAGACCACCCACCGGAACCGAAAGTCGCATCTGGTCCAAGCCCTGGCGCAGCAATTTCGGCGAACTCGTCGTGTCCTGGAGCAACTCGGCTTCGGACCCAAACGTGATCAAAAAAGCGACGTCTTTTTTGCGCAGCACCTTCTCAAAAAACTGCGTTGCGGCCGACCGCTCGATGCCGATTAGACTCTCCTGGCTCTTGCTGACGTCCACCAAAAGGCCGATCGTCAAGGGCACGTCGGTTTCCCGCAGGAACGTCTTGATGGTCTGTTTTTGACCATTTTCAAAGACCTGGAAGGCGTCCTTCTCCAGATTCGAAACCAGCCCCCCACCCTTATTCTTCACGGTGAAAAGAAGGTTGACGAGGTTGACGTCCACCTTGATCACGGAGTCTTCCTGGGCGAGGACGGGGAGAGCGAAAGCGACAAGAGCAATTCCGGCAAACGAACGCATGGTTACCATGGTAGACGCTCGCTGGCGGACGCAAGGTTGCAACCAAGTTTGGCGTGTGGCTTTTGCGCTCTGGCGGCCGCGGGAGGCGATATTGAAAAAGGCCGTTGAGCACTTGAAGACGAAATGCGACCGCATGCGGGGCGTAATCGAGTCCGTCGGGCCCTGCAAAATCCAATACCGGCCCCCGGAATTCGCCACCTTGGTCCGCTCGATCGTATTTCAGCAATTGAGCGGGAAAGCCGCTTCCACTATCTATGGGCGCTTTGAAGCCGCTGCCGGCGAAGTGACGCCGGAGCGCGTTCTCAATCTGCCGCCCGAGAAAATGCGGTCAATCGGACTTTCGAAACAAAAAGCCGAATACGTCCGCGATCTGGCGCGCCGGACGCGCTCTGGCCAGATCGAATTCGCCGCACTGAAATCCATGAGCGATGAACAAGTCGTCGAGGTCCTGACCCAGGTAAAAGGCGTTGGAGTCTGGACCGTGCACATGTTCCAGATCTTCGCTCTCCGCCGCCCGGACGTGCTTCCGACCGGCGACCTGGGTGTCCGCGCCGCGATGAAAAACGTCTTCGAGCTCGAAGCGCTGCCGAAGCCCGATGAGATGGTCCGGCTCGCGGAACCCTGGCGTCCGCATGCGTCCGTCGCAAGCTGGTATCTGTGGCGCAGCCTGGATGGCCCCGCCGAATTATAGAAACTACAAATCCTTCAACATTTCCCGCGCCGCGTTGTGACCGGGAGCCCCCATCACACCGCCACCGGGATGGGCTCCCGAGCCGCATAAATATAGGCCCTTGATCGGAGTCCGGTAATTCGCCCAGCCGGCCAACGGGCGCAAAACGAACATCTGGTCGATACTCATTTCTCCGTGGAAAATGTTTCCGCCGGTGATTCCGAAACGCCGCTCCAGATCGAGGGGCGTCAAAATCTGGCGGTGCTCCACGATGTCTTTGATGTTCGGCGCGTACTCGGCGATGATGTCTAGCACGCGGTCGCCGAAAGGCTCGCGCTCCACGTCCCACGTCGTGCCGCGCAGAGTATAGGGAGCGTACTGCAGAAAAATGCCCATGACGTGTTTCCCGGCCGGTGCCAGGCTTGGGTCGTACATGGTCGGAATGGTCATCTCGAGCAGCGGCTTTTCGGAGGGCTTGCCGTACTTCGCGTCATCCCAGGCGCGCTCCACGTAATCGATATTCGGACACACGTGCATGGTCGCCTTGTGATGCGGGGCTGGAGATCCAGGCAGGCACTTGAATTCCGGCAAGCCGTTCAGCGCCAGGTTGATTTTGCACGACGTGCCTTCGGAGCGGAACTTCCTCATCCCTTCGACGAAATCCGGCGGAAGCTGATCGGTATCCGTCAGCCGCAGGAACGTCTGGATTGGATCCAAGTTCGACGCGACGGTCTTCGCCTCCAGCGTGTCGCCGTTCTCGAGCACCACGCCTCGAGCCCGCCCGTCTTTCGACAGGATTTTCGCCACGCGCGCATTCACGCGAATCTCCGCTCCATGCGCTCGCGCGGAATCGGCAATCGCGTTCGAGACCGCGCCCATTCCTCCGCGCACGAATCCCCACAAGCCGCGATGGCCGTCAATGCCGCCCATGCAATGGTGCAGTAAAATGTAAGCCGTTCCCGCGGATTTCGGTCCGCCGTTTGCTCCGATCACGCCATCGGTGGCGAGAGTGACAATCACCTCTTCGCTTTCAAACCACTCGTTCAGGAAATCGGCTGCCGACTGCGTGAAGATCTTCACCAGCCCAACCAACTCTTTGCGATTCAGGCCGCGCGTCCGGCCGGCAATCTTGAGATACTCGATAAAATCGCCGGGACTCTTAGGTGGAAACGCCGGCGGCGTAGTCAGCAGCAGGGATTCTACAACGACTGCTAATTTTTCCAGATGATCTTCGTAGCGGGGAAACGCCTCTGCGTCGCGCTTCGAAAATTTGCCGATTTCTGCGAGCGTTTTCGCCCGATCCTGCCACATGAACAGATAGCGTCCATCCGGAAACGGCGAAAAGAACGCCGGATCCTTGGCGTCCACTTTGTACCCATACTTCGCCAGCTCCAACTCGCGGACTACCTTTTCCTGCATCAGACTCGACAGATAGGAAGCAGTCGAAATCTTGTAGCCGGGCCAAATCTCCTCGGTGACCGCGCATCCACCGACCAGTTCGCGGGCTTCGAGCACCAAAACGCGGCGCTTGGCACGCGCCAGGTAGGCGGCAGTGACGAGACCGTTGTGGCCGCCCCCGATAATGATGGCATCGTAGGTGGTAGGCAAGAGGTTAGTGTAACGCGGCGCGGGAACTTCGACCGAGGCTGAGCTTGCGCATTTTGGTAACGCAGAGCGAGTACGGTATCGTCGTACAACAGTGATTCGGGCCGCCAAGTTTTTCGCATTCTCCGCAGTGGTCGCGATTCTGAATTTGTCGGCGCGCGCGGCGGATCCGCCTACGTTCAACCGTAATGTTTTTCCCATCCTCCAGCGGCGGTGTCAGAACTGCCACCGGCCAGGCCAAATCGGACCCATGCCGCTGGTGACGTTCGCGCAAACCAGACCCTGGGCTTCAGCCATTCGCGAGGCCGTAAAGCTGAAGAAGATGCCGCCCTGGTTCGTGGATCCGGCATTTTCGGAAGCGACGCACGGCGGCTTCACCAATAATCCGAGCCTGTCGCCGGATGAAAAAGTAACGATCGACGCGTGGGTCGAAGCCGGCGCGCCGGAAGGCTCGAAAAAAGAGACGCCGAAGCCCGCGCGTCGAACGGAGGGCTGGAATACGTCGCCCGATATTGTGATCGGCATGCCGAAGGCATTTGCGATTCCGGCGAAGAAGACGATCGACTATCAGTACATAATCCTGCCTTCGAACTTCACCTATGATCGCTGGATCACCCAGGTGGAAGTCCGGCCGAGCAACTACAAAACCGTGCATCACGCCGTCGTGTTCGTGCGGCCCGCGGGTTCGCGCTGGCTCCGCGACGTGAAGCCGGGAGAAATGTATTCGCCTCCAGCCGCGGATCGAGACGCAATCAGGAAAGCCCGCGAGACACAGGAAGACATTCTTGCGGTTTATACGCCGGGTTCCGCGGCGTCTGTGTTTCCAAATGGAATGGCGAAGAAAATTCCCGCGGGCGCCGATCTCGTACTTCAGCTCCATTACACGGCGCTCGATGTGAATGCGACGGACCAGACCGAAATCGGGCTGGTCGTTTCAGCCGAAAAGCCGAAAATGCAGTTGATTACGCTGCAAATGGGCCGCGACGACCTGACCATTCCGCCGGGGGACGCTTCCTATCGCACCTCCGTCAGCGGCACGCTTCCTGGAGACGCGCTGTTGGTCAGCCTGTTTCCTCATATGCATCTGCGCGGAGCCGCCTTTGAATACGCGATCGTCGCGCCCGAGGGTCACGTCGATACGCTGCTGCGCGTCAAGCCGTTCGATTTCGCCTGGCAACTCACCTACCGGTTCAAAACGCCGGTGCTTCTGAAGAAAGGCACGCGTCTTCGCTGGACCGGGTGGTTCGACAATTCAAAGAACAACCCGCGAAATCCGGATGCTTCGGTCGAAGTCCACTGGGGCGAGCAGAGCTGGGAAGAAATGATGATTGGGTTCTTCGACGTTGCGATTGAGCCCGAAGGCGACAAACGAAAATTCTTCGTGCGCTAAAACGTCAGCAATTCCGCCCTGATCGGCCAAAGATTCCACTCGAAGGCCGTCTGATAAAAAGATCGCGCGCTCTGGACGCCATCGACGTAGAGGCGGTCTCCGCAATACCGGAGAGTCTCATACCTTATATCGCGTGAAGATTCTGGTCTTTCAACTCAAACTTCTTTGGAAATCGCGAGGCAAGCTCGAGGCTGTGTGTGACGACGATCAGAATTGTTTTCTGCTCCGCGTTCAAGCGCAACAGTAAATCGCCGACGGATTCGGCGGAACTTCGATCAAGGTTGCCGGTCGGTTCGTCGCACAGCATCAACTTCGGCGAGCAGATGAGAGCCCTGGCCATTGCCACGCGCTGCTTCTCGCCGCCGGACAGTTCGGCGGGCCTGTGCTCCAGCCGGTGCGAGAGGCCGACGGCGTCGATCAACTGCTTCGCCCTCTTCGCCGAATTGGACTTGTCCTCCGACACGATGGTCGGCACCAGTACGTTTTCGAGAACCGTCAGTTGGGGCAGCAGGCAGTGATCCTGAAAAACGAAACCTACTTTGCGATTGCGAAACGCCGACAGGGCTTTGTCGGAGAGCGTATACGGGTTCTCTCCGTCGAGCGTCACCTCACCGGATGAAGGCGGTTCGAGCGCGCCGAAAACGTAGAGCAGCGTGCTCTTTCCCGTGCCGGACGGCCCGATGATCGATACCGCGTCGCCCGCATCGAGCGACAGAGTGACGTCGCGCAGAATCGGCAACGGACCCGCCGGCGTGTCGTAATGTTTTGAAACTCGATTGGCTTTGAGCAAGTGCTTATTCTACGAGACCCAAGCTAAACCAACGGAGCCGCATGCACGATTTTGCCCGCTGGGTCGGCCAGCGACGAATACACTTCGGCGGCTTTCTCCGCCATCCGCCGCGCGCCGTATTCACGCCGAACGGCATCGAACGCCTTACGGCCGAGGGCCTCCCGCCGCGCCGGATCCCGAACCAATTCGATGAGGGTTTCTGAAAGATGTTCGATGCTGACGCTCTCGCTCCCGAACTCAAGCAGCGGACCGCCCTGCGTCCGTTCCACGATTTCTGTGTAGGTACCTCGCCGCGGCGCGAGCACAGGGGTCCCGGCCGCCATCGCCTCGAGCAGAGAGAGACCCTTGGGATCGTCGTAAATGGCCGGGATCGACATCAAGTCCAGGCCTTCTAGAAATTCGATCTTCGCGTCGCGATCCAACGCGCCGTGATAGGTGAATTCGTCGCCGAAACCCCACTCACCCATCTGGCGCTCGATGCCGTCCAGGTACGGCTGATGCTCCGGCGCGAGATAACCGGCTACGTCTAGCCGGGTAGCCGGAATGTTCTTCTCGGCGCGCAACCGCCGGTATGCCTCGCAGAGCAGGTGCAGGCCTTTCTCCGGCGCAACGCGCGTGAGAAAGCCGATCCGCACCGGTCCGTCTTTGCGGATCTTCCGATACGATTCCGGGTAGCCGTCGAAATGGATTCCGAGCGGCATGACGTGCATCATTTCTGCCGGCACGTCGATGTAGCGGATCATTCGCTGGGCGTAGTAATCGCTGACCGCGAGAAACCGGTCGACGTATTGCACGTTCTCGCGAATCAGGTTGATGCTCTCGGAACGGTACGGCTCGGGCAAGCCGTCGATGAAAATATCCTCGCCCTGGAGACTGCAGCAAATGGGCCGGTTCAAGGCCTCCCGTAGAGGTTTGGCGAGCGAAATGACCAGTGAATACGGCAGGTGGATGACATCCGGCCGCGATTCCTGCGCCAACCAATCGATCAGCTTGTGGAGTTCCTTCCGCAGATTTCCGTCTTCGCCCTTCAACATCGAAACCGTCATTTCGCCGAGAAACTTCGGATTCACGGGAATGGCCGATTGCGCGGCTCTTTTGAGCGCGTATTTCGAGTCCCAAAGGCGGTCAACGATCCACGGGGTATGGCGAAACAACGCCGAGTGCTGCTGCAGATAGACGCTAATGCCGCCGAAAAAAACGCGGTCCATCGAGACATTCTCTTCGTCGGTCCGCGTCGGCGTGTACAGCGGAAGCAGCGTGACGTCGTGGCCCATGCGAAGCAGTTCCGTCGCCAGCGCGTTATCGCGAAGGCAGGAACCGCAGAACATGTTGGCCGCACCGGCCGTGAGTTGGAGGATCCTCATTTGATGACGTCGACTGCTTGACCGTCCGCGCCGAAGACCATGCTAGCATCCGCTGCGAGCTGGGCCTGTGTGTTATCAGACGCAAAAAGACCGCGAAAGTCGCAAAAGAAATGCTTTGCGGGCACGCGACGGTGCTGTCCCACCTTGAGACAATACGGGAGCGATCGATACCTAGATTGAGCAGGTTAGGAGCATGCAAAATGCATCAGGTTGTGCTCCGCCGCGCGGCGGACTGACTGCCTTGTGCCGCGCATTGCTACGATAGAAAAACCCTCCCTATGGCACTGCGCTTTTACAACACACTCACCCAGAGTGTCGAACCCTTCACGACTCTCGAGCCCGGCGTGGTGCGCATGTATTCGTGCGGTCCCACCGTTTACAACTTCGTCCACATCGGCAATTTGCGGACCTTCACGTTTCAGGATGTTCTGCGCAGATGGCTGCGCGCTCGTGGCTTTCAGCTGAAGCACGTGATGAATATCACCGACATTGAAGACAAGATTATCCGGAACGCGCTGGCCCAGAACAAAGACATCTTCGAGTACACCAGCGTGTACACAAAGGCCTTCCTCGACGACATTGCGACCTTGCGGCTGGAGCAGCCGGAGACCATCGTCAAGGCCACCGACTGCATTCCGGAAATGATCACGGCCGTCGAGCAACTGGATCAAAAAGGTTTCACCTACATCAGCGATGGCAGCGTGTACTACCGGATTTCGCAGTTCCCTGGATACGGAAAGCTTTCGCACAACGACTTCTCGGGAATCCGTGCGGGCGCGCGTGTGGACGTCGATGAATACGACAAAGCGGATGCCCGCGACTTTGTTCTCTGGAAAGCGCAGAAAGCGGGCGAACCGGCGTGGGACACTCCCTACGGCGCGGGCCGCCCGGGCTGGCACATCGAGTGCTCCGTGATGGCGATGAAGTATTTGGGGGAAACGCTTGATATTCACACGGGCGGCGTGGATCTGACGTTTCCGCATCATGAAAATGAGATCGCGCAATCGGAAGCGATCACCGGCAAGCAATTCGTGCGGTTCTGGCTGCATGCGGAGCATCTGTCGATCGACATGCAGAAGATGTCGAAATCGACGGGGAATTTCTTCACGCTGCGCGACCTGATGGGGATGGATTACGCGCCGGAAGTCATTCGTTATTTGCTCGCTTCGGTCCCGTACCGGAAGAAGTTGAATTTCACTTTCGACGGCTTGAAAGCCGCGGCGACTTCGATCGAGCGGCTGCGCAACTTCAAGCTTCGGCTGGAGACAGGCAAATTCGGGGAGGGCCTCAACGAGGCCTTCGAGCGGCGCACCGAGCAAGCCGAGCGCGAATTCTCCGATGGTCTCGACGACGATCTGAACACGGCGCAAGGTCTGGCCGCGGTCTTCGAATATCTGCGGGATGCGAATTCCGCAATGGATTCGGGCGAATTCCTCGCGGCCAATTCGCAGGCGGCCCTGGCATTCGTCGCGAATTTTGACGCGATTTTCGACGTCCTCCGGCCCTCGGCAAAAGAAGGCGGGCTTTCCGATTCGGAAGTGGACGCGTTAATCGCGGAACGAACCACGGCGCGCAAAGCGAAGGATTTCCCACGAGCCGACGCCATCCGCGTCCAACTCGACGAGCATGGCATCATCGTCGAAGACACCAAAGAGGGGATACGTTGGAAGCGGAAGTAAAGCCGCGGTCACGGGCTTGAGCCACCAAGCATGAAACCCGAAACACAAGTCGTTCACGTAGGAGACCGCAAAAAACCCGGCACGTATACTCCCGTCGCCGTGCCGATTTTCGCGGCGGCGAGTTACACGTACGACACGATGGCGGAGCTCGATCGCGTTTTCGCCGGTGAGCAGACTGGGCCTTCCTATGCGCGCCACGACAATCCGACAACGCTCGCGTTTGAAGAGCTGGTCAATACGCTAGAGGGCGGCGGAGGAGCCATCGGCTGCGCCTCCGGTATGAGCGCGCTTCACCTCGCCATCCTCGCGGCGATGATGGATCGTCGGCGGCACGTGTTGGCGGCCAGTGCGATTTACGGCGCGACGATAAACCTATTGAACAGCGTGCTCGATCCTCTTGGCATTCCGTCGAGTCTGGTCGACATCACCGATCTCGCTGCGATCGAAGCCGCCTGCGAACGCGATAAGCCCGGCGCGATCGTAATGGAAACGATTTCGAATCCCCTGCTTCGGGTCGGCGCGATCGACGAAATTGCCAAGATCGCGCGTCGGCATGGGGCAGCGCTGATCGTGGACAACACTTTCGCGACTCCGCTGCTGGTTAGGCCGCTGGGCCTCGGCGCGCATTTTTCCGTGCATAGCGCGACTAAATATTTGAGTGGCCACGGGGACGTCCTGGCGGGTGTGGTGATCTCGACCGCGGAAGAATATCCGCAGATGAAAGCCATCTCGAAAACGATTGGCGCCATCATCGGACCGTTCGAGGCATACCTTGCGATGCGCGGCGTCAAAACTCTCGCTCTGCGTGTCGAACGCCAATGCGCCAACGCGGTTCGGGTTGCCGAATGGCTCGCCAAACATCCGCGAATCGACCGCGTGTATTCAACCTATGATCCGACCCATCCAGATGCGGCGACAATCGCGCGGATGTTTCCGAAGGGACAACACGGCGCCATGTTGTCATTCGAATTGAAGGGCGCGAAGCAGCCCGAAGTTTTCGAATTCATGGACCGCCTCAAGATGATCGTTCGTGCGACGTCTCTAGGCGACGTCCACACCATGACGTTGTATCCGGCGATGTCGTCGCATCGGGACGTGGCGCCGAAACAGCGCGAGCGATTGGGAATCAAAGATAATTTAATTCGGGTGTCGGTAGGGATCGAGGCGGTCGACGATATTGTCGCGGACCTGGAGCAGGCGCTCGCATAGAGCGATCGACAAAAGCTCACTCGACGTCTCAGCCTTATTGTGTTCGCGCCGCCGCTGTAGAGAGAGTGGCAATCAAGAGAAGTTTCTTGGCAATCTTCGCCTACGCATGCTATTCTACGAATTCATGATGATTTCGGCCGCACAGCATCATTTTCACCACCATCACACGATGCTGCGGCGGGCCGTCTAACTACGCGAATTTAGGAATCAGATTCCAAAAAGCCCGCCGCGAACCAGCGGCGGGCTTTTTGCGTTTATGCCGCCGGGTTCGCGGTCGAAGAACAGGACACTCGACGAATGACACCTTTGGATTATTCGAAATTCGACGGACTGCTACCCGCCGTCGTACAGGACGCCCAGACCGGCCGCGTCCTTATGGTCGGATTCATGAATGAAGAAGCATTTCAAAAGACCATCGCCACCGGCAACGTGACCTTCTACAGCCGCAGCCGCAACACGCTTTGGACCAAAGGGGAAACCTCTGGCCATACGCTGGTCGTCAAAGAAATCTCGACCGATTGCGACGTGGACACCGTACTTGTCAAGGTCGAGGCGCTTGGCCCGGGAGTCTGCCACGAAGGCTACCAAAGCTGTTTCTTCCGAACACTGAAGGACGGCGACTGGGTGGTCACCGAAGAACGAGCGTACGATCCGAAAGTGGTCTACGGAAATAAATAAAATGAAATTGAAACTTGGAATTCCAAAAGGTAGCCTCGAAAACGCGACCGTCGATCTATTCCGCCGCGCGGGTTTTCAAATTACGACGTCGAGCCGTTCTTACTTTCCGGTAATCGACGATCCGGAAATTGAATGCATGCTGATTCGCGCTCAGGAAATGGCGCGCTACGTCGAAGACGGCGTCCTCGACGCGGGACTCACCGGCCTCGACTGGGTCGCCGAGCAAAACGCCCAGGTGGAAACGGTCGCCGACCTGATTTACGCCAAGCAAAGTTTCGGCAAGGTCCGTTGGGTGCTCGCTGTGCCGGAGGCATCCGACATCAAATCCGTCAAGGATCTGCAGGGCAAGATCGTCGCCACGGAATTGGTCGCGACGACGAAGCGCTATCTCGAGCGCAATGGTGTCAGCGCGAAAGTCGAATTCAGTTGGGGCGCGACCGAGGTGAAACCGCCCGAGCTCGCCGACGCGATCGTCGAAGTCACCGAAACCGGATCGTCTCTGCGCGCCAATAAACTACGCATCGTCGAGACCGTTCTCGAATCCAACACGCAGCTGATCGCCAATTCCGATTCGTGGAAGAGCGAATGGAAGCGCCGCAAACTCGAAGATATTCGCATGCTGCTGCAGGGCGCGATCAACGCGCTCGGCAAGGTCGGTTTGATGCTGAACGTCGCAAAAACCGATCTTCCGGCGGTCATCGCGATTCTGCCGGCGTTGAAGACCCCGACTATCTCGCAGCTCAGCGATCCGGAGTGGGTGGCTCTCAACACGATCCTCGACGAGTTGACAGTCCGTCAGATTCTGCCGCGCCTCAAAGAAGCCGGCGCGCAGGGGATCGTCGAGTACCCGCTGAACAAGATTGTGATGTAAATCATGCTACCAGTCATCAACATTCAGGACGCCGCCCAGTATTTGACGCGTAAGCAAGTGCGGCTTGAAGAGGCGGAGGCGGTCGTCGCTCCGATCCTCGAAGCCGTCCGGAAGCGCGGCGACGCGGCGCTGCTCGAATACGCCCGTAAGTTCGATGGCTTCGACAGCGACTCGGTGGTTGTCTCGCGCGAGGAGTGCAACGCCGCGCTTGCCGGCTGGTCGCGAGAATTTCGCGATGCCGTTGAAATCGCGTCGGCGAATATTCGCGAATACGCCGTCGCTCAACTGCCGCGCGATTCGATGGGCGCCTATTCAGGAGGCCGCGCTCTCGGCCAGATCATTCGGCCGCTCGATTCCATGGCCGCTTACGTGCCGGCGGGCCGCTATCCCCTGCCCTCGACGGCATTGATGACGGTGATTCCGGCGCAGGCCGCCGGGGTTGCGACCACGTGCATCGTTTCACCGCGTCCCAGCGCCGAGATCCTCGGAATCGCGGCGCTTTTCAACGTCACCAATGTGTGTCGCATCGGCGGCGCGCAAGCGATCGCGGCGTTGGCGTTCGGCACGGAGTCCGTCCGCAAGGTGGACCGCATCGTCGGACCGGGAAATATCTACGTCGCCGCGGCCAAGAAACTGATCGCCGGGGAGGTCGGAATCGATTTCGTGGCGGGACCAACTGAGATTGTGATCATCGCCGCGGACGCGGATCCCGCCTGGATCGCCGCCGACATGCTGGCGCAAGCCGAGCACGACACCGACGCGGCGGCCATCTTACTGACGACTTCGCGCGCACTGGCCGAAGCGGTTTCGATGGAAGTTGAACGCCAACTGGAAACGTTGCCCACCGCCCCGGTTGCGCGTGAGGCGATCAACCGCAATAGCGCCGCCATTGTCGTGGACTCGATGGAGCAGGCGGTCGAATTCTCGAACCAATTCGCCCCGGAACATTTGGCGCTACACGATCCGTCGCTGCTGCCCTCGATCCGCCATGCGGGCAGCGTGTTCCTTGGAGCATCGAGTCCAGAAGCAGCCGGCGACTATGCGTCCGGCCCGAATCACGTCCTGCCCACATCCGGAGTCGCGCGGCTGCGCGGGGGGCTTTCGGCCGCTGACTTCGTGAAGGTGATCTCGGTGCAACATCTTTCGCCCGAGGGATTGAAAAAGCTAGAGCCCGCTATCACCGCTTTGGCGCGAGCCGAGGGCCTCGAAGCACACGCCCGATCGGTGGAGATTCGCGGAGGAAAACGTGGCTGAACTGACGCCTCGTCCGGCAGTCGAAAGAATGGCTCCGTATGTACCGCCGACCGGCGGGCGCACGGGAAAGCTCCGTCTCGACTTCAACGAAAACACCGTCGGCTGCTCGCCGGCCGTCATCGAATTTCTTCGCAGCAATCTGTCCGCCGAAAAACTTGCGATCTATCCCGAGTATGAAGAGGCGAGATCGGAGCTGGCTGCGTTCTTCCAAGTGCCGCCGGACGAGATGCTGTTCACCAACGGGACCGACGAAGCCATTCAGGTGTTGGTGAACACCTATGTGGATGACGGCGACGATGTCATCGTCCTCAGACCTTCGTACGCAATGTATCGCTTTTACGCGGAACTCGCAGGCGCTTCGATTCGTGAAATCGATTTTCGCGGCAACGACCTCGGCTTTCCGTTCGAAGAGATCCTGGCTGCGATCCGGCCCGAGACGAAGGCCATCTTCATCGCGAATCCAAACAACCCGACGGGTACGGGAACCACCATTCCAGTGATCCACAAGATTCTTGAAGCCGCACCTCACGCCGCGGTTCTGATCGACGAAGCGTATTTTGAATTTTCGGGCGTCACCGTCCTGGGCAAGCAAAAGCACCACCCGAATTTATTCATCAGCCGCACGTTTTCGAAAGTGTATGGCATGGCGGCGATGCGCTTTGGCTGCCTGTTTTCGCAAGCAGCAAATATCCGCTGGATGCACAAGGCGCAATCGCCCTACAGCGTAAACACGCTGGCTGCGCTCGCGGCGCGAGCCGCCATTCGCGATACCGAATACGTTCGAGATTACGTGGAGCAAGCGGTCGGCGCGCGGGTCCTGCTTTCCGCCGGCTTTGACAAACTGGGAATTCGCCACTTTCCATCGAAAGCGAACTTCGTTCTCTTCGAAGCGGGGGACCGTGCCATTCCGGTGCGCGACGAACTCCGCCGCCGCGGCGTTCTAGTCCGCGATCGCAGTTATGAAATCGCGGGCTGCGTCCGCGTGACCTGCGGAACCCGCGAGCAGGCGGAACGATTCTTAAAGGAGCTGGGATCGATATGGTAAAACCGGTTCTCGTCTTTGACATGGATGGAGTCCTGGTCGAAGTTTCAGAGTCCTACCGCGAGGCGATCGTGCAGACGGTCGCGCACTTCACGGGGCAGACGATTTCGCGCGCCAGCATTCAGGACTATAAAAATCAGGGCGGCTGGAATAACGACTGGGCGCTCTCGCAGAAAATCTGCGCGGATCTCGGAACCGAGATCGCCTACAACGTCGTAGTCAACAAATTCAACGAATTATTCTTAGGCGAGAACGGCGATGGATTGATCACTCGTGAAGTCTGGCTGCCAAAGCCTGGCCTGTTGGAGCGCCTCGGCGAGCAATACACGCTCGCGATCTTCACCGGGCGGCTTCGCTATGAAGCCGACATCACGCTGAACCATTCCGCGCAGGGCATTCCGTTTAAGCACATCATTTGCGCGGAGCATGTCGAGAATGCGAAACCGGCTCCCGACGGCCTGCACATAATCGCCGCCGAGGAGCCTGGCGCCAAGCTGATTTACGTCGGCGACACGGTGGACGACGCTCGCAGCGGATCCGCCGCCGCCGTCCCATTCATCGGCGTGGCAGCGCGCGAGCACTCACGGCGCGACGAGCTTCTAGCGCTGTTTAAGCAGGAGAAGGCGTTCGGTATTATTGAGGAAATCAACGAGATCGAAGGAGTTCTGAATTGAGGCGCGCGGCTATTGAACGCAACACCAAGGAAACGCGCATTCGAGCTACGCTCCGGATTGAGGGTAAGGGCAAGTACGACATATCGACCGGGATTCGCTTCTTCGACCACATGCTGGAGCTGTTCACCAAGCACGGCGGATTCGATTTGACGCTGAAGGCTGACGGCGATCTCGATGTCGATCAGCATCACACGGTCGAAGACGTCGGTATTGTACTTGGCCAGCTTTTCTCGAGCGCTCTTGGAGATCGAAAAGGAATCAATCGCGCTGGATATTTCGTGCTGCCGATGGACGAGACTCTAGCAGTCGCGGCGATCGATCTCGGCGGGCGCCCCGCCTTGGTTTACAAGGATCTGGTGAAAGTCCGACTGGTCGGGGACCTGCAAACTGAACTCGTTCACGATTTTTTTGATGGTTTTGTCAACCACGCGGGAGCCAACGTTCATATCAAGGTCATGTACGGCCGCTCCAATCATCACAAGATCGAAGCGATCTTCAAATGCTTCGCCCGCTCAATGAAATACGCCTGCTCGAAGGATGCGCGACTCAAGAATGAACTTCCGTCAACCAAGGGCCTGCTCTAAGCGATCCGGCGAATCCGCATGATCACGATCCTCGATTACGGAGCTGGCAACCTGCAGTCGGTCCGCAACACGCTCGACGAAATCGGCGCGCCGTACCTGCTGACACGAGAAGCGTCCGAACTTGCGCAGGCGGAAAAGATTCTGCTTCCCGGCGTCGGGCATTTCGGGCAGTTGCTGCGCGCGATCGACGAATTCGGGCTGCGCGCAACGCTCCAAAGCCGCCTGGCGGATGGAGTACCTTATCTTGGAATTTGCCTCGGCATGCAGGCGCTCTTTGATCGAAGCGAGGAGGCTCCCGATCAACTCGGGCTGAGCGTCTGTGCGGGAACGGTAAAGCGGTTCACCGGCAATCTTCGCATTCCGCACATGGGCTGGAATTCGATCGACCGAATCCGTGACTCGAAGCTGCTCCGCGGACTGCCGGAGAGTCCTTACGTCTATTTCGCCAACAGCTATTACGCGCCGGTGGTGGCGGCGACTGCCGCGTCGTGCACGTACGCGGAACCGTTCACCGCCGTTCTCGAACACGGAAATATCTACGGAGTTCAATTTCATCCGGAGAAATCGAGCGTCGCCGGTCAACACATCGTGAGGAACTTCGTGGAGCTCGACTAGAATGCTGGCGCGCCGTATCATCCCCTGCCTCGACGTCAACGCAGGCCGCGTCGTCAAAGGCGTCAACTTCGTCAACCTGCGCGATGCCGGCGATCCCGTGGAGCTCGCCGAGCGCTACAACGAACAGGGCGCGGACGAATTGGTGTTCCTGGATATCACCGCATCGAGCGACGATCGAGACACCATGGTCGAAGTCGTGGCCCGGACCGCGAAGCGCGTTTTCATTCCGCTCACTGTCGGCGGAGGAATCCGCAGCGTGGACGACGCGCGCCGCATCCTGCATGCCGGCGCGGAAAAGATCAGCGTCAACACCGCTGCCGTCCGGCGCCCGGAATTGATCACGGAATTGAGCCAGGAGTTCGGCGCGCAAGCCGTCGTCCTGGCGATCGATGCGCGGCGAAACGGATCCAGTTGGAACGTCTTCACGAAAGGCGGACGCCACGACGAGGGGATCGACGCCGTGGAATGGGCGCAGCGCGGCGAGCACCTCGGGGCGGGAGAAATTCTGCTCACTTCGATGGACACCGACGGCGTGAAGACGGGCTTCGATTGCCCGCTGACACGCGCTGTTTCTGAAGCCACGCGCGTACCGGTTATCGCATCCGGCGGCGCGGGCAAGCCGGAGGATTTCGAGGCGGCGTTCCGTGAAGGATGCGCGGACGCGGCACTCGCAGCATCGATTTTTCATTACGGCGAATACACCGTCGGCGACCTCAAGCGTTATCTCCTGAACGCCGGTATTGTGGTGCGGCCGTGATCGTTCCGTGCATCGACTTGCAAGGCGGCAAAGTGGTCCAACTGGTGCAGGGCCGGGACAAGGCGCTCGAAGGCGAAGCGCCACTCGCCATGCTTCAGAAGTTCGCCGCGTTTCCTGAAATTCAGGTGATCGACTTGGACGCGGCCATGGGAAAGGGCGAGAACAACGCCATTCTCGAGGATCTCGCGAGCCGAGCTCGGATTCGCGCGGGAGGAGGAGTCCGTTCCGTCGAGCGCGCGCAGACGTTGCTTCGATGCGGAGCGCACCGCGTAATCGTCGGCACTTCCGCGTTTACGAAGACGGGCATCGACGCGGACTTTCTGAAGTCTCTTTCGGATGCCATCGGAAAAGAGCGCCTCGTGATCGCCCTCGACTCGAAGGGCGGCCGCATCGTGATCAAGGGCTGGATCGAATCCCTGGCCCTTACCGCGGAAGATGTTATTCGCGACCTCGAACCTTTTTGCGGCGGGTTTCTTTGCACCTATGTGGACAAAGAAGGAATGATGCAAGGTACCGATCTCGATTGGTTCCGCCGCCTTCGCGCAACGACCACGAATCAGATCACAGCGGCGGGCGGAGTGACGACGATGGCCGACGTCAAAGCTTTGCTTGCGATGGATATCGATGCGGCGTTGGGCATGGCGATCTACACAGGCCGACTGGATCTCGCCGAATTAGCTGAGCTTCAGCGCGCGAACTCTCGATGAGTTATTCGATCGCGCCCAGCTTACGCAAAGTAGCCGCGGGCTCGTCTGCGTCGAACTGGCTAATCAGGCCGTTCGAACGGCCATTCTGCAGCACCACGCCGTATGGCGGATCGCCGAACGGGAACGTTTTCTTCAGCACTTCGAAATCGAGCGAAGTCTTGGCGTTGAACTTTGTGTCGGCGAGGAACGATTCTGCAAAATTTGGCATTCGAGTCGGAATGCCAATGCGGACCGTGTCTTTCCAATTGAACTTGGACATCGTCTTCGCGGCAGCCTCGCAATGCGAGCACTGCGGATCGTAGAAGTACAAAAAGATCAGGCCGTGCTCGAGCGAATACGGCTGCCCATCGACCGTAATCTGATTCGGAGCCTTGATACCGGATTGATGCGTGGCCGCGACTCCGAAGGAAACCCCCATAAACACGACAACCGCGCCGAGCACGACGGCCGCGCTCCTCGTGCCCTCGGACGGACGCGCCCACCAGCCGGCAAGACCCGCCAGCGCAAGCATCACCGCGTCTCCGTAGAAGAAGCCAGGACCGACTGTACGTTTCACCCACGGGAAACAGCTGCACTCTTTTCCGAGAAGCGCCGAATAGTTCCATCCGACGTAAATCATAAAAACAACCAGCAGCAAGCCGACCAGCCACGCGCCCCAGCGGCGGAAGCGAGGGACCAGGACGAGCACTCCAGCGAAGGTTTCGGAGACGGCTAACGCTAACGTCAGCGGCAGGCTGAAGGCGACCGGGACCAGCAGTTGCTCGGCCATGGTCCGCCAGGTGAATGGATCCGTGATTTTCCAAACCCCCGCGGTCAGGAATAAAATCGCGACAGCGGCCGCGGCAATATGGCTCCCGATGTTCTTCCACGCCGGCAATTCCCAGGCGGATGTGCCCGGGTGTGCCATACTGTCGTCCATGTTTTTCATTGTAGTATTTGCGCTTTTGGCGTGCGTGGGGGGCGCCGCCCCGGCGTTCTCGCAGCAGCCCGATATGATCGTCGAAAACGCCCGGATTTACACGGCGGATCCGGCGAAACCGCATGCGAGGGCGATGGCGATTCGCGATGGCAAGATCATTGAAATTGGCGATCAGCTCACCACCACCGCCGGCCCCAAAACCAAAAAGATCGACGCGAAGGGCGCGGCGATTCTGCCCGGCCTGATCGATTCACACGGCCACATGGAAAACCTCGGCGACATCCTCGACACATTTGATTTGCGCGAGGTCAAGACCATCGCCGAGATCGCCGCCATCGTGAAGAAAAAAGCGGCGATGCTCCCGGCGGGCACCTGGATTCGCGGACGCGCCTGGGATGATACGAATTGGGGGAAAGTGCTGCCGACGTCTGCCGCGCTGACCGAAGCGGCTCCGAATCACCCCGTTTATCTCACTCGCGTGGACGGTCACGCCGGCTGGGCCAACCGCAAGGCGATCGAACTCGCCGGGGTAACAGCGGCGACGCCCGATCCTCCGGGCGGCAAGATCATTCGCGACGCCAAGGGCAATCCGGCCGGCGTTTTTGTCGATCGCGCACAAGGACTCATCCGGCTGAAAATTCCGCCGGTCAGCCTCGCCGATACGAAACGTCATCTCGACCGCGCCGCCGCCGAATGCTCGCGGTTGGGTCTCACGGGGGTTCACGATGCGGGAATCAGCGCGCAAGCGCTCCAGGCGTATCGGGAATTGATTGCCGAGAAGAAACTGCCGGTCCGCGTGTACGCCATGATCGGCGGGGAGGGCGCGCTTTGGCGGGACTACTTGAAGAAAGGCCCAGAGATCGGCGATCTGCTAACCGTGCGCTGCATCAAGCTGGTTTCCGACGGCGCCATGGGATCCGGCGGCGCTGCGTTTTGGCAGCCGTATTCCGACGAGCCCGGGAACAACGGCCTGCTGATACTTTCCGAGGCGGATGTGGAACGGGTTGCGAAGGCGGCCGTCGAGAAAGGTTTTCAGGTCGCCACCCACGCGATCGGAGACCGGGCGAATCGGACGACGCTCGACGCGTACGCGAAGGCGCTCGGCGGGAAGAATGACAGGCGCTTCCGGGTCGAGCATGCGCAAGTAATTTCGCTGCCAGATTTCAAGAAATTCGTCGATAATTCCGTGATCGCCAGCGTCCAGGCGACGCACGCAACCAGCGACATGCGGTGGGCGGAAAAGCGGCTGGGAGCCGATCGCGTGGTGGGCTCTTATGCGTGGAGGCGATTTCTCAACATGGGCATTCCGATGGCGAACGGCTCGGACTTTCCGGTCGAGAGTCCGAATCCGCTGTGGGGCTTTTATGCTTCGGTAACGCGTCAGGATCATTCCGGAAATCCGCCCGGTGGATGGCGTCCGGAAGAAAAGCTGACTCGCGACGATACGCTGGCAAGCTTCACACGCGTTGGTGCGTACGCGGCGTTTGAAGAAGCGAAAAAAGGTACGCTGACTGTCGGCAAATTCGCGGATTTCGTGATGTTGTCGCAAAACATCATGGAGATTCCGCCGGCGGAGATCCTGAAAAGCCACGTCACTATGACGGTGCTGGGCGGCGAAATCGTGTTCCGCGAGAAATAGAATGACCATCTCGTTTCCGCGCCTCGAAGCCGGCTTCTACCCCACTCCGCTCGAGGCCATGCCGCGTCTTCGCGCGCATCTCGGTGCTGGCTGTCCCGAAATTCTCATCAAGCGAGACGACTACACCGGGGCGGGTTTTGGCGGCAACAAAATCCGCAAGATCGAATACATGCTGGCGGATGCGCGGGCCCAAGGCGCGGACACTGTCATCACGATGGGCGGCGTCCGATCCAATCACGCTCGCGCGACGGCGGCCCTTTGCGCGCGCTTCGGATTTCGCTGCGTTCTGGTGCTGAATCAAACCAGGGCCGTGCCGGACCGTCCCGCGTCGCTGTACCTCGACGCTCTGTATGGCGCCGAAATCATTCGTGTCGCCGATCGATCAGAGCGTCAACCTACAGCCGATCGCATCGCCTCCGAGCTTGCCGCGCAAGGGCGGAAGGCCTACGTCATTCCACTCGGAGCATCGGTACCGCTAGGCGCTTTGGGCTTCGTGAAAGCGGCCGGCGAATTGGCGGCGCAGACGCACGACGTGAATTGGATTTATCACTGTTCCTCGTCCGGCGGAACGCAGGCGGGGCTTGAAGTCGGACTTCGTGCGAACGGAATGGAATCGACAAAACTTGTCGGCGTAAGCCCCGACGACTCGTCCGCGTCCATCGCGGCGCACGTTGCGGAGATCGCGGCGGGGACCGCGAAGCTCCTCGAGATCGGATGGACACCCCGCGCGATTCACGTCGACGACGGCTTCGTCGGCGAAGGCTATGGCGTGCCGACGCCGGAGGCGACCGCCGCCTTGGAACTGGTCGCGCGCCTCGAAGGTGCCGTGCTCGACCCGGTGTACACCGCGAAGACCATGGCCGCATTGTTCGCGCATATCCGCGAAGGCAGATTCCGGCCAACTGATCGCGTAGTGTTCTGGCACACTGGCGGTCAGATCGCCTTGTTCACGACTCCCTAGGGCCGCACCAGGACCACGCCAGGATGCGCGCCCGTCGCCTTCCCGTCTGTCCACACCAACTGGCCGTTCACCCACACCTTCTCGATTCCGGTCGAAAGAGTGAGCGGATCTTTAAACGTTGCATTGTCCCGCACCGTCACTGGATTGAAGAGAACCAAGTCAGCCTTGTAGCCCTTCGCCACCAGTCCGCGATCCTGCAAGCGCAGGCGTTGTGCGGGCATCGACGTCATCTTATTCACGGCTTGCTCGATGGTCAGGACTCCCTGCTCGCGGACGAAGCGCCCGAGAACGCGCGGATATGTCCCTGCCCCGCGGGGATGCCGCATGCCGATGCCGCCATCGCTACACACCATCACCCACGGCTGCTTGTAGAGAATGCGGACGTCGTCTTCCTTCATCGTTTTGCCAACAACGCCCGCGCCGCCATCCTTCACGATCTGAATAAAGACGTCCACCGCACTGCGCTTGGTCTTCTCCGCAATCTGCGCGATGTTCTGGAATTCGTAATCAGGATGCGCCTTGCAACTGGTAATCGTGACGTTCTCGGGGCCGCCCGCGTCCGCGAGCGCTTTCGCGACCGACTTCGGATTGTCGTATTGTTTGTCCGGCACCAGCACCGTAATGGTCGAGGACCAGGCGTCGTAGGGATAGCAGTCGGCGGTAATATCGAGACCACGCTTGCGCGCGTCTTCCACCATCTTCAAAAGCTCCGGCGTCTTCCCCCAAACCGCCACGCTGCCTAATTTCACGTGGGAGATTTGCGCTGGCAACTTGGCTTCCTGGCTGATCCGGATCAATTCGCGCGTCGATTCGAGCGTCAAGTCCGCCTCGTCGCGCATGTGCGAAATGTAGAACCCCTTGAACCTCGCGGCCGTCTTGGCAAGCTCGATCATCTCTTCCGTATTGGAGTAGCTGCCCACTTCATACTCGAGACCGGACGACAGCCCGTAAGCCCCATCCTTCATCGCCTGTTCCAGAAGAATCGCCATCGCCGTGACCTCTTCCGGCTTGGCGAAACGTTTGTAGTCCTTGCCCATCACTTGCGTCCGAAGCGTGGCGTGTCCGGCCATGGTCGCAACGTTCAACGCCGAAGGATGGTCACGGTGACCTTTCATCCACTCCCCGATCGGCAGCGCGGATCCGCCATCCTGTCCGAGCAGCACGGTGGTGATGCCCTGCGAAACTTGCGAGACCGCGTCCGGATCGTTCGCTAACCCGCGATCGGAATGATTGTGCGGATCGATAAATCCGGGAGCGAGGATCAGGCCTTTGGCATCGACCACCCGGTCGCTTGGCTTGGTCTCGAAGTCGCCGATCTCGGTAATCACGCCCTCGTGAATGCGTACACTGGCGGAGCGCAAGGGTGCTCCGGTTCCGTCGGCGAGGCGAGCCCCCACGATCACCGTATCCTGCGCGAACGCGACGATCGAAACCAACAGCAAACACAACAACCGCATCCGTCGATTATCGCGTACGGCACAAGTCCTTCGGCTCCTATGAAAACGGCGGCATCCGTTCAAAGTCGCAAGGCCGTTTCCAAGTGGATCTCTAGCGGGACAAAAATCGGATCTTCTTTTAGAGCCACTGCGCGCCCATACTGGCTCGGTGAAACGAGCCATCTTCCTTCTTGCAAGCGTCGCGCTGACAGGCGCCTTTTCGCGTGGTGAATCCCTGACCGACACCGATAGGCGGCAGCTTCTGGAGCATCTTTACAGGACGCGGCTGCTCTTGGCCGCGTCGCTCAACGGACTGACAACAGCGCAACTCAAGTTCAAACCGGCGGACGAAAAATGGTCGATCCTCGAGTGCGCCGAGCACCTCACGCTGGCCGAGCCTTTCCTGATGAATCGCGCCGAAAAGGGTACGGCATCAGAATCCGGTAAGAAGTCCGGTGTCACCGACGCCAACGTTCTCAAGGGTTGGGGCACGGTGCAGAACAAAGTAACCGCGCCGCCGGTTTTGACTCCGAATGGCCAGTGGAAGACCGCGGAGGCGGTCCTCAAGGAATTCGATCAGCGGCGGGCGAAGACCATCCTGTTCGTGGCGACCACGGAAGAGGATCTGCGTGGCAAGCTATGCTGCGGAGGCATGGACGTTTACCAGCAGATTCTTGGGCTATCCGCACACGTCGAGCGCCACGTCACCCAGATGAACGCGGTGAAGGCCGATCCGAAGTATCCAAAATAATCGCTAATTCTGATCGGCCGCGCCGGACGCGGGTTCGGTGCCGTCGAGATAGTGGCCGAGCCATGCGATCCAGCGGCGGTCCACGTCGCGCTGCCGGACCGGATCCGTCGGGCTGTGTCCGCCAATCGGATACGCAACGAACTTGGTTGGGATCCCGTTGTCCTGCAAAGCGCGGAACAGCTTGTAGGATTGCGTGACGGTGACGCGATAGTCGCCCGTATTCGAGAGCACCAGCGTCGGAGCTTTGATCTTTGGCGCGTAGGTGATCGGGGATTGATCAATGTAGGCTTGCATGCGGTTTCCCGAATAGGGCGAACCTCCGAACGAGGCTCCGCGCTTGATGTTGGCGTCGCCGAGCGCGTATTGATCGACCATATCGGTAACGGCGGCTCCGGCGACGGCGGCCTTCCACACGTTGGGATAATTGCCGAGCAACCACGTCGTCATGTACCCGCCGTACGACCAGCCGGAGACGGCCATGCGGGATTCGTCCACGAAGCCGCGCTTCTTCAGCATCTCGACTCCGGCCATCACGTCCTTGCCGGGTCCGGCGCCGGCGTCGTTCCAGATGGCCGATTGATAGGCGTTGCCGAGGTTGTCGCTGCCGCGGTAGTTGGGCTCGAAAATCACCCAGCCTTTTGCGGCCATCAACTGCGCACGGGCCGAGAAGGTTTCCTTCGAGGCGGAACGCGGACCGCCGTGGACATACAGGACCAGCGGATACTTGCGGCCTTCCTGGAAGCCGGGCGGATAGGTGACGACGCCATCGGCGCGGAAGTTGTCCGGTGTGCTCCACTCGACGGTCTCGGTGCGACCGAGTTCCATCTCTGCGATCGCGCGGTTGAAGTCGGTGATGCGCACGGGCGCGGAATCGGCCGAGCTCATGAAGAACAATTCGGTCGGCCGGGTGGGTTCGCTGGCGGTGAACGCCATGGCTCCGTTGCGCGCGACAGAGACGTCCACCCAGAAGGAACCAGATATCGTGGTCTTGCCGACGGACACCTTCTTGGCGGGACCGTTCAAAGGCTGCAACCACAGTCCGGTGGTGGTGTGGTCGTTGCCGCCGACGAGCAGCGTATTGCCGTCGGGCATCCAGAGGGCGCGGACGATGTTGCGGTCGATCGCGCGAGTGAGTGATTTGGAATCGCCGCCGGTCGCGTTGACGACGTGAATCTCGTTGACGTTCTTACCTTGTTTATCGCGCGGCGACCAGAAGGCCAGCTGCTTACCGTCGGGGGAGAAGATCGGCTGCGATTCGTCGGAGGTGCGGCCGGTGACCCCGCGCATGGCTCCAGTGGCGACATCGACGATCTGAATGGAGGCTTTATTCGAGTCGCCGGTGTGGGGGTCAAGGACCTTGACAATGGCGATCGACTTTCCGTCCGGCGACCAGACGGGCGGCGACGCGGGCGAACTCGGCGGCAGGACAATGGGCAGCGTCCAGGATCCGGAAGTCAGACGGCGGGCGGGCGTCGCATCCGCGTTGACGATCCACAGGTGGACCTGCATGGGTTCCTCTTTCTGGAGGAAGTCGTTGTGGCCCACTTCGAACGAGTCGTTGAATTTCTCATCGCCCGTCTTCTTGGGACGCTCCTCTTCGGCAGCGAACGCGAGCCAACCGTTGGGCCCCCAGGAGAACTGCTGGACGCCGGTCGGCGACTTCGTCACCTGCCACGCATCGCCGCCGGACATCGGCATCACGAAGATCTGCGGCTTGGCACCGGGCGTGGGCTGCGCGAGAAAAGCGAGTTGGTCGCCTGCGGGAGACCAGCGCGGCGAGCTGACTCCGCGACGGTCGCGGGTCAGGGTTCGGGCGATCTTGGTGGCTGGATCGACGAGCGTCAACGCTCCGTCGTAGCGGTTGTCTTCGAAGTTCGCTTTGGAGACGACCACCGCCACCCACTTGCCGTCGGGCGAGATCTGGGGGTCGGCGACGCGCACCACCTTGCCAGGCGTCTGGAGGTCAAAACGAGCCGCGAACAAAATAGCGGAGACAGCAAGAGCGCCCGAAAGCGCAACCATTCGGATCAGAAACCGCACTCGATAACGCATTTGAGACCGCATTGATGAATGATACGCCGGGCCTGCGCGCGGCACAACCCGGATCTGCCTGTGCGCGAAAATGCTGCAGGCCAGTTGAGGTCCGCGCTATAATTGGAAATTCGGGCTGTAGCGCAGCCTGGTAGCGCGCTTGCTTGGGGTGCAAGAGGTCCCGGGTTCGAATCCCGGCAGCCCGACCATTCCCCTCTGATACTTACGGCGATCAGTCGGCTCTACGCCAACAAGCCTTCGGTGATGCCGTTGTTGCGGGACAATTCCCGCAAATGAACTCAGTCTACCTTCACTGCTACCGTCTGCGGACCTGACAACAACCGCTCCTGCAACCGCCGAACCGCTTGCTCGCGGCGGTCT